>JAYPJE010000062.1:0-22359 GCA_038128265.1 Gemmatimonadota bacterium
CCGACTGCCCTATTTTTTGGGCGGGCGTCTTTTTTATTTCCCTCCCGGCGGATTCGCTTTTGCATTTTTCGTAAAACTTGACAATGGATAAATACCGCAGTAAGATAACCGTCCCTTCGCGATTGTATCCATGCGTTTGAAGCTCTTTCTCCGGGAAAGGAGTTTCCATTATGGCTTATACCAGTGATAAGATCCGCAATATTGCGCTGTGTGGACATAGCGGTGCTGGCAAGACGGCTCTGTCGGAGGCATTTGCCTTCAATATGGGTCTCGTCAACCGCTTGGGACGGGTCGAAGATGGAACAACGCTGTCCGATTACGATAGTGGCGAAATTGAACGGCAAATATCGTTGAAGATATCCCTCATAAATGGTCAGTGGCAGGATTGGAACTTCAACTTGATGGATACGCCGGGATACGCGGACTTTATTCCAGAAGCGCAGGCCGCAATGCGCGTAGCCGATGGTTCTGTTTCGGTGATTGACGCGACGACGGGTGCCGAAATTGGCACGGAGCGCACGTGGAATTTTGCCGTTCAGTACCGCTTGCCGCGCCTGCTGTTTATCAATAAAGCCGATCGCTTCGAAGGCGATGCTGAAGAGTTAGTAGAATCTCTGAGAGAGCGTTTTGGCCGCGAAGTGGTGGCATTGCAGATGCCGGTAAATCTCGGCGAAGGATTTAGTCAGATTATCGATATTGTGGGAATGAAGCTGTATACCTACGCCGATGGCAAAGGGGCAGAAAGCGATATACCAGCGGACTGGCAAGACGCTGCTGCGGGTTTGCACGAACAGCTCGTAGAGTCGGTGGCTGAAACCGACGAAGAGCTGATGGAAAAGTATTTTAGCGAGGGCGAGTTGAGTCGCGACGAGTTGGTCGCCGGATTAGGCAAAGCCGTCAGGCAGCAAAATCTATTTCCCACATTTTTTGGCGATGCCTACAACAATGTGGGTGTCGACCTATTGATGCAGGGGATTGCCGACTACTTCCCATCGCCCTTAGAAGCGCCCGGCCTCGCCTACCAACGCGACGATGGCGAAGCGGTAGAAATGGCCACCGACGGTCCATTGGCCGCGCTGGTGTTTAAAACGCTCGTCGAGCAACACGTGGGTGAATTGAGCCTAGTGCGGCTTTTTGCAGGAACGATGAAACACGGCGACGAAGTGCAGAATAGCAGCAGAAATCTCAATGAGCGCATTGGGCAGGTCTACCACCTATGTGGCAATAAACGCACGGAAATAGAGCATGCGCAGATGGGCGATATCATCGCCCTGGTCAAGCTGAAAGACACGCATACGGGCAATACCCTGTGCGCCAAGGGGAGCGGCGTGCACATGCCCGGCATTGAGTATCCCGAACCGCTGATTCGCGTTGCGATCAGCGCCAAGGACAAAGGCGGGGAAGATCGCATGGCGACGGGTTTCGCCCAACTGCACGAAGAAGATCCCAGCTTTATCATGCGCTTTGACGGTGAAATTCGCCAATCGCTCCTACAGGCACAGGGCGAATTGCACTTGGAAACCATCGTCAAACGCCTGCGCGAGCGATTCGGGGTAGAAGTGGATATGGAACCGCCGCGCATTCCCTACCGAGAGACCATCCGCGGCCATGCCGATGGCAATTACAGAC
The DNA here is from genome assembly GCA_038128265.1 of Gemmatimonadota bacterium. Classification (GTDB taxonomy): domain Bacteria; phylum Latescibacterota; class UBA2968; order UBA8231; family UBA8231. The sequence goes on from JAYPJE010000062.1 coordinate 1,630, forward strand.
ACAAAAAACAGTCAGGCGGCCGCGGCCAGTTTGGCGAAGTCGCGCTCAACATAAGCGCGCGGGAACGCGGCGAGGGCTTTGGATTCGAGAGCAAAGTCGTCGGCGGCAACATTCCCAGTAACTTTATTCCGGCCATAGAGAAGGGAATTGTAGAGACGCTAGAAGTGGGCCCCGTGGCCGGCTACAACGTCATAGACGTTGGCGTTACGGTGTTAGACGGCAAGTATCACGCCGTCGACTCTGATGAAGTATCGTTTAAAATTGCGGGTTCCAACGCGTTTAAAGATGCCTTTCTAAAGGCCAAGCCCATTTTGTTGGAGCCGATTTATAGCTTGGAAATTACGGTGCCCGAAGAGTATATGGGCGATGTAATGGGCGATCTTTCGTCGCGCCGCGGTCGCATAAGCGGAATGGATGCGGACGGGCATTTTCAGGTTATTCACGCCGAAGCGCCGCTGGCCGAGATCGATCGCTACGCTACCAACCTGCGTTCTATGACGCACGGCAAGGGATTCCACACGCAGAAATTTGAGCGATATGAAGACGTTCCCGGCGATATTATGGCCAAGGTGGTAGAAGCGTCCAAGAAGGAAAAGGAAGCGGCCTAGCGCGGTGATGGCATATCTTTTCGCCTGTAATTAGGAGTGGTTGTCGACAGAACAACCACTCCTTTTGCTTTGTGCCTAAGCGCATATAGCTATTTGATTTTTCTATTGTTTTAACTTTTCTTTGAATACGGATTCACGCAAAATAACGGTACGTTCTGCCCAAGGAGCTTCCTATGTCTGGCCACTCCAAATGGAGTACCATCAAGCGCAAAAAGGGTGCTAATGACGCCAAGCGCGGCAAGATTTTTACGAAGATTATTCGCGAAATAACGGTGGCTGCGCGCGATGGGGGCGGGGACGAAAATGCCAATGTGCGCCTGCGCACTGCGATACAAAATGCCAAGGCGGCCAATATGCCGCTGACGACGATTGAGCGCGCCGTCAAGCGCGGCACAGGCGAAGAGGAAGGCGCGGTGTACGAGGAGGGTCTTTTTGAAGGCTATGGGCCCGGTGGCGTAGCCGTCATCGTCGAGACGCTGACCGACAACCGCAACCGCACCGTATCGGAAGTGCGCCACGCCTTCACCAAGTACAACGGCAACCTTGGTGAGAGCGGTTCGGTGGCGTGGATGTTTGAACAGAAGGGCGTGCTGGAGGTGGCAAAAGAGCGCATCGGCGAAGACGATTTGCTAATGGCCGTTATGGACGCTGGTGCCGAAGATATTCAGGATGGCGACGAAATACACGAAGTCGTTGCGCCCGTAACTGATTTTGAAGCGGTGAAGAAGGCGCTGGAAGAGGGTGGAATCGAGTTTGGACAGGCTTCGCTGGCGTGGATGCCCAAAAGCGAGAACGTCCTCGAAGTGCAGGGAGACCAGGCCGAAAAAATAATTCGCCTGCTCGAGGCATTGGAAGATCTAGACGACGTGCAAAAGGTGTATTCAAACTTCGATCTCCAGGAAGATGCGCTGCAGCAGCTAATGGCGCAGGCCTGATGGGGGCGTCGCACTGCTGGCGTGAGTGCGCTCTGTGCTAGTCGTTGGCGTCGACCCCAGCAGCACGAGCACGGGGTACGGGGTGATCGAGTACGACAGGCGCCAATGCCGGTACATAGACTGTGGCTGCATTCGTCCCAAGACGGGGCTCGCCTTTGAAGATCGCCTGGTCTTCATATACGATCGAATGCGGGAAGTGCTGAGCGAGTTTGCTCCACAAGAAGCGGCCATCGAAAGCACGTTTTTTGGCAAGGACGCCGACGCCGCAGCCAAACTCGGACAGGCGCGCGGGGTGCTGCTGCTGGCCCTGCGGCAGGCGGATTTGCCCGTCGAACACTATACGCCCGCATCGGTTAAGAAGTCGGTGGCGGGCAACGGTCGGGCCAGCAAAGAGCGGGTCCAATTTATGGTAGCGCGCCTGTTGGGATTGCGCGAGCTGCCAGCGCCGCTCGATGCATCGGACGCGTTGGCCATTGCCCTTTGTCATCTGCGCCGTCCCGACGTGGCTTTGCAGGGCATGCAAAAGGCGCGTCGGCCCGAAGTCGAAGCGCTTCTCAAACGCGTAGTGCGTCGCTAATACACGCGTGAGTTCTCGTTGAATATGATTTCCTATTTGCGCGGAAAACTGGCTTTTAAGGCACCCATGCAAGCCGTTATTGATGTGGGTGGTGTCGGCTATGGTGTGTCGATCTCATTGGTCACATACGACCAGCTGCCCCCATTAGAGGGCGACGTGCGCCTCTTCACGCATATGCACGTGCGCGAGGATCGCATGGAACTCTTCGCCTTTGCCGACGAAAACGAGCGCGCGGTATTTGAGATGCTCATCGGCGTATCGGGCATAGGGCCCAGCTTGGCATTGACCGTGCTGTCTGGAATGTCGCTGCGCGATTTGCAAGAGGCCATTGCCAACGAACGCGTGAGCGAGTTGACTAGCATAAAGGGCATAGGCAAGCGCACGGCAGAGCGCTTGGTGCTCGATCTGCGCGACAAGATCAGCGTGGATGCGCCGGCGGCGGGCGGTGCCGAAGGAGGCGCCACTGGCACAGCTACGAGTGAAGAAGCCGCCATGGCGCTTATGGCGCTGGGCATGTCCCCTTCCGAAGCGCGCCAGGCCGTGCGCAAAGCAACCGAACGTCACGGTGGCGATTTAACCGTGCAGCAGTTGATTAAGTTTGCCCTCAAGGAGCGCTAGCGGCGCATGCTATTGCCATGGTAGATCGCCCGATTGATCCCGGAGCCGACGGCGAGGATCGAGAGTTTGATACGACGCTGCGCCCGACATCTCTCAAGGAGATGCTGGGGCAAGAAAAGACCAAGAAGCAGCTGCGCATCGCCATTGAAGCGGCCAAACAGCGATCCGAGGCCATGGACCACGTGCTGCTGCACGGACCGCCCGGCCTTGGCAAGACCACGCTGGCCCACGTCGTAGCGCGCGAACTGGGCGTCGATATCCACGAAACATCTGGTCCCCTGCTCGACCGACCAACTGACTTGGCCGGCGTGCTGACCGCGTTGGGCCCCAGAGATGTGCTGTTTATAGACGAAGTGCACAGGGTCAACCGCGTCGTAGAAGAATACCTCTACTCGGCAATGGAGGACTATAAAATCGACATCATGATCGACCAGGGGCCAGCGGCTCGTTCGGTTAGCGTGCCGCTCGAACCGTTTACGTTGATTGGCGCAACGACGCGGCAGGGGCTGCTCACTTCGCCGATGCGCGCGCGCTTTGGCATATCGGCCCACCTGGACTATTACGCGGTGGAAGAACTGGCGCAGATTGTCAGCCGCGACGCCCATCTGCTCGGTTTTTCGCTTGATGAAGAGGGGGCGTTAGAAGTTGCGCGTCGCTCGCGCGGTACAGCGCGCATTGCCAAGCGCTGGCTGCGCCGCGCGCGCGACTATGCTCAGGTAGAAGGTTCGGGTGTCGTAGATGCTCATATCGTCGAAGAGGCGTTGAGCGTGCACAACGTCGATCGAGTTGGTCTCGACGAGATGGATTTGAGCCTGCTGCGAGCCATTATTGAGAAATTCAACGGCGGTCCAGTGGGATTGAGTAATCTGGCGGCGGTGATTGGCGAAGAGGAAGAGACGCTTGAAGAAGTCGTCGAGCCATACCTAATAAAAGAGGGCTTTGTCAAACGGACGCCCCGCGGGCGCGTGGTTATGCCGCGCGCCTATCAGCACCTGGGCATGGAGGTGCCGAACACATCGGAAAATGGTCAGCTGGGTCTACTTTGATACTCGGGATCGACACGTCGACGCAGGTGGGTAGCGTCGCTCTGGTAGCGCGTGAGCGCGTGGTGGTCAGCCGCTATTTTGATATCGGCTTGCAGCATTCGCAGCAGCTCTTTGCGGAAATAGAGCACGCCTGTGGTATGGCCGGTTGCTCTGTTGCAGACCTTGCGGCCATCGGCGTCACCTCCGGCCCCGGATCGTTTACGGGCGTTCGCATCGGCCTGGCCGCGGCCAAGGGCCTGTGTCTTGTCGACGACAAGCCGCTCGTGGCGGTTTCGACGCTGGCGGCACTGGCGGCCGGCTTGCCCTGTGTTGCCGATCCGGTGTGCGCGCTGCTCGATGCGCGTAAAGAGCAGGTCTATGCGGGTTTGTACGATAATTCCGGCGGCTTGCCCGTTGAGTTGGCAGCTCCTCGGGCGGTTGATCCAAGCGTGTTGGTCGCCGAACGGGCGGGCCAGCGCACGCTCTACATCGGCGATGGGGCCGACGCCTACTCGGCCTTAATTGATGCCACTCCCGAGGCTCGTCGCGTGCCGTTTCACTGTGCCCGGCCACATGCGGCGGCAGTGGGCGCGCTCGCCTGGGAGCTGTTCGAGCGGGGTGAAGTAGCGGATCTGGATGCGATCGAGCCCGACTATTTGCGCGCGCCCGATGCAGCTATTTCCACAAAAAAGCCGCTTTGAGCTAGGGCATCGACCGGTGCAATCGGCGTGGTCGTTTGTTCATCTCCAATGCTCCCATTTAGCCGCCGTCAGCGGGGTCGAGTGCGACTCGTTTGCCCAGCCTTGGCCCGTTGACCACTTTCGCGCGGTGCTGTCCGATGAGCATGCTCTGTGCATGGGCGTCGTCGCTCGGGACGCGTTGGTGGCCTATGCCCTCGGCCATGTAGAAGACCGCAGCTTTCACCTAGCGAGTATGGCTGTCGCGCCGACCAGTCGTCGCTGCGGCATAGGTGAAGCCCTGCTGCGCTACGCGCTAGGCGAAGCGGCACGACGCGGATGTGCAACGTGCACCTTGGAAGTGCGCGCCGGCAATGCGGCGGCGTTGGCGCTGTATCGGAAGCTAGGGTTTGCACAGCGAAAAAGGATGGAACGCTACTACGACGAGCCGCGCGAGGATGGACTTGAACTCGCGCTGTGTCTGGCGTAGAATTGTTGTCAATATTGTCTTAATTTATTATGCTCTTCTGGGCAAAATAGACGCGTATTTCACACTAACGGAAGCGGGAGAGGCGCGATGGCCGAGGTCATTCTCAAAAGTGTGCGCAAAGTATACGATAAAGATGTCGTGGCGGTGGACGGTGCGGACATCGAGATCAAAGACAAGGAATTCGTCGTCCTCGTTGGTCCTTCGGGCTGCGGAAAGTCCACGACGCTGCGCATGATCGCCGGTTTAGAGGAAATAAGCGCGGGCGAAATTTACATAGACGGCACGCTGGTCAACGATATACCGCCGAAAGATCGCGATATCGCCATGGTCTTCCAAAACTACGCGCTCTATCCGCATATGACGGTGTACCAGAATATGGCTTTCGGACTTAAGCTGCGGAAATATCCCAAGGACGAGATCGATGCGCGCGTCCAGGAAGCAGCCGATATCCTCGGCATCCAAGAACTGCTCGAGCGCAAGCCCAAGGCCCTGTCGGGCGGTCAGCGCCAGCGCGTGGCCGTCGGGCGCGCCATCGTGCGCAAGCCCAAGGTCTTTCTCTTTGACGAGCCGCTGTCCAATCTCGATGCCAAACTGCGCGTCCAGATGCGCGCTGAGATCAGCAAGCTGCACACGCGGCTCGAGGCCACGATGATTTACGTGACGCACGACCAGACCGAAGCCATGACGATGGGGGACCGCATCGTCGTTATGAAAGACGGCAAAATTCAGCAGATCGATGCACCGCTCAGCCTGTATAACGAGCCGGTTAATCAGTTTGTAGCCGGCTTTATCGGCAGTCCTTCAATGAACTTTATTCGCGGTAAACTGGTGGCCAACGGCAGTGGATTGGTATTTGATGAAGGGCACCTCAAGATCGCTCTTCCCGCCAGCTACACCGACAAATTGAACGGCCATGCGGATCGGGAGGTCATCATGGGGATTCGCCCCGAAGATATTCACGACCCCGACACGATGGCGCGCGACGTTGATACGGTGGAAATAGAGGCCAAAGTCGAGGTCGTTGAACCGATGGGCAACGAAGTCTTCCTCAATCTGACAACGGGCAAGTCCGCTTTTGTTGCGCGCATAGATCCGCGCCATATGCCGGAGGTTGAGCAGACGGTAAAACTGGCGGTAGAAGTCGACAAGGCGCATTTCTTCGACTTGGACGACGAGACAAGTCTGGTTTAAGTCCGTCTACTGACCCGCCAAAGGGCAGTGCGGCATTGAGAAGGGGTTAGTCCTTTGGCGTTTGAATCGGTCGTCGGTCAAGAGCGCGCTCGGGCGATTGCCGAGGCGTGGCTTCGCTCGGGGCGCATTCCTCATGCCATACTGCTGTGTGGCCCCGAGGGTGTGGGCAAGCGCCAATTTGCCCTGGCCCTAGCCGGTGCGCTGCTCTGCGCAGAGCAGCGCATGCTCGCCTGCGGTGCGTGTCCGTCGTGCCGCCAGATGGCAGGCGGCTCCCACCCCGACCTCCATTTTCTTTTGCCTCTGCGTGCCAAGCGCGGGCGCAAATCACTCGATCCGCAAGAAATACGCGCGGCGGCGCAAGACTATCTGAGCGGAGGTGAGCTCGGAGGGCAGACCAATATCGCCATAGAGCAGCTGCGCCAGATGCAGCGCGATATGAGCTATGCGCCTAGCGCGGGCGGACGCAAAGTCGCGGTGATCTTTGCCGCCGAGCGCATGCACCCGGCCGGCGCCAATTCGCTGCTGAAAATTCTAGAAGAACCCCTGGCTGATTCTCTTTTGATACTGGTGTCATCGGCGCCCGAACGCATGCTGCCAACGGTTCTGTCGCGCTGTCAGCGTCTGGCTCTGCGCCCCCTGAGTGCGCAGGTCGTGCGCGCTGAGCTAGAGGCCATGCGCGTGACCGGCCCAGCGTTGGAGCTGGGGGTGCGCTTGGGAGGGGGCAGCGTGCAGCGGGCCCGCGCTGCGGCAACGGGCGCATGGGATGAAACCCGCGATCGAGTGGAGCAGTTTATCGAGGCCGGACTGCGCTGTGAGGATGCGGTATACTGGGACACGGTGGAAGAGCTGGCGGGCGACCGACCGCTGCAAGACCAGTTTTTGGAACTATGTGCGCTGTATCTGCGCGACGTTTTTCTATTGCACCACGCGCGGGACGGAGCGGGTACCATGGTCGATCGCAGCGCGTACTGTGCACGGGTGGGAAACGCGCTGGACGGCGACTCTATCGAACGCGCCATGTTGGAGATCGATCGCGCCGCTGAAGCAATGGAGCGCAATGCGAGTCTTCAACTGGTGCTCAGCGATCTGTGGCGCTGTTTGCGACGCGCCGGCCGCGCTGCCTAAATGGCTTTCAGCGGCGGAGGACATCGAGCGCGCAAGCGCTTTGGACAGCACTTTTTAGTTGATCGCAGCGCCGTCGATCGAATTATTGGCTTTGTCGAGCCCGCGCCGGGTGATAAGGTGGTCGAAGTCGGTCCCGGCCGCGGTGCACTGACGCGCAAATTGTTGAGTAAACTGGGCCGGCTTACAGCGGTGGAGATCGACAGGGACCTCGCCGCCATGATGCGAGAAGCATTTTCCGACAGCTCATTCGAGCTAGTAGAAGCGGATATCTTGCAGTTGGATTGGGGCGATATGGCGGCGGATGGAGAGCGCCAAAAGCTCTTTGTCGTTGGCAACCTGCCCTATAACATAACGGCGCCGTTTCTTTTTAAGGCGCTGCTGGAAGTTGACCACCTGCGCACGGCCGTGCTCATGTTGCAGCGCGAAGTTGCGCGCAGACTGGTCGCCAGACCCGGTAACAAAGAATATGGACAAATTACTGTTATGCTGGCGATGCGCGCTGAGATCCAGTTGCTGATGGACGTAGAGCGCCGCTCCTTCCGGCCAGTGCCCGGCGTCGACTCATCTGTAATCCGCATTGACTTTTTTGAGCAGCCGCGCTTTGCCGTGCGCGACGAGCAGTGCTTTGCAACAGTGGTTCGCACGGCATTTAGTCAGCGGCGCAAGATGTTGCGCAATACGCTGCGCGGCCTCGCTTCTGCCGGCGGTCGCGACACGCTGCCGGCCATAGAGTCCGAATCGGGTATCGATCTGACGCGCCGCCCCGAGCAGCTCGGCGCGGAGGAATTCGCGCGTTTGAGCGATGCATTTTCGGCGATGCGGGATGAGCCATAGCAATGGGCCGCATCGCATGGCTTATTCTTCTCGCCTTCTCCTACGGCGTCGAGGCGCAGCAAAAGTACAGCCTCAACTTCAATCGCTCTAGCACGCGCACAAAGTGGAGCCACCGCCTGCCCAGCTGGCAGTACAAGGTGCCCGTGCGCCTAGCCGCTACAGGCGATTCTACCTCCCAGCTCAGCATTTCTACTTCGGCCAGTTTGAGCTTTACGCTCGACGAGCGCAACGACCGCAAAACTTGGCAGGACAATGCCTCTCTTGGCTCGACGGTTAACTACCCCGTCTTGGGACCCAAGGCAACGATTGGCATCGGTGCCAATATGTCGCTGCGAAGCTCCACGCTGCAAAAGCAGAAGCTGCGCAACCAGACGTTTAACTTCCGCTTTCAGTACAAGCCAATTGACAAAGGGCGCTTTGACGATCTGTCGATTAGCGTGACGCCGGGGCTCATAACAAAGACGCGCGACAGTCGCGCCAATCTGGATAGCACCATTGAGGAGACTGGAATTCAGTACAACGCCTCGCTACGCGTGTCGCCCGAAATCAAATTGGCCGGAAAAAAGCTGGGTAACTCGCTGTCGTTTAGCAAGCGCGATAATACGCTAAAAAACAACAAAGATCGCAGCGAGAGCTTTAGCAGCAGTGCCAATTACACGCTGCCCGGCGGCGTTCGCACGAGCTTTAGCTTTTCCGAGTCTCGCTCCGAGGTCGGTATCACGCGCTCCGTCGTTGGTGAGAGTGAAGTCGACGGGGTCGTGCGCCGCGACACGAGCGTGGCGGCGGAAATTTCGCAGAGTCGCAACACGGGCTTCAGTTCGAATATCGATTTCGACGTAGGCCGCTTTAAGGTGCGCAGCAGCGCCTCGTACGGGCAAAACCAGCGCACCAACACGGCCAGTGCCGAACAGGATCCAGGCAATCGCTACTTTGGCACGGATAGGGAGAGCCGCAGTTGGAACTGGCAATCGGAGGTTTCGGGTAAATTAGTCGAACCCGTCCTATGGAATTCCAAACTGCGCTTTGAGTCGAGTGATCAGCGCAATCTGGCTGTGCGCGTGCTCGACGTAGGACGCTGTGCCAGCCACTTTGTTCGGTCGTCGGACGGAACGTGTCGCGATCCCAGCTCTGATTTGGACAACGGCCGACTGTTTCTCAATACCTCGCTCACGTGGACGCTGACGGAAAAGCACTCGCTCAAGCTGTCGACCTGGGCCGACATAAAGCGCGCGGAGAACCCGGGCGCACCCGAACAAAATCGCGATACCTATAGCAATAGCTTCACCCTGCGCTACGATGGATCTCTGGCCGACGATGCGCGCGTCAATATCGAAATACGCAACTCCTTTTTACACCGCATTAACATGGCGGCGACGCGTTCGGGAGACAACTCGCGCAATCGCGATATCGTGCTCGATATCGGCAGTAGCTACCAGCGCTTGGGGATTAGCATATCGCATAATTTCAGCATTTCGGCCAAGCGGACAATTTTTGACTTTGATCGCGAACTCAATCGAACCACCTCATCGCGCAAGAGCAATATTCGGCGCGGTTGGAGTATGAATCACACGGCAAACCGCAAGATACTGGCCAATTTGCGCCTGAACGGGCGCTACTCGTACTCGGCGGATGATTTCGGCACGTTGGTCGTAGAGAACGGGGCGCAAATCGTCGAAGAGGACAACAATCGTCACAGCGTTGGCGTTGGGCTGTCGTACTCGCCCATTCAGGCGTTGTCTCTTACGACGTCCTATAACTTTTTGCTGGACCGCCGCTGGGATCACGAATATGCGGGAGGGCAAGAAGCGCGCGTGCAGGACACTGGGCGCCGCAATAGAAACCGCTCGCTTAGCTTTAACGTTAGCTACTCGCCGACAAACAACCCCAACCAACTGTCGCTGCGCGCGAGCCGCTCGCGGCAGCGCAGCGGCACATTCGACACATTTAACGTTACATACTCGCGAACTTTATAGTACATTATCCACCTTGTCTTATGCGCGTATGACGCACGTAAAGGAGATATGTCTTCATGCCCCCCATGCCCAAATCTGAAAAAATATGGTACAACGGCGAGTTGCTCGATTGGGACCAAGCCCACGTGCATGTGCTATCGCATGTGGTCCACTATGGCTCGAGCGTGTTCGAGGGGATTCGCTGCTATAACACCGATAAGGGCCCTGCTGTTTTTCGCCTTAAAGAGCACGTGGATAGGCTTTTTGACTCGGCGAAGATTTACCGGATGGAAATACCCTACAGCCGCGAGGAAGTATCGGAGGCGATCCTCGAAACGATTCGCGTCAACGGCCTCAATGCTTGCTATATCCGTCCCGTTGTTTTTCGCGGCTACGGTTCGCTCGGTGTCGATCCCACGACCTGTCCGGTCGAGACGGTTATTGCCGTTTGGGAATGGGGCCAGTACTTGGGCGAAGAGGCGTTGAGAAAAGGCGTATCGGTGTGTACCTCCTCGTGGAACCGCGTGGCGCCGAATACCCTGCCCTTTTTGGCTAAGGCCGGCGGCAATTACCTCAATTCGCAGTTGGTGCGCATGGAAGCAAACGCAAACGGCTACGACGAGGGCATCGTATTGGGCACTGATGGGCTGGTAAGCGAAGGCAGCGGCGAAAACATTTTCGTCGTGCGCGGAGATGTCATATATACGCCTGCTTCGCACTACGCCATTCTCACCGGCATCACGCGCGACACAGCCATCGCGTTGGCGCACGATGCTGGCGTACGCGTCGAGGAGCGCGGGATTCCACGCGAGCTTCTCTACATTGCCGACGAGGTGTTTTTTACCGGAACGGCTGCAGAGATAACGCCGATTCGCCAGATCGATAAAATACAAATTGGCGCAGGAGAACGCGGCCCCGTAACGGAAAAGCTCCAAGGGCTGTTTTTTGATATTCTGCACGCCAAAGTAGAAGACCGCCATCATTGGCTGACTTTTGTCTGATGGATTTGCCAAGGAGATTGGATATGCGCACTGCCAGAACGATTAGCACGCTACTCGTTGCGCTGGTTGCAACGGTTCATGCACAAGAGGATGGGGCCTGGAGTGCCGTGCAAAATATTCTCATGAATACGCAGGATATCGTCGTACTCGACGGCACGGAGAAGGCGCCGCTGCGCCATACCGGTGAGGGCGATCCACAGTATGGCGATTGGATGGTGCGCCACATGCTGTCCGATCCGCAGAGCTTCAATCCGTATACGTCGAGCGATGCCGGCGCTTCCACCGTGATGCAGTATATCTTTGACACGCTGCTCTATGCCGAGAACGAGCCGCCCTACGAGCTCAAGGGCAAAGTCGCTAAGAGCTATCCGCAGATTTCCGAAGACAAGCTGTCCTACACGTTTGAGCTGAGAGAGGATGTGTCTTTTTCCGATGGGCAACCGCTAACGGCCGAGGATGTGCTGTTCAGTATGAAAGTCATCCAGAATCCGCGCGTCTTGGCACCGCATATGCGCAACTACTATTCAGCGGTCAAAAATGTCGTTAAGGATAGTGAGCGGTCGATTACGTTCGTGTGCGACGAGCCCTATTTCCGCAACGACCTTTCGCTCGGTGCCTTCGAAATTTTGCCCAAGCATTTTTACGATCCGGAAGGATTGCTGGATCCCGTTGATATCGCCTCACTCATCGACGGTTCGTGGGAGACCGGTCCGCACAAAGAGCGCATCGAACGTTTTGCCGAACAGTTTAATCAGGATTTCAATCGCAAAATCATGGGCTCGGGTCCGTATAGAGTCGACGACATTGAGCGCGATATTGTCACACAGCAAAAAGTCGTTCTGACGCGCAATGCCGATTATTGGGGAAATGGGTATGAGGACTTGCTGGCATCGGGCTATGTCGACAAGATGGTTTTTAAGATCATCAACAATACCGATGCGGCCTTTATCGAGCTGACCAACGGCAACTTAGACTATCATGCGCTGCGACCGCTCGAGTTTAAGGAGAAGAGCTGGTCCGCCGATTTCAACAAACGCTTTCTCAAAGGGGTTCAATACGGGGGTGGGTATACGTACCTGGGTTGGAATAACGCCCATCCTATTTTCGCAGATCGGCGCGTGCGCCAGGCCATGACGCATTTGACCGATCGCCAGAGTATGGTGGAAAATCTGCTTTTTGGCCTGGCCGAAACGGTTGAGGGGCCTATCAGCAATTTCCGTCCGGAGTACAACCATGAACTGCAGCCGTACGGCTACGACTACGAGCGCGCGCTCGACCTGCTCGATGAGGCCGGGTGGGGCGACGCCGATGACGACGGCATTCTCGACAAAGAGATCGACGGTGAGAAGGTGGATTTTCGCTTTGAACTGCTCATCAATTCCGGCAACCAGATCCGCAAGGATATTGCCCTGACCCTGCAGAGCGAGTTGGCCGATGTAGGCATCGATTGCCAGGTGCGCGAGCTCGACTGGTCTATTTTTTTGCAGCGCGTTAAGAGCAAAGACTTCGCTGCGATGGTGCTCGGCTGGAGCAGCGGCGCAAAATTTGCCCCCGATGTGTACCAGATCTGGCACTCGTCGCAGGCCGAAGACCAGGGCTCGAATGCGATCAGTTTTATACACGCTGAAGCCGATAGCCTATTAGAGTCCTACAGGCGCGAGTTCGATATGGACAAGCGCATCGCGCTGTACAAGCGCTTTCAAGAAATAGTGTACGAAGAACAGCCTTACACCTTTCTATGGAAGTCGCGCGTAGCACAGGCCTATAGCCGCCGTTTTGCCGGGGTGAACTGGTATCCTGCTGGTGCTGAATTGGCCGAATGGTGGGTCGATCAGGACGATCGTATCTACCGCTAAAAACGATTCGGTGCACGGGGCATATGCAGCGGATGGACCACTCTCTTGGACGGTACATCCGCTGGTGCAGGAAAGGGCGGGCAAGACGTTGGCCTTGGTCGGCACGGTGGGCGCGACGTGCTGTGCCGTCGCGCTTAGCTTTGGGCACATTGGGTACGGCATCCTGTCGCTGTGCATACTCGTCGGTTCACTGGCGAGCTATTTTTTCCCGTCGCATTACACGCTCGACGGCGCTGGCATTTCTCGCGCGCTGCTAGGGCGGCGGAGCGCTCGATCGTGGTCCGAGTTCCGGCGCGTGGATATGCGCGACAACGGACTCTTTCTCAGCACATTCGCACGTCCCAGTCGCCTCGACTCATTTCGCGGCGTATTTCTTCCATTTCACAAAAACCGCGATCAAGTCGTATATTACGTCCAACGCCATGTCGATAATAGAGCACATTAGAGCACAGTGGCAGCACGCCTTTGCCATCGCCAACTCGGGTGAGGCATGGGACGATGCCGACCGGGAACTGGTCGACAAATTGGCCTCGTTTATCGTGCGGCGTGGTTTGAGCGTGCCGGCGGTTATGGTCCTCGAATCGAGCCGCCCCATCAACTTTCTCGGCAGCCAGCTGCTCGCCTTTCTCGAGCCCTTTGCCACGCTGGTTTTTTCACGGGTAGAATACGCGCGTTTTGTGCGCCTGCTGGAGCAGCGCGATAGCGTCGATCTCATTATGGACGCCATCGCGAAATCGGAAAGCGAAACAAACGCACATGGATAAAATTGACGTAGTCATCGCGACGGACTGCGGCAGCACGACGACCAAGGCCATTCTAATAGAGAAAAAGGCCGACGGGTACCATCAGACGTTTCGCGGTGAGGCGCCCACCACGGTAGAAGCGCCTTTCGAAGACGTGACGCGCGGCGTGCTCAATGCCATACAGGAGGTAGAGGAGCTCTCCGGCCGGCAGATTCTCGACGGTGAACGCATTATCACGCCAGCGGACGGGCAGCGCGGTGTCGACATATACATCTCTACTAGCAGTGCCGGTGGCGGACTGCAAATGGTCGTTTCGGGCGTCGTCAAGTCGATGACGGGTGACAGCGCGCAGCGCTGTGCGCTGGGGGCCGGTGCCATCGTTATGGACGTGCTGGCGGCCAACGACGGCCGGCGGCCACATCAGAAAATTGAGCGCATTCGCCAGCTCCGTCCCGACATGGTGCTGCTGGCCGGTGGCACCGACGGCGGTACGGTAAGCCACGTAGTCGAACTGGCAGAATACGTTGGCGCTGCCGATCCCAAGCCGCGCTTTGGCAGCGGCTTTAAGCTGCCGGTCATTTACGGTGGCAATACGGAAGCGCGTGCAGAAGTCGAAGCCGTGCTGGGCGAGAAGACGGCATTGACCCTGACGGAGAATATTCGCCCCATATTGGAGCGGGAGAATTTGGGGCCTGCGCGTCAGGTTATTCACGACCTGTTCTTGGAACACGTAATGGCGCAGGCGCCGGGCTATAGAAAGCTGATGGACTGGACCGGTGCGCCGATTATGCCGACGCCGGGCGCGGTCGGCGAGATCATGCAGACGATTGCTCGCCAGATGGGGATCAACGTGGTAGGCGTCGATATCGGCGGTGCGACTACAGACGTATTCAGCGTGTTCTCCGAGGTGTTCAACCGCACGGTCAGCGCTAACTTGGGTATGTCCTACAGTATCTCCAACGTCTTGGCCGAAGCGGGACTGGAACAGATTCTGCGCTGGGTGCCCTTCCAAATCGAAGAGGCCGACCTGCGCGATCGCATCAAGAACAAGATGATTCGCCCCACGACGATCCCGCAGCTTTTACAAGAGTTACAGGTCGAACAGGCCATCGCACGCGAGGCGCTGCGCCTGGCTTTTGTCCAGCACCGCGAATTGGCCGTTGGGCTCAAAGGCGTGCAAACCGAACGCACGCTCTCAGATGTGTTTGACCAGAACGACGAGGCGGATAGTCTGGTGCAGATGATGGATCTCGACCTCCTCGTTGGCAGCGGCGGCGTCCTGTCGCACGCGCCGCGGCGCGCGCAGTCGGCGGCTATGCTCATCGATGCATTCCAACCCGAGGGCGTAACGCGCTTGGCCGTAGACAGCATTTTTATGATGCCGCATTTGGGCGTGCTGTCCACGGTAAACGAAGAGGCGGCAACGGAGGTGTTTGAGCGGGACTGCCTAATATACTTAGGCACTTGCGTTGCTCCTAAGGGATCCGGCAAGGCGGGCGAAACGTGTCTCAACTTCTCTGTTGACCTGCCCGCCGGGCGGCGCGAAGGGGCGCTGTGCGTTGGCGAATTGCACCTGCTCGAATTGAGTGCCGACGAGGAAGTTGAACTCGTGCTCACGCCCGCGCGCGACTGGGACGTTGGCGGCGGTCCCGGACAGGAGGTACGCACGGCCGTGCGCGGGGGCGTCGTCGGCCTCATCATAGACGGTCGGGGGCGGCCCATCCAAATTGCCGAGTCGGAAGGGGAACGCCTGGCGCAAATTGCAGGCTGGCATCGCACGATGAACCTCTACGGCGGAGAGCGATAATGGCTCACGCCTATACACCGGGTCTGCGCGTCACGCCGTATGCGGTCGTGCGCAAGGATCGAAAGCTGCCTCTCCAGGGACAGGTTGTCGTAGCTCTGGGCGATGTGGTGCGTCGCGACCAAGTGGTCGCACGGACCGACCTGCCCGGCGACGTAGTGGCGCTCAACCTGGTAAACCGGTTGGGATGTGCGCCGGCCGAAGTGCCGCGGTATATGCTGCACAAAGAGGGCGAGATGGTGCGCGAGGGCGAGCCGCTGGCCGAGACGCAGCCGTTTATCAAGTGGTTTAAAACTACGGTCAATGCGCCCGCTACAGGGGTGGTCGAGAGCGTGTCTGCGGTTACGGGCCAGGTCATATTGCGCAAAGAGCCCCGTCCAGTAGAGGTGTTGGCCTATGTGGATGGTCAGGTCGTCGAGATCTTTGAGAGTGAAGGCGTCAGCGTTGAGACGCGCGGTGCCTACATGCAGGGCATATTCGGCGTCGGCGGTGAGTGCTGGGGGCCCCTGCATGTGGCGGTCGGGTCGCCGGAGGAGTTATTGACGGAACTGGGCGCAGAATGCGCCGGCAAGATCGTCGTCGTGGGCAGCTTGATTACGCAAGACCTGATTGAGCGCGCGCGAGAGATGGGTGTGATTGGACTGGTCGGCGGCGGTCTGCGCGACCAGGATTTGCGCGCGCTATTGGGCTATGATCTCGGCGTGGCGATTACCGGCGACGAAGATATTGGGCTCACGGTGGTTGTGACGGAGGGTTTTGGCGAGATCGCCATCGCCCATAAGACATTCGATATCCTGAAGGCATGCGAGGGCAAGGAGACGTCGATTTCGGGTGCGACCCAGATTCGCGCTGGCGTGCTGCGCCCGGAGATTATCGTGCCCGATGTGGAGGGAGACCAACGTCGATCCGAAGCCGACGGAGGGGGTAAGCAGGGGATGGATATTGGTGATCTGCTGCGCGTTATCCGCGTGCCGTATTTCGGGCGCATTGGCCGCGTTAGCGCGCTGCCGGCCGAGCTCCAAGAGGTTGAATCCGGCGCGCTTGTGCGCGTGCTTGAAGTCGAGTTTGAAGGCGGTGAGAAGGTCGTCGTGCCGCGTGCCAACGTCGAGATGATTGAAGAATGAGGACCTTATGCTGAACAAGGCACTGCTGTGGGCGATTGCACTTGCCGCGCTATCCTCTGTTGCAGCCGAAGGCCAGGCCCAACTGCCGCCCATCGAGGGCTTTGAGGCGTTTGATACCCCCAGCGATGCCGGGGGCAGCATCACGTTGATATGGCCTCGGATTGCCGATGCGCCGGCGGGTTCGACCTATCGGGCGTTTATTGCCGCAAAGCGCGAAGGGCCGTACTACTTGGCGGCTGAGACTGCTAGCGATGCCAGTCTACAGTCTGAAGATCCGGGGGCTTTTGGCTACGGCGACGAAGCGAAAGAGGCCCACTTTTTGCGGATTTCTCAGTATGAAACGGACGGTGGCACGATATCGCTGGAAAACGACGCGACCTATCACGTGCGGTTGGAACTGCACCACGGCAAGGTCTCGACGCGCACGGCAGTGATTACTGCTTCGGCCGAGGGCAACTACTTTAACTGGGAAAAGCTCAACAACGCTGCGCTGGGTTTGCTGCTGTCGGTGCTTATTATTGGCTACATCAGCCTAGCGCGTCGGCGTGCCCTGTACATCCGCCGGATTGGCGGGTTGGAGGCGCTCGACGAGGCGTTGGGACGCGCAACGGAAATGGGCAAGCCGGTGCTCTTTATACACGGCCTGCGCGATATGAGCCAAATTTCGACGATTGCCGCCGTTAATATTCTCGGGCGCGTGGCTCGGCGTACCGCCGAATACGATACGGCTCTGCGCGTGGTTGCGCCCGATCCCGTCGTGATGTCCGTTAGCCAGGAAACGGTGCAGGCCTCGTACTTTGAGGCTGGTCGCCCCGACGCGTTTAATCCCGATCACGTATTTGTCGCCGGCACCGAGCAGTTTAGCTATGCGGCGGCTACGGAGGGCATCATGGTGCGCGAGCGGCCGGCCGCCCACATAATGATGGGGTATTTCTACGCCGAATCGCTGCTGTTGGCCGAGACGGGTTCGACGACGGGGGCGATTCAAATCGCCGGCACGGACGCCTTCACGCAATTGCCGTTCTTCGTGACGACCTGCGACTATACGCTGCTCGGCGAAGAGCTCTATGCAGCCAGCGCCTACCTGTCGCGCGAACCCAAACTGCTGGGGAGTTTAAAGGGACAGGACGCGGGCAAAGCGATTCTAATCGCCGTCATTGTCTTGGGCTCGCTGTTGGCGACACTCGATATTCCGTTTCTCACTCACTTGTTTACCCCGCATTGAGGAGTGCGCGATGATTTTTTTCAGCCGCATGCTGCCCGTAGTCGTCGCCTTCTGCTTTGGTATACTGGGTATTGGCATTTACTACGTGCCGCACGCAGCGGCGCAGAATCTGGAGCGCGAACTAGCCCTGTGGCTGCGCATCGTCTTTGCCTTCTCCTATTTGTTGGGTCTATACAGTCTGCTCAACCTGCACTGGCAGCGCATTCGCCAGCGCGTTGCGGGGTGGGGATACAGCGTCGTCGTATACATCGGCTTTGGTCTTATGATGCTCTTTGTTGTTTACAACGACGGTCAGGGCCCATTTACTGCCCAGGCTGAGGGGACGGCAGCCGAAAATGGCTATCAGTGGCTCTTTGAATACGTGCACGTAGCCTGCTCGTCGACCATGTTTTCCATTCTCGCCTTTTTTATTGCCTCTGCGGCCTACCGCACGTTTCGCGCGCGCACGCCCGAGGCGGCCCTGCTGCTGGTAGCGGCGGTCGTGGTGATGCTGGGGCGCGTTCCCATCGGCGCCTATATATCCGAATTTGTTCCCGCGGCGGCGGACTGGCTGCTCAACGTACCCAACTTAGCGGCCAAGCGGGGCATCTTGCTGGGCGTGTCGTTGGGCGCCATTGCCACTTCGCTGCGCATCATCTTCGGTATTGAGCGTTCCTATTTGGGAGGAGGCGAAGAATGATACAGTGGCTGATGAATATAGATCGGCGCATCATCTTTGTCTTTGTATTTGCTGGCGTTGCGCTGCCCCTCTTAGCCAATGTCTTTCTGCCGATAAAACCCACGCGCGATGTGGTGGCCGTCTACGAGCAGCTAGAGAAAGTGGCAGAAGAAAATGGCATCGTCTTGCTCAGTTTCTCGTACGGCGCCAGCACCGTGCCGGAGATGCAGCCCATGGCCAAGGCTATTCTGCGCCACTGCTTTAGCCGCGATATCAAGGTCGTCGCCGTTTGCCTGTGGCCCGAAGCGCCGGGCCTAGCCCAGCAAGCGCTCGAAGAGATCGGAGCGGAATTCGGCAAAACCTACGGCGAGGACTATGCATTTCTCGGCTATAAACCGGGCAATTTTAGCGTCGTGCTCAATATGGGGCAGGATTTCCACGATGCCTTTCCACAGGACAACTGGGGCACGCCCATCGAAGATGTGCCGCTGACGCGCGATCTGCGCACGCTGCGGGACTTCGACTTCGTATTCGATTTGGCCGCGGGCGACTCTATTGAGTTTTGGTGGATTCCCTATGGACAAGAGAAGTACGGCTTTCCCTTTGCCGGTGGGTGCACCGCCGTCATGGCGCCCGATCTATTTCCCTTTTTGCAGTCGCGGCAAATGGTGGGACTTCTGGGTGGGTTGGCCGGTGCGGCGGAGTACGAAACGCTGGTTGGCAAGCAGGATAAGGCGACGGCTGGTATGAGTGCTCAGTCGATGGCCCACCTGATCATTGTCGCATTTATCGTTTTTGGCAATATGGCTTTTTTCCTCTCTCGCCGGCGCTAATACGCAGTCAGGGAGACTCTAATTTGACGCGCGATACCTACGTATTTCTGGCTCTGGTACTGACCTTTGCCGTCGTGAATGGCGTGCTGCTGGCCAGCGGATCCCTCGCTGCCGACTGGAATAGTCTGGGAATCATGGTGGCTGCCGGTCTTACGCTGGCGCTCTATAGTTTCCTCTACAAGGACAATCCGCTGTTTAAAGCGGCCGAAAATATCTACGTCGGCGTAGCGGCGGCCTATGTTTTCGGCCAGTACTGGTATCAGACGATTTACGGTGAAATTTTTATTCGACTAAAAGCGCTGGGCGGGGAGGATAGCACGCAGGGCGATTGGTGGCTGCTGGCGCCAACGCTGCTGGGGCTGCTGATGCTGACGCGCTTCTCGCGGCGCTTTGGCTGGCTGAGCCGTTTTTCCTTTGCCTTCTTTGTCGGGCTGGGGGCCGGTCTGACGATACCGCGGACGATTTCCTCCTTTATCCTGGCCCAGGTTGAGCCGACGCTGCAGCCGCTGAGCTGGAGCTTCGACGGCCTTAACTTGCTGATTATTTTGGTCGGCGTGGTTTCCGTGCTCGTGTATTTCTTCTTTTCTGTGGAGCATTCGGGCGCCGTCGGCAAGGTGTCGCGCGTGGGTATATGGTTTCTCATGGTGTCGTTTGGCGCTTCGTTCGGCTATACGATTATGGCCAGGCTGTCCCTGCTGATCGGACGCGTCACATTCCTCTTAGACGATTGGCTTCACTTGATGTGAGCGTCTTTTTATAGTGGGCTGATAAATTCTCCCGAAGCGCGTTAACAGATGCAAAATGGGTGAGGTCCGTTTTTTTTTATTGAATTTTTTTTTAAATTTGGCATCTTCTACTGACTTTTGGTAAATGACCGGCATTAACAATAGAATAAGGAAACCGCTTTCTCTACTCACTCCATCAAACCAAACATCGTTTCACGTGGGCGATGTGACCGCAGTCTGAAGGGCATCTTCCCAGCGCGCATGCGCTGTGCGTGCGCGACGGAGAGAATCGTTCGATGATTGGGTCCGTGAGATGGATAATCTGCATATCAACAACTACCCGTGATCTACACTTACTCCTGTCAGAAAGGAGATTTGCATGATTAAGCTCCAAGGGGTTTTACGCGTCTTGACGTCGCTTTGCATGCTTTGGGCGCTTTCAGCGGTACCCACCGCTGACGCGGCCAGCGCAGGCAAAATCGTCGGCGTTGTCACCGATGCGAATACGGGAGATCCGCTCCCGAATGCCAACGTGCAGCTCGTTGGTGCCGATATGGGAACGATCGCCGACGAAGAGGGTCGTTTCGTCATCATCAACGTTCCCGCGGGCACCTATACGCTGCGCGCGACGTATATCGGTTATACGGCGCTGCAAATCCAGGATTTGCGCGTCGCTACGGGACTGACTTCGGAAGTTGGAGTGGCTATGACCTCTTCCGATATTCAGGT
>JAYPJE010000063.1:0-15629 GCA_038128265.1 Gemmatimonadota bacterium
GATCCGTAGTCAGGTGCTCTATCCAATTGAGCTATGGGTGCGCTCAAATTCAGGGGTAAAAAATAAGGGCGATCTGTGCCTTCGTCAAGAGTGCCGGTATCCGCTACTCATCGAGCACGGCCCGCACTTTTTCGGCCAGCGCATCCAGCGAAAAGGGCTTCTGCAAAAAGTTCATGCCTGGCTCCAATACGTACGTCGTCAAAACGACATTGTCCGTGTAACCCGACATGTAGAGCACTTTGGACTCGGGCATAATCGGCTCCAACAGCTCGACCATTTCCGGACCGCTCATCTTGGGCATGACGACATCGCTGAGAATCAGGTGGATGTCGCCTGTATACTGTTCGCACACCCGCATGGCATCCATCGGGTCTTCGCCTTCCAACACGGTATAGCCGCACTGCTCCAACGAGTGTTTGCACAGCTTGCGCACGGACTCGTCGTCCTCGACCAACAGGATCGTTTCGTCGCCGCCGGTGTGCATCTGCGCGCGCGGCAGCTCTTCCACGCGAATTTCCGAATCGGCGTGCGGCAGGTAGAACTTAAACACCGTGCCCTTGCCCAGCTCGCTGTAGACCCAAATATATCCACCGCTCTGCTTTATAATCCCGTATACCGTCGACAGGCCCAACCCGGTCCCCTTGCCGCGCGCTTTGGTGGTAAAAAACGGGTCGAAGATGCGCTGCTGCGTGGCGGCATCCATACCCGTCCCCGTATCGGTAACGGCAACCATCGTATATGGACCGTAGGCGCCGGCTTTTACCACATCGTGCTGCATGGAATAGCTCTCGTCCATGGTGACGTTTTGCGTTTCCACAATAAACTTGCCGCCGTCTGGCATGGCGTCGCGCGCGTTGACGGCGAGATTCATTATGACCTGTTCGATTTGGCCCGGGTCGGCTTTTACCTGACCGGCCTGCGGATCGAACGATGTTTGCAGCTCGATATCCTCGCCAATCAGCCGCCCGAGCATTTTTTCCAGCCGCCCGATAATCTCGTTGAGATTAATCACCTGCGTTTGCAGCACCTGGCGCCGACTGAAAGCCAGTAATTGACGCGTGAGCGAGACGGCTCCGTCGCTGGCCTGTTCAATTTCCCGGAGATTTTCCTGCACCGCATGGTCGGACGGCAGCAGACTCATAGCCAGCGAGTTATTGCCCGTAATGAGCATGAGCAGATTGTTGAAGTCGTGCGCCACGCCACCGGCGAGCACGCCGATCGCTTCCATTTTCTGCGACTGCTGAAGCTGCTCCTCCAGACCCGCGCGTTCATCTTCCGTTTTTCGCAGTTCTTCGCTCTGCTCGACGAGCTCGCGCGTGCGCGACTGCACCTGTTCGGCCAGTTCGCCGTTGAGCTTTTCTAGCTGATCGAGCATGTAGTTGATCGACAGGGCCAGACGGCCGATTTCGCCTTCTGGATTGCCCACCGGCGTGCGCTCACTCAAATCGCCGCGGGCAATACGCTCAGTGGCATTGATCACCGTTTTCAGCGGCCGAGTGACAATACTGCTTATGAGATAAACGGCCAACAAACCCGCGATGAAAGTAACTACGCAGATGAAAACGAGGGCATCTCCAACGCGGGCAGCTCTTTCACTAGCTACGGCGACGGCCTCTTCGACTGCAGCGTCCCCATCGCCCACTCGACCCTGCGCCTCTAGTACGAGTGCCTGCCGCTCGCGCGCCTCGTACCACATGGGATAGAATATCGCCGTGGAAGCGGCTATCAGGGCAAGAGCCAGACCACTCAGCAGCGTGAGCCGCACGCGGAGAGAGTACCGAGATAGGGGCGAAGCTGTATTTGATTCGCTATTGCTCATGATACCTAAACTACTGCGTTAGCATTGGTAACAGACGCTGCGGACAGCATATCGACTAATATAGCGATTTACCCAAAGGCTGCACCAAACGACGGCGCGGTATCAGGCCAGCGCTTCGAGGTATTTATAACCGCTGCCCGTATTGAACAGCACGATGCGCTCATCGCCAGCAACCCAACCGCGCTCTTTCAGCTCCAGGAGTGCAGCCAGCGTGGCACCACCCTCGGGTGCGGGGAAAATACCCGTATGTGCTGCGATGCGATGGGAATGCTCGACGAGAGCGCGATCGCTAACGGCGATGGCCGTGCCGCCGCTGTCGCGCAGCGCGCGCAGCATGAGAAAGTCGCCGACGGCCGCTGGGACGCGCAGCCCCGAAGCGACGGTGTGTGCATCCGTCCACATTTCAGCCGATTCCTCGCCCCTCTCAAAGGCGCGCACAATGGGCGCACAGCCCTCGGCCTGCACCGACACCATGCGCGGCCGCTCGCTGCCGATCAGGCCCATGCACTCCATTTCAGCAAAGGCCTTCCACATGCCAATAAGTCCGGTGCCACCCCCTGTCGGATAAATTATGACGTCGGGAAGCTGCCAGTCGAACTGCTCGGCCAACTCGTAGCCCATAGTCTTCTTGCCCTCCACGCGGTAGGGCTCTTTAAGCGTCGAGACATCAAACCACCCTTCACCCTCTTTGCGCGCAGCGACGATCTTACCGCAATCGCTTATAAGGCCGTCGACCATTTCTACGGTCGCCCCGCTCGAACGGCATTCGATGGCAAAGGCCGACGGCGTGTCG
Organism: Gemmatimonadota bacterium; assembly: GCA_038128265.1. GTDB lineage: Bacteria > Latescibacterota > UBA2968 > UBA8231 > UBA8231. The sequence continues at coordinate 2,613 of JAYPJE010000063.1, forward strand.
CGCGGCATAAATACAAAAGCCGGCAAACCGCAGGCGGCCGCGTACGCCGCAAGGGCCCCACCGGCGTTACCCGCCGTGGGAATGGCCAAGGCCCGGGCACCGCGCGCGCGCGCCGCACTCACTGCGGCAGAAAGACCGCGCGCCTTAAACGAGCCCGTGGGATTGAGCGACTCATCCTTGATATAGAGATCGGAAAAACCGGCCCACGCCCCCAACCGCTCAGCTCGATGCAGCGGCGTAAACCCCTCGCCAAGCGAAACGATTTCATCGGCAGAGCGTATGGGCATTACTTCGCGATAGCGCCACATGGTAGGAGCGCGCTCTTTGAGCACTTCCGGTCGCAGCGTAGCAGCGGCCTTTTCTAGGTCGTAGCGCGCCAGCAGGGGCGCACCGAGCACAGAGAGATTGTGCAGCCCATCGGCGTCGTAGGTGCTCCCATCGCGGGCGCATTCCAGATGCGTCATGTACATAGGGTGTAGAGTCCTTTTTCGCGAATGTAGTGTTCGACGGCGTCGGGCACCATGGCCCGCACCGGCAACCCGCTGTGCAGGCGCTGGCGAATTTGCGTCGATGACAATTCGATTAGCGGCGTGTCGATAAAGTGCATGTGCCGCACCAGTTCGGGATCAACCTCGGCCTCTTCGGCTAGGCGCTGGCCGGCGACAACAGTACAAAGGGACAAGATACCGTGCGGGTCGTGCCAGGTCGACATATGCCCCACATTGTCGCTGCCGATCACCAGAAAAAACGCGCTGTCGGGATAGAGCAGGTGCAGCTGACGCAGCGTGTCCACCGTATACGATTTACCCGGTCGATCTAACTCGATGCGCGAAGCTGAGCACGACTCAAGGCCGGCAATAGCCAGCTCAACCATGGCAAGGCGGTCGCCCGAATCGGCGTGCGTGCTGTCTTTATGGGGGGGATCTGCAGCGGGAATAAAAACAATCTCATCGAGGTCCAAAGCCTCGCAGGCAAACAGCGCCAGCAGCACGTGTCCGTTGTGAATGGGATCGAACGTGCCGCCAATCAATCCGATGCGCCGCACCGAACTACCCCGCTGAGGCGTTTAGCTGCGAGAGCGCGTCCTGGACTTCTTTCTTCAGCTCGGCGTCTTCGCTGTCGCGCAGCACCTCTTCCCAGTACTGCACGGCGCCATCGAGGTTGTCTTCTGCGCGGTCCAACTCGCCCAGGCGAAAAAGCGTGTAGTAGTACCACGACGTATCGGGATAGTCGCGCAGCACATCCTGAAAGGAGATGCGCGCGGCCTCCAAATAGCCCTGTCTCTGATAGAGGTAGGCGCTGCGATAAATCTTTTCGGCCAGATTGGCGCGGCAGGTAACAATGCGCGCACGCGCCGTCTCCACCCGCGGCGAAGACGGGTTGTCCTCTATGAAATTGCGAAATGCCAGCAGCGCATCGAAGGTCTCTTTCTGATCCAGTTCGGGGCGGCGCATCTGCTTAAAGTAGGACTCTCCTATTTTGAACTGCGCTTCTTCGGCCCACTCGCTAGCCGGATAGATATCGATCAGACGCTGGTACTCAAAAGAGGCATTTACGTAGTCTTCACTGCAAAAAAAGGCTTCGGCCAGCATATACTGCGACTCGGCAACGTACTGTGAACCGGGAAAGTTACTGACCAGGCGCTGGAAGTGTTCAGATGCTTCAACACAGCGCCCTTTCTCAAGGGCTTTTTGCCCTTCGTCGTAGTAATAATCAGCGCCTTGCAGCTTTTCCGGCGTGCTCGCACAGGCCATTAAGTAGCAAGCAGCGGCGATAAGGGCGATATAAATTTGCATAGGTAGATTAGCGATTGGAAAAGAATAAGTAGATCAGCCCACCTAGAACGGTTGAGACGACCATGGGTTCGACGAACTTACTCCAACTTTGTTCCTCCAACTCAGTCTGCGCGAATTTGTAGGTGGAGTGCTGGAGGATCTCAAGCTGGTTTTTGGGAATGCGATCGGCCCGCAAGCGCGTGACTTCGTCCTGCCAGTAGACGATGTGATCGCTTTCGCGGTTGAGGCGCAGGGCCAGCGATGCCCGGCTCTGCCGATCGGCATGTGCTCCCCTCAGCCCCGACTGCGCGGTAATCCCCATGTCGAGTATGCGAAAGGAAAAGCGCATGCTCTCGGGCCCGGCGTTGGTCGAATCTGCCACGATGGAAAATCCGCGATCAAGCAGGCGCTGCGCCAGCACGTGCTCAACCAACCAGTTGGCGTCGTGGCGACCTTGTGCCGCTATAAAAAGAGGTGCTGCTGCCGCTTCGGCAGGCACCTCAAGCCCGGCCAGTGACTCGTCAATGGCGTCTTCCACGGCGACCACTAGCGCATCCATATTGCTCGGGTAGGGGGCGATTGCAGCAGCGGAAAATGGACCTATGAGCAACAGGGCAATAAGTCGCCCAAGACCGCTGCGCAGCAACCGGAAAAATGCATGACCCATTACAGGCCACCGAGGTATTTTAGCTCTTTGCGAGCGGTAGCGGCGTATTCGCTTTCGGCAAACTCGGCCAGCAGCTTGCGAAAGGCTGCGATGGCCTGGTTGCGATCGCCGAGCGCCAGATAGCAACGCCCCACTTTGAGCTGCGCATCGTCAGCCTTTTCCGTTTTGGAAAAAGCGAAGACCTTGGTAAACTCGGCTAGGGCCTGGCGAAACCGTCCCAGCCCGTAGTAGCACTCACCCTTCCAATACTGCGCGTTGTCAGCCCACTCGCCGTAGGGCGCTGCCGCCAAAACGCGATCGAATTCCACCACGGCCTGCTCGTATTGCTTCTGGTTATAAATGGCCAGTGCATTCTGATAGAGCGAAAGCGCATCGTCATCCCTACTGCGGCTGGCGCTGGGCGGACGCAGTGGGCGCGTATGCAGCGAGTCCAAGCGCGCGCGTAGACTCTGCGTCTCGTTGCGCAGCGCACTCAGCTGCTGGCGCATCTCGGCGGCACTCTCCTCTGCCTGGCGCAGGCGATCTGCCATGGCGCGCTCGCGGTCATACGACGACTCTACGGCGCGCTTGAGCGCCTCGACGTCTTCGCGCTGCGCGTCCTGCCAGCTGTCCAAACGCTGGTCTACCTGACCCGGCGTTGCGCAGGCGCCCCACCCCAAGAGGAAGGCGCATAGAGGTATTTTGGCGTGCTTAAACATGCTAAAAATATAAGGCCTCTTGAGATCGTAGACCAGATATCGACGGCGCTGCGCGGCCCTTTATTTGCTATCTGCGCGGAACACCAAATCTTCGGGCGGATTAATTGCAAACTCCTCGCAGCGATCGGCGTAGAGCGCAGACGGTCCGTCGTCCGGTTCGATTTTTAGCGCCTCTTCAAAAAGCGCGCGCGCCTCGTTGAATTCGTACTTCCAGTAGGCTTCCATACCGCTGTTGTACAGCGCCAGCACCTGCATCATTTCTTCGCTCAATTCGCCCTTGCGCTCTAGCACCTCGTAGGCGACGACCGGCTCCTCTTTGCCGACCACCTGAATCAGGTCGAGCTGGCGCGCCTCAACCAAATCCTTTACCTGCTCATAGATCTGGTCGTTCACCATAATATTTGTCCCGTAGATTTTCTGACCGCTCTCAAAGCGCGCGGCCAGGTTCACGGTATCGCCCATCATGGTGTAGTCGGTGCGGCTGCGCGATCCCATATTACCGACGATCATTGGACCCGCCGTAATGCCGATACGCACCTGTGCAAAGGTGCGCCCCTGGCCCTGCCAGCGGTCGCGCAGTTCTTCGAGACGCGGCGGGATAGCACCCGGTTCGTTCCAGCGCTTGCGCAGTTCGACGAGCATATTCTGCTGGTCTATGCAGGCCATCACCGCCCGCGTCGCGTGGTCGTCGTAGTAGAGCGGTGCGCCGAAGAAGGCGACGATGGCATCGCCTTCAAATTTGTCGATGGTGCCGCCGTAGCGCTCGATGATATCGCACATCTCGGTGAGATAGCCATTGATAAAATCGACGAGCTCAGCCGGCGTCAAACACTCGGAGATGGTCGAGAAACTGGCGATATCCGAAAAGAACGCCGTCATAATGCGCTCTTCGCCGCCAAGCTGGTTGACCATATCCGGATTTTCCATAATCTGCTCAACGACAGCGGGCGACAGGTAGTGACCAAAGGCCCCCTGGACGAACTCTTTTTCCTTTTCCTTAATGATGTAACCGTAAATTGTCAGCGCTAAATAGCCCACTACGATGGTTAGCATGGGGCCTATAAACTCCAGCCAAACGCCCTGCGTAAAGGAGTATATGACGAGGACGGAGTAGACCGTTCCCAACCCGAAGATGAGCAGGGCGCCCTGCAGCACCTTCAGGCGCGGCACGGCCAGCGACATCGCCAGACCCAGCAGTAGGATAAGAGCCACGCGGGCCCACACCGGCGTGCGGCTTATGAAGGCATCGTTTAATATGGTGTTGAGCACGTTGGAATAGATACCAACCATCGGGTAATTACCCTGAAAGGGAATTACGCTAAGGTCGGTGCTACCCGTCGACGTCTGTCCGTAAAACAGAATTTTGCCCTGCAGTTCATCCGGCGTGATAAGGCGTCCCTGTGCGCTGCGATAGGGATAGAAGTAGAGGGGACGCGCCAGGTCTTCGACCTTACCTTCAACCAGATGCTGACGGACAAAGTAGAGGCTCTGCTGGAGATCCTCGCCGTCTTCTTGCGGCATTGCAGCCTGTAGTCCGGCCAGATCAATGTCGGGATTCTCCTCCAAGAGCGTGGCTACGCGGTTGTTACGGCGTATTTGATTGTACATCAGCAGCTGAGCTTCCTGGGGCTCTTTGACGCCCTTCGATGCCCAGAACGCGCTGGCTTCTTGGTCGGGCTGTTTGCGCACGACGGCCTCGATGCCACCGGCCTGCATCCACGTGACCAGCGCACCGCGCACGGCGCGTTGATCGTCGTAGCCCTGCGCAGCCATCAGCCCGGGCAGGGGGCGCGGGTTGCGTCGCAGCGCCGGATCGGCAACGACCAACTCCTTTATTTTATCGAGCAGCTTTTCGCGATCTTCGCGCTGGGCAGCCCTACGCAGAGCGATGTGCGGATAGCGCACAAAGGTTTCCTCCCAGCGGCCGGCCCAGTTTACGTTCATCGTGCCGTGCTCATCAATGGGAATCTTTATGTCCTTGACTGTTCCATCGGCAAAACGCGCATTGGGTAGGAGCACGTGATCGCCGGGCCACACCTTTACCTCAGACAGCGGCACCTGCAGGTGATCGCAGGCGATGTTCAGCGCAATCGATGGGAATAGGATGTCCTTATACTGAAACACGACCGGATAGCGCCGGCGCGCACCGTCAAAGTCCTCTGTCGTCTGTGCATAGGAATAGCCGCGCGCGGCCTCGCGCAAAACGGCAATAGGCGGCTCAAAATTGGTGGCCTTGCTAAGACCGCTCTCTTCGGCGGGAACCATCAGGCGCGGCGAATTGGCTCGTATGAGTTCCAGCACGCCCTGCTTCTCCTCGTCGAGGGGTGGATACGTTAATTCTCCCTCTTCCTCCTCCTCTTCTTCCTTCACGTTGAGGTACTGGGCCAAATACACGTTGTCGGCCTTTTCAATGGCGCGACCAAAGCGCGCGTCGTAGTCGGCCTCGGAGAGCAGTTTCTCAATCCCCTGTTTGTCAATAGACGACAGGCCTCGAATCTGCTTTTCCGTCAGCAGCCTAGTAATGGGTTCGGGATAGTAGATGTCAAATCCGATCCGCTCAGCGCCGTACTCGCCCATGATGCGCACGACGTCGATATACTCAACGCGCGTCCAATTCTGCCAGCGGCCTTCAACTTCCAACGTTTGGTCATCGATTTCTATCGTGCCGAGATTCGGATTCATCGGCGGGAGGCCGAAGATGGAGTTGCGGATATTAAAGCGCCAATCATAGCTTACCAACTCCGCGCGCTCGTAGGCTTTCGTCAGGGCGAAGAGCAGCACGAGCAAACCGACAATGGGTCCCAGATAAAGCTGTAAGCGAGGGTCGTCTTTCTTTGCATCCGCCATGTGGAGACCTCCCGTGAGGTGAGCGTTGATTACTTAGTATAATAAAAAATGGAAGGCCCGAGGACCTTCCATTTTCACTAAGCTTTTTCGGCTGTCTATTCGACGCTCATCTGGCTTATTTTGTTTTGCGCCTTCGCCGCGTAGGGCGACTGCGGGAACTCTTTGGCAACCTGCGAGTAGTAGTCGCGCGCCTGCGCCGGCTTGCCGAGTTTTTCGTAGCACTGAGCGACGAAAAACTTCTGCTTGGGTGCATTGGCCGATTTGGGATCCTTGCTCAAGGCATCTTGCAGCGTCTTGATAGCCTTCAGCAGCTTGTCTTGCGAAGGAGCGCGCTTGCCGCCTTTGTAGTAGAGCTTGGCGAGAATATTGTCTTCGGCCTCGGCGCCGCGCACACCGGCCACAGTGACCGTTTCCTGCAGTTTGAACTCTTCTTCCTTGACCATATCGTCGACCTGAGTCCAAACCGTATTGAGCCAATCCTCATCGCCTTCGGCACCCGCTGCATCAGCGGCTTCGGCGGGTTGAGCTTCGGCTTCGCCCTCCTGGGCGGCAACGGGCACCGCACCCAACAGGGCTATGAGCAAATAAAAAAACTTGGCATTCTTCATCAGATTGCACCTCCTTTTCAAGGTGACGGGCTTTATTTCTAAATATCGGCGCATGAGCGCAATGAATACATGATCTACATCACATTAGAGGATTTTTTTCTATCCACGTTATAGACTGCTGTCTATGTGGCGAAGTTCCGCTCTCCTATTCCTCTTCGTCCAGGAAGTTCAAAAATCCCTGGTAGCGGTCATCGGATTCGACAACCTGGCGGTAGATTACCTGCGCCTCGTTGCGCCTTCCCTGCAAATAGCGCACGATCGCCATATTGAGCATCACGCCGGGATGCGAGGGCATCAACCGTTCGGCCTCTTCCAGCAGCGCGTAGGCTTCGTCATACTGACCGCTATGCGAAAGGACCACGGCCTTGGCGTTGTAGGCGTCGCCCATTTGCGGATCGGCAGCGATTGCCTTGTCGAGGCGCTCCAGCGCGCGACCGTATTCTTCCTGCTGCATATAGGCCGACGCAATGCGATAGAGCTCTTCGGCCGATTCGACCTCGGCGAGAAAGTCGAGCAGGCCGCCATAGGCGTCGTCTTCGTTAATAATCTGCTGGTAGAGCGCGTCGGCGCGATCGCGATCGCCCTTCAAATAGTAGATCAGCGCAATATTGAGGCGGAAACCCGTCTGGCTCGGATCGATTGAAGCCGCCTTCTCATAGAGCGCCTGGGCCTCGTCGTACTGGCCTTTATGCGTGAAGACTACGCCCTTGGCGTTGTAGGCATCGGCGTATTGCTCGTCGGCGTTAATGGCCTCTTCGAACTGCGCCAGCGCCAGGTCAAAGCGGTTCTGGCGCAGGTAGGCCGTGCCGATATCGTAGGATTCCTGCGCGTTGCCCACTTCGGCCAGAAAGTCGAAGAGTTCCATATAGGAACCGTCGCGTGCAACGACTTCCTGAAAGAGCCGGTCGTAGGTCTCGCGCTCGCCCTTCAGGTAGTAGGTGAGGGCGATGTTCATGCGCACGCCGGTATTGTCGTCAAACTGCAGTGCGCGACGATAGTACTCGAGCGACTCGTCGTACTGGCCCTTGTGGGTGAGAATGACGCCCAGCGCGTTGAGCGCATCGAAATTCTCGGGCTGCATGGCGAGGACGCGCTCAAACATCGAAAAGGCTTTTTCCAGATGGTTGACGCGCAGATAGGCGGCGCCGGCATCGTAGAGCCCCTCGGGCGTATCGAGCGATACCGATGAGCCTAGCGCAATCTGATCGACGCGCTGGTCAAAGAAGGCGATATCGCGATTGAGTAGACTGTCCATCAGCGCCGATTCGGGTAGCGAAACGGTGCGCGGTGGCAGCGTAGCCGGCTTGTAGGTCTGGAACAGCTGCTGCACGTAAAGCTCGTCAATCAGCTTGCGCGGCTTGAGGCGCTTGTATTCGGCGGCGCCGTTGCGCCAGGCATCGGCGAACGTGAAGCCGTACATGGTAGTTTCGACCGGAATCCACACGCGCCCCTGCCAGACCACATACTCGGCTGAAGACAGAAAGTGGTCTTCGGCGCGGTCGGGCGAAATGCCGCTGTCAAACATCATGTAGATGTGGCCCTTGCCCGGATCGTTGGCTTCGAGAAAAGCCGTGTCGATACTGAGGTTTTCTAGCAGCGAAGCAAAGAGCACCGTCAGGTCATCGCAGTCACCAATCTTCGTCTCGACGCCTTCGGGCTTTTCCAACAGCTCGCTGGGATACTGAACCGTATCAAAAATCGTCTTGTCGTCGGAAACGCTGGCAAAGGGCGTCTTTTGGTCGGCCTGGTAGCGAATGCGATAGGAGCCCAGCGCATTAAAGAGAATGGTCGCTTTGCCGATATTGGAGCGGTTGAACTTCTCGGCCAGCAGGTCGTTATAGCGCTGCACGAGACCGCGCGCCAGGCTAGCCACGGACATGTCTTCTGGAGTGACAAAAGCGGCAGCCATGCCCTTTACGTTCCAACTCAGCTTGCCCTTGCCGGCTACGTAGATGCGCTCGAGCTGCTTTTCGGCGAACTGATCCTGGCGATTGCGCTGGTAGTCGACGCGCACGATCGGCGTCACAAAATTGTCGTAGTAGGCCTCATCCCGATTGAACAGGTCGGTATCGAACGTCACCTTAAAGGTGTATTTCTCGTTGCTCTGCGGCGGCAGCGTAACCTGTTCGCGGTGCGGCACGCTCATCACTTTGGGCAAGAACAGCGAGACGCTCGCCTCGATGGCCTCGGTCGCCGAGTTGGAAATTACGACATCGAAAAAATCGTTTTCCTGATAGTGAGGGTAGAGCGAGCGAAAGACCGGATTGGGACGAATCAGCGCGTCTTTGATATTGATCACGCGCGGGTTGTACGCCAATGCAATCGAAGTGTAGTGCGTCGGCGCCAGCACGGGATGGCGCTCGTAAGCGTAGTCGATCTGTGCAAAGCGATACTTGAGACCGAGACCAAAGGTGGTCGTCGTCGCGTCGGCAAAGGACTCGGGCGTGTCGCGCTCGGTTGCCACGCCGGCGCGCAGGGCCAGTAAGCCGCGCAGCCAGTACTCGGCACCCAAGTGAAACGAATCGTCTATATCGGCACCGATGGTCAGTCCTTCAACCGGTCGATGGGCGAGGCCAAAGCGGTAGCGCGTTTCGTAGACCGGCTCGGATACGCCGCTCTCGTACTGCAGATCGGTGCCGCCCAGATCCTGCGCAACAAAGGCGAGGCGAAGGCCAAAGGGCAGCGGAGCGAGCAGACCCACATCAAAGCCCCAGCCCGATGCGCTGCCCAAATTGTTGCCGTCGAGATCGACGCTAAACGAGCGGTACTTGCCGCTTACGCCAATAGCCGTGTTGCCGATGAGGGGACGCAGGCGCTGAATGCCGTTGCGATAGCCGTAGGCGAAAGCCAGCTTGTTCTGGCCAGTATTAAGTTCGGAATCGTCAAAGCCCGAGTAGAGCCAGTCGACGCCAATGGCGTGCTGGTCGCCAACCGGCAGCACGTAGTTCAGGTAGGAGTGATTGAGGCCCAAGCCATAGCGATCGGCGTAGGCCAACCCGATTTCCTGTCGCTGCAGCGACGCCAGCGCGGCCGGATTCCAGTGGGCAGCGCTCGCATCGGAGGCTACTGCACTGAAGGCCCCGCCCATGCCAATGGCGCGCACGCCCACCATCTCCTGACGCGGTGCAGCCAACGTCGACTGGGCGGCTATCAGCGCGATGCCCAAGATCGCAGCTAGTACGCTCCGGTAATTCACGGTTCCACCACCGTTTCCTGGTCACCTCCCTGTAATCCGGTGAGGCTTATGGAGGAAGCTGAGCCGGGAAAGCGCACTTCGAGGCGGTATTCCGAACCTCCCAGCACGCCAAATGAAAGGCCCGCAGCATCGGTGACGTAGCGGAAACCCACAAGTCGATCGCCGGAATCGAAGAGGCTTACGCTAGCGCCTAAGCAGGTTGCGTTGGCCCCGCCCAGCTGACCGCCCTTGCCCAGCACCTGCACCTTGATAAAGCTGCTGCCCGGCGTCTCGTTCTGGAAGAGCAGGTTGCCGCTGCCAAAGCCATCCGTCATATAAAGGTCGGGCGCACCGTTGCCGTCGTAATCGCCCCAGCGCGCGGCAAAGTGAACGCTGCCGCCCGTGGGCAAATTGGCAAACGCCGTAACATTGTCAAAAGTGCCGTCGTTATTATTGGCGTAGAGAATATCGCGCTGAAACTGTCGATCACTGCCGGTGGCCAAGTAGAGGTCGAGAAAGCCGTCGCCGTCGTAGTCGGCCCAGTCGGCCATGGATGTGAACCAACCGGCGTTGTCTATGCGCACGCCGGCCAGGTCAGCCACTTCGACAAAGGCGGAACCCCCGTCGTTTTCGTAGAGCGCATTGGCGCCGATATTGGCCAAATAGAGATCGAGATCGCCGTCGTTATCGTAATCACCCCACGCGCCGTTGAGACCGATTTCATTGTTGGCCACGCCGAGCGCAGCCGACACTTCGGAAAAGGAACCGTCGGAACTCAAATCATTGCGATAAAACTGGTTTTCTTGCTCGCGATTGACTGTGTATAGATCGGGGTCGCCGTCGCCGTCGTAATCGGCCCACAGCACGGCGTTGGTGTCACGGCCATCGCCCACATCGAGGTCGGTCACCGGGGTAAACGTGCCGTCCCCGTTGTTGTTATACAGTTCGTTGGCGAAGTAAAACTTACCCAAATAAAAGTCGACGTGACCGTCGCCGTTGTAATCGCCCCAGCCCACGGAAGTGACGTTGCCGCGGCGCTCCAAGTTGACCAGACCGCGACTGCGTCCCACCTCGCTAAAGGTGCCGTCGCCCTGATTCTGATAGAGAAAATCCTGAGCGTAAAAATCGGCAATGTAGAGGTCGAGGTCGCCGTCGTTATCGTAGTCGGCAAAGGCCGCCGCTACGCTATTGCCGTTATTGTCGACCCCAGCTACGGCGGCCGCGTCGACAAAAGACCCGTCGCCCTGGTTCTCGAAGAGTGCGTTGATCGGGTTAGTAACCGCCGTGCCCCAGTTGGTCGTGTAGAGGTCGAGATCGCCGTCCCCATCGTAGTCGCCCCAGGCCAGGTTGGTGCTGAACAGTCCTGCATTGAGCGTGCCGCTAGCCCCCGACAGGTTCTGGAAGGTCTGCGCAGCAACAGAGCTGCTCAGGAAGGTTGAGGTCAGCGCGGCGCTGAGTATGTAGTTTCGCAAGCGCATATTACCTCACCACAGCGACGGTTTTCTCGCGGCGCACATCGCCGGCATTGACAACCACGATATAAAGGCCACTGGACACGGCCCGACGATCCTCGTCCAGTCCGTTCCACTTGAGCGATATGCGACCCGGTGCCATCGGCTCGTCGCGCACGACGACGCGCTCCAACTTGCCAGCGCTGTTGTACACGCGCACCGTCACATCGGCCGGACCAGTCAAATCAAACGAAATATCCGTTTCGCCGCGCAGCGTGGCGCTACCGGGCGCAAAGGCGCGCGGCTGGCAGTCGAGGTCGCGAATAGCTAGATCGCCAACGCCCGTCGACAGGTCTTCGAAAATGGCGAAGGTGCCCAATTGATCGACGGACGTGCGCACCACTTTGGCCTGCGGATCGACGCTGCCGCCAATGCGCGACCACTGACCGCTGTCATCGGCGCGAAAAATAGCCAAGTGCGTAGGATCGCGATCGCCCAGCTCTTCGGCGCTGTAGTGCATCGTCAGCGTAGCGCGCTTGGACAGCGCGCCGACCTGTGCCCGCACCGAATAGGCCGCCGTTATCTGCGTCGTCTCCTGGGCGAGCTTGCCCGCTCCTGCAGCGAGCCTGCGAATGGCAATCTCGCTGCTGCCGGCCGGTAAGGCGTTGGGCGGAAAGTAGAGCTCGAGCGTGCCGCTGGCATTCTTCACATTGCCACCCTGGCGCGCATCGGCCAGGCTGGTTGCCGTGCGAAAGCTCCAGCTGTAGCCCTCGGTGGCCAGTTCGCCGAGCACCTGTGCATCCATCGAGATCGTGTATTCGGTGAACGGCTTCAGCCCGCCGGCGATCGAGAAGCTGATTACCGTGCCCGTTGAATCGGCACCAAACCCCGTCAACGTCACCACCTCAGACGCGGCATCTGCATCGGCTAGCGAACGGGCCGAAATCTGGAAGTCGCGCGCCAGCTGGCGTGCAACGGGCGCCGAAAAGGCGATCTGCACGTTGGACGACGCCAATCCAATGCCTTCTTCGCCGTTGGCCGGCGTCGTTCTGACAACGCTGGGCACTTCGGTCGTAAAAGACCAGTTGAGATCTTCAAGCCCGATGGCCGCTGCCAATGGACCGCTGGCCAGGGCCTGCGCGCTGGCGCTATACGCGGCACCGGAACGCAGCACCACGCTGGGAAAGCTGACAGTAAACGTCTGCGAATCGTAGGAAAACTCGTCGCTGGCCAGCGGGATGAGTGCCCCCCCACGGCGCAGGCGGAAGTTCTGGTTGTTGATCAGGGCCGGATCGAGCGGGCCAGAAAAAACAACCTGCAAGCGCTGGGCGCCCGGCGGCACGGTCGCTTCTGCGGCGGGTCTGGTCGCCACTGGGCTGGGCACGCGCGTGGCGAAATCCCAATTATAGGCCGCACCGTCTCCCTGGAGCGGACCGCCTACATCCGAGGATACGCGCACTGAATAAGCGCTGCCCGGCTGCAGGCCTTCGCTGGCATTAAAGCTCAGTACGTTGCTGCCCGGATCAAAGGCCGGAGTCGTGATGGGGATGGCAATGCCGCCCTGTAGCAGGGTTACAGCCCCCTCGCCGCGCAGAGCTTCTTCGTCGATAGAGCCATTAAACTGTGCGCTAATGGCCGTGCCCATATCGATCACAGCCGTATCGCCCGATGCCGGCGCGGTCGACGTCAGCTCCGGCACAGCCGAGCTAAAGCTGATGGTCTGCACCTGCCCCGAACCCAGCGGACCGCTCACGCTGGGCGCAATCTGCAGCTCGTAGCGCGTGCCTACGCGCCAG
>JAYPJE010000063.1:15729-21577 GCA_038128265.1 Gemmatimonadota bacterium
TAAAACTAATCGTCTGCACCTGCCCCGAGCCCAACGGACCGCTCACGCTGGGCGCAATCTGCAGCTCGTAGCGCGTGCCTACGCGCCAGCCGCCGGCCGGTGCAATGCCATACGCCCCGTCGCCGCGCGAAACCGGATCACCCGCGCGCACCTCGACCGCCTCACCAAACGCACTCAGCACAAAACTCGATGTGTTCAGCTCGTCCGCATCGACCGGCGCGCTAAACTGCAGCGTCAGCTCTTCAAAATCCACGCCCACCGACGCCGAACCGCTCGCCGGCGCGCTCCCTTCCAACACCGGAACCACCGTGCTAAAACTAATCGTCTGCACCTGCCCCGAGCCCAACGGACCGCTCACGCTGGGCGCGATCTGAAGCTCGTAGCGCGTGCCTACGCGCCAGCCGCCGGCCGGTGCAATGCCATATACATTGTCCCCGCGCGCTACCGGGTCACCTGCCCGCACCTCGACCGCCTCACCAAAGGCGCTCAGAACAAAGCTCGACGCGTTCAGCTGCTCAGCGTCTACCGGCGCACTGAACTGCAGGGCCAATTCCTCGAAATCCACCCCTACCGACGACGCCCCACCCTCTGGGGCGCTGCTCTGCAATACGGGCACGGCCGTGCTAAAATCAAAAACGTAATCGCTCTGGCGCAGCGGACCTCCCAGCGCAGCAGCAATGCGGACCTGATACGCCGTGCCGGCGCGCAGCCCTTCGGCTACGGCGAAGCGCAGAGTATTGGTGTCCGAGTTGTAGTCGACCTCGGACAGTTCAACCGCAAGGCCGTTTTTAAGCACGCCAACCGCACCGTCGAGCGCAGTCACGTCGATATCGGCATCAAATATTACGCTTATGGCGCTGGCATCGGCACCCACTTCGCTGTCGTCGGCCGGCGAGGTCGACTCCACTGAAGGCGTGCGCGTCTGGAAAGCCCAGCGAAAATCACCTTGCGTCTGATCGCCAATTGTCCCGCTCAATATGCCGGGCAGTACGACTTCGTAACGCGAACCCGGCCGCAGGCCAGCCGTCGGCTCGATGCGTATCGAAAACGCATCGGCATCGTAGACCGGGGTATTGCGCAGCACCTCGGCTGTTCCTTCGCGCAGGACCTGGATATCGCCCAACTCAGCCGTGCGAATAGGCGCATCATATACCGCCGTTATCGCTACGTCACCCGGCACGACCTGACTGTCGTCTGCTGCGGGAACGACCGAAGAAACAGCGGGCACTCGTGTTTTAAAGCCGAATGCGATGGCATCGCTGGGTCTGTTACCCGCCAAGTCCTCTATGGAGGAGGATATTTCAACGGCGTACTGTGACCCCGGTTCGAACACGCCACCAATGGGCGCAAAGCGCACCGAATTCGCGGCTGCATCGTACTGCGGCACCGGTACGTTTTCAAGGGCCTGCTCGCCCTGCTGCAGCTGAAAATTTTCGGCCGTAACCGTTGCCGGATCGAGCGGCTCCGAGAAGACAATTACGACCTCATCGGTCGAAATAGGCACCCCTTCAGCATCGGCGACCGGCGACGAGTTGACGACAACCGGTCGATCCGTATCGACCGAAAGCGCGCCCTCCTGCACAAAGGTCGGCATCGCGTTGCCCTTGGCATCTACAATGCCGCTGACCTCGATAGCATAGTCTCCGGACGGAATCGCCGCATCGACCGTTAGCTCACCGCTCCACGATGGGCCGGTAAACTGCAGCAGCGAAAAGGGAAAGCGGCCGGCGCTGCCCACCGCCTCAACCAGCGGACGCACCGCCGCATCAACGCCAACGTGCTCGTCGTACATGCTGAGGGCCAGCGTCGTCGTTTGCCCAATGCCCAGACGGCTGCGGCTCAAATTGACGTCCTGCATTTCGGGAGCAATCGTATCGATGGTGAACGAGCGCGCAGCGCTCCACGACGAGCGCGCAAACCCGTCGTCCACCGTCTGCACCGACCAATAGTAGGTGCCGCTCTCGAGCGCGTTTATGCGGCGGCTGAGATTGTGGCCGGCATTGCCCTGACCCAAAGGCGTTACGCCCGACAAGACGTCGTTGCCACCGGGTGCCGTGCCAATGCGCAAGTTATAGCTCAGACTCTGCGGCGTGTCTTCGCCGTCGTCGCCAGCCGCTTCCCAGCTCAAGACGACGCTGCTGCCGTCGTCCTCTGCGGCAACGGGTAACGGCGTTTCCGGCGCTAAATTGCTGTTGAACTGCGCCTCGAGATTGTCGTTTACCACGCTCAGCGGCAGCGGGTCAAAGCCGCCCGTGCTGCCAGAGGAAACGAGGTCGAGATCGCCATCGCCGTCGATATCAGCGAGCGCAACAGAGCTAAAGTCGAGGCCCTGCAGTCGAGTTGACTCGAGCGCAAACGGGCTATCGGCCCCCACGCGACCCAGCGTGTTCTCATACATTTGTAGAATGGCACCGCTGCCGTCGTTGCCGGCAATGACCAGATCGAGATCGCGATCGTTATCGTAATCGCCCCAGACCAGGTCGCCCCCCTGAATGCCCGTAAATGACGCGTTCAGGGTGAGGAATCCACCGTTGCCGTCGTTGACATAGACGCTCGTCAGCAGCCCCGTAGGCGAAATACCACCAGCGGCCAGGTCGAGATCGCCGTCCCCGTCGTAGTCCCCCCAGGCCAAGTCGCTCGACTCGAGCCCCTCAAGCACTTCCAGTTCGGCGTCCGTCAGCCCGGCGCTGTCATTGACGTAGAGGCGCAGCTGGCGGCTAGCATCCACGCTCTGGCCACTAATCGCCAGATCGAGATCGCCGTCGCTGTCGTAGTCACCCCAAACGACTTCGCCGTTGTTGAGACCGAGCAAGTCGACCTCGGCCGTATTAAAGCCACCGTCGCCATCGTTGGCGAATACGCGCGTGTAGGACTGCTGACGCCCGTCGGCCACGTCATCACTCTGCCCGCTAATAGCCAGATCGAGGTCGCCGTCGTTGTCGTAGTCGCCCCAATCCACGCTGCTCTGCGATACGTTGGGGAACTGGCCTATCAAGGCAAAACTTCCGCCATCAAACGCGTATAGAAGCGCGCGGCGATTGCCAAAGGTATCTTCGCCGGTCAGCGCGATATCGAGATCGCCGTCGCTGTCGTAGTCGCCCCAGGCCACATCGCCAGAGCGAACGGCCGGAAGCCCCGCCGCCGCATCCACTTCCAGCGCACCGCGCTCGTTGCGGTAGAAGAGCGTCTGCGCCTGACCGCTGCGATTCTGGCCGCTGATGGCCAAATCCAAGTCGCCGTCATCGTCGACGTCACCCCAGGCCATGGCCGACTGCTGCAGGGCGCGGATATTCTGATCGGAAGAAACAAACTGACCGATGTTGAGAATCTGCTCCTGCGACCAGGCTGAGCGCGCAAAGGCCACATCGATCGACTGCACGCTCCAGTAGTAGCTATCGGGGGCCAACCCGCGCAGCAGCGTCTTATTGGTCTTGAAACCGGCGTTTCCAGGACCGTTGGGCAGCGTGCCGGAGAAGATATCGTCCGTGCCGGGCTGCGTGCCCACGCGCAGGTTGTAGGTCAGCTGGTCGCTTTCGACGTCGCTGCCAGCCGACCAGCTAAAAAGCACGCGGCTGCTGGTGACAGTCGGCGGGTTGAGCACCTGCGGCGGCGTTGGTGCCGCATTGCGAGCAATGGCGCCTTGGTTGTTGTACAAAACCGTGCGACGCTGACCTTCTGCGTCGCTGCCGCTGATCAGCAGGTCGGCGCGACCGTCGTCGTCGTAGTCCACCCAATCGACCGAGCCACCCGCCAATCCCGACAGATTGCTCTCTGTAGAAATACCGCTTAGCTGACCATCCTGGTTGGTAAATACGAAGGCGCGGTAGTCGGAGAGGATCGAGCGACCGGCCGTGGCCAGATCGCTGTCGCCGTCGTTGTCGTAGTCGATCCAAGCGAGGTCGCCGTCCACGCGGAACGTGGTGCCCAAGCTGAAGCTATTGTCGACGCTGAGCAAACCGGCCGGGCGGTTGCGATAGAGCGTAATCGTGGCCATCCAGTCGGAGCCGTCAAACAGCCCAAACGGCCGGCCAGAAGCCGCCAGGTCGAGATTGCCGTCGCCGTCGTAGTCGCCCCACGCCAGCGAGCCTCCCTTGACGTTGACGGCGTCCATCGTGCCGTCCAACTCTAGCGTGCCAGGTGGATCGTTCTTATAAAACTCACTGACGGCGTTGAGCCCGCCGTTGCTGGTGACATTCTCGCCGGAGACGGCCAAATCGAGGTCGCCATCGCCATCGTAGTCGCCCCACGCTAGCGAGCCGTTGTGCAGGTTGACCAACGTCTCGCTATTGGTCTCGTCGCGCAGCAGCACGCCGTCGCTATTGCGGTAGAACACCGTCTGCGAGGCGCCGTTGCCGGTCATGCCGGAAACGACCAGATCAATATCGCCGTCGTTGTCGATGTCACCCCAGGCCAGCGCCGCGTAGCGCACGCCCTCTAGTGACGACTCGCCGCTGGCGTCGATCTGCAGTCGATCAACCTGCAGCGTGCGAGAAACGAGGTCGTTTTTGTAGAGCTGCAGGCTTTCTTCGTCGAGCGCGTCCCAGCCGACCACGGCCAGATCGAGGTCGCCGTCGCCGTCGTAATCACCCCAGGCCAGCGCACCGTGATAGGCGCCGACCAGCTGCTGACCCATAGCTTGGTCTTCAAAGAGTAGGGCTTCCTCGTTGCTGTAGACGCGCACGACGCGCAGCACCTGGCCGCTTTCAAACACTTCGCCCATAAGCGCCAGATCGACATCGCCGTCGCCGTCGTAATCGCCCCAAGCGGAGTCGCCCGCCCACACACCGGGCAGTTCCTGACCGGATTCGATCAGGTTTTGCGCATGGCTACCAGCGACAAAACCGAGCAGTATGGAGAGAATAGTGGCGTATGTGCGATACATGGCTTTACGGCATACGTGGAACTGCGGAATACACTACGCATAGTATAGTCAGCCGAATGCATTTCGCCAAGGAGTTTCAACGGCCCGTCGCACTTGGCCGCAACGGGGCCGCTCTACGAGCGCAAACGGCTGGACAGTTCGGTCGTGGAGCGCCCCGGCCACCTCGGCACGACGACGATCCGGCCGCCGCACGCCTCGACGAGCTGTCGCCCGACCACGTCCTCGGGCGCGTAGTCGCCCCCTTTGACCAGCACGTCGGGAAGCAGTTCGGCAATTAGGTTTTCGACGCTAGGTTCGTCAAAGAGACATAGGTGGGAGACGCATTCAAACTCGGCCAGCAGCTGGGCGCGATCGTCCTGGCCGTTGAGCGGGCGACCTATGCCCTTGAGCGCGCGCACGCTCACGTCGCTGTTAAGGCCGACCATCAGGCAGTCGCCCAGCGCGCGGGCGTGGCGCAGCGTTTCGAGGTGGCCTCGGTGCAGCACGTCAAAGCAGCCGTTGGTAAAGACGACGCGCTGGCCCGACGCGCCCAGCGCCCGGCGGCGCGCAACCAGTTCACCGCGCGCTAAGATTTTGTCGGCGCAGCTCATACCGACTGCTTATTCGTGTGCCGCACCCTGCTCGCGCAGCCTACGCGCCTTGCGCACGTATTCGATCAGCAGCGAAAGGATGGCCGAAAGCAGCAGGCCAACACCGGCAGCCAGCGCCGTTTTGTTTTGGCCGCCCTCCTGGGGCACGGTGCGCACTTCAAGCGCGCGTGACAGGACGCGTATATCGTCGGTGGCGCGCTGCCGCGAGGCGACGGCTCTTTTGAGCAATTCAGAGAAACTGATCGATGCACTGCGCCCGTCGTCGATCAAGCGCAGCCGCTCGCGCATCGTCTCGACGACCTGGTCACGCTGCGCGCTAGCGGCCTGCATCGCCGACTCAACCTGCTGGAGAGCCGAGCGCAGTTCGAACCAATCG
>JAYPJE010000064.1:0-21102 GCA_038128265.1 Gemmatimonadota bacterium
TGGATCTGCTCGACTACTTCGCCGGCCCGCTAGACTGGCTCTGCGGCCTGGCCGAACAGCGCCAGCGCCCCTGGGCCGTCGAAGATTTTGCTGCGGCCTTTATGAAGTTCAAAAGCGGCGTCAGCGCCCTGCTGCACGCCGCCGAGCTGACCGACTACACCGATCACGCCTTTGAGCTGCGCGGCGAGAAGGGCCTTATTCGCATCAGCGGTGAAAAGGTGCAGCTGCTGCAGTCGCAGCTGGCCCTGTCCGAACCCGACAGCGGCTTTGAGTGGAGTCGCCTGCAGGAAAGCCCCATTGAACACCCGCCCGCCGCATCGACTTACGTAGCGGCCCTAAACGAACTGATTGGCGCCCTCGAGGGCACGGCATCGCTGCGCAGCGACGGCCACGTCGGTCGCCGCTCGCTGGAAATGGTCCACGCCGTCTACCAATCGCAGCTAGCTGGCAATGGCCCCGTGCACTTCCCCGTCGACCTGACCTCTTCCGGCGTCGATGCACTGCGCCGCGCAGGCCAATTCGTCGACAAAAACACATAGAAACAAAGAGGCCCGCTCCTCACAGGGGAAGCGGGCCTCTTCGCCTATTGGCGATCGGAACAGCGCTTAGAAGGTATAGAGAGTGGTGCCTTCCACGCCGTCGATCAGGATCACTACTTGATCCAGTGAAGAATATACTTTTTTAAGCGGGCTTATGTCAAAAAATAGGTCGCGCGTCAGATAGGCCTCACAGGCATCACCGTGGGCATCGTGGACCAGATGCAGTCGGTGCTGAGGTGGAATAGAGCGCGTGGCAATGCCCGTGTCCAGCAGCACAAAGTCGTGCGTGGCGCAGCCGCCGCTGTAGCGCACCTGCACGGCGAGTATATCGCCCTCTATGCGCACGCTGCTGACGTCAAACGGATCGCTCTTAGCGTCGACGCCCACGCCGTCGGCCAACAGCAGCGTATCGCTCCGAGTCAGTCCCATATCAGTGCCCGCCGCAACGCACTGGCCGTCGCGCGAGTCCAGCGCCGGTTCAACGACCAGCGCGCAGTCTGAGACGGCGCCGTAGCGCGTGTTTAGATCGGACTCCAGCGCGTTGTACTCCCGCACTTTTGCGTCCAATGCTGCTGAGTCCGTCTGCGCCGTCGAGTAGACTAGGTATTCCCACGGACCGCCACAGGGCTTGGCTCCCAGCGCGAGCGAACGACAGGTCGATACCGGCCCGCTGGCGTCGATCATTTGCTCTATCTCGATGCGCATAGCGGCCAGCGTTTCTTGCCCTTCAGCCAGGCTAAGCGGATTCTCTCCCGCGCGCTCGTCGGCGGCGTCGCAGGCACTTAGTGCGAGTATAAACGCCAGTATCACCATAAAAGTATGCATGCAGTTTACCCCTATTGGCCCTTCGCAAGGGCGCAGCGCGCAACGGTGCTGCCGCTCCTGCCAGAATAGCAAAAGCCAACGTCCGTTCTACGCACCTGTTCCCCGTACTCGTAAAACTGCCCAAGTCATCTACCATCCGCAATAGGTCGCATCGGCATCGCACCCGTTGAACGCTATTTGTCGCCGGATAATCCTTGCCCTATTTTCCCGCCACCATCTACCCCTACTCGGCAATGGAGACGCACATGGCCAAGACGACAACGGCAAAAGGGAAAAAGACCGCCGCGCGCAAAGCGCCGCGCAAGAAAGTTCGCATCGCTCTAATCGGCGCCGGTGGTCGCTCTACTAGCACGCACTACCCCGCCCTGCACGATATTCCACAGGCCGATGTCGTGGCCGCCTGCGACCTAGATGAAAATCGCCTACAGTCGGCCTGCAACCGCTTTGGCATTCGCGGCCGCTACAGCGACTACCGCGAGATGATCGAGCGCGAAAAGCCCGATGCTGTCTACGCCATCATGCCGCCGCACCACCTCTACGACGTGTCAGCCGATATTATCGAACGCGGCTGCCACCTCTTCGTGGAAAAGCCGCCAGCCGTCACCACCGAGCAGACGCGCCAGCTAGCCCTGCTGGCCAAAAAGCACAAGGTGCTCACCGGCGTCACGTTTCAACGGCGCTTCTCACCGCTGATCCGCCGCGGCAAGGCACAGTGCGAAAAACGCGGCCGCGTGCACACGGCCCACGCCAGTTTTTACAAGAATTGGGTCGGCGCCGGTGCCTACTACAAGGGCGGAATGGACATGCTGACAGCCGACGGCATCCACGCCGTTGACACGCTGCGCTATCTGTGCGGTGGCGAGGTTGAAAGCGTAGCCGCCGACTCGCGCCGGCTCGACGCCGACCACTGGAATCTCCACCTAGCGCTCATCAAGTTTAGCTCGGGGGCCACCGGCCTGCTGCTCAACAACTTCATGGCCGGTCGGCGCATTTTTTCCGTGGAAATCCACTCACCTGGTATCTCCTTTTTCGGCGACCCAGAAGAGGGCGGCCAGCTCTTTGCCGACAACAAGCTCGATCCCGTAGAAGCGCTTGACCCCTTTGCCATGGCCGACAGCCAAGAGGCCTATCGCGCCTTTGGACCCTATGAAATGAACCAGCACTTTGTCGACTGCATGCTCAAGGGCAAACAGCCCGAGACCAACTTTGACGACGCGCTGAAAACCATGCAGCTGGTCGACGCAATCTACCAGTCGCAGCTATAGGGTGAGAGATATGACAGGAGAATTGAAACCGGCCAATCGCTTTCAGGAGGCCTTTGGCCTGCCGGTCGCAGGTGCGCGCACCAAAGTGCGCGACTTTATGGAAGAGCACGTCGTGGACTTTATCCGCCGCGCGCCCTTTGCCGTGCTGGCCACCAGCGATGCGCAGGGGCACTGCGACGCCTCGCCGCGCGGCGGCACGCCCGGCTTTGTGCGCGTACTCGACGAGCGGCGCCTGCTCCTGCCCGACGTGGCCGGCAACCGCCTCTTCCAAAGCTACGGCAACGTCGATAGCAACGGCCACGTCGGCCTGCTGTTTTTCATCCCCGGCAACGAGCGCACCGTGCGGGTCAACGGACGCGCACGGCCCATAGACCAAGTGGAAGCCGAAGCCCTGCAGGCTGAGCTATCGGTCTACTGGCACGACGACAACACCAAGCTCGTGCAGGGACTGCTCATCGATGTAGACGAGGCCTACGGCCACTGCCCGCGCGCGCTGAAGTTTTCCAAGCTGTGGGACGTGGAGACGATCGAGAAGAATCGCCTAGAAGAATAGTAGCCGACCTGCGCTAGTGGATGGCCACGCAGCATCCCGCATTCGATCCCCTGGCGATATTTCCTCGGCGCGCTACCGACGGACAGAGCCAGCCCTGGCAACCCCCGCTCGCACTGGGCGTCCCAAAGGGCCTCATCCATCTTCAGTACGCGAGGGCACGTCCATGACGCGCCAGGCCTGCCCTGTTTTAGCCAGAAAACGCTCGATATCGGCTCGTCCAATAACTAGGGTCGCCGTATTAACCAGCGGATGACACTGTAACGCCGATGCGGACCACACCGCGCGATCGATCACGACCTCCACCGCCTTATCCACGTCGTTAAACAGCGCCAACAGCGTCACCGCACCCGGCTCGACGCCGAGGTGGCCTTGCAGGCGTTCGCGCGATGCCATGCTCAGCTTGTCGGCGTTCAGCAAACGGGCCAACTCCTGGAGGTCGACGCGCTTGTCGCCGCTCACGACCACAAGGACGTGCCGCCGTCCCTTGCGGTCGCGCAAGAATAGGTTCTTGGTGTGCGCCCCAGGCAGTTCCGGCACCTTCTGCTCGGCCTCGGCATAGGTGTAGACGGGCGGGTGCTCTACTTTCTGATACTCGATACCCCAGGCGTCGAGCTGCCCTTCAATAGTTGCTGACATGGCGCAGGCTGCCCCCTAATTGTAGCGCATGATGTCGCGCAAGAAGTCGACAAACTCGATATCGTAGCGCGCCTGTAGCTGCCGAGCCGATTGCAGCAGGGATCGATCGTCAAGCGCAGGAGGAACGAAGTTAAAGGCGAGCGCCACCGTGTTGCGCTTGCCGGCAACGGGCAGGAACAGCACGCGGCCGGCAAAAGCCGACTGCAGCCGCTCGCCGATGCGCGCCAAATAGGCTTCCTTATCGCCCGTCCACAAATTGGCTGCCAGCACGCCGCGCTCGCTCAAAATCTGCTGGCAGCGCGCAAAGAGATCGGGCTGGTCGAGCACCGGCGCCATGCCGTCGCGGTTGTGCAAATCAATAAGTAACCAGTCGTAGGGGCCAATGTCTTGGCGCGCGAGGTATTCTTCGGCCTTCTGTATATTC
This sequence comes from Gemmatimonadota bacterium, assembly GCA_038128265.1. Classification (GTDB taxonomy): domain Bacteria; phylum Latescibacterota; class UBA2968; order UBA8231; family UBA8231. Next base: position 4,243 of record JAYPJE010000064.1, read on the forward strand.
AGCGTCAGGCGCGCGTCCTCGGGCAGGGCAAAGTAGGTGCGCGCCACGGCGGCGACGCGCGCACGCATTTCCACCGCGTCGACGCGGCAGTCTTCAAACTGATGCAGGAGAAACTTGGGCAGTGATCCACCGCCCAAACCTAGCATCAGCGCCGAGCTCGGCGTCGGAGCGAAGAGCAGGCCACCGAGCATACAGCGCGTGTAGGAGAGCGCCAGCCGCGCTGGATCGGCCATCAGCATCGTGCTCTGCCGCGCCGTCGAGCCAAAGTGCAGCGTGCGCGACGTGGCCTCCTGCACTACCGCAATGTCGCCGTATTCGTCCCGCTCTGAATGGATGACCTCCCCCTTATAGACCGGTATCTTATCGGCCATTCCACCCCGCAGCCGCTCCCACAAATGCGCTAGCCGCGCCAAGCGCGCTCCACCTCTGCGGCGCGCTCCTTCCACCGGTTGTAGTTGGGCGAGAGGGCCAGCGCGCCGTCGGGCTGCGCTACAAGTCGACCGCCCTGGCCGCGCGGATCGCCGCGCTCTTCGTTGACCTGTGCAAGGCGCTGACGCCACTTCTCGACGCGCGCCTGTTGGCCCGGATCGGCGGACAAATCTCGACACTCGCCCGGGTCGTCGACCAGATCGAAAAACTGTTCCTTACCGGTATGGTGAAACCAGATATACTTTTCTCTGCCGTCGGTCACGTACTGCATGCCGTGCGCGCGCGTGTAGCACGAGGTGTGCTCACCCTGCACAAAGTCGCGCCAACCGTCGCGCTCGCCGCGGGCCAACTTGAGCAGGCTCTGGCCGTCGACCGATGCGGGAGTCTCTGCGCCGGCCGCATCGAGCAGCGTCGGCATGATATCGCGCAGCTCGACGGGCGCCTCGATCGTCTGGCCCCGCGGCAGGTCCCACGACAGCGGGTAGCGCACGATAAAGGGTATGCGCGCAGAGCCCTCGTAGGCATAGGTCTTACGCCAGTGGTGGTGGTCGCCCATCATGTCGCCGTGGTCGGAGGTGAAGACGATGAGCGTGTCGCGCAGCCCCTGCGGATCGCGCTTGTTAAACTCATAGAGCAATCGACCGATCTGGTGATCAATAAAGGTGATATTGCCGTAGTAACCCGCCCGGCCGCGCCGCGTTTCGCGCGCGCTGCGCCGCGTGCGCGGCGCATTGGTATCAGCCACCTTCCGATCGAACTCCGCCGCCCACTCGCCGACGTAGGGTTCGGGAATATCCGGATGTTCGTCATACATATCCCAATAGGCCTGCGGCGGGTCGTAGGGCGAATGCGGGCGTGCAAAAGAGAGCCAGAGAAAAAATGGCTTGGTCGGATCGCGGCGCTCGACAAAGTCGATGCCTTCGCTCGCCGTCCAATAGGTCGGGTGCAGATGTTCGGGCAAGTGCGAGGGGCGCGCCATCCAGCTATTCCAGTCAATGCTGTGATCGCGATAGCCGTACTCGCCTTCTTTGTGGCGATCGAAATAGCGGTGGTAGTCACTGTAGAAGCCCGGGTCGCGCCGGCCGCTCTCGTCAAGCACCATGTGGTGAAAGCCGTAGAGGCGGCGCTGCGGCGCGTGGTGCGCCTTGCCGATGAGTTGGGTGTGGTAGCCAACCTTAGCCAATTCACCGGGCAGAGTCGCCGGATACTCCAGCGCATCGCTGCCAGTCATCGTCAGACGCCCGTGGTTCCACTGATCCATGCCGGTGATAATGCCGGCGCGGGCCGGCGTGCACGAAGGCACCGATGTGTAGGCGTGTGGCAGATAGGCACCCGCTTCGGCCAACTCATCCAAGTAGGGCGTTTCCAGCACGGGATGTCCGGCACAGCCCAGGCAGTCACCGCGCTGCTGGTCGGTAGTAATAAGCAGCAGGTTGGGTCGCTTTTGCGGCATAGCACATCTCCATAACGGATGGGGCTAAAGAGGCGGTGGCAAGCAAAGTAGAACGAGGCAGAACGACGGTCAAACAGACCGTTCCGGCGCGCACGAGCGGAGGCGGTTGGCTCAGCGATCGGCGCGATGACCCCAGTGCGTCGCGATAAATGCGTCGAGAAAGATCTGCCCAAAATGGAAAGTGATGCAGGGAATGGCAATCAGGCCTTTGGTCTCTTCGGGCACGGGCAAGAAGGCCAGCACCGTCACGGCTACCGGCAGCGTTTTCTGGCTGGCCAGCAGCACGACCGCCTTGCCCTCGGCCCAGCCGACGGGCAGCAGCTTAATGGCGCCCAGATTGAGTAGCAGATAGAGCACGTGTATGGCCAGTCCCGCCGCCACCAGGATCACGAGCTCCAGCGGCGCCACCTGCGTCAGGCGCTCGGACGACTGACTGAACTTCATCCACGGCACGCTGATCAGCGCCGCGTTGCTCGTCAGGCTCAAACGCGTGCGGTGCGTCGCAACCCAGTCCTCAATAAAGCGGCGCAGATACTTGCCGGCGGCCAGCGGCAGCAGGATAGAGACGCAGAGCTTGGCCAGCAGGTCGGCGGCCGACAGTTCGACTGGGCCTATGGCCTGCAACACTGGATTGAGCAAGAGGGCCAGGGCAAAGGGCACGGTGAATATGCCACCGATATTGGTCAGCACCGTTAGCAGCAGCGCCAGCGCCACGTTGCCGCGCGCCTGAGTCGTCAGTGCAATACCCGACGAGAGCGTCGTCGGCATGCAGCAAAAGAGCGCTAAGCCAATTTGAAAGACCGGCTCCATGGGCAGGCGAACGGCAATCAGGGCACCGAGGACGGGCGTTAACAAGAGAATCGATACGCATCCCCACAGCGTTGCCGGCCAGGCCGATACGGCTGCGCGGATTTCGTCGGTGCGCAGCAGCAGGCCCGAGACAAAAAAGATGATACTCACCGCCACATACTGCGTGGGCAGAGTCGCCATGTAAATACCCGGCTCCGGTATGGACAGGCCAACGAGCGCGACAAACACCAAGCCGACGGGCAAGAACTGTTTTTGTAGAAACGTCAACATGGGCACAAAGCTATAAAAAAAACCGGGTCAGAAAAATCTGACCCGGCGAACTATTTGCGCGGACTGCGTTCAATTGCTTCCCAGCTCTGCCAAACTGGGTTGGCCATAGCACACGTCGTCGCACAGATCGCAGTCTTCTACGTTGCCGTCGCGACAGGAAAAGGTGCTCGCATTAAACATCGACATAAAGTCGCGCGCCTGCGGTTTTTCGGAAAAGAGTACGCGCAGGAAATACACCAGGCGCGCACGCGCCTCCGAGCTAATGAGGTGTTCGACTTTGCAGGCGTCGATCATGGCGTCGTCTTCGTCCATACCCAGCGCATCGGATAGAAACTTTTGCACGACTAGGCGCGTGGCTTCCGTTTCCTGCACGACCTTGAGCCCTTTTTCCGTCAGCTCGAGAAACTTGTTGTGATCTTCCTGCACGTAGCCGCGGTCTTTCAGCAGCTTCATGGCGGTGGAAACGCTGCCCTTGGTAATGCTGAGATGCTTAGCGATATCGGAAACGCGCGCATAGCCGCTCTGGCGGCGCAGCTCGTGAATGGACATCAGGTGGTGCGCAGCGCTGTGGCTCAGTTCGTTCTCTTCGTACGCTCTCCAAACTTCTTCAAACATCGCTGATCTCTCCGTGTAATCGGCCAAATACCGCTACATCAACCGGCATCTGCTCCATCTGCTCCGTCGGCGTTCATCGCTATGCGAAAGCCTATTGTGTCGCGCGTCGTCACCTCACCTACGCCGTGGCGGTGCGTGCAGCGCAGAACGGCGCGGGTTTCTAAAAAACTGCCGCCGCGCACTACGCGCTCCTGACCGCCATCGGGGCCCTTGGGATTGGTTGCCGGACTGTTCTTGTAGTACTCTTCGTCGTAGTAATCCTGACACCACTCGTAGGCATTGCCCGCCATATCCCACACGCCGTACGGACTGCGCCCCTCGGGATATTCGTTCACCGGCGTCGTCGTGCCCACTGCGCCGTTGCCGTTGCAGCGTTCGCCGTCCTGAAAGCGCGAGCCCCACGGATAGGGTTCATCCGTCGTGCTACGAGCGGCCTTTTCCCACTCGGCCTCTGTCGGCAGACGCGCGCCGCGCCAGCTGGCAAACGCCGCGGCGTCCTGCCACGAAACGTTGACGACCGGGTGATTGCCCAGGCCGGCTGGGAAGGTGCCGCGCTGCCAGTGGATGGGAATGCGGTGCCCCGTGCACTGCGTGAACTCGCGGTACTCCTGGTTGGTCGTCGGGTACAGCGCCATATAGTAGTCCGACAGAAATACCGTATGGGCGGGGCGCTCGCCGCGCGGACTGTCCTCGTCGCGTCCTCCCATGACAAAGGGGCCGCTGGGAATGTGCACCATGAGCCGCCTATTCGCTCCTGGCAGCGCTTCTTGACGGCGCTCTTCTAGGCTTGCCATCTCGCTCTCGAGCGCGTCCTGACGGACATTCATCTCTTCGATTTGCTTTTGAGCGGCATCGTAGCGCCGAGCCATATCGATGCGGCGCATTTCCTGATTGTCAATCTGCTCCTGCAGCTTTTGCGCAGGGCGATTGAATTCCAGCAGTAACACCACGAAGTAGAGACTAAAGCCGCAGGTTAGTAGCCACCACCACCATTCGCCCATAGACTAAACCTCCTTCGCACGTTCCGATGAGGACGTCCTCTGGTTCCTCCGAGGCGAGGCGACCAGAGGACGCGTTCGTCCGTATCTATCCGAGCCGCTTGAGTAGGTCTACGCAGCGGTTGGAATATCCCCACTCGTTGTCGTACCAGCCCAGTATCTTGACCATATTGCCCTCGACCACGTTAGTAGACAGCGCATCAAAAATACACGAATGCGCATTGCCAACGATATCGGCCAACACCAACGGATCTTCCGAATACTCGAGAATGCCCTTCAGCGAACCGTCCGCTGCCTCCTTGAACGCGGCGTTTATCTCTTCGACGCTGGCGTCCTTTTCGAGTACGGCGGTAAAGTCGGTCAGCGAACCGTCGGGTGTCGGCACGCGAATGGACAAGCCGTCGAGCTTGCCGGCCAACTCGGGCAGCACCTTACCCACGGCCACGGCGGCGCCCGTCGTGGTCGGTATCATCGACACGGCGGCCGAGCGCGCACGGCGCAGGTCCTTATGCGGTAGGTCGAGAATGCGCTGGTCGTTGGTGTAGGAGTGAATCGTGTTCATCATGCCCTTGACGATACCAAAATTCTCCTGCAGCACTTTGGCCATCGGCGCCAGACAGTTGGTCGTGCACGAAGCGTTGGACAGAACGGTGTGCTCGGGCTTGAGCTGATCGTCGTTGACGCCGAGCACGACCGTGAGATCTTCGCCTTTGGCCGGCTGTGAGATCACGACCTTTTTGGCTCCGGCCTGGATGTGAGCTTCGGCCTGCGCCCGTTCGGAAAAGAGACCGGTCGATTCGAGCACGACGTCGGCACCGATATCGCCCCAGGGCAGCTTGGCCGGATCGCGTTCGGCAATGATGCGAATGCTTTTTCCGTTCACAACCAAGTTGTCGCCATCGACGGCGACTTCGCCGTCAAAGCGACCGTGGGTCGAGTCGTATTTGAGCAGGTGGGCCAGCGTCTTGGCATCCGTCAGGTCGTTGATCGCCTTAATGTCCATACCACCTTGAGCCACCGCCGCGCGAAAAACCAATCGGCCGATGCGACCAAACCCATTAATGCCAACAGGTAGATCTCCCATGTACCTATCCTATCCTCTCTAAAACAGTGTGGTGAATAAAAAAGAGCCCGTAACAGGGGCGTATTTTCGAAGCTTTACAGCCCGCTGCTATATCCTATATTGCTCTGTGACAAACGGGGGTGCGGAGCGAGCGAGCATACTTTTGGGTGCTAATACAATTAGAATATTGTAATCAAAACATGGCCAAATGGCAAGAGCTGGGACCGCACACCAATTGCCGTAACTATTTCTTTTACAAGTTCTAACACAGGAATTTATCTGCGAGAACCGGCGGAGAATGCCCCATGCAAGACTTGCTCAAACGCATAGACGGTCGGGTCGATGAATGCATCGACCAGCTAGCTGATTTTGTCCGCATTCCCAGCATCAGCGCCGGATCCGACGGCGATAGCGGAGCGGCCATAGAGCAGGCAGCCGATTTCTTGGTAGAACAGTTCGCGGGCATGGATTTTACCGCGCAGAAAGTGCAGGTCAGCGCCGATACCAACCCCCTAGTCCTCGCGCGCAGCCCCGGCTTCTCGGGCGACCGACCCACCGTCATGGTCTACGGCCACTACGACGTGCAGGGCGTCGACAACCCACGCTCGGCCTGGACCGTAGATCCCTTTGCCGCCGAGCAGCGCGACGGCTACCTGATTGCGCGCGGCGCCAGCGACAATAAGGGGCCGACCTTCGCACATATTAAAGCAGCTGAGACCATTCTACAAACCGGGGCCGACCTGCCGGTCGATTTGCTCTTTGTCATTGAGGGCGAAGAAGAATGCGGCAGCGGCGCGCTAGAGTCCTTTATCAGGACGGGCGGGCTGGATGAGTACGCGCCCTTTCTCTGCACCGTGATCTCCGACACCAGCATGTACGGTCCCGACCGCCCCTCCCTGACGCTCGGTCTGCGCGGCATATCCTACTTTGAGCTGGGCGTGTTCGGCCCCAAGCAGGACGTACACTCGGGGCTGTTCGGCGGCATCGTGCACAACCCCAACGCCGTGCTCGTGCAGGCGCTAGCCGGCCTCTACGATGCCGAAGGACGCATCGACGTGCCGGGCTTTTACGAGAGCGTAGAGGCGCTTTCGGCGCGCGAAAAACAGCTTTATGAAGCGCTGGATGCAAACGAAGACGACTACGCGCGCACGCTGGGCGTACCCGCACTGCGCCGCGAAGAAGGCTACTCCCTGCTCGAACAGCGCTGGACGCGCCCGACGTTAGAAATCAACCACCTGAGCGGCGGCAGTCCGCGCACCGTCATACCCGCCGTGGCGCGCGCAGCCGTCTCTGCCCGCCTGGTCCCCGGACAGGATCCCGCGCACATAGAAGCGCTGCTGCAGGCGCGCATCCGCGCGCGCATTCCGCAGGGTGCCCGCGTCGAATTCGAGCACGCACACAGTTCGCCAGCCTACTACCTGGATATCGACCATCCGCTGGTGGCACCGACGCTCAGCGCCATCGGCCAGGGCTTTGGCTGCGAGCCGTCCATTACGCGCGAGGGCGGTTCAATTCCCATCGTCGTCGACATCGCCGCACATACCGGAGCGCCCGTGCTCCTGGTGGGATTGGGACAGATAACCGATAATTGGCACGGCCCCAACGAGCGCTTTTGCCTGCGCGACTTCCACCGCGGCATGCGCACATCGGCCCTGCTCTTGCACGAGCTGGGCGCCGTTTCGTAGCGTTAGACACCGCGGACGACCGCGCCGCGCCCATGCAGCTGCGGCATTATTCTATCACCCGCTCATTTGGAGCTATCTACCGCATGGCACTCAGCGAGCAACACGTCTCTCAATTTCAGCAGGAGGGCTACACGGCCGTCCCGCACTTTTTCGACGCGCGCGAAGTGGCGGCACTGCAAGCCGAAGTGGAGCGCTTTAAGCGCGAAGGACTGGTGCGCAACGTCGCCACCGACGGCGACGGTCAAACCCCCTCGCAAAACAAGGCGAACCTGCAGCTGATCCCCCTCTACGACAAGAGTGACCTTATTCGCGCCCTGCCCTTTGTGCCGCGCGTAGGCGAAGCCATTACCCAGCTCATCGGCGCACCGGCGATCCTGCACTTGGACCAAATGTTTCTCAAGCCCGGCCGCCACGGGGCCGGCACCGACTGGCATCAGGACAACGCCTATTTCAAGGTCGCTGACCCGCTGCGCGGCACGGCTATGTGGATCGCCATCCACGATGCCACCGTCGTCAACGGCACCATTCACGTTGTGCCGGGCTCGCACCGCGAGCAGTATGAGCACGGCCGCGATCCCAACTCCGATCACCACATCCACTGCTCTGTTCCCGAGGAGCGCGCCGTGCCCATTGAACTGGCCGCCGGCGGCGTTGCCTTCTTCTGCTATGGCACCGCCCACTGCACTAAGGCCAACAACACCGACGGCGAGCGCGCCGGCATGGCCTTCCACTTTCTCCACTGCGACTACGTGCCGGAAGCGCGCATGGCCAGCGAGAAACCGCTGATATCCGGTCCCCAAGCAACGGGAGGGGAACGCGAATACGGCGTGCGGGTAGACGACGCATGGGACGGCGAAGTGGAGCGCACGCTAGCCCCTGCATGATGCCAACCGGATTCACTCAGTCCAGATAGGAGCTCCATGCCACGAGTACACGCCGACGAGCTGCGCCGCATTGGCTACCTGCTGTTTGAGCGGGTGGGCTGTTCGCCCACCGACGCACGCACTGTAGTCGACCACCTGGTCGACTCCTCCCTCTACGGGCACGATTCGCACGGTCAGATTCGCATCTACGAGTACATCGGCCAAATTCGCGACGGCCTGTTTGATCCCAAGGGCACGCCGCGCATAGAGAGCGATCGGCCCTGCGCGGCCGTCGTCGATGGCGGCGGCGCGCTGGGACAAATCGGCGGTGCCTTTGCCACCCAATTGGCCATCGATAAGGCGCGCGAGCACGGCGTGGCCACCGTTGCGCTGCGCAATACCAGCCACGTGGGCCGCGTCGGCGCCTACCCGCTGCAAATTGCCCGCGCCGGACTCGTGGGGCTCGTATTCTGTAATGCCGGCCACCTGGGACGGCAGATCGCTCCCTACGGCGGCCTCGACGGAAAGCTCAGCACCAACCCCATCGCCTTTGCCGCACCGCGGCGAGCAGCCGATCCCATTCTCGTCGATATGACCACCTCCGTTTGCGCCGAGGGCAAAATACGCGTGGCCTCCAACCGCGGCGTGACCCTGCCGGCCGGCTGCATCATAGACGCTGAGGGCAACCCCTCTACCGATCCGCAGGCCTATTTAGGCGACCCACCCGGAGCTATTTTGCCGCTGGGCGGTCCCGTCGCCTACAAGGGCTACTGCCTGAGTTTTGTCGTGGAAATTCTGGGCGGGGCACTCAGCGGCCAGGGCTGTGCCGCCGGAGAAACCGTGATGCAGAGCAACGGCCTGTGCATCACGGCGTACAACGTCGACCACTTTGTCGAGCGCGCATCGTACTTTGACGAGATCGAGTCGCTTATCGCGCACGTGCGCAGCAGCCGCATCGACCCGGCGCTGGGCGAGATTATGCTGCCCGGCGATCCCGAGTACCGCTCTGCCGAGGAACGCGGCCGCGAGGGCATTCCCATTGACGACACGACCTGGGAGCGCATTCAGCGCGCCGGCAGCGACCTCGGACTAGAGACGAGCAGCTGGCAGACGCTGAACTGAGCCAGCGGCGGGAGCACGGGGAGCATATCAGCTTAACGCTTTGTTTTATAAGTTTTTATGTCCAGCTTTCACATCCCCTAAAGGCCATGTGCTTACCCTCTTGGTAGCGCGGCCGTGGCAGGTATTCATTAATACCCTCGACCGCGTCCCCGCGCAGTAGGAAAGCGCTTGGCCAAGGCCCTTCGCCCGTGATGCGCGTCGTCGTCGGAATATAGCGAATGGTCAGGCCACAGCGCCGCTGGTCCGAGGTGTTGGCATTGGAGCCGTGCACGATATTGGGATGGTGCACGGAGACGCCGCCGGCCGGCACGACGATGTCGACGGCACGGTCTTCCTCGACGACCTCGGGGTCAATGCGCGAAGAGAGCACGTTGGCCTCTTCCGTATGGCGCTTCATCTCGTGCAGCTGCATGTGCTGCGTGCCGGGAATCACCCGCATGCAGCCATTCTCTGGCAACGAGTCGTCGACTGCCAGCCACAGCGTCACGACTTCCATGGGCTCGAGCGGCCAGTAAGAGCCGTCCTGATGCCAGAGCACCGGCTGGCCGTCGCCCGGCGGCTTTGATATGTAGTGCGAAGCAAAGAGCGCGATATCGGGGCCGACGTACTGCTCGGCAATATCGAGCAAGCGCTCGTCGCTGATTAGCCGCACCCAGAACGGATCGTCCGTCATCAGGTTGTTGTGCAGCTGTTCGGGGCGCAGGTCTGGATTTTTCTGCAGGAGCCAGTCGACGTGGTCGCTGGCCTCTTGCACCAAGTCTGCGTCGATGACGTTTTCATAGATGGCATAGCCATCGCGATCGTACTGCTCCCTTAATGCGCTGGTCGCTGCACTCATGGAATGCGCTCCTCCGTTAGATGAGAAAACCGCCTTAGGTTACTCTTTTTTGCGGGGCGCGTCAAAGCGGTCGCGCGGCCCATATCGAGGGGCTGTGCAACGGACGAAGGGGCCAGCGCATCTTCGAGAAAACAGGAGAGATCATGCTTACGCCAGAAGAACAGTGGTTTTTCGACCATCACGGATTTATTCACCTGCGCGGAGTCGTGCCGCCAGAGGACATCGCGCGTATGATCGAACTGGCTGACGCCTGGCACGATATGGCGCTGGAAGAGCTGCCGCCACCGCTCACATCCACCTCGCGCAGTGGGCAACATTCACCGACCATCGCACACTGGATTAACCACGTGCAGTATGGCGATCCCGCGTTTCAGCGGCTCGCCCTCAACAGGGACATTATGCGCGTCATCATCGCACTGACGAGGGAAACGCCGTGCTTGGTCGACTGCGCACTGACCAAGAACTACAGCACGTCCGACGACATTGCTTTTCACGCGGCGGGAAAGGACTACGGCATTGCAGACGGCTGTCCGCGCGCCGGGTTTTTAAACGCAGGCGTGTCGCTGGTAGACGTGCCGGCCGGCACCGGTTTTGTCTGTTTGCCCGGCAGCCACAAGCGCAACTTCGAGCCGCCAACAATCTCCATTTACGACGGGCCGCCAACGGTTATCAACGTGCCCGTCGGCGCCGGCGATGCGGTCATCTTTACCGAAGCGCTGCTGCACGGCGCGCGCCGCTGGACGCTGGATACGCCGCGCTACACCGTGTTCAATCGCTACATAGACGAGGGATCGCACGGCGCACTGCCCATTGAATCGCACCGCCATCAAATACCCGACGAGCTGTACGAATTGGAGCAACCCGCCGTGCGCGGCCAGCAGAAAGGCGTAGTGAAGCGCATCATCGACGACCTGACGACGCGCGCGATGTAGGCAGACGCCCTATTGCCGCCTGCTGCGAGTGTGGGAGGTGGGGGCTGTGCTAGCTGCGGAGAAGCTTCGTGCGCAAGGGCAACTTTTCGTTCAAGCTCAAGGCTATGCAGACGCATCCGCTTGGCCGGAAACCTCATCGACGTCAATATCAATGCCCATTTCGCCCAGCATGTCTTCTAATTCGCGGCAATACTGTTCGGCCTTGCGCTGACGCGAAGCCGAGCGGTTGAGCGCCTCGCTAACCCAGCGCGAGATTTGCTCTGCTTCGACGCGCATTTCGTCCATGCGCTGCACTTCCGTGCGCAGCCCCAACAGGTCCGCACGCATCTTGTTTAGCTTGAATTCCGTTTGGTCGCGCACTGCCAGACAGGCAACCACCAGCACGATCATCAATGTGAGCAATAAACCCGTCATTCGCCTTCGTCTTTACGCTCACCGCGCATCATTTGCCCCTGCAGACGCTGTATATTGCGCTTGATATTCTCGGCATCGCTTCGCAGCATAGCGATGTGGCTTTCCAACTCATCCCTGTGCTGCAGCACTTCGTGCAGAACCACGCGCGGGTCGACTTTGTCGTCTACTAGCACTCGCTTTGCACCCTCGTCTTCCTCTCCCTCTTCTCCTTCTTCCCCCTCTGGATATTGGCTCTCAACCTCGGCTTTCAAGTGCACGACGGCCTCGTCAATGGTATCGTTAAAACCACTCAACGACCGTATGGAGAATTCAATTTCCTCCAGCGAACCCTCGGCCGCTTTCAGCACCGTCTGGGCGCTGTTGTGTATTTTTTCCCGGTGCGATTGGATGCGGCTGCGCAGCGGCTGCTGGCGCAGGCGTATTTGGCCCGCGCGCTTCTGGAACATGATCGACAGCTGGGCCAGGATCATGATCAGAGCGAGGCAGCCCAATATCAGTATCCAATCTAACAACTCACCTACTCCTTTTCGGTTGGCCCATGTGCCGCGCCCATATTCCAGCTAGTCTACTGCGCACCGTCCGCAAAAGCCGTCGACGCTATCCATAAAAACACTGCGTGCCGATTTTCGCCAGTGCAAATATAGCCATTCCCATGTCCGAAGGGCGTTGGGCACGCACATTCTGCCCCTGCATAGACGCAAATCCGCCGTCCACTTTAGCTCAGCCCGGCAATGTGGCGAGCGCGTTTATAGATCGGTCCACCGAACGCCCCGATCTGTGCACGGTGTTGGAAAATTCCCCTTTGGGACTGAGCCTCACGTCACGGCACTTGCTCCAAGTGCAACTATAGCCCTTTTTTCTCACCTCACTCCACCCATCGAGTAGAAATCGCCATGACCAACCGTCCTCGCATCGCCGCGCTCGTCTCCATCTACCATCGCTACGCCCACGCCCAGCACATCGTCGACCGCTTTCTGGAGGGCTACGGCTGGAACGGGCGCCACCACCGACCCGAAATGGACGTGGTATCGCTCTACGTAGACCAGGTCAACGAAGCACCTGCCGAACCGGAAGAAGGAGCGCGTTACGATTTGAGCCGCGAACGCGCCGCGCGCTTCGGGCAGCTGGAATGCTATCCGACCATTGCCGATGCGCTCATGCGGGGCACGGACTCGCTCGACGTCGACGGCGTGCTCATCGTCGCCGAACACGGCGACTATCCAGACAACGAGAAGGGCCAAACGCTGTGGCCGCGCTACGAATTCTTCAAGCAAATGCTGGCCGTTTTTCGCGCCAGCGGCCGCGGCGTGCCCGTCTTTAACGACAAGCACCTGTCGTGGCGCTGGGACTGGGCCAAGGAGATGTACGATGCTTCCGTCGAGCTCGGCTTCCCCTTTATGGCCGGCTCTTCACTGCCCGTCACCTGGCGCACGCCCGATGTCGAAATGCCGCTGGGTGCCGACGTCAAGGAGGCCATGTGCGTCGGCTGTGGCTGGATCGACGGCGGCGACTTTCACGGCTTTGAAGTGATTCAAGGCATGGTCGAACGCCGGCGCGGAGGCGAGTCGGGCGTCGAGTGGATCGAAGCCTTTCGCGGCGAGCGGTTCTGGAATGCGCTGCACGAAGGGCGCTGGTCGCGCGCGCTCTTTGATGCCTGCCTGTGCCGCGGCCACCAACTGACACCCGCGCGCCCCGGGTTTAACAATACGTTTCCAACCCTCGATGAAATGAAGGCGCTAGTCAGCGACCCGTGGGCCTACCAGTACAAACACCGCGACGGGCTCGTCTGCACGATGATTGCCATGAACGGCCTCTTTGGCGGCAGCTGGGCGTTTGCCGCCGACGTAGATGGGCGCGAAGATCCGCTGTCTACCTACATGCACCTGCCCATGCCGCCTAACCCGGCCACGCTGGCCAACTTCTTTTCGCCACAGGTCAATAACATCGAGCAGATGTTTATGACGGGAAACGCTTCATACCCAATCGAGCGCACGCTGCTGACAACGGGCCTGACCTGCGCCGGCGTCGACAGCCTGCACGAGGGGCAGACTCGCGTAGAAACGCCGCATCTCGATATCAGCTACCAGCCCAATCCACTGTCGACCTACTGGCGCACCTGAGAAAACCGCAGAGAGCAGGACTGTTCCGCGTTTTTTGCTTACCTTCTCCTGTGCAACACGCCCGTCACCAGATCGACGAATGGGAGACTTCTACGCATGAACAGAGTGCCTTCACCAGAGCATAGACACCGCACCCCGGTTGCCCCCTCTCTGGGGTTAATCGCGGCCGTGCGCTCGCACCTCCCATCATTGGCCTTGCTGAGCGGATTGGTTTTCTTCGCCTTGTCCTCTACGGTGGCGGCCCAAAAGCACGATCAGACACACGTCGATGGGGAAGCGGTCTCAGCGCGCGTTGATGCGGCGCTAGCGGCCGTATCCGAGCGCATTGATGCCGCAGTTGCACAGGGTCGCCTAACGCCAGAGGAGGGCGAGGAAAAGCGGCGGCAGGCCCGCGCCGATATCATTTGGAAAGCGGCCCTGAGTATGGACCCGGACCAGTGGCCCGAGTCCCTGCAAACCCTCATACTCGAACTGCGCCCCGGCGCTACCATTGAACAATTTGCCCAGTGGGCGCGCGACCAACGGCAGAAAAGTGCGCAGGGCGAGCGGGAAAAACGCATCTGGGCCGCCGCCATGGCGCAGGATCCCAGCGAGTGGTCGGACAGGCTCAAAGCGGCCCTACTCGAGCTTAAACCCGACAGCACCCTTGAAGCAATCGCCGAGGGCATTCGCCAACGGCAGCGGCTTGGGGAGCTGCGCCAACAGCTGCGCGCTGCCGTCGAGGCCGGCGAGATCACGCCCGAACAGGCCAGAGAGAAACTGCAGGAAGCGCGCGCTGGAATGGGCGGCGATGCGCAGGGCGAGAGCGAAGACCGCCTGCAGCAGCTAACGGAGAAGTTGCGCGCCGCGGTTGCTGCCGGCGAAATCACACCCGAACAGGCCAGGCAAAAGCTGCGAGAAGCCAGAGGGCAAATGGGCGAACGCGGCGACGATCGCCGTGCCTCATTTCGCCGCGGAGTCCTCGAACGCGCGATGGCCGAAGATCCCGATCAGTGGAGTCAACGACTGCTCGACGCCATTGCGCGCGCCGGCTGGGATGCCGATGCGCTTGCTGATCGGATCCGTGCCCACCGTGCCCGAGGCAGCGACGGCGAGACCGCAGACCGCGCACTCGCGCAGCTCGTGGAGGATCTCGGATTAGACACGTCTGTACAGGCAAGGTCGTGGGGTGGGATAAAGAACGATCCGCGCGACTAGCGCGCGCTCAGCCACGCTCGAGTCCCCTTTATAGGCCCTATCTACGTCGTAAGCAATTTGTATCCACCTCGGCCTTCTGCCACACCTAATGCGGGGCACTGGTTGTAGCTTTGCTACATATGCCTCACCAAAAATAAGTGCAGTGTGACCCCCAAAAGGCACTACATCATGCAAAAAAAATCCGAGAATGCGAGCATACAGAGCGGTCCCCTCGATGCGGAGCAGATGCAGGCTTTTGAAGACGACGGCGCCGTGCTGGTCGATCTGCGCCTCGACCCCGACCTACTGGATAGGGCGGAAGCGGCGTGGGATCGCTTTGACAAGGCGAAAGACGCGACGCCGCTCGGCATTTTCGATGACGGCGATTACGTAGAGCTTATTTCGGCGCCGGTGTTTGAGCAGATCGCCCAGCAGGTGCTGCGCAGTGACCGGGTTTTTATTCTCGAAACGGGGCGCGCGGGAACGGGGTTGGAACGCGCAGATGCCAACGACAGGGCCCAGCGCAACGACTGGCCGGAGAAACACGGCGTGCGGTCGGAGTGGGCCAATTCCATGCACATAGATGTTCAGGTGACGACCGAGGACTTCGAGGCGACGCCGCGGCGGGAGCACCTGGCCATTTGGTTCTGGCTGAACGACGTGCCGGCCGAACGCGCCGCGATGCGGGTGCTCAAGGGCAGCCATAAACCGCTGGGGGCCCACTGGCAGCATATGCAGCAGCGCTGGAAGGCGAATCCGCACGCGCCCCTGCCGCTGCAGCACGGGCCGCGCTGGGAGGCCGAAGGCGAGCCCGACGCCCGCCTGTTTGCAGGATTGGAACCTACTGCGATGGCTGCTCCTCGCGGCTACGCCCAGGTCTTCTCGCAGTCTCTGCTCCACGCCGGCTGGCATTCAGACGACAGCGAACCGCGCAAGGGCTTCCACATCTCGTGGGTCGCCGACGGAGTGAGTATTGGAGGGATGCGCTTCAACGATCAAAGCGGACGAATTGACGGCGTGCGCGAACGGAGTGCCAAGCTGCGAGCAGTTATGGACCCAGAACGGCGACGTGTGGCAATGGACGACGCGACGCTTGAGCGGCTGGTGGGACTTTGGGAGGAAGAATGGCCCCCCACGCTACGCCAGCGCTTCCGGCTCTGAGGGCTCTGCCGGGCCGGCGCTAACTAGATCCGATCCCGCTCACGGTTCGCTGCGGCCATCTTTCTGCCGTGGATGGACGCTGGGCTTGCCCAACCACAGTTTCTGATCCGGGGCTAGCTTCATCGGCTGGCGGTTGTGGAGCCAGCCGCCCTGGGACAGTCCATCGGGAAACTCGTGGACCAGCATACCGGGGCGATTCTTTGGCAACTGCTGGGCAATGGTCGCGTCGGGACGTGCCACGAAAGAAGCCCAGTTGGAGTAGGGATGCGACGAGTTGTTGGCCACCGCCCACATTGTATTGTCGGCGCAGCGCGTGGGGACCTGGCGAGTGTTGAGCACGTCTAAGCAGTTCGGGCCCACACCGCGCGCGTTGTAGAAAGAGTGCAACATCAGTTTGACGCCCTCTTCGCGATAAGCAGCGTATATCTGCGGAAAGCAGATGTCGTAGCAAATGGCCAAGCCAATCTTAACACCCCTGATTTTTTTGACGACTAGACGGTTGCCCGCAGAGTAGTGCAGCTGGTCGCCTCCCGTGCACATACTCTTGTCGTAGCGATCGACGATAGCACCTTGGGAATCGATGAGGTAAAGGCAATTGGTGGGTTTGCTACGCGCGCTGAGGAAGTGCGCCGAACCCAACACGACCCATAAGCCCAGGGCTGCTGCCATATCGCGGAGACAGGCCGTGTTCCAACGCAGCCGCTCCCAGTCAAAGTCGGCAAACGAAGTAAAATCTGAACCTGCATAGCCCGATAGGCAGGCTTCCGAGGTGTGCAGCAGATGGGCACCGGCGGCAGCGGCTTTTTCCATATAGCGGCCGATATATTCGGCGTTCCGGTCAATGTCTTCTGTCACGGGAAACTGGCAGCTAGCTACGCGTAGCTTTTGCATGATCTCACTCCGATGCGTGG
>JAYPJE010000065.1:0-20674 GCA_038128265.1 Gemmatimonadota bacterium
GGCGGCGTGCTCTTTATGGGCAACTGCACGCCGCACTGCTCGACGCCGAACACGAGCGACGTCGTGCGCTGGAGCCTCGACCTGCGCTATCAAAACGCCGGCGTGCCCAACAACGTCGGCGAAATGCCGGAGGACTTTACGCGCGAGCGGCCCGACCACGAGATCGCCTGCTATCCGCCGGAGGCCGACTTTGTCGTGCAGAGCCCAAGCGCGCCCGAGCGTGAGGTGAGCGACCCCGCGCTCTTTGACCAGATACGTCAGCGCTACGAGCACACGCGGCCGCAGGGGCCACAGCGCGGCTGGGGCGACTACGCCGAGCGCAGCGCGTAAGGTTCGAGGATACACGCAGAGAGGCCCCCGCTGACAGGTCGTTCAGCGGGGGCCTCTCTGCGCGTAGGGTAGAGCGTCTTTTAGCGGATAGCGAAGAGCACGTCGACGTACACGGTGAGATCGAGCTGCCCCGATTCGACCGGCACGGCGGAACCGGCCGCCTCGTCAAAGGCGCCGCGCGCGTAGACGGGATAGGAATTCGACGATTCGCGGATATCGAGGGCCTTGCCCAACTTAACGCCGGCCGCCTCGGCTAGCGTTTGGGCGCGCTGGCGCGCATCGGCTACGGCCAAGGCGCGCGCTTCGCTCAACAGAGATTCGCTGTCGGCCATCGTAAAGCGCAGGTCGTATACGGTATTGGCGCCGGCGTCGAGGGCGGCCTGCAGCGCTGTGCCGAGTTTGGGCAGGCTGCGGAAAGTGGCGCGCACGCGGTTGTCGACCCAGTAGCCGACGATGTCGCGCGTTTCCTTCTCGAAATCGTACTGCGGGCTGACGCTAAAATTGGCCGTTTGGATATCGGCGTCGGCGATGCCCTGCGCCTTGAGTGCGGCAATGACGGCGTCCATGCTTCTGTTGTTGGCAGCCAGCGCCTCTTCAAGATCGGCGGCAAAGGTTTGCACGCCCAACTGTGCGAGAGCGATGTCGGGTGCGGCGCTAACGCTACCCTGTCCGGATACGTGAATGCCCTCGGAGTTTGCATCGGCAGAGATGATCGCTTTGCTACCACAGGCCATCAAGGCAGCGCTTAGCATAATCAATAAGGGAAGCAGTATACGCGGTGACATAGTCCATTCCTCGAGGTGAAATTTACGTAGACAGAGCAGTGAGCCGGGCGTGATCACTTTTTATTTGGACGCGAGTTGAGCGGACCCGTTCCCCGCAGAGATTGTTGGCACTGCGCAGATATGGCGCATAGCGTTAGTAGCGGTCCTCGCTGGTGGTGAGCGGACACCAGCGCGCGGCAAATAGCGCGTCGAGCAGCGCCTCGCGCGCCGTCTCGTCGTCCATGCGGCTGAGCGCTAAGTGGGCGTAAAAGCGGTTGTAGCGATCTCCGTCGGCCAGCACGGCGAGCAGGGCGGGCACCGCGTCCGGCGTGCTGATGCCCTGCTGGGCTAGTTGCGCCAGCGCCAGCGCGCTTACGCGGCGCACGCGCCGATCCTCGTCACTCAGCGTGCCCACTATAGTGGGCAGCGCATCGCTCGCTGCCTGGCCCATCCGACCGAGCGCTTCGGCGGCGTTGCGCCGCACCCACCAGTGCGCGTCGCTCAGCAGGGCGATCAGATGGGGCACGGCGTCGGCCGCGGCGGGGCCCCACAGGCCGAGCACATCGCAGAGGGCAGCGCGCACCAGCCAGTGCGCGTCGTCCAGCGCCTCGACTAGCGCCTTGGTGCACGATGGGCCGATGGCCTCAATGGCCTGCGCAGCGCGCAGGGCCGTGGGATTGGTGCCGTGCGCGTTGTCCGGCGTCTTGTCCTCTATGCGTCCTTCGACGGCCAGCGCTTCGCGGCGCAGGCTCTCCAGCAGCGTGGGCAGCGCGTCCTGACCGCAGGCGCCCAGCGCGTAGGCTGCATCTAAGCGCTCGCTTTCCGATCCGTTTTCTAACCGGTGCAGCTGTGCCTGCAGGTCGCCGCCTGCGTCTTTTGCTTCCGCGTGGCCGCCGCGCTGCCAGTTCCAGGCGTATACTTGGGTGGGACTGGCTTGTTCTAGCTGCCACTGGGCCTCTTCGTGCTGCCAAGATGGGCTGGGCGGCCACTGCATGCGAGCAAATTGGAATTTGAGCATATAGCGCTTGTTGGTGCTGGTGTTGGCGGTGGCGCGGTGCCAGGCATCAAAGTGCAGCAGGGTGACGGTCCCCGCATCGCCGCACAGGGCTAAGGCCTCTTCTGTTGCCTGCGCTGCGTCGGGGTGGGAGATGTGCTCCCAGTTGTGCACGCCGGGCAGAATGCCCGTCGGCCCCATATCTTCTGTTGTATCCTGCGGGTAGTACAGTGCCAAGATCCAGTGGTGACACGGATGGCGCGTGTTGTGGTCAAATACGTAGCAGTCCTTGTGCCAGGTCTGCCCCTTGCCGCCGGGTGGGTTGAGGTGGCAGTGGCGGTGGGGGTTCATAATGTAGCCCGGACCGAGCAGGCTGGTGAGCGCACCGGCAACGGCCGGATGGTCGAAGACTTGCTTGATCTGGGGCAGGCGCGGTAGAATGTTATTGCCGACATTCCCCTCTCTTTCAAACACTTCTTCGAGCGCATCGTAGATGAGCTGGTGCACGGGTTGGGCAAAGTCGGCCTTTACTTGCACGTAGCCATCGCGGATAAACTGCTGTATTTGGGCGTCGCTTAGCAGGGACTTGGGGTCGGTCATAGTATTTTCCTCGTCGCGCGTGATGCGGGCAAAGATAGACAGCGGAGAGAGGCGTTTCAAGGAATGAGAACAAATATATGGAAGAGCAGCCATTGAGCGCATCGGCGATGGACCGCGGTCGCCAGTTGGGGTATGGTACAGCCGATCTGGGCATTGCGGCCGTCGAGTCGATCGTCCAGCTCTACCTGCTCAAATTCTACAGCGAGGTCGTCGGATTGCCCGCCACCTGGGTTGGAGTGGCACTGGCTATTGCCATGATTTGGGATGCCGTGTCCGATCCGCTGATGGGCGGTTTGTCCGACCGAACATCGCACCGGCAGGGCCGTCGTCGTCCTTACTTTGTTCCGGGTGCGGCGCTGCTGGCGCTGACGTTTTATTTATTATTTAATCCCCACACAGCGAGCCAGCAAACGGCGACCTTCTTCTATTTACTCGCCTCGTTTCTATTGCTCAATACCTCGATGACGCTGGTTGCCGTGCCGCACGCGGCGCTGGCCGGAGAACTCAGCAGTGATCGCCACGAGCGCAGCGCGCTCTTTGGCTTTAAGCGGCTCTTTGCCACGCTGGGTGCGCTGCTCGGACTCGTATTGCCGGCGCTCGTGCTGGCACTGTGGAACGAACCGGACAGTCCAGATGCCATGGCGCGCGCGCGCAGCGCGGCCAGCGGCCTGCTCGCCCCCGCAATCATTGGCACGGCTTGGCTGAGCTATCGCCTGACTCGCGGTTTAGACCGACCTGCGCAAATGGGTTTGCAGTGGCGCTGGCGGCTCTTTGTCGATCTGGTATTGGAGCAGCGCGAGGCGCTAAAGAATCCGCTGTTTCGCCTGTTGGTGATCGCCTTTATCGTCGCCGCTGTTGGCCGCACGCTCAACGCGTCGATCGCGCTCTATTACTACGAGTACTTTTTGCTCTTGAGCGAACGCGAGGCCGTCGCGTGGATTCTGCTGCCCTTCTTTCTGAGCTTTATTGCATCCGTGCCGCTGTGGATTTTTCTGGGACGGCGCTGGGGCAAAAAGCGGGCCGCGCTGCTCGGCGTGCTGTCGCTGGGCGCGACTACGGCCGTTGTCTATCCGCTGATGCCCGCTGGGCAGGTCGGCCTGCCATTAGCCTATTCGCTGGTCGGCGGCGTAATGGCAGGCGCCATTGTGCTGATGGACGCGCTCGTAGCCGACAGCATTGACTACGATCGCATTCGCGTGCGGCGCGCGCGCGAAGGGCTCTATTTTGGCGTGTGGAAAATGAGCACCAAAGCGGCGCGCGCCTTGGGCCTGCTGCTGGCCGGTATACTGCTCGATCTCATCGGTTTTCCCGAAGGAGGAGGCGCCGTAGATGCAGCCGTTAGCTATCGCCTGTCGCTGCTCTTTGGCCCGGTGGTTGGCGTGCTCTTTATGGGGGCCGGTGTGCTGCTGTGGTGCCTGCCGCTGGACAGTGCGCTGCACGATCGCATTCAGCGCATCGCCCAGCGGCGCTGGCAACGAAGTGATTAGATCTTGTTTTTCTCGATGTAGTCCCAGTTGATGTTCATACCCAGGCCGGGGCGCTGCGGCACGTGGACAAAGCCCTGCTCGTCCATCGGTTCACCGTGCTCGTGTAGGTAGGGTGCCGGTTCGTCAAAGTCGATAAAGGGGTGCAGCAGGCCGCGCTCGTAGAACTCGCCGTTGTGCATGGCGCAGAGCGCGTGCAGGTTGCCGGGGCCGCCGCCGTGGATCTCGCAGCGCATGCCGAACGACTCGCACAGGTGCACCGTCTTCATCAGCGGCGTCAGGCCGCCGACGTCGCCGACGCCGCAGCGGCTGATATCGCAGGCGCCCGCTTTAATCCACTCGGCGCGCACGTACATCTTGCCCTCGCAGGTTTCCGGACCGCAGATGGGCAGACTAGTCTGCTCGCACAGCCAGATATAGGACGACATGCTGTGCTCGTCCATCGGTTCTTCCATCCAATAGTAGTCCAGCTTTTCCAGCCCTTTGGCCAGGTAGAGCGCCGCTTCGCGATCGTAGTAGTGGTAGGGATCCAGCATGAGCGGCACGTCGGGACCAACGGCCTCGCGCACGGCGGCGCAGGCTTCGATATCGCGCTTGGGATTGGGCGCGCCTTCGTAGGGCGGCTGCCAGGTGTGCAGCTTAAAGGCGGGGTAGCCGCGCTTCATGCACCATTCGGCAAAGCGCGCGTAGTCTTCCGGCGTAGCCAATCCGCCCTCGAGGTCGTCGCCGCACATGGTCGAGGCATAGGCCGGTACCTTGTCGCGAAAACCGCCGAGCAGTTTGTAGACCGGCGTATTGAGCGCGCGACCGGCCAGGTCCCACAGCGCCAGATCGACGGACATGATCACCTTGTCCGACATGGTGCCCATATTGAGGCGCTGGCGGTGGTTGAGGTCGCGCCAGATCTTCTCGCGGTCAAAGGGGTCTTCGCCGACGATGGCTGGTTTGACGACGCTTTCGATTACCTGCGCGTTAGTGCCAAACCAATAGCCGCAGACGTCTTCGTCGGTGGCGATCTTGAGCAGCGTTTGCGCGACTTCGCGCTCGGGCCCTGGGTGCCCGTGTCCATCTGTGTCGCGCATCGTGCGCGAAATCGTCTTAAAGCGAATAACTTCTACGTCGGTAATTTTCATAGATGTCCCCCCTCTCCTTCGATAAAGCGTTCACGCATGGAAGGTGCTCAATATATCGTATTGCGGCCAGCGATCCAAGTGCCAACGCGGCGTTGGCGTGCGCGCTGCGATTGATATATCCTATGCTCTCGCATGCATTGATCCGTTGCAGAACGTTCTGTTAGTGGGACAAAAGACCGTGAAAAAAGAGCCGCTCATTTTGGCCATCGACATAGGTGGCACGCAGTTCAGTCTGGCGTTGGCCCATAGCGATGGGCGCGTTGTGCGGCGCAAGGTGGGCGCTACCAATCGCGCCGAGGGTGCGTGCTGGATGGTTGAGCAAATTATAGACGCTGCCGGCCAGCTAGTCGAAGGGGCAGGTACGACCGTTGGCGCCTGCGGCATCGGCTTTGGCGGACCGGTCGACTTTGCCGCACAGCGCATTCTATCCTCTACGCACGTAGCGGGCTGGGAGGGGGTTGCGCTGCCAGCGCTGATAGAGGACGCCCTGGGCGTGCCCGCCGTGGTGGAAAACGACGCCAACGTCGGCGGATTGGGCGAATATGCTTTTGGTGCCGGACGCGGAGCGCGCGCGCTGGTCTACTATACGATTAGCACGGGTATTGGCGGCGGCGTGATCGTCGATGGGGCGATCTACCGGGGCGGCGACGGCAACGCCGGCGAATTGGGGCACTGTCCCGTCGTGCTGGATGGCCCGCTGTGCGACTGCGGCAACCGCGGATGCCTCGAGGCGCTGTGCTCGGGCAAGTCGATCGCGCGCCGGGCGCACGAGGCGGCCGCGGCCCATCCGCGCCGCGCACGGATGCTGCGTCGCCTGGCAGCGGATGGCGAGATTACGGCGCGCGTTGTATTTGCCGCCGCACGGGCCGGCGACGGCTTAGCGCGGGAATTGGTCGAAGAGACGTGTACGTATCTGGGCATGAGCATGGCCAGCGCGATGAACGTGCTGGCGCCGGAAGTGATCGTTGTAGGAGGGGGTGTGAGCAAAGCGGGGCGCGGGCTCTTGGTGCCGCTGGTAGCACAGGCGCAGCGCTTCCTCATGCCCGTGCACCGGCCGCATCTGCATATTCGCCTGGCGCGCTTTCCAAGCCGCTCGGTGATTATGGGCGCTATCGCCCTCGGGCGCGGATTGCTCTAGTCGCTCGCTGCGTCGGACAGACCCAGCAGCGCCCTTGCCTCGTCGCAGGTAGCCACCTCGCGCTGCAGCTCGCGCGCCAGGCGCACGGTGCGCTCGACAAACTGCGCGTTGCTGTCGGCCTTTACGCCGCGCGATAGGTAGACGTTGTCCTCAAAGCCGACGCGCACGTGCCCGCCCATCAGCAGGGCGTGGGTGGTGATGGGTAGCTGCAGCGGACCGGGTGCCAGCACCGACCACTGCGCACCGGCCGGCAGGCGATCGCTCATATCGACCAGCGCGCGCAGCGTGCCTTCAATGCCCCAGCGAATCCCCAGACACAGCTGAATCCACGGTGGATCGGCGACGAGCCCGCGCTCAATCAGGTCGTTGGCCTGGCGCAGATGGCCCAGGTCAAAGACTTCGATTTCGGGCTTAGTGCCGGCCTCGCGCATGCGCTGTGCGGCGCGATCGACCCACTCGGCCGCGTTGATAAAGACGCGGTCGCGAAAGTTGAGCGAGCCGACGTCGAGCGAGCTCAGGTCGGGATGGAGCGTTAGCGGATCGCGCCGGCGTTCGTCGGCAGCGGGTCCAGTGATATTAAATCCGCTGGTGGTCAGATTGATCAGCAGGTCGCTCTCAGCGCGGATGCGCTCGACGACTTCGGCAAAGAGCTCCACGCGCGAGTCGGGGGCGCCGGTCTGCGGATCGCGCACGTGAATATGGGCGATGGCTGCGCCGGCCCGCCAAGCACCGAGCGCCTGCTCGGCGATGTCTTCTGGCGTATAGGGCACATTAGGGTTTTGCTCTTTGGTCGGCGCCGAACCGCAGACGGCGGCGGAAATAATGAGTTTGTCGCTCATGCACACACCCGTCAGAACACGATGCTCGAAACGGCCTTGGAGATCAGCGCCAGTGCAATCGACGACATGCCGACCAGGCCCATGCCGCACGAATAGCCGGCCAGGAGAATGGGCGTGTAAGAGCGCCACGTCTGCTCGCCAAAGCGCCGTTCGAAATAGTAGCGGCCCAGTAAGGCGCCGATAAAGTTGGGCAGCACGAAGTGCGGCCAGGCGCTGACGCCGCCAATAAACCCGTAAAACACCGCAATCGGCCACTTGAGCAGCGACAGCAGGCCGAGCATGGCACCGCTGGAGGCCACGCCGACGAGGATGTAGTCTAGGCGAATAATGCTACGTATGAGCTCGTTGCCGCCTTCGGCCAGCGTCGACTTGGCCCAGAAGGCCTGCATGGTGGCGTGGAAGGGCCAGAACTTCTGCACGTAGGGAAAGGCCGACGAGGGAATGGGGCCGAGCTTCCAGATAAAAGACCAGAAGATAAAGGAGCACACGAACATGATGAGCAGCGTGACGGCAGCCAGTTTGACGATGCTGCCGAAGCGCGTGCGCGTTAGCTCTAATTGCTTGAAGGCGGCCGCCTCATAGCCCCAGTTAAAGAGGGGAATGGGCGCGAACCACACGGCGGCGCCCTGATAACCCGATAGGTAGAACGAACCTTCGCGCAGGTAGGGAAAGGACACGCCCTGCGGCGAGCCGGTCAGGCCGATCATGCGCGCGCCGATGTAGGAATAGATCGGCGTCCATACAAAGCCGAAGAATGCGCTGATCCACCAGGGGAAGTTCGGCACGAGAAAGTAGACGAGAGCGATAAAGCCGGCCGTGCTAACGGCCCAGATACCCAGCGCTACCGGAATGGGAATATCGCCGCGATCTTTCGGTATGTCGCTGTCGCCCTCGCGCTGGGCACCGCGCAGGTTCCACATCGTGCGGCCGACCATTGCAAAGCCCATTACGGCCACGACAACGGCTCCGCCGATGGTAAAGCTGAGCCAGAAGTCAAAGTTATTGGCTATTTGCGTGGGGATGGCCGACATGCCAGGCTCCCAGGTGTGCAGGACATCTATGCTGTATAGGATCGGGTTGACCAGTACATTGACGAGGATGGACGCGGCAAACGAACCGACGACAATCCAGAAGGGCAGCACAAAGCCGATCAGTACGTTGCCCAAATCGGTGCCGATGCCCATGATCCCGGCCGGCAGCAGCTCCTTCATCGAAACGGTCAGGTCGATAAAGGGAATGGGCAGAATGGTGACGGTCTGGGTGAGAAAAATGCCGGAAACGGTGGGTATGACGACGTAGAACAGGCCCCAGAGAATGCCAATAAAGGCGCCGATGCTGAAGACTTCCCAGCGCCATCCCTCGCGCGCGCCGGAGCTCTCGGCCAGCGCGGTGGCGCCGCCGGCCTGCACCGATGCCAAGGGGTAGGGCAGCTTCTCGATATCGTTGGTTATGCGGAAGAGCACGTAGCCCAGCGATAGGCTGTTGATCTTCTGCATGACGATTACGGTGAGCAGGAGAACGATCGGTTTGATCCAGTCGGCGTGTAAAAAAGAGCGGCCGCTTAGCGCGGGTGAGTCGCGCGGCGGCACGACCCAGTCGGGAATATACTGGTGAAGGCCATCGGCCTGGGGCGATTGAATCAGGTACTGGTCCCAGATCAGACCGCCAAAGGGGCCGCCGAAGAGGTCGGCGCCGGTGCCGAGTTTACCGCCCATCGTGACCAGTCCACCGGCCACCCAATAGAGAATGATGACTTCCTGCGGGCGCAAGCGCACAAAAGAGCGCTTGGCTATTTCTATAAAGAGGATCAGCGTTACCCACTCGGCGCCGCCAGCCATCGACTGGCCGGTCACTAGGCCGAGATAGATGGCACCCGGCAGCATGACAAAGCCGACAAAGAGCGCCGCCCACAGCGTTTTGATATTAAAGCCGGGCTCGAACTGCAGATTGTCTGGGATCAGGCGGATATCCGCGTCGCTTGATTTCTCTTGTGCCATAGAAGCGCTAGTTGCCGTAGAGCGAGTGGCCCTGGCCCGGGAAAAAGGCCATGTCGATTAGGAACGAAAAGCCAATGGCGGTGAAATAGCCCATGATTAGGCCAATGAAAAAGGGCTGCGCCTTTTGGTAGAGTCCGATGCCACCTGACCGCATAATGGCCCACTTGGCCAGCCAGGAGACGAAAATCGAAAAGACGATAATGGTCATTGGGTACGAGCAGACGCCGACGGGCATACCGATGGGATGCAAGGGCCACCACGGGAAGCGATAGCGCATAAAGGTCAGCGCACCCATGATGCTACCACCGATGCCCAGGTGCATTAGCCGCGTCCAGTCGGGTGCAGTGAGGGCAATTTTGCGCAGGCTTTCGGCGTAGGGGACTTTCGAACCGTCGCCGAAGATCCAGCCGCCGTAGTTAAAAGCGCCAAAGGAATAGCCCATATACAGGATGAAGGCCATGGAAACGACGAGGGCGACAAGGGCGGCGGCCATCACGCAGAAGGTGATGGTGCGGCGACTCAGCTGCATGTGGTCGCTTATTTTGGCGCTGTTGGCTGAGGCGACCATAAAAAAGCCCTTGAGCTCGTGGTGCCACCCGTAGGAAAGGCCGAGCGCAATATTGCTCTCGGGGCCGGCGTAGGGTCCCAGCGTATAGCCGACAAAGGTCTGGCCGACCAGCGGCGCGCGCGAGAAGAGCAGGCCCCCTTCCATTACGATGCGCGTAATGCCGGTGTAGAGAATGAGCGTGGCGAGAATAAAGAGAATGAGCGTGGGGATCGACATACCGGCCCGATACATCCAAAAGGCGATGTAGAGCAGCGAAAGACCGCCGCCAAAGACAATGCCGCGGTAGGACATTAGCTCGTTGCTGTCGTCGATCGCATCGTCGCCGCGAATGGCTTTGCGCCAGATATCGCCGAGGTGTCCGCGCGCCATCCAAATCATATTGGCCACTAGCACAATCATCGCGCCGAAGGACTGCCAGCCGATGGCTGGATGGCCGCCCAGCGTGTAGATGTCGAGTCCGGGCAGCGAGTAGCCAAAGCGGTTGAAGGTGCCGATTTGCAGCATGGTCAGCACGTTAAAGAACCACAGGCTAAAGGATACGTCGAGGTTGACGAAGTAGGTGAAGCCGACGATGGCCCAGTTGATATTGGTGTTGATAGCCGGAAAATCGCGGCCGATGCGAATGGGATCGGACAGGTCGCGCGGTATCGGTGGAAAAGCCGGCGTGAAGTAGGTGACGACGTTCCACATAACCATGAAAAACGGAATGGCGAAGCCAATCCAAAAGGCGGGTTTGCGCACAAAGCCGGGCCAGTTGGAACCGGGCGGTGGTTCGATGAGCTGGCGCGGCACTTCCATCAGCGCGTAGGGCAGGCGCTCGTGCTCGACCCACTGTTTGCGCAGTGCGGCCACCATGCAGTGGCAGAGAAAGAAGATGGCGATGACCAGGCTGGTCCACCAGAACAGCGGGGCAATCCACGCGCCCCACGGAATCGACTCGCCGGCGGGAATGCCGTTGTAGAACCACTTGAGGGCAATGTCGTCGCGCGGCATCAGCCAGTCCTTGGCGTACTGCACGACCTTGTCCTGCCACTGGTTTTCCGGCGAGGCGAAGAACTTGGGCGCGGCGATAACGGCGATCATATAGGTCGACGTGCCCCAGGTGGGAATGGAGGCGCCGACCAGCGACATGATAAAGACGATCCCGAGCTCGCTCGGCGAGAGGCCGGCAATGCGCAGGGCCGATTTGAGCGCGGCGTTGGCAAAGACGAGCGCGGTAAAGAGAAAGACTACGCTCAGCGGCAGGTAGCTAATGGCCCACTGCGACGATTTCAGCACGAACATGCTGTAGGGCGCACCGACGTTGATTAGCGCGACCATAAAGAGGCCAATGAGGAAGGCGCGCAGCGGAAATATCATGCCGACACCTCGGCCCGATTAAAGGCGCCGTCGACTCGGCTCTGATAGTCTTGGCGAATGCCTGCTGGCAGCGTGCGCCAAACTAGGAAGCGCTTGCGCAGCACGTTGAGAAAATTGCGGTTCATGCGCTGCCACGAGGCCACATCGCCGCTGAGTCGATTGATCTGCACTTCGATTTTGTATATGTGGTGCTCGCCGGTGGGAATGGCGTGCAGCGTCACGTCCTGACTGATGCCCAGATCGTAGGGGGCCAGCCACGCCCGCATGGCGATGGCGTAGGCCGTGCCGTCTGGCGTCTGCGTCGAATGGAGCTCGACATCGCGGGCGATAAAGTCGCCAACGGAACCCTCGCCGTAGGCGTCGAAGACCGTCTTCAGATAGACGTACATGCTCGGCACTTCGGCGCCCCCTACCGTAAAGGGAAAGTCAAAGCGCCAGTCGTCGCCCTGCGGCGGTGGAAAGCGCCACTGTCGCGTTACGTCGGGCACGGCCATATTGGCCGCTAGCCGGGCCGGATAGAGCGTCGAGACGTAGACCGTGAGGATGACGATGAGCGTGGCCCAGACAGCCGACAGCGACGAGTAGTTGAGCGTCAGGCCGCTGAGCAGTTCGTACTGCACGATAAATAGGTAGGACACCTGGCCGAGCAGGTAGCCAGCGACGGCGCCAAAGGTCGCAAAGACGGTCGACTCGGCGATAAAGAGCATGCCGATATGGCTCGGTGCCAGGCCGACAACGCTGTAGACGCCAATTTCTCGCGCGCGCTCGTAGACGGCCCCCGTCATTGTATTGACGACGATAAGAGCGGCGATCAGCACGGGAATAAAGAGCTGGCCGGCGCCGCTTATCTCCGTAGAGCCGATGGAGCTATAGACGACGACGCGGTCCTTCTGGCTGACAAAGAGCGTCAGCGCCACGCGCGTCATAAATGATTCGACGCGCTCAACAAAGGCGTCGGTGGTTCCAGGCGGCGCCGCAATGGCGATCGAGCGCAGCTGGCCTTCCATCTCTAAGACGATCTCGTAGGGCAAGAACAGCGAATTTTCTGGAGCCAAATGGCTGAAGCTCTCCAGCGGGGCCGAGGCCTTGGTGCGCGGATCTTCGGTCGCCTCGCGCGCGATCAGACCGGCGTCGGTCACCGTGTCGACCGGCGTTAGCTCTTCGCCGTCGAGATCGCGCAGCGCAGCCAGGCGTTCGGAGTCGAACAGGCCAATCACGGTGTAGTCCTGGGCAAATAGGCGCACCTGTGCGGTGCCGACGTCTTCGGGGCCGATGCCGAGCAGGTCGCCTAGCTTGTCAGGCAGGAGCACGACGTCGCGCTCGTCGGCGGCAAAGAAGCGTCCGGCCGACAGGTATTGGTCGATGCCGGTGACGCGCGGTTCGTCTGCGTGCAGGCCAACGATGCCGTGCACAAAGCTGCTCCTGCCCCGATCGGGCGCATCGATATCAATAAAGGCTTTTTCAGACTGCACCTGCGACAGATACCAGGCGCGCGGCACGACCAGCGCATCGGAGGCAAAGGCGCTGCGCACGTAGTCTAGCGTCGACAGCTGCATGCCGCGCCAGGCCCGCTCGCGTACCAGCGCGCCCTCGTACTGCGGTTTGGTATCGCGCGGCAGGCGGTAAAAGTCGAGGCTCGATTTTACGGAGGTAAACGACGATACCGTAAAGGTCAGTAGGGTGAGCGTAATCGCCGTTAGCGCAGTGCGCAGGCGGCGCTTGCTGAGGTTGGAGATGCCGAGTAGGATGGCGGCAAAGCCGGCACTGACGCGCCCGACATCCGTTTCGTGCATGCCGGCGGCCGCCCCTTTGCGCTTTTGCAGCATCTCCTTGAAGCGGCCGATGACGATGAAAACGACGAGCAGGCCAAGCGCCAAAATAACAAAGGCTAGGAAGATGATGTAGGGCGACGTGCTGAGCTTGAAAGCGGGGTGCAGCCAGCGCAGCACGAGAAAAATGCCGACGAAAATGCCGGCAAAGGCGACGATCTGCTTGCGAATTTGCGGATAGCCAAAAAAGAAGCGCTCGCAGAAAAACGAGAAGGGCAGGATGAGCGCAAAATAGAATATGACCGCGCGCACCGTGTCGTTGGCCGTCGACTTAACTTCCGGATAGATGCGCGCTTCGACGCCCAAGGCGCGGCGCACGGCGCTCTTGTATTCGGTGTAGTTGAGGTTGGCCAAATGGCGCTCGGCTTCGAGCAGCGCGGATTTGGCGCGCGCGTGCATGAGCTGCAGCTCTTCGACGATAATGCCGTGGCGCTCCAACTGTTTAATGCGTGCTTCGTCGATAATCCACATGTCGCGCGCCGCCTGTAGCGACGGATGGAAAAGCACGTTTTGTGCCGGATCGAAGCCGCGTCCCTGCGCGCGCTCAATAACGCCGAGGTCGACGGTAGATGGATCGAGCGGCTGCTGTAGGAAGGACTCGTCGGCGTTGGTCAGCATGAAGCGCACGCCGGCCAGCGCGCTTTCGCCGCCAAAGGCGCCTTCGCCGGCGAGGATCTTAACGCGGCTATCCGGCTCGGCAAAGACGACGCCGGCTTGCACCACGCGATCGGCGCGGCCCGACTGATTTTCTATGTAGCTAAAACCAAAAGAGCGCGGTGGCGCGTCGTTGCTGCCAAGCACGTTGATGCGGTCCATCGCGGATAGGTAGCGCGGATCGACCACCTCCAAAAAGCTGAGCGCCTCGCACTTGAACAGCACCTGCATCATGCGGTTTTCCCACCATCCGTAGGGCTGCATGCCGGGGTAGGTTTTATCGCCCTCTTCGCCCAGGTCAGGCGCTGAGACAATGCGGCCGTCGCCGTCTAGTTCAAAGGCTTGGATGCGGTTTGAAAAGCGGTTGCGCACGATGTCAAAGCGGAAAAAACCCGCCGAGTCGCCCTCGCTGCGCGCGCGTGCCGTAATAAGGGTGCGCACGCCGGCAATCGAATTGGGACCAGGCTGTAAATACGTGACGAGCGCATCGGCTACCGGCGCTTTGGGCACGGCGAAGTTTACGTCGCGGTCAAACCAGTAAATGTAGCCTTCTAAGCTGTGCCCCCAGTCGCGCAGCGAGAGCTTGGTATCGTTGAAAAACTCGGGATCGGCGGCGGCCTTGAGCAGCAGGGCCGCTACCGTGCGCGCCTGTTCCTGCAGGCCGTCAAAGTCCATGAACTCGATGCGGTCCAGCGGCGTGTCGGCCAGCGGCCGCAGCTGGTTGGGCGTCACCAGTGAGATGGCCTCTTTGCCGACGAAGACGGCGGCCTCGCTGTCGAGGGCCAGGCGCACGGGCATGTAGTTTTTCCAGATGCGCTTAACGGGCGCTACGGCGTCGATATAGCGATCTGCGTTGGAGAAGACCTCGGCGCTGTAGTCGGCAAAGTGCTGCGAGTAGGGCGCCATCAAATTTTTGAGATAGTCGTTGTTGCCCCAGTTCGAATTGTAGAACGTGCCCATGGCAAAGCTGGCGACCTGCTCGCTGTGCGAGCTAAGATCGAGTCCGATAAAAAGTCGGAAATCAATCTCAGCGTCCTCTGCAATGCGCTCGCGAAAGTAGGTGCTCTTGCGCGCGTGGCGGGCGAGAAAATCATTGATGCCGGCCAGACCCTGAAAGTGGCCTGGCGTGGCGAGGAAGAGCACGGTGTAGCGCGTGCCGTGCTCTTTGAGCAGGCGCGCCGTCTCCAGGAGGGTGGCTATGCCGCTAGCGCTTTCGGCGCCCGGTGCCAGCGCCGGAACGACCGACATTGCATCGTAGTGCGCCTGCACGACGAGCACCTGGTCCTTCCACTTTTGCACCTGCTGGCGCTGGCCGCGCGGCATATCTTCGTCGAGGCCGGGGAGGATGGCGTATATATTGCGCGCGGTCGCCTGCTCCCAGTCCATTCGCGCTTCGAGATGCACCTGCGTGCGGCCGTTTTCGATCTGGGAACGCAGAGCCTGCGCCTCTTCGCTGGCCATCCAAAAGCGTGGAATATCGACGGGCACCTGCAGAAACTTTTCCGCGGCCTCGCCGCGCGTAACGCGGCCATCGTCGTAAAAAATAATGGCGCGTGCGCCCAGGGCGCGGACTTCGACATAGTTGTTGCCCGAGCCAAAGGCCATCAGGGCAATGCTGCCCGTCACCTGCTGGCCATCCAATTCGGCGAGCGTGCCGCGACCGGCGTCGATCAGGTGGCCGTCAATGCCGCCGGAGGGCAGCGTCGATGTGCGCACGCCGTTGGGCCAGAGCGCATGCAGTGCATAGTGCTGGCCAGAGGGCAGGCGCAGATGGGCCCCCTTGTCCATTGGGACCGGCAGCTCAAAGTGTTCCGAGGTGATGTCTTGGAGGCCGATTTGGCGAAACTGGTCTTCAATATAGCGTGCGGCAGCCGCGGCGCCCGGGTAGCCCGTTACGCGCGAAGGGTGAGTGCTGAGGGCCTCAATATGAGCACGTAGGTCGTCGGCGCTCAGGCGCTGCACGACGTCAAATACGTCGGGATCGCTGACGTTGGTTACCGTTTCGCTGAGCGGTTTCCAGCCAATCGCCTCTTCCATACGGGAAGAGAGACGCTCGGGGTTTATTACCGTTACCGACAGGAGAAAGAGTGCGGCAATGGCGATGAGAACGGCGCGTTTAATTGGCATAGGCATGCGCTGTGTGCGCTGTGAACGCGGCACACGGCGCCAAAAATAGGAGCGGCGTGAAGAGTCTGTCCCTACAGTTTATGTAGGAGCGCTGGTGCGGCGACTAGTTGGCCGCCAACTCGCTGAGGTTCTTGACCTTTTTCAGCTCGCGCTGAAAGCGAAATGCGAGGTCTATTTCCTCGACGGGCTCGTTGCGGTAGTTGTAGCGCAGGCCAAAGTCAGGTATGTGGAATACGATCGACCCAACGTCGTTGTGAATTTTTGAAAAAATCACGTAGCCTTCGACGTCCTGGCCAGAAAAGCAAAACTCATCGTCGGGATATTTGGATTGATTGACGATATCGCGGCGCTCGTCAAAGCGCAGATAGCCCAATCCGTTGAACGCTAGGGGAAAGCGGCGATAGTATTCTTCGACGTCGTAGGCTCCCCATGGAAAGTACTTGCGTCCATTTGTTGACTCGATGACGATTTTGAGCGGGTCGAGTTTTACTTTCGGATATTCGTAGTTCTTGACGGTGATTTTAAATACGGATAGGCGCTGTGGTGGTTCGCCCGTTTTGGGATCGACCCAGTTTCCATAGGTAAAAGGGGTCGAGGGCATCTCGTCGCCGGGACCGCTGGCATCGCTCGACTGCGCGGGGTACTGACGATTGAGCTCCTCGTCGGTCATGGGACGCACGGAGACTTCCAGGCGATTTTGGACAAAGGTGACGGTGCCGTCATCGAGCACCTGCATCTGGGTCCCTTCGCCACTCTGCTGCTGGGCCACCTCAGCGGGTTCGAATTTTCCGGGGACCACATAATGCCCACATCCAGCGACCAGCAGTAGGGACAGTGACCAACCGAGTCCGAGTGCCATTTTAAGCGTGCGCATTGGAGATCTCCTCTCAGTGCCTTGTTCACATGTCAATCGGGGATGTGCTCTGCCGCTGGCGAGCGACGAACTCCCGAAAATTATCTTCTTCCATCTGCACCTGATCCGCTGACTGCTGGCGCAGATTCTCTATGAATACCTCGAATATGGGGGCGGCTTTGGCCTCGCGAAGATCGCGGCCAACCTGAATGCTCAGCGTCTGAGCATTGTTGGCTATCGGCGCGTAGCGCTCCCTGTTCTGCTCGTAAAATGCGCGCAGTTCATTCTCATCAATGCGCACCTGCGAGTAAATATCGCTTTCCCACATAGACTCGAGAATTTTTTGCTGCAGCACCTTTTCTCGATCTTCCACAAGTGCTTCGTACAGGCCCTTGCTGCGCGCTTCTTCGGCTAAGATTTTCTCGGCTACATACGCCCGGGTGACGCGAAACCCCAGCTCCGTTGTCGTTGTCGCAGGGGCTGAGTCGGCCTGCTGCAAGCGCTGTATAGTTTGCTGATACTCGGCCAGCGTCCATTCGCCGACATCGCTCTTGAGCAGGCGCAAGTCGGGGGATGCGCCACCGGAAAGGACCTGCGCCAGTGCCGCCGTATCGATTTGCACGGCGTGGCGCTCGGCCAGACGTGCGAGAAAATTGATATTGGCATCCTGCTGACGCTGTCGGCGCAGCGTGCGCTCGACGAGTTCCCGGCGCTGTTCCAGCGGCACCTGACGCTTGTCTGCCACCTGCACTAGGAGGTAGCGGTCTTCCGCTTCAATGAGTTCTACAGCGCCTTTCTCCAACAGAAAGAGCGGCGCGTAGCGCGCATCAACCATGAGTGGGTTGAGCCAGTCCGTGGCCATGGGACGCATCGAATAGCGCGTGGAAAGCTCACCAAAATCCATTCCTCCGCGCAGTTTTTCTAGTAGCTCAAGCGCCTTTTGCCGCTCTTCCACGTCGACGCGCTGCAGGCGAATTTCGCTGCCGGCGCTCGTCTCTTCGTAGAACGAACGGAGTCCTTCTTCCGTCCAGGATAGGTCGTCACCCATCTCCAGTTCGATTAGCTTGGACACCAGGCGATTGCGCTCCCACGCCTGCACGGCGTTTTGCACGCTGGCCTCTTCATGCAGGTTGCGTCGTCGCGCCTCCTTCATCATCAGCTCGCGGTCGATAACCAGCTGAAACTGCTGGCGCCACTGTTCGAGCGTAAGGGCCTGTGCATCGCTTCCGAGCCGCTGCAGCACCTCGCTGAAATCGCGTTCTGTTATTTCTCGCTCACCGACCCGTGCGAGGACGGGATCGGCGGGTGTAGACGGCGTCTCTTCCTGCGCACACGAAGCCAGGAAAAACCCGCAGAGTAGGACGCCGAACGGCCGTTTAAATAGCAATGGCTAAAATCCCCACCCTCTTCGCTCCGCCGGGCGACCGCCGAGGCGTTCCTGCTCTATACCGGCAAAAAGCTCGATAAAGGCAATGGTGTTGCTCACATCGAGATCCTTTAGGTTGCCGTAGTTAATGTCGTTCACCTGAAAACCGATGTTAGAGGTTATGCTGTACCCCTGATACTGCACTCGATTGGTATACTGCGCAGTGAAGACCTTGCCGACAAAGTCGTCGACGTATTCGGGCGGCAGCGGATCGGGAATGCGTTCGGCGTTGCGGAATATAATGGTTTCAACGCCTACCTCGACGCGGCTTTTGGTCAGGACCGGAAACACGGCCGAGATCGAAAAAATTTCGCTCAGGTCATTGATCTCTAACAGGGCGGGACGCGGCTGCGTGCGGCGGCGCCACATGCTCTTCCAGCGCGGAATCAGCGTGACGTTGCCAATGGGAAACGGATAGTCGGCCTTGTTTATGACGCCGATAAAGGCGCTGTCGTCAAAGTTGCTGCCCGCCTCCGCATTTTCGGCGCGCTGCTTGTAGTGGTCGACGCGGAGCTTGTTGACGAACGTCAAATTGCCGCGCGTGTACTTGTAGCCGAGATAGCCCTGGTTGACCATGGCATCTTGGGTAATTTGCGGATCGTCAAAGGGCTGCAGGCCGCCAACGGAACCCGGCCGCTGCACCCACTGCAGCAGATTATCGGGAATGTTATCCTTAACCAATTTGATCATATAGAATGCTTCTACGCGGCCAATGCGCGCCATATCCTGCTCCGAGCTGAGCAAGAGGAAGCTCATTTTTGCGCGCTCGTCGCCGGCGATGAGCCATTCACGGCTGCGGCCAACCGTCATATTGACGCCCGGGTATATTTCGGCACCGGCGTACATGTTGTAGCCGCGATGGCCGCGCTTGTAGGGATAATCGGCCTCTTCGTCGTTTTCAAAGCGGTCGACTATTGTATTGTTGTTCATATCGACGCCAAAGAGAAACTCCGGCGGATCGACGTAGTGGCGCAGAAAGGGCTCTTCGTAGTCCGGCGTCAGATTGCTGTTCTCGTTGAAGTCGGAGATTAGGTCATTGTTTTCGTCGAGGCCGGGAAATACGGCGTTGTCACCGCCGCCACCGCCAAAGCGCGGCCAGTCGACGGCCTGGTCTTGGTCGTCGTTATCGTCGATGTACTCAAACCAGTTCTGGCGCTGGTTCTCGTAGTCGACAAAGTCGTTTTGGTCGGTGATATAACCGCGCGTGGTGTAGTCGTGGTCCATGCTGAACGCTTCGCTATAGCCGAAGTAGCGACCGGAGCGCTTGGTGGCGTTGATAAACCAAGCATCGGCCTGCTGGTCACTCAGCGTCAGGTTACTCAGCTTTTGCACGTTGATATTGGGATAGCGCTGGTACTGCGCGTTGCGCGCGAACTCGCCGCGCACTTCCATGCCCCATACGTCTTCGATCTGTAGATCAATGCTGGCGATCTGGTTGGCTGAGGGCAGGCCGTAATCAAAGCGCACGACGCGCTGGTTTGTGTTGTCGCGGACATTGCCTTCGGCGCGCACGACCGGCAAGAAGATCGGCTGGCCGTTGATATTTGTTTGCAGATTGGACGTTACTTCGACGCGGTAGTCGTTCGACAGCACCATGGCAAAGCTAACTTTGCGCACGACCAGCGGATCGGGCACGCGGTAGCGCAGCAGAATGGGCGCCTCTTCCAGCGCTTCGAGAAAGCCTTCGCGCTCGCGTCCACCCTCAATAGTTGGGTTGACGGACGTCGGTTCGCCGTCGACGATCATCTCGGATGAGAAAAAGAGCGCACCCGAGCCGTCGCCGGGCGAGTCGTCGACGATGCGCACGACGATTTCGGTTACGTTGCCCGAGTTTTGGCTGCTAGTCAGGAGGCCCTTACGCGAATTTTCGGAGAAGTTGCTGGAGCTCGAACCAAAGTTGGTGTTGACCAACGTCGCGCCCAAGTTGATAAAGTCGCCGACCTGGGCCGTTCCACGCAGGCCCATGAAGTTGGTGTAGTCGGTGTCCTGAACGCGATTGGAGCCCTGCACGACGCGAACGGGCTCGCTGACGCGCGAGAGCAACACCGTTGCGCCGTACTTGTCGGACTGGAAGTCCCACTGAATGCCGTTAAAGCGCGAGCGGCTAAACGTCAGCGGCGTCAGCGTAGTGCGGATGGCGTCGCCGATGGTAAGCGAAGTGAAATACTGCCCCTTGGCATCGGAGGCAACGACTAGGTTTTGAAACCAGCTGGAGAACCGGCTGTCTTTGAAGACGGTGCTGCCAAAAGCCAGCGGCTGCTGCTGGCGCCACTCGTAAATGCGCCAGCCGCGGGTGACCCAGTTGCCGAAGATATCGTACTGGCCTAGACCTTCCAACTGCGTGCTGACATAGCGCTCATACGGCTCTTTGGCGTAGTTGGTGTACTTATAACCACCCCAGTCGTAGATGTTGTAGAGGTCCTGTGGCACGTACCACTTGCGCAAGGTGGGAATGAGCGGGTCAAACCCTTCGATTCTCACTTGCGACGTGGCGCCGCGCTCTCGTCCCGGCGTTGCCGCGATCGCGGCGGATAGCGTCCCAGCCAGTAGAAGCAGGGCGATCCCCCAAGACGTAACTC
>JAYPJE010000066.1:0-20447 GCA_038128265.1 Gemmatimonadota bacterium
CAGCGACATCCCCATCACCAGAAACTTGGACATGGTCGTCACCATATCCAACATGCCCATATTCATGCACAGCACGTGCAAATCCGTCGAGATCGAGTCGGGGTAGAAGCCCTGAGCAATGGCCGGCACGGCGTTGCGAAAGCAAAACGAGCCGCCGCCGTGCCCCACGTCGAGTATAATGCCGCGCGCACGCGCTTCGTGTAGGTAGGGCAGCACCTTGCCATCCGCGTCGAACCACGGCGTGGGACCGCGAAACACGTGTGTGCTAATATCGCCGGGACGCAGCTTTTCTCCTAGCAGCTGGTAGTAGGGCCGCTCGCGTTTAAAAAAGCCAAAGTCGATCATAACGCGCGTGTCGGCTGCAACGGCCGCCTCTAAGCAGCGATCAACCGAAATCCACTCGGGCCCGTAGTAGTGGGCCGTCTTAATGCCGACGACCACGTCTTCATGCGCGCGCGCGCAGGCAGCCGTTCGCTCGACATCCATGTCATAGGGGTTTTGCTCGTGATCGGTGTCCGTCATGCCGACGCCGCAGATGTTGACCAGCGCAAAGAGGCGCGTCTGCACGCGGTCAATTACGCGGTAGCGGAAATCCTCAAAGTTGCGCCAGCCGGCGCTGCCCGTATCGACCATTGTCGTCACGCCGGTGCGAAAGGAAAAGCCGTCTGGCAAGATGCTGTTGTCGCCAGCCCAGGCATCGCGATGGCCGGGCGTGGCGTAGGCGTGCATGTGAATGTCGACCAGTCCCGGCACCACGTAGAGTCCGCTCACATCGATGCATTGCCCTGCGTCTTCGGTGGGCAGATCCGCCGCCACGGCGGCCACATTACCGTCGCTCAGCGCGACGTCGAGCAGCGCGTCTATGCCGTTTTTCGGGTCGATCACGTGCCCACCCTTCAAAACGATGTCAAATGCCATAACTCCCTCCTAGCCTCTTCGCGAGTAGCTATTTCACGCATCTATTTTCAGCGCACGCCGCAGCGAGCCCTCTTTTTCCAAGGCCTGCAGCGTCTCTTCGTCGCCCAAATGCACGCCGTCGACAAAGATCTGGGGCACGGTTCGGCAGCCGCCGGAACGCGCAACCATCTCGCGGTAGGCGCGCGTCGGCAGCTTCCAGCCCAGTACCATCGGCACGCCTTTGATCTGGTAGGAAACGCCCAGCTCGTCGAGTATTCTGCGCGCCTGCCAGCAGTATATGCAGAGGCGACTGAGGTATATTTCCACGCGTGCCACCGGCGACATGCGCGCTAGCTGGCCACGTCACCCTGGGTCCACGCCCCGTCAATCTGTCGCCAGATAGCCGACGGATTCTGGTCGCGCAGCTCGGGCGGCAGGCGGTGTTCGCGCACGTTGTCATAGCTTTCCAGCATGGCAAAGCGCACGATGGAAGCGGGCATACCCACGGCCGTAAAGCCGGGGTGTCCCGTCGAGGGGTAGGGACCGCCGTGGTTCATCGAGGGCACGACCGCTACGCCCGTCGGCATCTTGTCGTTGAGCAATCGACCGACTTTTTTGCGCAGTATAGCCGCGACGCGCACGTAGAGCGATTCGTCGGCGCCCTCGCTATCGCTGTAGATGCAGCCGGTCAAATTGCCCTCAAAATGGCGCGCGATTTCCACGGCCTGGTCGTCGTCTTTGGCAATAACCAGCAGGCTCTCGTTGCCGAAGGCTTCCGTCTGCAGCGCTTCCGGATCGGCCACAAAGGCATCACCGGACACCTTCAGCAGCGTGTTATTGAAGCTATAGCCGTTGCCGCCGCCGGGCTGTCCGCCGATGACGACCTCGGCACCGGCCTTCTGCAGCGTCGCAACGCTCTCAATCATATTGCGCTCGACGCTGCCCGTCAGCAGCGTGCCCACCGGCGCGCCGCCAAACTTCTCGCGGGCCTGTGCGACAAAGGCATCCGCTTCCGGACCATCGACCAGCACGACAATACCCGGATTGGTGCAGAACTGACCGGTGCCCATCAGGCACGAGGTGAGAAATTCATCGACGATGGCCTCGCCGCGCTCCTTGAGTGCACCCGGCAGCACGTAGACGGGATTAACGCTGCTCAGCTCCATATAGACCGGCTTGCCCGCCTTGTCGGCCGCTTCTTTAAGCACTAATCCGGCGCCGCGCGACCCCGTGTAGCCCGTCGCGGCTATCTTGGGATGCGAGACTAAGCGCTTACCCACGTCGTGGTTCGTTCGGTAGATCAGCTGCACGGTAGCATCGGGCATACCGGTATCTCTGGCTGCAGCCAGCGCCTCTTCTGCTAGTAGGCGCGTCGTGCCCGGATGCGAAGAATTGCCCTTGCCAACCACGGGGTTGCCCGCGGCAATGGCCGCGGCAAAGTCGCCGCCGGCCACGCTGTTAAACGCCAGCGGAAAGTTGTTGGGACCAAATACGGCTACGCCGCCACCCAGCGCGCCAAACTTGGAGCGGATGCCGCTGGCCGTGTCGATGACCGGCTGCGTCCACGAGCGCTCGCGCACGGCCTTGGCCGCCTGGCGCAGCTGCGACGTAGTGCGCGGCAGCTCGACGTCCTTGAGGCGGGGCGAAACGGGCAAACCGGATTCGGTAAAAGCCATCTGGCAAATTTCGTCACCGCGTGCCTCCATGCGCTCGGCAAAGCGCTCGAGGAACTGCGCGACGATCTCGTCGCCGATCTCGGCAATCTGTTCGGCCGCGGCGGCGGCCGCCTCAATAGCCGCTTCGACGTCGTTGACGGTGCTGACAGGATAGACTTCACCCGTCTTCTCTTTGGTCGTAGGATTGTCTGGTTCAAACGTGCCTTCTGCGTCGGCGGCACGCCACGTTCCAGCGATGAGTACGGGTTGCACTTCAGCCATGTGTAGATCCTTTGCTACGCGGTTTCAAAAAAGCTTTTCGCCTTGTGGTTATAAGCTGTTAAGTATAGTAAAGAGCGAGAACGGTGGCTACTTCGCATCCCCATAATAGAAAAGTCCCCGCCGACCGGAATCGGCGGGGACTGCGTGCTGCAAACAGTCTGCTCAGGCGGGACCGGCGTTGCTAAAAACGCCCTGCCCCTCGGCGGGCGTCCGATAGCCCGCCACCATCA
The DNA here is from genome assembly GCA_038128265.1 of Gemmatimonadota bacterium. GTDB lineage: Bacteria > Latescibacterota > UBA2968 > UBA8231 > UBA8231. Next base: position 3,065 of record JAYPJE010000066.1, read on the forward strand.
TGCCCGGGCGGCCCCGGCTCTGGCCGCCGGTCTGTACGTTGTCCGGAGCGCGATAGCCCACGCGCACCAGGCGCCGCTCTCTGGTGGTCTGATTGATATGCGATCCATGCACTGTGTGGATGCAGAAGCACACCACGTCGCCGCGCTTAGCCGGCACGGCTACGGTATCTGCCAGCATATACGCGTCGGTGGGAAGATGCGGTGTGCACGGCCCTTCCTCCGTCTGGGTAATGTGCTCGAGCGCTCCCTGCTTGTGGCTGCCGTCGAGAAAGCGAATTTCACCGTTCTCGTGGCAGGTGTCGTCGAGGTGAACCAATACGTCGACATAGCGCCCATCGACGTGCTGGTAAAACGCCCAATCCTGGTGCATTGGAAAGGGATGGCCAGCCTCCGGCGGCTTGATGTGCATAGTCGAGTGGTGCAGCTCTACGTCCGGTCCAATAAGCTGGCTGACAGAAGCTGTAAGGCGTGGGTTGGTCACGGCGCGACACCATGCGTTTGAGTAAAAGTAGAGATCGTGCATCGCCGTCAGCTTAGAGGCCTTTTCCGTCTCTTCGTCCATGTACTGCTTGCGCCACGGACCCGTCCACCCTTTGTCGGTGGTCGACCAGTCCACCACCAGGCGATCTAGCTCTCGCTCTAGCTCGTCGGTTTCTTCCTGGGTGAACCCTTCGGGTATGTGCCAATAACCGTGTTCGTGATAAAATCGTACCTGATCGTCGCTAAGCATGTGTATTCCTTCTTTCTAATGGCCTACGCAAGGCATATCGCATTTACTTAAGTTAAACAGAGCGGTGTCCATTCTCAACCGAGCAGCGCTCTTTTCAAACACCCATGCCGACGCATTCAATCCGCTCGCTACAGCAGCGCCTCTTTGCCCCTATCGACGCGGCCTCGCTGGTCTGCTTCCGCATTGCCTTTGGTCTGGTTATGGCCTGGGACATGTACGGCTTCCTGAGCCATGGCAAAGTCGACTTCCACTTTGTAGAACCCGTTTTTTACTTCAAGTACCTCGGGTTTTCCTGGGTCGAACCGTGGCCGCAGCCGTGGATATACCTGCATTTTTACGCGCTTGGCGTGCTGGCCATCTGCATTGCCATCGGGCTGCTGTACCGGCTTGCCGCAGCGCTTTTCGCGCTAGGCTACACCTACATGTTTTTGCTCGATCAGGCGCAGTATCAAAACCACTACTACCTGATCTGTCTCGTGAGCATTCTGCTCGTGTGGATTCCGGCCCACCGCTCGTTCTCGCTCGACGCGCGTCTCTTCCCGACCGTGCGCTCGCCGTGCGTTCCCAGCTGGTCGCTGTGGATACTGCGCGCCCAAATCGGTCTGGTCTATTTCTACGGCGCCGTCGCCAAGCTCAACGTCGACTGGCTGCGGGGCTGGCCGATGCGCCAGTGGCTGCCGGACAGCCTCTACCTGCCGCCCTTTTCCGGCTTCCTCAACAGCGCGGTGGCGGCTTATGCCTTTAGCTACGCCGGGCTGCTAATCGACCTATGTGCCGTTCCGCTGCTGCTGTGGCAGCGAACACGCGCGGGCATGCTGGCAATCCTGCTGGCGTTTCACCTCGTCAACAGCCAGATTTTTTCCATTGGCTCCTTCCCTTACTTGGGCACGGCTCTGAGCCTGCTCTTCCTATCGCCCTCTTGGCCGCGTGCGCTGCTGCGCTGGCCGGTGCCACTGGCCCAACCGGCGCGGGAGATGACCGCGCCGCGTCCCCATCCACTTGTCATCGCCCTGTTCATGCTCTACCTCGGGCTGCAGGTGCTGCTGCCGCTGCGCCACTGGCTCTACCCGGGCAATCCCAGTTGGAGCGAAGAAGGTCATCGCTTCGCTTGGCACATGAAGCTGCGCGATAAAATCTGTCACTCGTCTTTTCTGCTAGAAGAATCGGCCACCGGCCAGCGCTGGCGCGTTCACCCGCGCAAGTACCTGACCGAGCGCCAGAGCGAAAAAATGGGTGGGCGACCGCATATGCTCGTGCAGTTTGCGCGCTTTCTCTCCGAGGTAGAACGACGGCCAAACGACGCGTCGATAGCCGTATACGCGCACGTCGACTGCTCGCTCAACGGCCGCCCCCCTTTCCCGCTGGTTGACCCCACCCGCGATCTGGCCCAGGCCGACTACGGCTTGGGTAGCGCCGAGTGGATTTTGCCGCTACCGACCTCGCGCGCCGGAACGCACTACGCTCCCTAAGCGGCGCAGCCTCTCAGTATGTCTCGAGCGGGGGCAGCGCCTCGGGCTGCCAGCCGCTTTTGCCCATCTCTCTGTAATCGGGCCGGTAGATCGCCTGGCCGCGCAGCGCGCTATCGGCGCGCAGTGCGGGTCGATTGACGCCGTCTTCGGGCCAGCGCAGAATCAGCAGTGGCTTGCGCGCGTGCGGCGCATTCTGAATGGGTCGGAACGGTTCGTAAACAAAGAACAGCGAAAAGTGCGTCATGCGCTGCGCGGGAGCGCGCCGGTGCCGATCGACCCACGCTATATAGCGGACATAGCTGTCCTGCGGATGGCCATCGGCCCGTGGCTCGACAAACCAGTATACGCTACCCAAGCCGCGAAAGGGCTGTCTGCTGCGCAGCGGCACGCCGAAGTGCGGTTTTGCGCCGGTTATAGGATCGACCTCTTCCCCAGCAGCCGTATAGCCGACGCAAACCCACCAGCCTCCATAGCGCGGCGGAGTAGGCGCATACATCTGCCAATGCGTTTCCAATTCGAATATCTGACGAAGCTCGGCAACGGCCTCCGCACCCCGATAGGGCCAGTATTCGCCGTCCAAGCGCGTCAGCCGCCGCCCCTCTACATTGAGCAAAACAATTGCAGCGAGCAGTGCCCACAGCAGTGCGCGATGCAGAAGCGGACGTGGCAACGGCGACGCCCTGTGCACGCCGACGCCCAAGCGCTCCCACGCGCGACCGGGCACTAGGGCGACCTGTAGAGCGAGCATAGTGGCGGGAAAGCTTTCCAGCGCCAGCATCAAGCCGAGACCCACCTGCAGCAGGGTCAACAGCACCCAACCAACAAAGCGCGTGCGCGGCAGCAGGAGGGCCAACCCACCTGCCAGTTCAGTGAACCACACGGCATAGGTCGCCGCCTGCAGCAGGGTCAGCGGCGCGTGTTCGACCACCCACAGCCCGACCGATCCCGACAGCGCAACGTCCCTGAGGGCATAGTAGACAGCCGTCCCTTCGGGAATCCACGCTGCCCCATCTTTTTCCCACACGGTAGACAGGTATATAAAGCCGGTGTTGATGACCAGGCCCAAGCCACCAAAGCGCGCAATCAAATCTGCGCCTTCAGCACCGCGACCAACGCGCCTGTCTAGCGACCAGCAGGCGCTCGTCTCGACAAATAGCGCGCAAAACAGCGCGTGAAACAGCACGTCGTCGTGGTAGTCTATAACCCCGGCCCACTGGCGATGCGCCGTCAGCGCAAGCCAAGCGCCCAGCGCGCACAGGCGCGCGTGCCATCCCAGCAACAGACCTAGGGCCAGCAGTGCGTAGACCCCCAAAGCCGCATAGAGAAAGGCGCTATCATCCAAACCGACCGCGCGCGCCGCAGCCAACCCATCGAAATAGCCCATCATGGCCGGCCACGTGTCGATCACAGACCACGCCAGGCTTATGTCGTATAGGAGCACTGCGGCAATGCCCATGCGGAAGCACGCCAGCGAACGCACATCGAGCACTGCACTGTGCGCCAGCCCATTCGACACGCTGCGCAGCGCTGAGCGCACGCCACTCGCTAACCACACGGTCTGTGAAATTCTTGTGTTATTACGCACCTTGGGACTATTTTATACGTATAATTCCAGCGGAAAAAGGCATCATGGAAGACAAAAACGACAGCACCTCGGAGGAAGCCGCCCAGAGCCGGCGCGCCTTTATCAAGAAGATGACCTATGTGGCACCTGCCATGGTCACGTACAAAGTGGGCGAAAGCTGGGGCGATGACGACGATGGGGGGGGAGGCAACGCCAACAAAAATCAGAAGGGCGTGTCGCCCAATCCCGGCCTAAAGAAGAAGTACCGCGTCGAGGACGATGATTGAGCCACGGAAAAAAGCCGAGCCATTCGGATGGCGCTCCGGCCTTTTTTGTTCTACCCGACTCACCGGCCGCTTACCAGTTGAGTAACCCGCGATGCCATCTCGTCTAACGACACCTGCTCGTCGACCAACCCCGCTTTGACCGCTTCTCCCGGCATGCCAAACACAATGCTGCTGGCTTCGTTCTGAGCCAACACATACGAACCGCGCGCTTTCATCGCCGCAAGCCCCTTGCTGCCGTCCGACCCCATACCGGTCATAATAACGCCGAGCGCTTTCGAGCCATAGACGTCGGCGACGGAGCGAAAAAGGTAGTCGACCGATGGCCGACAGTGATGTTCGGGCGGGTCGAGCGTCGTTTCCAACGCAACGTGTCCGGCATGGCGCTTAACGCGCATATGCAAACCACCCGGCGCAATGTACACCGTGCCACTTTCCACGCGCTCCCCATCGTGCGCTTCCACCACACGCAGCGCACATTTTCCATTGAGCACAGTCGCTAGCAGCGCCGTAAACGTATCCGGCATGTGCTGGACAATTAGCACCGGCACGCTCAGGTCACCGGGCAAATTCGGCACCATTTCTCCCAGGGCACCTGGACCACCCGTGGAAACGCCAATGGCCACCACCTCGATTGACGAGCGCGGCGCTTGGCGCGGCGACGCTCTGTGCACGGCGGAGGCGGCAGGCGTTTCTGGCTGATGCGCTTGGGAAAGCGCGCTCACGGATTGGCGCGTAACAAAGGCCTGGACCACGCGCTTCAGGTCGCCCTTCAGCTTATCCTGTTCAGTGGATTCGTCGCAGTTGGAGGGCTTGCTGACGAAGTCGAACGCACCGGCCTCTAGCGCCCTCATCGTCTTTTCCACCGCCGGCTGCATAGCCGGACACGCCATGACAACGCTGGTTTGAGGATGAGATCTTAGCACCTGATGCAGCGCCGTCATGCCGCCGTCGTCGGGCAGTTCTACGTCTAGCAACAGGATATCGGGCTTGAGTTGTGCGACCTTCTCCAAAGCGCTACTGCCGCTCGTAGCCGAGCCCACAACGCGCACGTTCGGCACGTCTTGCAGCACACGTGTCAGCATTGCCAGACACGAACTGTCCGCGTCTACAACCACTACCTGCAGCGCGCTCACATCCCCTCGCTATAGAGCAACCGAACCGGCACCGAGTTTCTGAAAAAAAAGGAGCCCGGCCCCTCGGCACCGAGCTCCTCTTTATGCGCTGCGCTGCGTTTAGTAGGCAACGCCAACGGGCCGCAGGTGGCGAAAGGTCTTTAGCTCTGCACGCAGCGCAATTTCGAGCAGGTACATGCCCGGAGGCAGCAGCGAACCCTCTCCGTTGCTGCCATCCCATTCCACGCGCTGCGGACCGGCACTCTGCACGCCCAAGTCAACTCGCCCGACGCGACGACCCTGCAGGTCGTATACGTTGAGCTCAACGGGAATCGCCGATGGCATGCGGTACAGCGTATAGTCGATGCGCAACGCATCGTTGATGCCGTCGCCATTCGGCGTGACGGCGGCTGAGGCAAAGGACAGATTCTCAATGATTTCACTGTTCTGCTGGCCGGCTCCGAGCACGCGCAGTGTGTTGGTGCCAATAGCCTCAGTGGCGTCGCCCGCTTCAATCTGCTGCGGCAAATTGGCACTCTGGGTATCAAACACCTCGCCGGCAAAGGTGTTGGCAAAGACAAATACTTCGGCGCCGAATACGATGCGCAGCGGGTCGCTGCTTTGCCGCGTGACGCGCTGCGGCAGGTACACGACGAGCTGGTCTTCTTCCTCGACGATTTCGGCCGCTTCTACCTCGACCAGCGGATCGCCCATTTCTAAGCGCTTAAAGCTCGGCCGGCTGCCGGTGCGAATGCGCAGCGCGTCGAATCCGCTCTGTCCCACATTGTCGAATTGGGCACGAATATCGTAGGTAAAATCCGTCGTCTCGCCCAGCGACACTTCCGTTAGGCCGCGCTCGGGGTCGGGGTCGTCGGAGCGCGCAATTTCGCCGACGACCTGCAGGGCCAGCGGCGCCGACGTTTCGACCCACAGCGAGTCTAGACGCAGAAAATCAAAGTAGGACTCACTCTCTAGCGTAATGCGCGCTTGGATGTGCGAGCCGCGTTCGAGCGGTGCCTGCACGCCCGGTTCTGCGATGGGAAACGACCAGAAGGTCCAGTTTTCCGTATCGTAGACCACGGAGGCACGCAGACCGGGCTTGCCCTCTTGGATGCCACCACCCGTCGCCTGATCGGGCTGCTTGAGCTCGTTTTCATAGCGACTGCGCGTCACGACGCGCTCCGCACCCGTATCGGTAAATTCGTAGTAGACGTTGGGATCGGCATCGCGCCCCGAACGCACCTCGACCTTAACCGAAGCATTTGCATCGGTCACTTCCTCCGCTACGCCGTTAACGTAGCGCATGGGCGTCGCGCTCCAGTAGATATTGCCGAAGTTGACGATGCGTCCCAAGTCGATGACCTGAGAAATGTAGATCACGCGACGCGGCACGCCGGCTCCCTTGAGCTCAAACTCGCCGATGGTGCCCTGCTGGACACCGCGCACGCCATCGTCGATCGAAGGTTTGCGCTGCAGGCGAATAAAGCGCACATACTGCTTGGGAAATTCGAGCTGCACATTCGCTTCGTAGTTGAGCGGGAAGTCTGCCACCAGGTGCTCCAACCGATGGTAGTCGCCGTCGCCGTTTTCCTGGTTGAGCACCGGGTCAAATTCTTCAGAAATCGATACTTCAAACGCCTTAAAAATATCGTCACTCAGCGGCGTGCCGTCTGCGCGAAATCCCGTGGGCGGCGTGTAGAAACCCACGACGTTGGCGGGCACGGGCACCCCCACGTCAAAAGTGTACCATTCCGACTCAATACCGCGTCGGACCGGTGGGCTATAGGACGAACTGTCCCCGTCGACCCACTCCGTTGTCAGCGTGCCGGCCGTGAACCAGTAGAACCCGTTGGCCGCGCGCCACACGCGGGGTATCAGACCGTCTTCGTAGTCCAGTTCGGTGGGAAATTTGAAGGGCGACCAAAACGGCAGCTGGTCGAGGATGTTGTCTTCGCCGTTGAAATAGGCCGGTGCGATAGAGCCGGGAAAGGTACGGAAGTCAATAAAGACCGTGTTGCTATCGCTGCGACTCCAGGCGTTTCCATTGCCGCCGAATTTAAAGACGCCAATTTGGCCGTCGACATGGGTGGCCAGTATGAGCAGTATCGTGAAGACGGGAAGATGTCTACGCACGTCAAACTCCTTGATGGGGGCGATGGGCCTAATCGCAAATGGACAAGGTCAAAATGTACGATGCTTAAATGATTAACTCAAGTCATTAAACGGACCCCTGTGGCCACCGGCAAGACGAGCCACGCCATGGGACAGATGCCGCGCAGTTGGCAAGTGCTACGCCGTTCATTACCTTTGCACTTCACACGACTAACTGCCTACAAAAAAACGATGTTGCGTCTCTTTATACCATCGCTGGGCCTGCTACTAGCCCTGTTCGGCTGCGAAAACCCGACCCAGCTGGCCGGGCCGGAAGCACCCGTTCCCGCCGGCAAACTCGTCGATGGGGCGCCCGCCGTATTCACCGCCACCCATCAGGGCCGGGAAGTCTTTAATATCACGGCCACCAAGTGGCGAGACGGGCACCGCGCCGCCGTGTCGATCACCTACGACGCGCCGTGGGGCATCCACCCCGTTTTCTCGCTGGCCACGGATGCGGCCATTGCCCGCGGGCTGTCGATGGACGTAGAGATCGTCAGCGACAAGCTCTCCCACTTTAAGCGCATCGCCATCACGCAGCGCATGCGCACAGAGCTCATGCCGCGCGGCGTTGGTTTTTTTGGACACGGCCATTCGCACATAGACCACGATGCACTCGGCTATCACGCCGCGTACCAATCGTTTCGCACCAACTTTTCTCTCATGCGCGCCTGGGGCTTGAATCCCAAGGTCTACGCCTACCCGCTCTTTGCCGGTCGCGATGCGCAAACGCAGGCGGCCAATCGCCAAGCCGGGTTTATCGCCGCGCGCGGCGGCACGCGCGATCCAAGCGCCTACTACATCTGCGCCGATGGCGTGCGCGAGCCCGAGCAGTGGCACAACCTGCCCTCCGTCATCATGGGCAACGCCAGCACGCGCGACCCGAGCACGCACGACCAGCTGCAGCCCATTCTCATACAGACGCTGCAACGGCGCGCGTGGACCATTATGACCTACCATGCCATAGGCCATCCGGAAGGATGGGGCTACTATCCCTACGTCGAATTCGTGCGCGACCTCGACTTTATCAGGGCCAACGACTTTTGGAGCGGCAACTTGGCCTCCGTGGCTGCTTATATCCAAGAGCGCAATGCACTAGATATTCAGATAGCGCGCTTCTTTGGCAGCCAGATGCCCAATTCGTTTGAGCTCTTTATAGGTGATGGATTGGACAACGACGTATACGACGAACCGCTGACGCTCGACTTTCAGTTTAACCCCGACCTGGGCGTGCGCGCTGCGCGCATTACGCCAACGCCGGTTGCAGGGCAAGAGCGTTTTATCGTCGAGGAAAACCACCTGCGCTTAAACATGGTCCCCGACGAACGGCTCTACACGCTCTCACTAGAGCGCGAATAGGCGCCCCGAAAGCTAGTGGCTACGGAGTGCTCAGCTGGCGATCGATAATCTCCTTGAACGCCGACGTAGGATAGGCGCCTTTTAGCGACACGCCGTTGATCAGAAAGCCGGGCGTGCCCGTAAAGCCAAACGAGGCGGCTTCCTCCATATCGGCCTCGACGCGCCTGCGCACAGCGTCCGACGCCGCGTCGGCCTGCAGGCGCGCCATATCGAGCCCGAGTCCGCGCGCCACTTCGTCCATCCACGCCGTGCCCCGCGCGCGCAGCTGTCCCTGGTTTTCGTAGAGCGCATCGTGAAACTGGCGTGCCGCACTGACCGACTGAAGCGCGATGGCCTCAAAGTACAGCGCGGCAGGCAGGGCGCCTTCGTGCATTTCCAGCGGCAGGTGCTTGTAAAGCAATCGCACACTGTCGCCGTACTCGGCCATCAGCTCTTTTACGGTGCGGTAGCCGCGCGCGCAGTAGGGACACTCAAAGTCCGAGTACTCGACGATAGTAATACGCGCTTGGGCTGGACCCCAATACACGCGACCAGCGGCCAGTTCGGGCTGCTTGGGATTCTCAAATTCTGCCTCGCGCTGCTCCGTTTCACGGCGCTCTTCCTCGGCCTGCGCACGCACGCGCGCAACCTGAGCGGCTGCGTTGACCGCTGCCATAAACTGCTCTGGGTTCTTCTCAATAGCGGCAAATACCACCTGTGGATTTTCTTCTATAACCTCGGTGATGATCTCTGGATTCTCCGCCAAAAGATGCTTGATTTGCTCGGCGCTCGGCGCACAGCCGGCCACAAAAAAAGCGGCAAAAGCCGCGAAGGTTGCTAGCGTGGGCATGGCAATGTCCTTTCGTTTTTCATTCCCAATGAAAGTACAAAAGAAGGCCGTGCATGGCGAATAGATCGGCGCGCGCTCTTGGGCTTTTTGCCCCGCGAAGCCCACAGATAGTATATTGGTTCTTATGTTCGCACTGATCGCACTCGCCGTCCTGCTTCCCGGTCTCGCCCTGGGTGCAGACTTCCGCATCGTTCCCTACATCCAAAATACGGCTACGGACGGCGCAACCATTATCTGGTTTTCCGACGCACAAACGCCGGGGAAGCTGACCTACCGCGCGCAGGATGCGGCGGCCGAGAACGCGCTGTACTCCACACCGCAGCGCGCCGATGCGCTGGCGTATACGACCTGGGAGGACACGACCTTCTTCGGCGGACAGGCCCCAGCTGCACCCTTTCGCCACCGCTTGCGTTTGGAAAACCTGCGTGCAGCCACGGCTTATACCTATACCGTGGAGCAGGGTGCATCTCTCTTTAGCGCCGCCTTTACTACGGCACCGCTGACCAACCAGCCCATCCGCTTTATCGCCTTTAGCGACAGTGAGACCGAGCCTGAATCAACCGGCAAGCACGCCGATTGGGCCGATCCTAAGGGCGAAGAGAAACGGCTCTATCCGCTCGATCAAACGAGCGGCTACGCGGCCAATCTGGCTGTCATGGCCGACCGCCAACCCAACTTTATCGCCATAGCTGGCGACCTAGTTGAATCGGGCGGCGAACAGCGCGACTGGGATGAGTTTTGGCGACACATCACCGCAGAAAACGGCGATAGCAGCCTAGCCAGTCGCGTGCCCCTGCTGGCCGTGCCGGGCAACCACGAATACTACGAAGGCCCCCAGCTCGACCGCTACAACCAGCCCGGTTCCGAGCGAGCCATTGGGCGCTTCTGCAGCTATTTTGAATTTCCCGCCAACGGCTCAAACAATCCGCGGCAGCAAAACCGCTACTTTCGCTTCGACTACGGTCCCATCGCCCTGATCGGACTAGACGTGGCCAACGGCAGCCCGCACCAATCGGCGGGCGACACCAACTTCTTTCTGCTGGGAGAGGGCGAAGAAGGCGGCGGCCACGCTCCCGCCTTTGGACCCGGATCACAGCAGTATGAGTGGCTTAAAGCACAGCTCGAAGACGCGCAGCGCACGCGCCATTTCACGTTTGTGATGTTTCATCACACGCCTTACTCGGTGGGGCCGCACGGCTGGCCGCCGGGTCAAGGCGAGGGTTTTGACACGCAGTCGGGCGTGCCCGTGCGCGTGCTAACACCCCTCTTTCTGCGCTATGGAGTCGATGCCGTATTGGCTGGACACGATGAGATGTGGGAACGCTCCGAAGTGGACGGTGTAGAGGTAGCGCAAAGCGGCGAACGCGTGCCGCACACCGTGCACTTTTACGACATAGGCATTGGCGGCGATGGACTGCGCGGTCCACAGCAGGACCTAGTCAACCCACAGCAGGCCTTTCTCGCGCACGCGCACGCTCCCGAGCGCTGGAGCGACAGCGGGCTCGTCGACGGTGGAAAGCACTACGGTCATTTGGAAGTAGATGTGCAGCCGCTTGCCGACGGTCGCTGGCAGGCCACGCTTAAGCCCGTATACGTCTTTCCGCTCTTTGCCGCAGACGGCACCTACCAGGGCAGCGAGCGGCGCCTCTACGACGACGTCGTCACGCTGACGACTAGTAGGCTACGCCCACAATCCGACTAACACCGCTGCTGTTTTCACCGTCGCTGTCGACGCCGATGCGGGCCAGATACAGCCCGGGAGGCACCAACATACCTCCTTCGTCGCGGCCGTCCCAGCGCAGGCTATACTGGCCGTTGGCCAGCGCACGGCTCTCTTCTATCCGTCGTATCGCACGACCGCTGAGATCAAAGAGCGAGACGCTCACAGCGCGGGCGGCGTTGATCTTGAGCACGGCAAATTCAAAAACGGCTTCGTCGTTTATACCGTCGCCGTTTGGCGTTAGTGCACCTGGGCTGGCAATCATCCTAATGACGCGACGGTCCAAGGGCGTCAGCACTGTAAGCCCTTCGCCCACGGCCAACTCATCGCCAACGCCTTCGCCCGGATCCACGCTTTGCCAGTTGTCCGGATCCTGCGAATTGCCCACCTCGACGGCAAAGGTCGAACCGCTCTGATACACGGTCGATGAGAAGGAGAGGCGCAGCACTTCTGCTCCGCCGCGCTGCTGCACTCGAGGCAGTTCGATAAAGAGCGAGTCCGTGCCCTGACCGCTCACCGTCAGGACTTCTCCCTCCGCATTGGCCAGTGCGCCGTCATCGCCACGAACGAAGCCATCCCCCACGGCCGCAGCCGCCAGTTCGCTCTCGCGCCCCAAATCCACGCGGGCCAGTAGCATGGCCGCGCGCGAGGGCGCTACGACGCGCACGCGGTCGAAACCCGAATCGCGCGCGGCAAACGACGGGCGCACAAAGAGCTCGAAATTGGCCGGCACCCCGATGGGCACTTCCTGCTTGGGCTCGATCTCACCGACAATGCTTTCGGCCAGCGGCCGAGTGAAGTGCACCTGGATAGAGCGGAGCGTCGCCGCGGCGTCTCCCGAATCGCTGGAGAGACGCGCCTGCACCATCATATAGCGGCGCGGACTGGGCGAAAGAACGCGTGCACCGGGCTCGTCGTAAGCCTGGCTCCAGCTGCTCCAACCTTGGCCCGGCTGCAACTCGACCTGTATTTCGCCCTGGAAAAACGTCGGCAGCTTGTTGTATTCTTCTTCGTTGGCTACCTGCGAACCGTCGGCCTTGAAGTAGCTTTTAACCTCGCGCAAGTCGTCTCCGCTGCGCGTGCGAATTTCCACCGTCGTGCCGGGCGGCAGATCGGCCTGCCAGTCTATCGTCGTCAGGTTTTTGGCCGCACCTAAATCGATGAGATCGGACTGCATTTCCAACCTCGGTAAATAGCCCTCGGCGTAGACTTCTATTTCGGTGACTACGCTGGGAACGCGGTGCCCTAGGTGGGCCAACGTGCGGCGAGCAATATCCAAGTTGCGGAACTCCAAAAAGCGCAGGACGCGCGAATCAAAGCGATCTTCAAAAAGCCGGGTATTCTGGTTGAGCAGGCGATCTTCACTGCTCAAGTCTTCCCAGATAAAGCTGCCGTCCGGCGCGCGCGCGCCGTCCGAGCCGCGCAGCAAATAGCCGTAGAGCACGCGGCCGCCCCCGTCGAGCAGGCGCGTTACAAAGCGCACGGCATTGACGCGGAAGTGAGCGCCCAAATCCACATTGAGCAAACCCCACTCGACCGTCTCACCGGTAATGTCGTACACCACGCCCGACCATTCGCTGCTCATATTGCCGTCAAAGGCCAGCTCCGGCGAGGCGTTGGGGTTGACGTCGTGCAGGCTGCCGCCGCGCCCTATGAGCCCCAATGAGATATTCTCGCCAACCGTCTGGACTTCTACCTCGGCCAAGCGCGGCAGTTCGCGGCGAAAGTAGCGAATGCCGCCCTGTTCGGCTGCGACCAGCTCTCCGTAGCGCTCTTCGCTGACCAGACGCTCTTCGTCGGCGATGCGCCAGATGTATTCAACGGCACCGCGCGCGCTGACTGGCAGCGCTTGGTAGCCCTCTGCAGAAACTTCTTCGGCGCGATCGGCGCGCGTATCTGTGACCGCAATGCGCAGGTACTGCACCATGCGCCCCGTCCAACCGTCCGAATGAGGGCCGATGGGATCCAATTCAAACTCAAATAGCCGCTGGTCGCGGTTGGGCTGCGTCGTGCCGCCGACCAATACGTAGTCGAGCGCACCGCTGCGATCCGCCGTGCCAAAGGGATTCTGCCCACCGGCCGAGTGCACTCTGAACTGCAGGAAGGGATCGCCCTCTTCGGCGAAGCGCAATACGACCTTTGTCGCCGACACCAGGCGGCCCAAATCGATTTCTAACACCCAATCGCTCAGCGGATCGGCCGGATTGGGCTCCCAGAATGTCAATTCGTCTCCATCCATGACGCGCGGGGCTATGTTGGGATTCGAGGGGGCCTGCTTGATGCCACCGCGCGCGCGCAGCTCACCGTCCAGATCAAAGGCGTTGGCATACTGACTGCGCACGTTGCCGCCGATGATATGGCTAAACTGGCTCGCATCGGACAATGCGTTGTACGGACCGCGCACAAAGCGCGAGCGGATTGCACCATCCGCATCGACCTCTACCATATCGCCGGGAAAGCTCCACGCCCGCCAATGCGCGCTGCTGCTCGTCTCCACTCGATCGGCGCGCAGGCTGTAGCCGCGCGGCTGAGCCAGCAGAGGCGTCGCGAAAAAAAAGAGTACGAGGCCCATTACAGCTCTCGAAGTCCGCCGACTCGTCATCATTTATCGCTCCCATCGCCAACGGCTAAACGCGTCAAGAACGTATCGGGCAGTGCGCTAACCAACGCTTCCTCCGACACGACGATGCGCTCCGCGTACTTTTCCATCAGTTGGTCGATCCAATCTTCGAACTGCACTTCTTTCTTTTCGGCGCGCACCAGCGCACGCGCTTTGCGCTCGACCTCGTCAAACGGTTTCAGCTGCCCTGCCTGGCGATCCATGACTTTGAACAAGCTATAGCCGTCCCTGACCTTGATGGGGCCAACCACCTGATCCTTCTCAGCCTGTGTCACGGCTTTGTACAGGTCTGGCATGGCCAAGCGCTCGTAGTCACCCATGTGCATGAGGCCGGCTTCCTCTTTCGCGTCAATGCGCTGCGTATATTGCTGAGCCAGAGAGGAAATCGTCTCGCCTTCATCTAGTTGCTGGCGCAGCGCACGCGCCGTTTCTTCTTCATCCACCAGCACTTCTACCAGAATATACTCGTCGGATTCCATAAACAGCTCTTCGTGATCCTCGTAGTAATTTCGGGCCTCCTGGCGCGTTACCAGCAGCGGATCGACAATCTCGCGCTTGCGCAACTCCTCGATCAACAGCCGTCGCTGCGCGTTCTCAGCCCACTCCTTCTCGGCTGGCCGGTCGGCAATGCCCGCCCTTTTGGCTCCTTCAAAGAGCATGACCTGGGTCAGGACCAGCTCGCTGGCCACCTCGCGCACTTCCGCTTCGTCGTTGAGCCCCCAGCCCGATAGCGAGCGCATATCCCGACTCAGAATCTCCACGTAGTCGCCCAGCGTAATCTGGCCACCCTTGTAGGTGAACAGCGCTATCTGGTGCTCTTCATCGGAGAGCTGTTCGCTGCGCAAGCGCGTGTAGAGGTCGCCTTTTTCGAGCAGCAAAGCCAATCCCTGCGGCACCATTTTCAGATCGAGCCTGCGCTCCAAGCGCTGGACTTCGCGCTGTTCTAACTCGCCGAACTTCTGCCCGTAGAGCAGCTCGTAAATGTCTGCGCGGCGCTCCTGGTAGGGCACCGGCTGTTCGGGGCCAAAGCGGATGAGCTGGAAGCGCCGACCCATCGGCAGAACGTCGGAAATTTTTCCGGCGGGCCAGTCGCGAAAGAGCGCGTCGGGCACCTGCAAGCGGCGCGCCTCGATCAGGTCAATAAAGCCCAGCACGCCATCCTGTTCGCGCGAGCGCTCGTCAATGCTGTGCTCGCGGGCCATGTCGCCAAAGTCGGCACCGGCAGCTAGCTCTTGGCCGATGCGCTGCGCTAGCGCCTCGTCTTCTACGAGTATTCCTGCCATCTGGCGGCGGCGATTCAGACCGCTCTCGACAAAGTAAGCGCGGATTTCCCCGTCGCTGATTTCCACTTCGCCGGGTAATATTTGACGGCGATAGGCCTCTATCAGGCGCTGTCGCCACAGCCGGCGAAATTCCGTGCGCACCACTTCGTCTTCGTGCAGCCCGCGCGCGCGCGCCTCCAGTTCCAACAGATGCCGGGCCAGCACGCTGCGCAGGTAGTCCCGCCGCGCATCGTCACCCGTATTGCGCGAGCGCAGACCGGGCGCTATGCGCTCGACAAACGCACGCACGTAGTCGGCATCGATCCGCGTGCTATCAATCTGCGCGACCGCACCGGCCGGCAGTTGAACCACGGTCTCTGAACACCCCGCGGCCAAGAGCGCGATGAGGAGCGCTCCAGCAGCCGAGCACACCGAATGTGTAAATCGACCCAACAACACCCATCCGTTCCTAGTAAGCCAGCGCAATATAGCCCAGTTTCTCCTCGCTGCCGCTGTCCGACTCGACGGCAATGCGCACAATGTATAAACCCGGTGCAGCCATCTGACCCCGATTGTCGCGTCCATCCCACGCCAGCTGATACAGCATGCCCGTTCCGCTGCTGCTGCTCAAATCGCGCACTTTGCGCCCGGTTAAATCGCGAATTTCCACCGTCAGCGGCATCGCTTTGGTCAGGCGCAACAGCGCATAGCGAATTTGTACCTCATCGTTGATGCCATCCCCGTTGGGCGTAAAGGGGTTGGGACCCATCGACACGTCATCGAGGAGGCGGCCCTCGAGCGCAGTGTGGACGACGATATCGTCGCTCAGCAGTGTCGCCACGGCATCACCCGGGGTCACTTCCTGGCCGACTTCATCCGTCTCGCTATCAACTACCGAGGCGCTGAAGACCGTTCCGTACACGAATACGCGCGCATCAAAGTCGATTTCCAGCAAGGTTTGGTCCTGGGCAATGCGGGGGAAGCGCACGGTGAACTGATGGGGATCATTGGGGTCGAATACTGCGCCATAATCAACTTCTTGGCGGTCGATGCGCACGGCTGCAATCTTTTCTACCCGCGCCGACGTGCGCAGTTCAAGCTGATCGAAGCCCGGCTGTCCCGCGTCCATTCGCGCGCGAACGGCATAGGTAAACTGGACCTGTTCGGCCGGGTTGACCGACGAAGGATGAATCTCGCCGATCACCGTGCCGACAATGGGTGGCTGCGAATACTCAAAGAACAGCGAGTCAAGCTGACCACCTTGCAAACCCTGCGACGAAAAGTCGATGCGCAGCTGCACAAATTGGCGCGGGCCCGGCGACAGTATGCGCGTGCCGTCCAGCCCGTCTTCGTATTCATAGGTATGCCAAACACTCCAATTTTCCAGGTCCTGCGTAATCCGACCGCGCACGTTTTGCGGCATGGAAAAGTAGTCGGCGCGCGACATCGGAGCCCCGCTGGCCAGCGTGGAAACCTCCTGGTCTCCAACGCCCGTTTTGCGCCAGTAGACTTCGGGCTGGTCGTCGCTGCCGCTGCGCGTCTGAATCAGAATTTTAGAGTTGGCATCGCGCTGGCCGCTCCACCAGATTCGCCCCAAGCTAGATAGCGCACCCAGATCAATGGGGTCGGAAATGTACGATGCCTTGGGAACAAACCCCTGGCCGTAAACCTCAAACTCGGCGACTTCCCACGTATCGCCCACTTCCAGTGGGTGCAGGTAGAGGTGGCGCACGATCTGAGGCTCGACACTCAGTTCCACGCGCGCATTGAGGTTGTCTTTCTCATCGTGCACGAGCGTCCACACGATGTTCCCTTTGTCGTCGCGACTTTCAGCACTGCCGTCGTTTAGATAGAAGCGAAACTGCCGTATTTTATTGCCCGGCTGATCGGGACGCGTCGAAAAGGCTACGCGCTCTATGGGAAAGGGTGCACCCAAGTCAAAAAACATGGGCGTGGTATAAAAGTAGCCCGGTCGAAAAAAATCGATGCGCGGCGGATGCACAAAGGCCGTCGCTGGATCTCCGTCAATGGCGAAACCGCGCGTATCGGACCAATTGGCTGGCAAGGTGTAAATGCTAACTAGGCTGGTGAGATCGCCGCCCCGGTTGCGCATCGTGCTGACGAGATTGTGGCTCAACTCGGTGCTCAGGGGGCGAATGCTGCCCGGTGCGAACGCCTCGTCGATATAGCTCGGCGTGCCCACAGCCGACCAGGAGACGCCCGTCGCTCCGCCTAATTGATAGTGTTCGCGTCCACTGGCCGATGCAGCCAGCAGGCAAA
>JAYPJE010000067.1:0-20063 GCA_038128265.1 Gemmatimonadota bacterium
AAAGTCTGTGGTGGCGCCTTTTGTACTACGAGCGCGCTTTTGGTCGCGCTGCCCTTGCACGCAACCTCGACTTTCTCGTCGAGCGCGGCCTCCCTGCTCCGCACTATAGCTATGCACTACAGCGCAGCAATATGGACGCCCAGCACGGCCGCATATCGGAGATTGAGCAGCGACATGCGGGCTGGATCGTTCTACATCGCCACGCCCTTTCCTATTCGCAGATCGATTCGTCTTTTGCGCGCAATTTGGCAACGATAGCCGAGCGCGTTGTGGCTTTCGGTGATAGAACAGAAAGTGAGGCAACCTACGATCCGCTCGATGCGTTCTACGTGCCGCTTGCCGGCGGTGGCGCGCTGGTGCGGCCGGGTCCGCAGATAGAGGTCTGGCGCTTGCGCGGCTACGACGATCGCGCGTTGGCCGAACAGACGGTGCTCGGTGCATTTGCTCAGGCCTATGTGCGCGGAGCCATAGAGGCCCTCAACAATGGAGCTAAGGATGAATTAAAAGAGCGAACGCAGGTTGCGCTCGACCTCGATCCGCGCTGTGCAGAGGCGCATTACGTCCGCGCCGTTGAGCGGCATATGGCGGGCGACGTAGAAGGCGCTTTCGCTGAATATGAGAAACAGCTATCGCTGGTAGAGGACCCTGCTGCGCTGATGAATATGGCGCTTATTTACAAGGGTAGAGGCGATGTGGAGAACGAGCGGAGCGCGTTGGAACGCGCCGTTTTGGTAGCCCCCTGGCTAGAGGAGCCGCGCCGCCGCTTGCGAGTTTTCGAGCGCCGGCAGAGCGCCCCGTAGTGCTCCGTTGGTCAACCTTCTGCAATGGTGCGCAGCCGCTGTATCTGCTCTTCATTGCCCATGGTGATAAGCACATCGCCTGCGTTCAGTTGAATATCGGCCAGCGACTCGTCGGAGCCTATTTGGGCACGCGGATTGCCCGCTTTGTCGGTGATGGCAATAATAATGGCGCGCGTCTTGTTACCAAAATCGCTCTGACGCAGCGTTCTTCCCACCAGTTCGGATCCTGCGACAATCGCCACTTCCTCTATGTGCATATCGACGCCCTGATGGCGAAACACCACGTCGAGAAAATTGACGACGTTGGGTCGTAGCACCGTTGCCGCCATGCGTCGTCCAGCAATTTCAAAAGGCGAGATGACCCGGTTGGCGCCCGCTCGCAGCAGCTTGCTCTCCGTGCCTTCTTCGCTGGCACGCGCGACGATCTGCAGATTGGGGTTGAGCTGGCGCGCCGTGAGCGTCACAAAGACGTTCTGCGGGTCGTCGTGCAGGGCGCTGACCAGACCTTTGGCGCGCTCAATGCCTGCTTGCAAAAGCACATCGTCGCTGGTTGCATCGCCTATCACGAGTGGGACGTCGATTTCGCGCGGTATTTCCGCCCTTTCAGCGCTGGCATCGACAACGACGTAGGGTACGCCCTCGGCATGAAATTCTTGCACGATTTCGCGTCCGATTGCTCCACACCCACAGAGTATGTAGTGATCGTTCATTTGATCGATGCGGTGCTGCATACGCCGTCCTTTCATAATCGATTGCAGCTCACCTTGCACTAGGAATGCCGTGATGCTCGCTCCAGTAAAACCGACTAAAACCACGCTGAGAAATATGTAGACGATGGTGAACGATTCGCCTAGCAACGATAGGTCGCGCACCTCTCCAAAACCAACTGTGCTAATGGTAATTACAGCCATGTAGAGCGCTTCGTGCAGGGGCCAGTCCTCTATGTACATGTAGGCAATCGTGCCGCTCACGGTCAGAACGGCTAGGAGGACCAGCGATATGGTAAAACGACGCAGCGAACTCATGAAGTATCAGGCATTTTTTGCGTCTGGTGCGCGGCAGCGCGCTACGACATCGCTCAAGTGTTCGAGCGAGCAGAGCACGACGATATCGTCGTTGCCGTGCAGGGTAAAGTCGCCGTCGGGATTAGGCCACAGTCGCTCGGCGCGCCGCACGGCCAGGACGGCTGCGCCATTGCGGCGGCGCAGGTCGGACTGCGCGAGCGTGCACCCGTCGAGCTCGGCCCCGACATCGACGTGCAGCGTAGCCATTTCTACATCGCCCAGTTGGCGGCGCAGGGCCGGTGCAGCCCCTTGCCCATCGACGCGAAAAAGGCCGTAGCCGTCGGAGCGCACTTCAGCGGCAAATTGCTCAATTTCTTCGCGTGCGACCAAGTAGCGGCGCAGCACGCGCGCAATAATTTCAACGGATGTTTCAAACTCTTCTGGTATTACTTCGTCTGCTCCAAGCTCGTGCAGTGCCTCCACTTCGCCAACAAAGCGCGTGCGCGCTACAATGTGCAGCGCCGGATTGATGCTGCGTGCCCGCGCGATAACTCGCCGCACGGTCGCCAGATCGGGAATGGTTACGACGAGGGCGCGTGCGCGCTCTGCGCCGGCGTAGCGCAAGACGTCTTCGCTGGATGCATCGCCGTAGAATATCGGTTCTTTCTGCGCTCGCTCACGCCGCACGGTCTCTGGATTGGTCTCGGTTATTACATACTCAATAGACGCGCAGCGTGCGGCGCGTGCGACGTTGCGTCCGTTGATGCCAAAGCCAGCGATGATGACGTGATCGTTGATGTCGTTCGGACGGTCTTGCTCGCGATTTTCCAAGCCGAGCCTGTCGGCAAAGAGGCCCAGTTTGAGGGCCGAGGGCAGCGGCCAAGCTGCTATGCGCTGGCCAGCCCAGTGCCCGGCGCGCATGAGAAATGGGGTGCACACCATCGTCAGCACGGAAATGGCTAAAAAGAGCCCATAGTGCTGCTGGTTGAGCAGGCCGGTGTCGACGCCGACCCTCGATAGCACGAAAGAAAACTCGCCTACCTGCGCCAGTCCCAGCCCCGTGACGAGTGCCGTATGTAAGGGGTAGCCCAAGGCAAGCGCGACGAAGCCGACAATGCAGGCTTTGAGAAAGATCACCACCAGGGCCGCGCCGAAGACCACGCCTGCCTGCTCGACTACGATGCGCACATCGAGCAGCATACCAACGGAGACAAAGAAAAAGCTGGTAAATACGTCGCGGAAGGGCAGGATGTTTTCGAGCGCCTGGTGGCTGTACTCGGACTCAGAGATGATTAGACCGGCCATAAAGGCACCCAGCGCCAACGAAAGGCCGAGTTCTGCCGTTAGCCAGGCCACGGCAAAGCACAGCACGCTCGTGCTTATGAGAAAGAGCTCGCGACTGCTGGCGCGCGCTATAAAGAAGAAGGCTTTTGGCACGATCCATCTGGAGGCGACGACGATGAGGATGACGACGCCCAACGCCTTGAGGGCCAGTTCTACTAGTTGCGGAAACGGATCGCCGCCCGCTCCGGCCAAAATAGGTGCGAATAGCATGAGCGGCACGATAGCAATATCCTGAAAAATCAGCACCGCTAGCGACAGGCGACCGTGCGAAGTATTAATCGTGCCCGTCTCTTGGTATAGGCGCATGACGATGGCAGTGCTGCTCAGGGATACGAGAAAGCCGGCAAATACCGCCGGTCCAATCGCTAAGCCCAGCTGCGCTACAAGCAGGTAGGTTGCGGCGATGGTCAGGCCTACTTGCAGCGCGCCGCCAAACAGCACCTGGCGCTTGATGCGCAGGAGTTCGTCGACGGAAAATTCAATGCCAATGGTGAAGAGCAGCAGCACGATGCCGACCTCGGCGAGGATTTCCACTTCGTGCACGGCTCCGACCAGTCCAAAACCGTGTGGGCCGGTCAGTGCACCGGTAAACAAAAAGCCGATAATCGCCGGCAGGCGCAGTCTGTGGAATAGCAGGAGCACCACGACAGCTACGGCAAAAATAACCACGATATCATTGAGCAGCTTTATTTCCATTGCGCTGTTGTTGGGCGGGTGCTTGACACTGCACGCCGTCTTTGCTTTGCTATCGGCTCGCGCCGATTGGTTAATAACGTTAACTGAGACGAACACAAATATATGGAACTACTCGCGCACACGACGAACCCCTTTGGCGGCGTTCTGACGCAGACCGATGAACTGCCCGACGATCCCGAGGCATTCCGCGCCCAGCTACAGCACTCAATCGATACGTGGCGCACCGAGGGATACCGCGTGGTGTGGGTCGAACTGCCCATTGCGCTCGCCACCCTCGTGCCGGTGGCCGCTGCAGCGGGTTTTACCTACCACCACAGCGGCGAAGACTACGTGATGATGACGCTGCGCTTGCAGGATGGTGCCTTTATACCCGCGCACGCCTCGCACTATATCGGTGCCGGGGGCGTCGTCATTAGCGAGGACCAAGAGCTGCTGGTCGTCAGCGAAAAGTACCACAGTCAGCGCCCCGGTCCGCCGCGCTACAAGCTGCCCGGCGGGGCGCTGCACGAGGGCGAGCACCTAGCCGAGGCCGTAGTGCGCGAAGTGCTCGAAGAGACGGGTGTGCACGCGCGCTTTGAAGCGCTGGTCTGCTTTCGCCACTGGCACGGCTATCGCTACGGCAAATCCGATATCTACTTCGTCTGTCGCCTGAGCCCGTTGAGCAAAGCCATCACCATTCAAGAGGATGAGATTGCCGAATGCCTGTGGATGCCCGTCGAAGCGTATTTCCATGCCGAGGGCGTTAGTGCCTTTAACAAGCGCATTGTCAAGACGGCGATGAGCAGCCCCGGCGTCACACCCGTTGAAGTCGAGGGGTACGCCGAGCCGGAACGCTATGAGTTCTTCATGCCGGTCGACTTGGAAATGAGCGAGGATTAATTCGTTGGTAAAGCCCAACATACTGCTCTTGATGACCGACCAGCAGCGGGCCGACGCGCTCGGCTGCAGCGGTGGATGGGTGGAAACGCCCCATCTCGACCGCATTGCAGCCGGCGGAGTGCGCTTTGAAAACTGCGTTACGAATGCACCCGTGTGCGTTCCTGCGCGTCTGAGTTTGGCAACGGGCCTCTATCCGCACAACACCGGCGTGTGGAACAACCAAACGAGTCAACTCAGCAGCGATCAGCCCACGTGGATGCAGCGCGTGCGCGATGCGGGATACAGGACGAGCCTGTTTGGCAAGACGCACCTGCATCCGCACGGGGGCGATCTGCGCGATCGCGAGTATCTGATGAAGACCTATGGACTCGATGACGTAGATGAAATTGGCGGTCCGCGCGCGAGTATGCGCGTGCTCTCGCATATGACGGCATGGTGGCGCGACGAAGGCGTCTGGGATCGGTATAAGGCCGATTTCGACGAGCGCTTTGACCGGAAGCCACATATGGTCCGACCTTCGCCCCTGGGCATGGAGCACTACGCCGATGTCTATGTCGGCCAGCGCGCCAAACAGTATATCGAGAACTACGATCTCAACCAGCCGTGGTGCTGCTGGGTTAGCTTTGGCGGGCCGCATGAGCCGTGGGATGCGCCCGAGCCCTATGCCAGCATGTACGATCCGCAGCGCATGCCCGCGCCGCGTGCCGTGCCGAAGAGCGCCGGATCGAGGCCACGTGGTCATCTCGATGCGCTGCTGGAAGGCGATCGTGCGCTGACGCCTGATGATACAGCTGCCATGCGCGCTAATTACGCCGGTAATATAAGCCTGATCGATGCACAGATCGGCGAGATACTCGATGCCATTGAGCGGCGCGACGAGCTCGACAACACGATAATCGTGTTTGTTTCCGATCACGGCGAAATGAACGGCGATGCCAACCTCATCTACAAGTCGAATTTTCTCGACGGGGCCGTGCGCGTGCCGCTGCTAGTACGCGCACCGGGCATGGCACAGGGCGCCGTGTGTGCGTCACCGGTTGAGTGGTTTGATATCGGTCCAACGCTAGTGGAACTAGCCGGTGGGGAGGTGGACTATCCACAGTTTGCCCGTTCGCTCTGCCCGGTACTGGGCGATCCGCAGCGCGCGCATCGCAGCGAAGCCATTTCTGAGCTGAGCGGAGAAATCATGCTGCTCGATGAGCAATGGAAAGTGGCGCTCAATGCCGAGGGACAGGTCTATATGCTGTTTGACGTGCAGAACGATCCGCAAGAGCGGGAAAACTTGGCTGGTCAAGCGGATATGCGACAAGTAGAAGAAGGACTGCGCCTGCGCATTCTCGAACGCCTGGTGCAGACACAGCTACGGGGAGCGGGCTATGCGTTTGACCTGCACGGCACGATGCGGCGGAACTCCAGCGAATAGAATGCCCTCCTTAGCAGATTCCCGGTCCACATACTTAAGCGCCGGCGTCGTATATGCGCTAGCCCTAGTACCCTACCTAAGTATTTTAGGCAACGGGCGCGCCCCTAACGCGCTTGCAACCCCAGCTTTTCCAATACTGCCGTATTGACCACGTATTCCGGCACCCGCCCCTGCAGCACGTCGACAATCGACTGAGCGGCCCAAATCGACATGCGTTCGCGCGCCGCATTGGTTTTCGATCCCGAATGCGGCAGCGCTAGCACGGTGGGCAGGCGCACCAGCTCCAGCGAGGTGCCCGTTGGCGGCTCGGTTGCCTGACAGTCGAGTCCGGCACCCTGCAAATGACCGCTCTGCAGCGCGCCGATCAGCGCCTCTTCGTCGACCAGTCCGCCGCGCGCCGTGTTGATCAGATAGCTACCGGACTTCATGGCTGATAGAAATTCGGCGTCGACCATGTTTTTGTTGGCATCGGTCATAGGCGTATGCAGCGTAATGGCGTCTGCTTCTCCCAGCAGGGTCGACCGATCGACGGCTTCGGCACCCATTGCTGCGATTGCCGCGGCATCCACCCACGGGTCGTGCACCAGCACGCGCATGCGAAAGCCCTGTGCGCGCCGCACGACCTCGGCGCCAATGCGTCCGCAGCCGACCAGCCCCAGCGTCATGGCCGATAGGTCTTCGCCGATGGGCACGTCGTACTCGTCTCCGGCCTTGACGGTGCGATCGCCTGCGACGAGTTGGCGCGTCATACCCAACAGCAGGGCAAATACCTGGTCGGCCACCGCATCGCTCATTGCTCCGGGCGTATAGGTGACGACGATGCCACGCTCGGTGCAGTAGTCCAAGTCCACTTTGTCATAACCAACGCCGTTGCGTGCGATGACCTTTAGCGACTGGCTGTCATCCAGCGTGCTGGCGTTCAGGTTTTCCGAGCCGGCTAGCAGTCCATCGATGCCGATGACCTTCTCACGCGTTTCGTCATCAGGCCAGCCCGGCTGCGGTCGTTGTACGATCACCTCCAGGCCGGCTGTCTCCATGATATCGCTCGCCGGAGAGCGTCCCTTGAACTCGATGTTTACGCTGGATAGTACTTTAGCCATGGTGCAATCCTCAAAAGCGAGAGTGTTCGTATTCGTCAAAGGGCGTTGCAACACCCAGTTCGTCGGCGAGGTCCTGCAGGCTCTGTTGGTGTTCCGCTGAGACGGGGATGCCGTCGCGTGCATAGTCGCGCTCGCGCTGCCATTCGAGTCCGCCGGGCAGCTCGGCTCGCTCAAAGCCGGGAAAGGGGCGCATGGCGCGCGCCTCGCCAATAAACCGATCCATTTCGCGCTTAAACTGGTCGACCGGCATAAAGCATTTGACGTCGTACACAGTTATAAAAGACCCTTGGTTTGATTCCCATTGGGACTGCGGTGGTATAAACTCCGGGAGGTAAATGCCGGCGAGCATGCCGCCAAAGGCGCGGTTCATAGCGCCGATGCCCAGCTCCTTGAAAAAGGCGAAAGGCATGCGCTCGAAGAGGGCTTCGTCCCAGGGCAGCATTGATGCGCCCATATCGATGACCAGCGGCGGTTGCTCGCCCGAGGGGAAGGCAACGCTGATGGGCGAAGTGCAGTTGACGCTTTTGACGATAGAGTCCGGATTGAGCGGTGAGCGATGCGACGATACGGCGATGGCGAAGCAGTCCTGTGCGATGGCCATACGCGTGTATTTGCCCGCGCCGCCAAAGTGAAAGTGGTTGCGCGTAGTGACGGCTGCGGTGCCGTATTCTTTGGCCTTTTCTATGGCCCACTGCGTGCCCTGATAGCAGGGGAAATGCCCCATACCACCGTCGCCATCGTAAACGCGCGTGGTTGGTGTTTCGCTGACGACCGTCACGTTGGGCCGCGGGTTGACTCGCCCCTGGCGCATCATGCCGACGTAGCCCGGCGTCTGGCGCGTGCCGTGGCTGTGCACGCCGCGCAGATCCGTAAGCACGAGTAACTCGGCTATCAGACGCGCGTTGTCCGGTGATGTCTCCGCTTTTTCAAAGAGTGCGGCGACCAACTGGCGCAGCGGCTCGGGGGGCACGCGGATGCCCGTATTGGGAGGTACGTTTGAACCCACAGCAGCTCTCCTTGCAAGAAAGACCAGCGCGCTAAATACGGTTGCTCCACATAGGATGTCAAGTAAAGTAGAATTGCCTAGACGTCGCCAATTTATTTGCTTTTAACGGTCCGTTCTGCTTTCGCCGAAAGCGTCTACCACTTCGAGAGATCACCCCATGGCCTATGACCTGATTTTGCGCGGTGCGCGCGTGCTCGATCCAGCACAAGACATAGATGGTGTGTTGGATGTTGCGGTGCGCGATGGCCGCATTGCCGCCGTGGCCGAACATATAGCGGAAGAAGGCCGTCACGAGACGAATCTTAGCGGCCAACTGCTGACGCCAGGTTGGATCGATATACACGCCCACCTCTACCCGGGTAGCACGACCTGGGGCATTCGCGCCGATGCGCTCTACCTGTCTACAGGCGTGACTACCGCAGTCGACGCTGGCAGTGCTGGGTGGGCCAATTTGCAGGGCTACCTCGATTACGTCGTCGCTCCAGCGCGCACGCAGTTTCTATCTTTTGTGCACGTCTGTGGAATTGGTCTGACCTACGGGCCGCTGCCCGAACTGGCCGATATGCGCTACGCCGATGCCGAGCGCACGGCCTTTGTCATAGAGCATTTTGCTGAACACTGCGTCGGTGTCAAAGTGCGCCAAGGCGAGGGGCAGGTGGCCGACAACGGCGTTGAACCGCTGCGCTTGGCCGTGCAGGCAGCCGAGTGGGCCGGCGTGCCGGTCATGGTGCACATTGGTCGCGGCGTGCCGCTGCCCGAAGTGCTTGCGCTCATGCGTCCGCGCGACATCGTCACCCACTGCTACCAGGGCACCGGCGACGGCATTGTCGGCGAGGACGAGACCATTCTCGCCGAGGTGCTTCAGGCGCGGCGGGACGGCATACTATTCGACGTGGGCCACGGCGGCGGCAGCTTTGACTACGGGATCGCTATCAGCGCGCTGGGGCAGGGCTTTGTCTCCGATGTCATTAGCACCGACTTACATGCCCACAGCTGGGATGTACCGGTAGAGAGCCTGCCGCACACCGCCTCCAAGTTGCTCAACCTCGGCGTGCCGATAGAGAGTATCGTGCGCCAGTGCACAGCTAACGCCGCTTTTTCCATCGGACGCGAAGGTGAATTGGGCACGCTCAAAGTGGGCAGCGTCGCCGATATGGCCGCGTTTGAGGTGGTAGAAGGCGCATTTGAGTACCGCGATGTGCGCGGTCGCGTGGAAAAGGGCACGCAGCGCATTGAAGCGCGCCTCTGCGTGCGTGCGGGCACGCCGTACAGCCCAGAAGAGCTGCGCGGAGAGTTGGAAGAAGACCTGGCGCGCGCGCGCTTCAACAAAGGGCTCAACAGCAAGCGCCTCAAAGAGTTGGGATGGAGCAAGGCGTGAGGCACGCCGCATGATGGTGCGACTCGATGTGAGCACGCGCCGGCCCGTGCTGGATGGGCATATATGGGGGACGGCCGGTGCGTATGAACAGGTAGAGGGCAGCGCCCACATTGCGCTGGATCCCCAACACCCGCTCAACGCGGCGATTGTCGATTTGCAGTTGGCGCCGCGCAACGGCGCGGGCTGCGTCGAGTGCCGCGCCGACTTCTGGATTCTCAAGCCGGTCGATCCGTCCAAGGGCAGCGGCAACCTGCTTTACTACGTGGTCAACCGCGGCCGCAAAGGCGCGCTGGGCACGTTTAATCTGGCAGCGGGCTCAAATCGGCCGGAAACCGCGGACGAGTTTGGCGATGGGCTGCTGATGGAGCATGGCTTTACCGTGGCCGCCTGTGCCTGGCAGGCCGACGTGCCGCCGTCGGCACCCGACAACCCGCACCTGATGACGCTCGATGTGCCGGCGGTCGCAGTCCAGGGCCCCGTTAGCTGCGAGATCCTCGTCGACGCGCCGGTGTCCGTGCACTCGTTGGGCAGCCGCTACCATCGGCCCTATGAAGTGGCTCCGGGATCGGAAGCGACAGCGCAGCTCAGCGTGCGCGATCGCCCCTATGGCGAATCGGAAATCGTCGATCGCCAGCGCTGGTCCTTTACCCGACTCGACGACGGGCGCCCGGCCATTTGCTTTGCACAGGGCTTCGAACCGGGGCTCATTTACAACTTGGAGTATACGGCCTGCAATCCGGTCGTCATGGGCGCAGGGTTGGCGACTACGCGCGATTTTGTTGCGCATTTGAAAGACGATGCGCGCTTCTGCATCGAGCGCGCCTATGGCTTTGGCTCGTCGCAGAGCGGGCGCTTTTTGCGCCAGCTGCTCTACGAGGGGTTCAACGAGAGCGAGAAAGGCCGGCCGGTATTCGACGGCCTGCAGATTAACGTTGCGGGGGCCGGACGCGGTTCGTTTAATCACCGTTTTGCCCAGCCGTCGCGCCACGCCAGCGCCCACTTTGACGCGTACTATCCGACGGAGCAATTTCCCTTTGCCGATACGCCTCAGCGCGATGGGCCGGGCGAGGCCGAAGGTGGGTTACTCGATCGCGCCGTCGAGCGCGGCGTCGCTCCCAAGATTTTTCACGTAAACTCGTCGACCGAGTACTGGAATCGCGGCGCGGCGCTGGTGCACGTCGACGTCGAGGGGCTGCGCGACCTGGTGGTGCCGGCCGATGTGCGCATATACCATTTTGCCAGCACGCAGCACGGGGCGGACGAGCTACCCGACGGCGCCCATGCGCTGCCCGGGAATCCCGTCCAATTCAAGTTTGGGCACCGCGCGCTTTTGCTCGCGCTCGATGCTTGGGTGCGTGAGGGGGTGGAGCCGCCGCCGAGCCGCTACCCGACCTTGGCCGATAGTTCGCTAGTTGCTGCCGATTCCGGGGCATTTACCTTTCCGGTGCTGTCGGAGTTAGGTCGACCTACGGCGCCGCGGGTCGTACACCGCCTCGACTTTGGTCCGCGCTGGGAAGCGGGCATCAGCGACAGGGCCGTGCCCGCGCTGGGGTTGCCGTACCCGACGCTGGTGCCGTCAGTAGATGCAGACGGTAACGAGGTCGGGGGTATTCGCCTGCCCGAGGTGTCCGTGCCGTTGGGCACGTTTGTTGGCTGGCGTTTGCGAAGCGGAGAAATGGGTGCCGACTGGGCTCTGGTGGGTCTGTCGGGAGCGTGGTTGCCTTTTGCCGCTGAGCAGCCT
The DNA here is from genome assembly GCA_038128265.1 of Gemmatimonadota bacterium. Lineage (GTDB taxonomy): Bacteria > Latescibacterota > UBA2968 > UBA8231 > UBA8231. The sequence continues at coordinate 11,372 of JAYPJE010000067.1, forward strand.
ACAGAAGGGGATCCGCGTCCCGCCATTGCCACGCGCTATGCAAACGCGGACGACTACCAGGCGCGCTGCGTGCAAGCGGCACGAGCGCTAGTGACGCAAGGCTATCTGCTGGAACGCGACGTGGAGCGCGTGAGCCAGCGCGCGCGCCGCATGTACGAATGGGCTATGTGCCGTTAGACTATTTTAACCGTTATTCACCGTATTACAGACATTCAAGAAGAGAGGGACGCAGTGCTGCAACACACCGATGACTTACGCATAGAGCAGGTTAAGCCGCTTATTCCACCAGCTATTTTGATGGAGGAATTGCCCCTTACAGAGACGGCATCGAATACGGTGGCCAATGCGCGCCGCGACGTCGAGGCCATCTTGCGCGGCGACGACGACCGCCTCGCCGTCGTCGTGGGTCCTTGCTCCATTCACGACCCGGAAGCTGCAATTGAGTACGGCGACCGCCTGCAAAAGGTGGCGGCCAGCCTGTGCGATGACTTGTGCATCATTATGCGCGTCTACTTTGAAAAACCGCGCACCACCGTCGGTTGGAAAGGTATGATCAATGACCCCAACCTCGACGGTAGTTTTGATATCAACAACGGTTTGCGCGCTGGTCGCAAACTGCTGCTCGAACTCACCAATACCGGCCTGCCAGCCGGCTCGGAGTTTCTCGATACGATTTCACCCCAGTTTATTGCCGATCTAATTTCGTGGGGAGCGATTGGTGCACGCACCACCGAGAGCCAGATCCACCGCGAATTGGCATCGGGTCTATCGATGCCCGTCGGCTTTAAAAACGGCACGGACGGCACGGTGCAAATCGCCGTTGATGCAATTGGCGCAGCGCGTCATCCGCACCACTTTCTCTCCGTCACTAAGCAGGGCATTTCGGCTATTGTCGCCACCGGGGGCAACGACTCCTGTCACGTCATACTGCGCGGCGGCAACAGCGGTCCCAACTACTCGTCGGCAGACGTTGATGCCGTGGCCGCCCAGCTCAAAGGAGCCGACTTAGCGCATCGGGTGATGATTGACTGCAGTCACGGCAACAGCAGCAAAGACCACGCGCGCCAGCCCCTTGTAGCCGAGGAGATCGCCGACCAGCTGGCTGCTGGTTCCGACCACATTTTTGGCGTCATGTTGGAGAGCCACCTGGTCGAAGGGCGCCAAGACCAAAAACCCGGCCAATCGCTGACCTACGGTCAGAGCATAACCGACGCCTGCATTTCGTGGGAGACCACAGTCGAGGTGCTGGACAAACTCGCTAGTGCTGTGCGCACGCGGCGCGCGCAGCAGTAATGAATACCGCGCTAGGATGCCGTAGGAGATGGCAACCAGCCCAATCGGCACTGAGCTGGGATCGTGGTGCGACAGAGAGGCCATGTCGCATCTAGGCGCAAAGCCCATCACAGGATCCTGGTTTGAATTCCAGCATCACAACCGGGCAGAAGGCGTCTATTGGAACCCGGCCTGTGCGCGATTTAGCGCAGCCGATTGGCACGCTAAAGTAGGGGAGATGGCGGCCATCGGGCTCGACTACTTGGTGCTGATGGCCGTCGCGCTCGACTATAAGGCATTCTACCGCAGCGATGTGTTCCCCGCCTGGGATTTGGCCTGTGCCGATCCGCTCGAAGCGCTGCTCTGCGCCGCCGATCACCATCGGGTAAACGTATTTGTCGGCAACGGTTTTTGGGGTCAGTGGGACAGCCCCGGTATTATCGCCGACCGCGCGGCGCGTGCGCGCCGCCTGCAGGCCATGGAAGAGTTGGCCCAGCGCTACGGGCACCACGCCAGCTTTTACGGCTGGTACTGGGCCAACGAGGCGGGCATCAACGGCCATTTCTCTGAGGCCTTTATCGACTACGCGCGCGAATGCAGCCGCTGTGCGCGTGCCCTCATGCCCGACGCGCCAACGATGATCGCTCCCTACGGAACAAATAAGGTGCAGGCCGACGATACATACGTGCGCCAGCTCGAGGCGTTGGAAGTGGACATCGTCGCCTACCAGGACGAGATTGGCGTGCAAAAGTCGACGGTGGAACAGACGCCGGGCTATTACGAAGCCCTGCGCCGCGTGCACGACAAGGTGCCGCAGGTCGCACTGTGGGCCGACGTGGAAATCTTTGAATTTGAGGGCGCGGTATACAAGAGCCCGCTGTTGCCGGCGCCGTTTGCACGCGTCAGACGGCAGCTCGATGCCGTATCGCCCTACGTAGACGAAATTCTCGTCTACCAGACGCTGGGTATGGTCAACGCCCCCGATTCGCCGGCCTTTGCCGGCCACAAAGATTCCAGCAAACTCTATGCGGAGTACGCCGGTTGGCTGCAGCACCACCACCCCGACAGACTGCGTTGAGATCGGAGCATCCATGAGCTTTGGCATTACCAAGACCATTCCCGCCGACGAGGGCATTGAGCGCGTTGAGAGCCTCTACGACGGCAGCGTAGACGAATACGAATTTCACATGGCGGGCACCCCCTCCAAGCTTGGAGTGGGCGACTTTGTCTACACTATTTTCGAACATAAGATTCGCGGTCGCCTGCAGATTACGCGCCTCGAAGGTGGGGCGGTCAATCCCAAGTCGGGCAAACCGCGCACGCTAGTCTACGTGCGCGCACCGGGCGAACGCCTCGACGAACCCATTCCGCGCAAAGGGCATCAGGGTACGCGCTACTACGATGGAGCGGACTGGCCGGGCTAAGAGAGGCTGTTCGTCGCGCACCGGTCGGAGCACGTTTTTTTAACTGCATTGCGGAGGGGCGCCCCGTGCAACTGAATTCCGTAGCATACGAACACTACTGGCAAAAGGGCTGGTGCGTAGTAGAAGGCGTGTTTGCCGCAGAAGAATGCGATGCTATTGCCGCATTGGCCATGGACATCAGCCAGCGCGAAATGGCCGCCGATTCCAGCTATATGGCGGATCGCTCGGCCGATGGGAGCCAGGTTTTACCGCGCAAAATAGCAGGTCCCTTCGCCAAGCACGAGGCTTTTCGCCGCTTTGCGCTGGACGCGCGTCTCCGCGCGTTAGTGGGTCAATTGCTCGGCGGCGAAGCGCTGCTTGCTACCGACCAAATTTTTATGAAACCGCCGCATTTTGGCTCGGCCAAACCCTACCATCAGGACAACGCCTATTTTCTGTGCACGCCCGGCGACGGCGTGCTGACGGCGTGGATCGCCCTCGACGACGTCGATGCGGATAACGGCTGTATGCGTTATATCGACGGTTCGCACAGAGGGCCTATTTTGCCGCACGGTGCCGATCCCGATGAGCCGTATAACAAGGTGCCGCCGCGCGAGCTGATAGATCTCGACCGCGAGTCGCTGGCTCCCGTCAAAAAGGGGGGAGTGGTCTTTCACCATTCTCAGTGCCTGCACACCTCGCACCGAAACGAATCGGCGCGCTGGCGTCGCGCCTATGCCACCCATTGGGCTACAGATGCCGTGCGCGCCGAGAGCAGTGTGATTATCAATGCCTACTTCCAACGCCCGGACTACGCCACCCCTTGAGAAATATCGCCTTTCTCTTCTTATGCGAGGCGTTCTCGCGCACGGGTAGCATTGTGGTTTTGTCCAGCATGGCGTTGGTGGGTCGCGAGCTGGCTCCGCACGCGGCGCTGGCTACGCTGCCGCTGGCACTGGCTCCGGTTAGCACGATGCTAACCACCGTTCCAGCCGCGCGCCTGATGCAGCGACGCGGGCGCAAGCCCGGTTTTGCCCTAGGTGCCTGCATGGGCATACTGGGTGGGTTGATGGGCTGTGCGGCTCTGTTCAGCCAGCACTTTGCGCTGCTCTGCTTGGGTGCGATTGGCATTGGCTCGGTCAATGGTTTCTCCACCTACTATCGCTTTGCTGCAGCCGAAGTAGTCGATGAGGCGTGGCGCAGTCGCGCCATTTCGCTCGTCATGGCCGGTGGAATTATCGCCGCCGTAGCGGGCTCGAACCTAGCGACGTGGTCGAGAGACCTGTTTCCAAATCACCTTTTTGCCGGATCCTATCTGGCGATTGCCGGCATTCAGCTGTTGGTGCTGTGTGCGCTGTCTTTCGTGCGCTTTCCATCGCCGTCGGCGGCAGAAACTGGGGAGGGAGGCCGTTCTCTACGAGAAATTGCCCGCGACGCCCGCTTTGCGCTGGCGCTCATTGGCGCGGTAGCTAGTTGGGCGGTGATGTCGCTGTTAATGAATGCCACGCCGCTTTCCATGCACCGCCACATGCACAGCTTTGACGATACAGCTTGGGTTATTCAGTGGCACGTATTGGGTATGTTTGTGCCGTCGTTTTTTACCGGCCATCTCATAAACCGCTTTGGTGAGCGCCAGATTATGGCAGTGGGCCTGCTGCTCTTGGCCGCCTCTGCGCTGACCAACCTCGGCGGCATCGCGCTGCACAACTACGCGGTGGGTCTCACGCTGCTAGGCGTTGGGTGGAATCTGCTCTTTGTCGGCGCGACCTCTCTGCTGGCGACGGTCTATCGCCCCGAAGAAAAAGCGCGCGTGCAGTCGGCCAACGATTTTGTCATATACGGACTGATGGTGCTCACGACGTTTGGTTCGGCGCCGCTGGAAGAAGCGGTTGGCTGGGAGATGCTCAATCTCTTAGCGCTGCCGCTGCTGGCCTGCGTGGGTTTGGCCATGTGGACGATGCACCGTCGCGCACAGGCTGCTGCCATCTAGCTTATTCTTCCATACCGGCATCCGTTAGCGCTTCTAATAGCGGCGGCACGCCGAAGTACACTAGGCTCAGTGCCGTGGGGTTCATGGCGACGGCGCCGTGCCGACTGGGGTGTTCGCTCCAGTCCTGTGCCGCGCGCAAATGCCGCAAGACGGCGCGTCCGACTTCCAGATAGCGCTGTTCCCCCGTCAGGCGATAGGCCCGGGCCAGGCTACCGCAGAGAATGCCGTGGTAGTGCTGGCCCAGCGCAAACTCCGCGCTGAATGCGCCTGGTCCACCGCAAAACCAATCTACGGCACGCAGGTAGGTCTGCCTCACGTCATCTCGGTCCGTCAGCCGATGCATCAGCTCGAGCCCAATAAGCAGGTAATGCGTCTGGTAGCCCTTCTGTTCCGCATAAGGCAGCACTTTTTTTAGCGCGGTGAAGGTGCCGCCTAGCGCGCTGAACTCGTCGTCGCTAAAGGGGAGCGCCGTCCCCATTTCCACTGCCAGCGTCGACCCCTCGGTGGCCATGCCGTAGGGGGCCTGGTCGGGCAGTTTGTCTTCAGTCGATATCTGGAAGCGCTTGTGCCAGCTGCCGTCGGCGTTTTGCCCGCGTGCGATGACGTCGTAGACCGCTTCGGCGCGCTGCATAAAGCGCTCCTGGCCCGTTACCTCATAGGCATAGAGCAGGCCGCGCAGCACGTTGGCGATGGAGCGGAGGCTGAAGCTGTAGCGGGGATCGTCCGTCCAGCGATAGTTGAGAAAAAAAACGCCGGCCTCTTCGATGACGTCGCGTGTGCGGCCGTCGCCGGTTAGGTAGTAAAAGTCGGTCCAGTTGTCGACGAATGTGTGCGAGGCACACGGTTCATCGCCGAAGTGATCCATGCTGTGACGATAGCAGCCGCCGACCCAGTAGGGGCGCAGCGGCTGGTAGTGGCAGGTATCGACGTCGAGTGAATGGCGCGTCATGGCTTCGGCTAAGTTGAAGAAGGAACGCTCACCAGTGCGCAGAAAGTGAAGCCAGACGGCGTGGCGCGGATCCCATTCGCTATTGCACCAGCCCCAGCGGCCCTTGAAGCGCCATGCATCGGCCTCTTCTTCCCAGGTGGCCAGCACGTCACCCCAGTCCAAGTAGCCATACCAGCGCTCCTGTTTGATTTGCCGCTGCATCCACTCGACAAAGCCGCCGAGCATGCGTTCGCTCTCCGCGTGCGCACTGTGCTGGCCGTTTCCCAGCAGGGGTGCGCCCCCGGCACTTTTTGCGTCCAGTGCGACGCACGGCCAGCCCAGCGTTGCGTGCAGCGTGTGTTCGACGGTTGCGCTATCGTCGCCAAAGCAGAGAAAGAACTCACTGCTTTTAGCGCTGCCTAAGCCATCGCTGTAGACGCCTTCTCCCTCGTGCCAGGCCACGTTTTCGGAGTAGCGTTGGTAGCCAAGAGCCTTGCCGCCTTCGCCGTGCCAGAGAAAGATATCGATGCCGTCTGCACTGGCGCCCAGCGCTTTGGGGTACTCTTCGGCCATATAGCGCAGCGCCACGCCGGCCGCCCGATCGCCGTCGTCGCGCAGGATCCAGCCGCCGCAGCGCTCGGCCTCGGCGCGCTTTTCGCGCCGGCCGCCGCTACAGTGCACAAGCTGAGCATAGTCGTCGCGTTCCTGCGCTAGTAGCACGTATTCGCCCGCTTCCAAGTGCTGTTCGCTGCGCCGCACGGCGTCGACTGCGCAGCGCGGTGCGGTAGCAGCGGTCGCCAGCGGTAGGTGCAGGCCGAGCTCGCGCACGCTCACCTCGCGCGCCGCCCCGGTAAACACGACCGTGTGCACCACGCGCAGAAAGGCGTGTCCAGCATAGGCGTAGATGCGCATCGTCCAGCGCAGCGGCCGATAGCCGGCATAGTGGTGCATGGGCACGTCCGCTTCGTAGGCACCGCTGCAGCGAATAACGGTGCGCAGTGGTCCAGCTTCTTCTACGCAGGCACTGTACTCGTCTGCCGCCAGCGAAGCACGACAGGTGCCGCCCATGCCGTAGAGCTGCCTCTGCGTGCTGCCGTCGTGTGCCGATTCATCAATGACGGCCCACGCATCGCCCCCTCCTCGCCTGAGCAGCGGCCGTTCGGAGACAAAGTGACCTTGGGCGTCGCACCGGCCGCTTTCGGCGTGGTCTATAAGGGTGAAGCGCGTTTTGCTTATGTCAAAGCGCAGGGGACCGGTGCACACGACAATGTGGTCGTCACCATCTGTGATAGCGATGGGCGTTTGCGCGGCCACACTTTGGCTATCAACGTTCCAGCCTAGCGTGAACGTTCTAGACTGCTGCGGCGATAAGTCGGCTTGGAAGTCGGTGAGAATCCATTTGATGCTGCCATCGCCCCAGCGCGATAGCACGCGGAACTGGGCCGGTTGCGCTAGGGCTGATTCGTCCCATAGGTGCAGCGAGTCGATTTCGCGCACGCTGCCCTCGGGCAGCGCCACGCCGCGCGTTAGCGGCCAAGCATGGCGCGCCCGTCCGTCTTCTTCTCGCACGTGCAGTGCAATGTATTCGCTCTGTTCCACGCCAGGGGTTCTCCTTTCCACTGTGCACGCGGCGTGCGGGAGCCATTTGCTCGACCTATTGAAGCCGCGTATGTTTTCGCTCTCGAAAGAGAGTGACCATAGCAAGTTAGTAAGAGAGGAGCGTTTCGTGAAACTCGACCGCCGCCTGACGGCAAAAAAACTCCAACCAGCGATCGCGCGTTTTCTCGACCTCACAGCGCGCAAAATTTACGATCTCGACAAGAAGTGGGACCCGACCAAGGGCACGCCTGTTTTTACGTGGAAGGGCCGCTATACGACGCGCGGCTGGACGGAATGGACACAGGGTTTTCAGTACGGCTGTGCCATTCTGCAGTACGATATGACGGGAGACAAGCGCTTTTTGGACATTGGGCGCAGCAAAACGGTATCGCATATGGCGCCGCACGTGTCGCATATCGGCGTGCACGACCACGGTTTTAACAACCTGTCTACGTATGGAAACCTGCGCCGCCTAATGCTCGAAGGCGTGCTGCCGCACGACCAGCGCGAACTCGATTTTTACGAATTGGCAATTAAGCTGTCCGGCGCCGTGCAGGCGGCGCGCTGGACCGAGACGGCCTATGGACACGGCTTTATTCACTCGTTTAACGGGCCGCATTCGCTCTTCTCTGACACCATGCGTTCGCTGCGCATTCTCGGTCTGGCCCACGAACTAGGTCACGTGCTGATGGGCGAGGGCGATAAGGCCATTAGCTTGCTGGGTCGTTTGGTGGAGCACGCCACGAGCAACGCCCAGTACAACGTCTATTACGGCGAAGGGCGCGATAGCTACGACGTGCCCGGTCGCGTCGTGCACGAATCGGTTTTCAATACGAAAGACGGCCAGTACCGCTGTCCGAGCACCCAGCAGGGCTACGCGCCCTTTTCGACGTGGACGCGCGGCCTGGCCTGGGTGCTGCTGGGCTACGCCGAGCAGCTGGAATACGTCGATGCGCTGTCGGCACGCGCGCTGAAGCCGTTTGGCGGCAAGGCGGCGCTGGTCAAGATGATGGAAAGGGCGGCGCTGGCCACGGCCGAGTTCCACATCGAGAACTCGTTTGCCGACGGCGTGCCCTTTTGGGATACGGGTGCACCGGGTGTGGCCTCTTTCGGCAAGATAAGCAACAAGGTATCCGACCCCTACAACGACGTCGAACCGCTGGACAGCTCGGCGGCAGCCATCTGCGGTCAGGGCTATTTGCGCTTGGGTAACTACTACGCGGGCAAGGGCGATGCTTCCAAGGCGAGTCGCTATCGCACGGCGGCACTTACAATCGCTGCCACGCTTATGGAAGAGCCCTATATGTCGACCGATCCGCGCCATCAGGGCATTACGCTGCACGCCATATACCACCGTCCCAACGGCTGGGACTACGTGCCGCCCAAGCGCACGATTCCCTGCGGCGAATCGGCCATGTGGGGCGATTATCACACCATGGAACTGGTCAACTTGGTTAAACGCGAGGCCGAGGGCAAAGCGTATCCGGTCTTTTTCAAGTA
>JAYPJE010000068.1:0-19360 GCA_038128265.1 Gemmatimonadota bacterium
TGCGCCGCTCTTTTAGCACCACGTCGGCAGCGCGCTCAATGAGATTTTCGGCGTGACCGTGCGCAATGCCCGACAGCGTCTTGATTGAACAGGGCACAATGACCATACCGTCCGTATCAAACGAACCGCTGGCAATGGCGCTGGACTGATCGGCCACGGCGTATTCATGCAGCTGACCAGCCATTATCTCTTCGCCGTATAGGCGCGCGAGAAACGCGCGCAGCGATTCGCTGCCCGGTCGAAAGCCCAGCTCTTCGCGCAGCAAATAGCGGCCGTACTTTGACAGCACCAGATGCACGCCGTGCCCACCCATCAGCAGTGCCCGCAGCAGTCGGCCCGCATAAATCGCTCCGCTCGCCCCCGTTACGGCGACGACAATTTCTTTCACGAAGTCCCCTCCTCCCAGATCAGCAGCGCGCTGCCGTCGCCAAAGACCCACAGGTCGATAAGCGTGCTGACAAAATACACGACGCTGATAATGGCATTCAGATTCAGAAAGGCCATATTGACGCGCGCCAGATCGTCTGGACGGACCAAGCGGTGCTCCCACACCAGCAGCAGCGCAATGGCCAACACGCCGGCCGCGTATACCCACCCCATGCCGACGTGCCAACCAAGCGCGACCATAAGCGCCACCGAGGCAACGTGCAGCAAACGCGCAATGCGCAGGGCACCAACCATACCAAAGCGCGCGGGAATTGAGTGCAGCCCAACGCGCGCGTCGTGTTCGCGATCTTGGCATGCGTAGATGATATCGAATCCCGCTACCCAGGTCAGCACGGCGGCACACAGCAGCACGGGCGGCAGGGCAAAAGCACCCGTGACGGCTATCCAGGCTCCGAGGGGCGCCCCGCCGAGGCTCAGTCCCAACACTAAATGCGAGGCCCAGGTGAAGCGCTTGGTAAGCGAGTAGAAAAACAGCACGCACAGCACGAGCGGAGACAGATAGAGGCACAGTGGGTTAAGCTGCCACGCTGCCGCGACTAGGGCCAAACTCGACAGGACGACAAAGAGGCCGACCGCTGCTGGTGACACCTGCCCGCTGGGCAATTCGCGCCCAGCCGTGCGCGGATTTTCGGCGTCAATATGGCGATCTACGAGGCGGTTAAACCCCATGGCCGCGCTGCGCGCACCGATCATGGCGACGACAATCCAAGCAAGCTGTTGCGCGCTGATACTGCTCTGCGCAGCGGCTAGCGCCGCCCCGCTCAGCGCAAAGGGCAGAGCAAAGATGCTGTGCGAAAATTTGATCATGCGCCCGTAGGTGTGTATCGCACTCAGCGCACTCATAGGGCCTCCTGCGAAAAAAAATCCAATGCGGGCACCGAGTCGATCAGCCCGTGCACGTGCGCCTTGGCGTAGAACAGGCGCAGTCCCTCTACTTCGCGCTCGCCCATATCATAGCGAATGTGCTCGCTGAGATAGCGCCTATAGAGCGCAGCATCGCCGCCGCTCGCAGCCGCGTACTCTGCGGCAATCGCCTCGACCTGTTCAACACCCGCACACATCGCTTCTCGCAGCGCAGCGATTCGCTGCGCGTCCAAGACGCCGCGGTGACCGGCCCAAAAGGCAAAGACAAAGGGCAGCCCGGTATGGGCCAGCCACTCTTCTGCCAGATCGAGGCTAGGCACGCCGCAGTCGAGTTGATCAAAAACGGGATCGCCAATCAGCAGCGCCGCATCGGCCGCGGCGAGCATAGCCGGTAGATCAGGTGCTGCATCGACCCATACCGGTTCAAAACCGTAGCGCTCGCGCAGCAGGATATTGAGCAGGGCAACCGACGTGCGCGAACTCGTATCGAGCGCCACCCGACGCACCTGATCCAACGGCGTTCGGTAGTAGAGACGCACGGTGAGCACTGGCCCAGCAGCGGCAATCGCCAATCCAGGCACGATCTGGTAGGGCTCCGCGCTCCGCGCATATTCAATAGAGGGAATCAGGCCGACGTCGACCCGCCGGTCCTGCAGATCGGCGGCGCAGCGCGATGGAACGGAGTGCGTCAGATCAAAGCGTGCATCGTGCTGCAGCGAGTGGACTAGGGGACGGGCATTGAGAAAGGAAACCACCCCCAGGCGCACGCTCATGGCAGTGCGGCCTGGGCCGCCGGCAGCGGCGTGGGCGCGCCCACGCGGCGATAGCGCGTATCGCGGCGCTGCGGCGCGAAACCGGCCTCGCGGATCAGGCGCTCCATCACCGGCAGCGTCATCTGCTCGGCATGGCTTGTGCCGGCGGCGCTAACGACATTTTCCTCCAGCATGGTGCTGCCAAAATCGTCAATGCCGTAGCGCAGGCTTACCTGGGCAATCTTGGGACCCTGCGTCACCCACGAAGCCTGGAAATGGTCGAAATTGTCGAGAAAGAGGCGTGCGACCGCCACGGTGCGCAGATGGTCATAGCCCGTTGCCTTGACCCCGTTCCAGCGCGCGCCGTCGGCGGCTAGGTCGGTATGGTCGGGCTGGAAGTTCCAGGCGATAAAGGCCGTAAAACCGCCCGTGTCGTCCTGCAGGTCGCGCAGCAGCTGCAGGTGCTCGAGGCGATGCTCGATCGTTTCGACGTGACCGTACATCATCGTCGCCGTCGTGCGCATACCCAAACCGTGTGCAATCCGGTGCACATCGAGCCACTCGCTCGTGCGGTCCTTGCGAAAGCCAATGATATCGCGCACCTCGTCGGAGAGAATTTCTGCGCCCGCTCCCGGTATGGAGTCCAGCCCGGCATCGCGCAGCCGGCGGATCGTCTCTTCGAGCGAGAGCTTGGACAGATGGGCGATGTAAATGATCTCTGTAGCCGACAGACAGTGCAGCTGCACCTGCGGATAGCGATCGCGGATGGCCGACAGCAGCGCTTCGTAATAGTCCAAGCGCAGCTTGGGGTTGAGTCCGCCCTGCATGAGGATCTCGCATGATTTGGGCTCGTCCCCGCCTACCGCAATCAGCTCGTCGATCTTGGCAAAGATCTGCTCGTTGGGCAAGACGTAGCCCTCGTCCGAGCCCGGCTTGCGATAAAAGGCGCAGAAGTCGCACTTAACCCAGCAGACGTTGGTATAGTTGATGTTGCGACCAACGTTGTAGGTGACGATCGGTTCGGGGTGCCGCTGCGTGCGCACCCAGTGGGCCAGCATACCCAGCTCGGCGACGTTTGGATGGGCGTAGAGGCGCTGCGCCTCGCTGCGGTCGATGCGCTCGCCCGCGTAGACCTTTTCGGCTATATCGTCAATCACCCTCACCCCCCCGCAGCCACCAGGGCAGCATCATCGACGACGTTATAAAGCGTATCGCGTTCAACGGGTTTGCGTCCAGCCTCGACAATGCGATCGAGAAATTCGCGCTGCGTCAGGCGCTGCTGCGTTTCGTCGTAGCTGCGCCGCGTGATCTCGTAGTCCATGACGGTGCCGTCGATATCGTCGGCTCCGTACCACAGCGCCGTCTGCGAAATCTCGATCGTATTCATGATCCAGAACGTCTTGACGTGCGGAAAGTTGTCCAGCATCAGCCGACCAATGGCGATCTCTTTTAAATCGAGACAGCCCGTGGGACCGGGCAGGTCGGCCAATTCGGTGCGCTCGGGATGGAAGGATAGCGGAATGTAGGCGAGAAACCCGCCCGTCTCGTCCTGCACGTCGCGCAGCCGCGTCAGGTGGTAGACCTTCTCCTGCGTATTTTCAATGTGGCCGTAGAGCATCGTCGCATTGGAGGGCAGCCCGCTGCGATGCGCCGTCGCGGCGATGTGCAGCCAGTCTTCGGAATCGGCCTTGGTCCAAAATAGATCGCTCTGCACGCGGTCGCTAAACACTTCGGCGCCGCCGCCGGGCAGCGACTCGAGCCCGGCCGCCTTCATATCGGCAAAGACCTCTTCGAGCGAGCGGTTGGCGATGCGCTGAATCTGCGCAATTTCGATCATCGTGAAAGCCTTCAAATGCGCTTCGGGACGCGCTTCTTTCATGGCCTTCAGCACATCTATATAGTACTGGTAGGGCAGCTTGGGATTGACGCCGCCAACCATGTGAATTTCGGTAATCGGTATCTCGGCGTAGTCGCGCACGCGCTGCGCTACCTGCTCGGGCGCCAACACGTAGCCGCGCTCGTCTTTGGGCTTGACGTAGAAAGAGCAGAACTTGCACAGCTTGTTGCAGATGTTGGTGTAGTTGATGTGCTGATTGCGCACGTAATAGGTCGTGTCGCCGTTGAGGCGCTCGCGCACCAGGTTGGCCATATAGCCCAGTACCGGCAGATCGTCACAGGCATACAGGCGCAGCCCATCGTCGCTATCTAAGCGCTGACCAGCGCGCACTTTTTCGCAAATATCAGCAAGTCCGGCGCGCTCTATTAGGGCATCAAAAACCACGCATTTCTCCCTGCAAAAGGACGTTTCCTAACATAATACCAACGGCCCCTTCTTTCGTCAACTTGACGCCTTGCAGCCGCGATAGATGCTGCAAATACCCATCGTTAGCGGCGTGGCAGACGACTCGACAAAGCCGGCCTCATCGAGCAGGCGCACAAAGGCCGCGCCCTGTGGAAAGGTGCCGACTGAGCGCGGCAAGTAGGCGTAGGCCTGGCGCTGGCCGGAAATCAGACCGCCGACCAGCGGCAGCACATTGTGAAAATAGAAAAGGTATAGCTGTTTGAAGAGCGGAACGGCCGGTTCGCAGAAATCGAGCACGAGGATCTGCCCGCCCGGGCGCAGCACGCGAAAGGCCTCGGCCAGACCGCTGGGGATATGGCCAAAGTTGCGCACGCCAAAAGCCCCCATAACCACGTCAAAGCTTTCGTCGCGAAACGGCAGACTCTCGGCATCACCTCCCAGCAGTGCGGTAGGGCCACCGCGCTCGCGCACCTTGCGCACACCCAGGCGCAGCATTTCTAACGCCACGTCAATGCCGACGACGCGCTGCGGCGACAGGCGGTCGGCCGCCAGGGCAAAGTCGCCCGTGCCGGTGGCTAAGTCGAGAATCCGCGCTGGCTGCTCAAGATGGAGGGTGTCGAGCGCGCGGCGCCGCCAGTAGATGTCGATGCCGCCGCTCAGCAGGTGGTTGAGCACGTCGTAGCGCTGGGCAATGGCGTCAAACATCTCGCGATTGCGCCTCTTGTGCTCGGCGATCTCTTCCTTATTCTTAAGCATGGCAAGAGAAGCTACTCCATCCCTACGACCTGTCAATAGAGTTGAGTAACAACCCATCCAGAGCCGATTATATCGTCGCCAACCTCAGCGAAGGGGTCGTCGTATTTGACGATGAAGGGCGCGTGCAAACGGCCAATCCCGCCCTCCTTCGCCTGCTCGACTGCAGTCTGCCGAACGACGCCGCGCTAGCCGACCTATTTGCACCGGACACGCCACTACACGCCGTCGCGCAAACGGCACTGGCCGGCCAACCCGTAGTCGATGCCGACGTGCAGCACGACGCATGCGATGGGCGCGTGCACTGGCTGCGGGTCAACGCCACCGCGCTCCTCGACGGGCAGTGTACCTCCGTCGGCACGATGATGACGCTGAGGGAAGTATCCGATCTCAAACGCGCCGAACGCCATATGGGACAGGTCGAAAAAATGAGCGCACTGGGCCGACTGGCCGCCTCCGTCGCCCACGAGGTGGGCAATCCGCTCGGGGCCATCGACATTCAGCTACAGCTGCTGCAGGAAGACCTCGCCAAAACAAACGAGGCACTGGCCGACAAGGCCCACCGCCGACTCGACATCGCCCGCGCCGAGATGCGCAGACTAGAAGGCATCGTGCAAAACTTCCTGCGTTTCTCGCGGCCGCCCGCCCTGCATCTCAAGCAGCTCGACCCCAACGAACTAGTGCGCAATATATACCAGCTGGTCGCACCCGAAGCGCGCGAACGCTCCGTCCACTTACACCTCCAGTTAGACCAGGCTCTACCCGCGATTGAAGCCGATGAAAACCAGCTTAGTCAGTGTCTGCTCAACCTGCTAATCAACGCCTTCCAAGCGGTCGACGTCGACGGCCGCGTAACGCTGCGCTCGCGTGCCGAGGGGAGCGATATCACCATCGAAATCGACGACGATGGGCACGGTATTCCCCCCGACGATCTGGAGCACATTTTCGAGTTTTATTATACTACCAAAGACGAGGGCACCGGGCTGGGACTTTCCATTGCCCAGCGCATCGTACACCAGCACGGCGGCACGCTGAGCGTCGACAGTCGCCCAGGCGAAGGCACGCTGCTGGCCATCCACCTACCCGGTCTGACAACGCAACCGTAGAGCGCCCACTCCATGTCCAAACAGCGCGTCAATATACTCATCGCCGACGACGAAGTCTTTATCCGCGAAGGACTGAAAGAGGCACTGGAAACCGTCGCCGACCGCGTTGAAACCGTCGCCGACGGCCAGCAGGCTCGCGAAAAGCTGCGCACCGAGCGCTACCATCTGGCCATTCTCGACCTGCGCATGCCGGGCCCCTCGGGCCTCGACCTGCTGGAAGAATTGCGCGGGCGCGAATCGGATACGCAGGTCGTCATTCTGACCGCACACGGCAACGTCAGCACCGCCGTAGAGGCGATGAAAAAGGGCGCCCACGACTTTCTCACCAAACCCGTCGACCTAGCCCACCTGCGCCTGGTCGCCGAACGCGCACTTGACCGGCTCCACCTCGTAACGGAAAACCGCAAGCTGCACAGCCGCTTGGAAAGTGGCGATCCCTTTCGCCGCCTCGTGCGCCACAGCGAGAGCATGCAGGTAGCTTCTAAGCTGATTAAGCAGGTGGCGCAGTCCGACGTGCCCGTCTTGCTGCGCGGCGAGACGGGCGTCGGCAAAGATCTGGTGGCGCGCGCTATTCACGAGCGCAGCAAGCGCAGCGACAAGCCCTTTGTCGCCGTCAACTGCGGCGGGTTTACCGAGGAGCTCTTTGCCAGCGAAATATTCGGCCACAAACGCGGCGCTTTCACCGGTGCCCACGCCGACAAGCCCGGCCGCTTTGCGCTGGCCGAAGGCGGCACGCTCTTTCTCGACGAGATCGGCGAGGTTCCCATTAAAAACCAAGTTGAGCTGCTGCGCGTCCTCGAATCGCGCGAATACCAGCCGCTGGGCGAACCGCAGGTGCGCCGAGCCAACGTGCGCATTATCGCCGCCACCAATCGCGACCTCGAACGCAGCGTCGGCGACGGCTCGTTCCGCGAAGATCTATACTATCGGCTCAATGTGGTACCCATCGACATCCCGCCGCTGCGCCAGCGCCAAGAAGATATTCCCGTGCTAGTAGAAACATTTTTAGACGAGGCCTGTCGCGCCCAGGAGCGCCCGCAAAAGCGCCTCAGCAGCGAGGCCATGGGCTGCCTTCTAGCGCATACCTGGCCCGGCAACGTGCGCGAATTGCGCAATATCGTACAGCGCCTCGTCGTTACCGCCCCCGATCTAGTAATCCACCCGCAACACCTGCCCGCCGAACTAGCCGAAGTCGCCGAGGTTGCGCCAAGCCATTTCAGCGTACGTCTGGGGTCTAGCGCAGCCGAGGTCGAAGCCGAACTCATCCGCCAAACGCTGCAGCGCGTAACCTCCAATCGACGCAAGGCGGCCGATATTCTCGGCATGAGCGTGCGCTCGCTGCAGTACAAAATCAAAGAGTACGGCATCACCCTATAGGTGCATTTTTTGCACTTCTCCCTACGGTAATGTCCTGCGCTCTATATAGCACCCCGCTATAAAACAGCCTAAACTTCTATTTAACAAAACTTTAAAACAAAAAGATTTGTTCTGGCATCGCTTTTGCCCATGCTTCTATGAGCGCCGAGATCCGCCAGTTTCATGGCAAGCATATATATCGGCGTAACACCTTGTTTTACAATGACTCCTGTAGTATGTGACGCGCCTTGCCGACACCCTTTGCGCACGGAATATCAGCGGATGGGTAGTTGCCAAGTGCAATTTATGCACGTTGACACACACGCGTAACAGATCAAAAGGGCCTGTTTTGACGGCGACTCATCTCGCGACCTTGCGAACAAATGCAAAAATTGCATCATCTTTTGCCATCGCCGATATCGTTGATCCGGCCCTGCTCTTGCCCGAGCTTGCGGCGACTAGCAAGATCGGAGCCATTAAAGAGCTTGTCGATCGGATGCACGCGCGCGGGATCGTTGAAGATAGCCTGAGCTTTTTACAGTCCGTGCTCGAGCGCGAGCAGTTGCAGAGCACCATTCTCGGCGGACAAGTCGCCCTGCCGCACGCGCGCAGTCGCGGCGTGCGCTCGCTGGGATTGGCCCTGGGTCTCACTGCAGCGCCAATCGACTTCCCTTCGGGAGACGAACGGCAAAGCGTGCGCCTGATTTGTCTGATTGCCGTGCCGGCCCACGCGCCGGATTCGTACCTACACTTGCTGGGATCGCTGGCGCGCATCCTCAGCCAGAGCCCGCGCAGAGACGCATTGCTGTGCGCGCAGTCGGCCGAACAGATGCAAGAGCTGTTGTTGGAAACTGTCTGAATAGAGCGTACTTCACCCTACACGAAGGATACACCATGGCCTACACCATTCAGGAAATTCTCAGCGACGAAGAAACGACGCTGCGCCTTTACTTCGACGATATTGCCGATTCGCGTCCCCTGAGCCGCGAGCGCGAGGTAGAATTGGCCGCCCGCATTCAGGAAGGCGATATGGTTGCCCGCGATGAGTTGGTCAACGCCAATCTGCGCTTTGTCATTGACGTCGCCAAGAATTACCAGAATCGCGGTCTCTCGCTGTCGGACCTGATCAGCGCGGGTAACGTCGGCCTGCTGACGGCCGCCGAGCGCTTTGATGGCACGAAAGGCTACAAGTTTATTTCCTACGCCGTCTGGTGGATCAAGCAGTCGATCCTGCAGTCGATCGCCGAACACGCGCGCACGGTGCGCCTGCCGCTCAACAAGCTCAGCCTGTTGAAAGATATCTCCAAGGCCTCGCGCAAGCTCGGCCAGGGCCGCGAGAGCGAACCGGGCATCGAAGAAATCGCCCGCGAGTTGGATATGCCGGAACAGGAAATTCTCGATACGATGATGAGCGCGCGCTCCGTCCGCTCACTCGACGAGTCCTTTGAGGAGGACGACGAGCGCAGCCTGCTGAACATCCTCTCCGACGAGAATCAGGCCACGCCCGATAGCCATGTGTTAGAGACGTCGGCCCGCGCCCAGCTGGAAGAAGTGCTCGAGAGCCTCGACGAGCGCGAACTGCGCATCATCCGCCTCTACTTTGGCCTGGATGGCAGCGAGTCGCTGACGCTAGAGCAGATTGGCGGCCTGATGGGCCTCACGCGCGAGCGCGTGCGCCAGCTCAAGGAGCGCGCCCTCGGCAAGCTGCGCCATCCGGCCCGCTACCAGGCGCTGCTGTCGCTGATTGATGAAACCGAAGTATACTAGCGCATCGCGCACATAGTGCCAATGGACAGCGGGGCGGATTTCCTATTTGGAAATCCGCCCCGTGCCTTTGTACGAATGGCTGCCGGCGCTCACGGCCCCTCTCCTCCGCTGCGCGCCTTGATCCCGCTTAAATAGCGGCGCACGTCGTCACGCCGAGTAGAATCGAGCCGCACCGCTTCGGCAAAGTGCACAGCTGCCGGCGCGTACTGCGCCATCTCTATGGACAGCACGCCGCTGTAAAAGTGTGCATCGGCATTGTGCGGCTCAAGCTGGCGCAGCCGATCGAAGTAGCGTAGACCGTCTTCGGGCCGAAGCGCGCGCCCGTAGGCCTGGCCAATTACTCGCAGATCATCTCTCTTCCAACGCACGGGATCCATCTGGCCCTCTACTTCTGAGGCAATATCGTCTCGGCCCTCGGCCAGCGCGACCACCAGTAAATGGCGCGCAGCCTCCGGGTAGCGCCGGTCCATATCCCACGTTCGCTGCAGTATCTCGAGCGCGCGCGCCCTGTCGCCCTTATTCAGGTAAAACTGAGCCAGCGAGAAGTGAATATGCTGCTTTGTAGGACTTAGCCGCGCCGCTTCGGCCAGATGCGCCTCGGCGCGCTCGGCAAGGGATGAATCAAAGCGACTCGCTCGCTGTGCCAACAGAGCGGCTGCCGTCAAGGTCTTGGTATCTTTAGCCGGTTGCGCAAGCTCCTTTTCTATTTCGCGCAGTGCATGCCGTAGAAAGCGCTCTTTATCCAATACATCTACGCCCGCAGCACCACTTACTGTTAACGCAGCACGACCCAACTCCTCGCGTGCTTCCCCTTGACCCAACGCACTCAGACCAATTGCCCGATCAAATGCAGACTGCATATTCGCTACGTCGACCTCTTCCCCAACGGCCAAGCGGTCCGTCATGGCCTGCGCTCGCTCCAAGGCGATGATCTGCTGCAGGGGAACGACATTTACACCGTAAAAAAACAGCGCGCTGCAGACAGAAACGCCGACTGCGCCCCATACCGGCGCGCGCCTTCCAGGCTCTAAAGATCCTGGTTGACCGCGGACCGTTCCCACATAGGCGAGCAGCCCAAATAGTGGGATATATACAAGCAGCGTATCGTAGGAGAACAGACCCTGGGCCACATAGCTAATAAAAAAACCCGACAGCAACAGGGCAGACAACGCCGACCAGGTGCCAACACGCACCCCTTTCCACAGAGAAAAGAAGGCCATCCCAAATACGATCAGCTGGGCGCACAAACCAGGCACGCCTGCGTCAAGCGCCCAGCGCAGCAGATTGTTGTGCGGTCGGTCATACCAGGGTTCCCTCTTGGCAAATAGAGCCGGGTCATAGTACTTCTGGAATACGAGATAGAAATTGTCCATGCCCCATCCCGTCAGTGGCCGCTCAGCTACGCCGCGCCAGGCCATGCCCCAGGTCCGCAGGCGCGTGCCAAGCGTCGCGTAGGTCGCGTAATCATCCAATAACTCTTCCGAGTTGACAAAGCGATTGAGCACATAGTTTTCCCGTATCCACGAAGCGTCTCTCTCCAGCCACACCACTAGCGGCGACAGAATGCCTAGTAGCAGAACGCTGACCAACACGAAGCGCGTGCGTTTGCTGCCGTTTGGGAACAGTTGTGGAAAGAAGAGGACACCAAGCACGCAAACCAGCCCAAGCGATATAAAGAGGGCTATGATGCCCGCACGTGCGCCGGTGTAATACAGCACGACTAAATGCAGCAGGGAGAGCGCCAACATCCCTGCTGCCAGCACGCGCTGCGCTCGATGGAAGTGCGCCATATATATGGCCAGCCAGGCGTGCAGCAGCACATACGGGGCGAGAAATGCCGCATTCCCCGTTATCGACTGGACGCGCTGCGGAGCTCCAGGCACCCACAAGGAGAAACCGTTGCGCTCAAAAACGGCATGCACACAAACCAACGAACTCGTCGCAATCAGGACGCTGATAAACGCATGCCAGTGGCGCTTCGACTGGAATACACTCGACGCCATTACATACAGCAGGTATAAGTGCAGCAGCGTTACAAACCCGTCCATCTTTTCGAAGTTAGACCAAAAGGCCCGCGACGGATTGGGACTGAACGCCGCGGCTAGCGCCCATAGCACCACAACTGCGCTCAGCGCCACAAGGATCGGTGTGCGCGCGGGTCGATAGCGCGGGCACCGCAGCGCCAGCACCGACCAAAGAATAAAGAGGAGCGATATGGCTAGACGAAAGGCAAACGCTTTGCCCGTAAAATACGGGAAGATAAACGATGTATCGATATAGAGCAGCGTCAGCGGAACGCAGCAAAGACCGATAGTCAGTGCGCGCACTATATGGATCTGGCCGACGGGTAGTTTCATAGGAAAGGCTTGCTTGTAGAGTCTGTCCAATGGACATGCAAACGCAAACCTATTGCGCCCGCAGCCCATAGACGGTCTTTTAAAAACGGAGCCCGGTTATTTAATTATTTGCCATGAGCAAGAGGCCACGACAGCACGGCAATAGCCGCGCCCGCAGTCCCCGCGAGTATCTGCAGACCCTGCTCAGCCGCGAGGACCTGAGCGCGATCGGCCGGCTTGGCCTGTGGTCAGCCTTTGCTAGCGAAGAAGCCGTGCGGCGTTTTGCAGCCCAATCCAAAGCCGAGCGGCGCGCATTTTTCCAGCGCTATGCGGCCCATATGGAAACCGATGCCCCCTCCCTAGCGCATGCCGCGCGTGCCGCAGACGAGGCAGACTATCGCTTTTTCGATCTACCCAACGGCGCTAGCCCCGCACAGATACGCGATCGCTACCGCGAGCTAGCGCTCGGTTTCCACCCCGACCGCATCGACGGCGACACCGAGCTCATGCAAGCAATCAACGCAGCCTATCGGCGCCTGCAAAGGCGCGCACGTTGACGCCGGCCAGGCAGCCGCTCGGCGTCTGCGTCTACTGCGGATCGCGCCCGGGCGCCCATCCGTCCTACGAGCAGCAGGCTCGGGCGCTGGGCACGGCACTCGGCCAGTGCGACCTGCCCCTCGTCTACGGCGGCGGCCACGTGGGCATGATGGGGGCAATCGCCGATGCCGCCCTAGCAGCAGGCGGTACCGCGGTCGGCGTTATCCCACGCGCCATGGTCGAGCGCGAATGGGCCCACCAAGGACTGAGCGAACTCCTCATCGTCGAAGACATGCACCAGCGCAAGGCCACCATGGCACAGCGAGCCCGGTGCTATGTGGCACTTCCCGGAGGCTTTGGCACGCTAGAAGAGCTGTCTGAAACGCTGTCCTGGGCCCAGCTCGACTTTCACCAGAAACCGCTCTTCCTGCTCAACGTGCGCGGTTATTTCGACCCCCTACTCGCCTTTCTAGATCGCTGCGTCGGCGAGCACTTTGCCGATACAGCCCATCGCCAACTGCTGCAGGTAACCAACAGCGTGGACGACCTATTGGCCCATCCCTACTTCCCCGCAGCGGATCACACGTAGGGATCGTCTTCTCCCGAGCGCGGCACGCGCAGCAGCTGCTGCTCTTCGAGCGCGCGCACGGCCTGCACAATGCGATCCCGCGCCGCCTGCACTTCGCTCATGCGCACCGGAGCCATGGCCTGCACATCTTCCATAAAACGCGCGCGCCGCCGTTCAGACATGGCACCTAAAAACGCGTTCTGCACCAGCTTATCGGCCGCGCGCAGTGCCAGCCGCAAATCGCCCATATCGATTTGCTCGAGCAACACCTGTGCATCGCGCTCGGGCAAACGCGCCAAGTCGTCAAACGACAGCAGGCGCCGCCGCACCGCTTCGGCCGCTTCGGGATCCTTATTATCCATGCTCGCGAGCACGCCTTTCTCCAGCCTGCCCCCGCCTGCATTGAGGATGGCCGCCAGCGCCTCCGACCCGCCCACGCGACGCTCGTCATCCAGTGCATCCGAAAGCAGCTCGGCCAGATTTTCTTCCACCGCGCGCACGATATCCGAATCGACTTTTCCCAGCGTGGCGATGCGATGCGCCACTTCGGCCTGCACCGCACCCGGCAGGCACTCGAGTATGGCCGCAGCCTGCTCCGTGGCCAGCTGCGATAGAATCAGCGCGATGGTTTGCGGATGCTCGCGCCCGATAAAAGGGGCCGCACGCTGCGGATCGAGATTCCGCAGCAGGGCGAACCCAGCCGCAGGCGCATCTAGCGCGCGCTCCAGCATCGCTTGCGCACGTTCTGGCCCCAACGCGCGCTCCAGCACCTGGCGCGCGTAGCGCACGCCGCCTTCTACTGCGGCATCGCCCTCCAACGCCGCGGCAAACTCGGCCAGCACGCGATCCTGCACGTCTTTGGATACGCCTTTTAGCCCGACCAGCGCCTGCGCCACTTCGGCCGCCTCGTCGTCGTCAAATTGGCGCATGAGCTCTGCGGCGACCTCGTCGCCCAGCGCAACCATGAGCACGGCGATTTTGTCCCAGGACGGCAGCGCCGCACGCAGGCGCTCTTTGTCGACCTCGCGCACGGCCTACCCCTCTTCCTGCAATTTTTTTAACTCGTCGCGCAGCAGAGCAGCCCGTTCAAAATCCTCGCGTTCCACCGCCTCCTCCTGCAGTCGCTGTAGCTGTTCGAAGCGACTGAGCGGACGCTTGTCCTGCAGTTCGCGCTGCAGTTCGTCCAGCGCCTGCTCCGAGCGCTCCATCTCCGCGTGGAATTCCTCCGCGTCTACGGCGCGGCACTGGCCGATGCGCGCCCGCGTTTCCTCGACAATTTCCAGCGCGCGATCAAATGCGTCGTCTTCACAGGCCATCATAGCGCGCGCCGTGCCGTGGATGCGCAGAATATAGGGCCACCACTTTTCCAGATTGAGCCGGTCATCTTCCTCAGCAGCATAGCGATTGACAAAGCGAAACAGGCTCATATTGCGCTCCGTGTCGCGAACCACCCGCTGATAGTCTTTTAACTGCAGCAGAAATACGTAGCGCTCATAGAGGCGTGCCCCCTCCTCAAACAGCTCTTTACACGCGGCCGGTTGCAGCGCAAAGTCGTCTCCTTCTGCATGGTCAGGATCGCCGTGGCGCTCTTGCTCTGCGCGAAAGTAATCGAGCGCGAAATCACTCCCATGCGGTTTTCTGCCGTCCGGCCGCCCATCCAAGTCGAGCTGCAGGATACCCTGAAAGGCACCCTGGTCGATACGCACCTGGATCTTCTCCACGCCATCTTCACCGCGTATTTTGCGCACATTGGCTTCCGGATCGAACGCCCATTCATTTAAGAGCTCTGTGATATCTTGCTTCATCCTGTTCTCCTTCGCCCGTAGCAACCTTGACGCCACGCCTCGGTATGATACCTTGCACCTCGGACCATGTCAATTGCCGCAGCCGTGCGCGCCAAGACCTACTCCAACAAAAATTAATGGCAAAACGGACGCGCCAACCAATCCACCATTTACAAAGCGACAAATTTGTCTTATTTTTACCCTATTAAATCACATATTTGTAGAAAAAAGATCGCATGACCACACTGACTAACTCGACGCCCAATGCGCGTCAGCAAATTTCCGCCCTACACACGATCGGGCAAATCCTCGGCGAAACGACCGATTTCGAAGAGGCGCTCAACCAGATCCTGAAAGCCATCTGCGAAGGACTCAATATGAGTCTGGCTACCGTCAGCCTGCTGCACGAGGAGACGGATCAGGTCACCATTGACGTGGCCTACGGGCTATCGCGCAGCGAAATGGAGCGCGGTCGCTACAAAGTCGGCGAGGGCATCACCGGCAAGGTCGTCGAGTCTGGCAAGCCAGTCATCGTTCCGCGGATCAGCAGCGAACCCCTCTTTCTCAATCGGACGGGCGCCCACGGCAACGAAAAAGAGCAAACCTCCTTTATCTGCGTGCCCATCTCCTCATCGCAGCAGGTGGTCGGCACGCTCAGCGTCGATACCCCCTACGAGAGCGATCCGGTGCTGCAGGAAACCGTGCGCCTGCTCTCTATAATAGCCGTCATGATCGGCCAATCAGTCGCCGCCCGCAAGCGCGCGCGCGACGAGCAAATGCAGCTAGTCGACGAAAATCAGCGCCTCAAGCAGGAGCTGCGCGAGCGCTTTCAACCGGCCAACCTAATTGGCAATGCGCGGCCGATGCAGGAAATCGGCGAATTGGTGCGCCAAGTAGCCCCCAGCGACGCGACTGTTTTACTGCGCGGCGAAAGCGGCACCGGCAAAGAGCTCATCGCCGACGCCCTGCACTACAACAGCCTGCGCGCCAACAAGAACTTTGTCAAAGTCCACATCGCCGCCCTGCCCGAAACGCTTATCGAAAGCGAGCTGTTTGGCTACGAAAAAGGGGCATTTACGGGCGCTTCGGGCAACAAAGTGGGCCGCTTTGAACGGGCCAACGGCGGCACGATATTTCTCGACGAAATTGGCGAACTCAGCCCCGCTGTCCAGGTCAAACTACTGCGCGTGCTGCAAAATCGCGAAGTGGAACGCCTAGGCAGCGACGCCCCCATTCCCATCGACGTGCGCATCATCGCCGCCACGCACGTCAACCTCGAGCAAGCCGTTGCCGAGGGCACTTTTCGCGAAGACCTATTTTACCGACTCAATGTGTTTCCGATTTTTATGCCTCCGCTGCGCGAGCGCAAATCAGATATATTGCTGCTAGCGGATCACTTTCTCGAAAAATACGCGAGCCAGCACAACAGCGAAATTCGCCGTATTTCAACCCCAGCCATCGACATGATGATGAGCTACCACTG
The DNA here is from genome assembly GCA_038128265.1 of Gemmatimonadota bacterium. Lineage (GTDB taxonomy): Bacteria > Latescibacterota > UBA2968 > UBA8231 > UBA8231. The sequence continues at coordinate 16,056 of JAYPJE010000068.1, forward strand.
GCCCGGCAACGTGCGCGAGCTGGAAAACTGCATCGAACGAGCTGTTATTCTCAGCAACGACGGCGTAGTGCACGGCCATCACATGCCCCCCTCGCTGCAGACGGCCGACGCCACCAATACCCCCGTAGCTGGATCCTTTGAGGCCCTCCTAAAGGCCTACGAACGCGAGATACTCATTGAGGCCCTCAAAAATGCCCGCGGGAATATGGCCAAAGCAGCGCGCATCCTCGGCACGTCGACGCGCATTTTCTCCTATCGGATCCAAAAGTTAGACATCAACCCCAAACAGTACAAGAGCAAAAAGCAACAATAATGTACTTTTCAACATGGACAAAAAGACATTGTTGTTGTTTTTTGTTTCCTGCACCTCCATACTCTTTAAGACACTAACTCGCTGTTTTTTAAAGCCGAGCTAGCCCTTCTACACACATACCTTCCGCTTGGCACCCCGCTTGCTGTCCCAATGCTGAAACGTTAGCGCGCTTTCACATTCGTTCCCACCGCCGGGCGCTCTTCACACAGCGCTACCCCGCTAAGCGCGGCGCAGGGGAGATCAGCAGCAACGCACCGCAAAGGGAAGGATATTATGCCCAAACTCCGCATAGCAGTACTCGCAGCGCTCTCTGCGCTGGCTGCAGCAGGAAGCAGCACCGTCCACGCCGAGGATTTCACGACCGTGGAAGCATTCCAGGCCATGCCGTTGGCCTATCCTAAATTCATGATCGACAATTTGTGGATTCTGATCTCAGCGGCCTTGGTTTTTATCATGCACCTCGGCTTTGCGACGCTGGAAACCGGCTTAACGCGTCAGAAAAATACCGTCAACATTCTCTTTAAAAATCTCTTCATCATCTCCGTAGGGATCATTTCTTACGCACTAACTGGCTTCAATACCATGTACCCAGGCGATTTCAATGGCTATCTCGCCATCAAGGGATGGATTGGCTTTGACGACGACGTCGCCAACCTGACCAACAAATACGCCGACTACACCTACTGGTCCGACTTTATTTTCCAGGCCATGTTTGCCGCCACGGCAGCCACCATCGTCTCTGGGGCCGTCGCCGAACGCGTTAAACTTTCCGGTTTTATGCTGTATGCTACGCTGCTCGTGGCCTTTATGTATCCCATCGCCGGTTCCTGGAAATGGGGCGGCGGCTGGCTCGACCAGATGGGCTTTTACGACTTTGCCGGCTCTTCGCTCGTGCATGCTTTTGGTGGTTTTGCCGCACTGGCCGCCGTGATAGTACTCGGTCCGCGCATGGGCAAGTACGTAGACGGGCAGATTCGCCCCATTCTCGGCCACAGCATGCCACTGGCTACCATTGGCGTGTTCCTGCTGTGGCTGGGCTGGTATGGCTTTAATGGCGGCTCCGTCCTCAGCGCAGATCCCGGACTCGTATCGCTGGTCTTTGTGACAACCACGCTGGCGGCCGCCGCAGGCTGCTTGGCCGCCATTATCACCTCTTACATCTATTTGAAGAAACCCGACATCACCATGGGTCTGAACGGCATTCTCGCCGGCCTAGTCGGCATCACCGCCGGTGCCGATACCGTGACGTGGGGCAGCGCGATGCTCATCGGTCTGATTGCCGGTATCATCGTCGTATTCGCCATCGTCATTATCGATCGCATTAAAATCGATGATCCCGTTGGCGCCATCTCCGTGCACGGCATCTGCGGCATCTGGGGAACGCTCGCCGTTGGCCTGTTCAGCACCAACCCCGAACACACCTTTAGCACGCAGCTCATAGGCACGCTGTGCTACGCGGCCTTCGCCTTTGTTATTTCGCTTATCTTAGCCTTCCTTGCGAAAGTCACTCTGGGCTTCCGCGTCGACGAAGACGAGGAATATGAAGGCCTCGACCTGAGCGAACACGGTCAGCCGGCCTACGCCGACTTCCAGCACATCAATAACTAAGAGCGCTTGCGACTAGGAGAATACGCCATGTTTAAGATAGAAGCATACTTGCGTCCTTCCGCTCTGGAAGGCGTGCAAAAAGCACTGGGAGAAATTGGCATAGTCGGCATGTCGGTCACGGAGATACGCGGCTTTGGCCGCCAGCGCGGACATCGCGAAGTCTACCGAGGCGCCGAGTATCGCATCGACTTCGTTCCCAAGATTAAAGTTGAAGTCGTGGTAAAAGACGGAGACAAAGACGGGGCGATTAACGCCATCGTCGAAGCGTCCAAGTCCGGAAAAGTCGGCGATGGAAAGGTCTTTTCATCGCCCGTGCAGGACGCGGTGCGCATACGTACTGGCGAAACCGGGGAGAGCGCTCTCTGATTCGCCATCACAGGTCGGTGCGGCAAGACCACCCTCCCCTTGCCGCGCCGACCAGCCATATCTCAACCCTGTTTTTTTCACAGCCCCGAAGGGCACCTTACCCACCGAACCCTCTAAGGAGAGAGTCAAAATGAAGAAGCTGTTATTATCTTTCGCCCTCTTAGGCCTTGGCCTAACCGCCGTCCCCGCCACGGCTGACATCGGCCTCGGCGCCGATTTGGTGAACCGCTACGTCTGGCGTGGCTCCGACTTTGGCGATGCCGTTTCCGTGCAGCCAAGCATCGCCTACAGCACCGATAGCTTTGAAATAGGAGCCTGGTCTTCTTGGGGTATAACCAGCAACGGTATGAACGAAAACGATCTGTATGTCAGCTTTTCCGCAGGTCCAGTGGGCGTCACCATTTCTGACTACTACTTCCCGGGCTATACCGGCAGTGACGGCTTCTTCGACTACGGCAGCGACGGCGCCCACGTAATCGAGATCATGGGCTCTTTTGAAGCGGGCGACTTGAGCATTGCCGCTGCCGTAAACGTGCTCGGCGATGACGACAACTCGCTGTGGGTCGAACTCGGTTATGGGCTGGGCGAAGTTGACGAAGCCGAAGTGAGCTTGAGCGCCGGTTTGGGCAACGGAGCCTATACTACGGATGGTGACCCCATGGTTGCAGCGGTCGGCATCAACGTCAGCAAGGGCGAGTACTTTGGCTCTTACATAATTAACCCCGATCAGGAAACGTCTTTCCTCGTATTCGGTCGCAGTTTCTAAACAAGCTGCATGGACCCGACTCTCCCGATTTATGTGTAAAGGTGGGTAGAGGAGAGCGCGTCCGATCGCGCGCGGCGCACTGCGGGGAGTGCGTCGCGCGCACTGGAATAACCCACCGCCCCCCGCAGACACCGCAAAACGCCGTTTAGCAGCTGTCTCGATTTGCTCAGCGCCGCGGGCTTGCCCCCCGCTCGACGAGCGAATGGGGCACTGCCAAACGGCGTTTTTTCAATGTTGCAGTGCCGTGCGCAG
>JAYPJE010000069.1:0-19219 GCA_038128265.1 Gemmatimonadota bacterium
GCTGCGCGCCGTGTGCTCGACGACGAAGTGGCCGTCGAGAAAAATGGACTGGATGCGCGTGAGCAGCGAGTGCTCGCGATTGAGATGCCCCCAGCGCGTCTGTACCATGCCGACCTGTGGATCGGTGAAGTAGTGGATAACGCTGTGCAGCAAGTCGGCGGGGGGGACGAAGTCGGCGTCGAGAATGAGCACGAACTCGCCTTTGGCCGACGGCAGGCCGGCGGCGAGTGCACCGGCTTTAAAACCGCTGCGCTCGCGGCGATGCAGGTAGTCGATATCCAAGCCCTCACCTGCCAAACGCGAACAAATCTGGCGCGCGCGCTGACGGGTTTCGTCGGTTGAATCGTCCAGCACTTGCACGTGCAGCAGGTCGCGTGGATAGTCGAGCTGGGCGACGGCGCCGATCAGGCGTTCGGCGACGTGGAACTCGTTGTAGAGCGGCAGTTGGACTGTGATTGGAGGCAGCGTGGCAAAGCGCCCGGCGGGCGCGATTGCCTCATCGCGGTGGCGCTGGAACAGGCGCAGCAGCTGGTAGCGGTGGAGCCCGTATATGCCGAGGACGATAACGATCGCACAGTAGGCTCCCAGACAGATGAGCTGCCACAATTCCATTGCCGTCCTGCAATCCCTCCGTTAAAGCAGCGCTGCCGAGCGCCGCGATGCGGGTTCTATGCCGCTGGTCCTATCTCGCGGGATGGAGGCGCACCGCTATTCGTTGATGCCGTGGCAGCGCTTGTACTTCTTGCCACTTCCGCACGGGCAGGGATCGTTGCGGCCCACTTTGGGCTGATCGCGGACAATGGGCTGTTTGGGTCCGGGGGCCTCTGAGCCTCCTGGACCGGACGCGGTGACCTGACTCGGATCGTTGACGGGTTGCCCCATGGGCAAGCCACCCGAAGGGGCCGTCCGTCCCGGCGCTGCGCTGGGCGCCGAACGCTCTCCGCTCTGGAAGCCCATATTGGTCGCGTCGCGATGCACAGCGCGCACGCGCTGGGGGGCCTGGCGGCGCTCGACCTGACTGGCTTCGGTATCGATGCGCAGCTGGAAGAGGTTCTTCAGCGTTTCCTGGCTTATGCGCGCGATTAGGCGCTCAAATATGTCAAAGGCGCCCTTCTTATACTCAATGAGCGGATTCTTGCCGCCGACGCCTACAAAGCCAATGCCGTCTTTTAGCTCGTCGATTTCCTGCAGATGTTCCTGCCAACAGGTGTCGATGGTATGGAGGGCAATGGCCTTTTCTACTTCGCGAAATACTTCGACGCCGACGGTATCGAGGCGGCGCTGGTAGGCTTCCTGAACCGTCTGCGTTAGCTGCGCGCGCAGGTCTTCGTAGCTGGTGGTCGCACGCTCTTCAACAGATACGGTGAAGCCGAGAAAGAACGTGCTGCCGAAGTCGACCTGCATGCCATCCCAATCCCATTCCTCGGGATGGCCTTCGGCGTTGGCAAAGTTGGCGAGGAGGAAGTCGACTTGCTCGTCGATCATTTCCTCGATAAGCTCGTGGGCGCTTTGGCGCTCCAGCAGGTCGTGGCGCCGATTGTAGATGACCTGACGCTGCTGGTTCATCACGTCGTCGTAGTCGAGGACGTGTTTGCGCATTTCAAAGTTGCGCGCCTCGACTTTCTTCTGCGCACGTTCGATCGATTTAGTGACCATGCCGTGTTCGATCACTTCGCCCTCTTCTGCGCCGAGCTTATCCATGACCGAGGCAATGCGCTCCGAACCGAATAGGCGCATCAGGTCGTCTTCGAGCGAAAGGAAAAAGCGCGACGAGCCCGGGTCGCCTTGGCGGCCAGAGCGCCCGCGCAGCTGTCGGTCGATTCGTCGCGCCTCGTGGCGCTCGGTGCCGATGACCTGCAGGCCGCTTGGCTCGTCGATCAGGTGCTGACGCAGGGTTTTGCCGGAAGGCAGCTTGTCGTTGAGCGACATCGTCGACTCGACGATATCGCGGTCAATGCGAATTACGTTGGGCGCTAGCTTGATGTCGGTGCCGCGCCCGGCCATGTTGGTGGCAATCGTCACGGCGCCTGCCTGTCCTGCATCGGTTACGATCTGTGCTTCTTTTTCGTGGTAGCGCGCGTTGAGCAGCTGGTGTTTAATGCCTTTGCGCGTCAGCATGCGGCTCAGCAACTCCGAGCTCTCGACCGACGCCGTGCCAACCAGCACGGGCAGGTTCATCTCGTTTAGACGTGCAACCTCGTCGATGATGGCCTGAAACTTCTCTTTGCGCGTGCGGTATATCTGGTCTTCTTGGTCGACGCGGCGCACGGGACGATTGGTGGGAATCACCGTCACGTCGAGTTTGTAAATCTCCCACAGCTCGCCGGCCTCGGTCTCAGCGGTTCCGGTCATTCCCGCCAGTTTGTGGTACATGCGGAAGAGGTTCTGCAGCGTTATGGTCGCGATGGTCTGCGTCTCGTGCTGCAGCTTGACGCCCTCTTTGGCTTCGAGAGCTTGGTGCAGGCCGTCGGAAAAGCGGCGTCCGGGCTGGGGCCGGCCGGTTGACTCGTCGATAATGACGACGCGGCCGTCTTCCGTGACCATGTATTGGACGTCTTTTTCAAAGAGGGTGTAGGCCTTCATCAACTGATTGATATTGTGCACGGCCTCGCTTTTTTCCGCGTAGCTGCGGTGTGCTTCCTCTTCCTTCAGGCGCTTGTCTTCGTCGCTGAGCGCTTCGTCGCTGCGAATGGCTTCCACTTCGATGCTTATATCGGGCAGCACGAAAAGGGCCTGTTCGTCCGGTGAGAGCAGGTCGCGTCCCTTTTCGGTCAGGTCAATCGTGTTGGCGCGCTCGTCGACGACAAAGTAGAGCTGTTCGTCGATTTCGCTCAGACGCTTGTCCCGCATATAGTCGGCTTCGACGCGGTTGATAAGCCGCTTAACGCCCTCTTCCTGCAAGATCCGCAGCAGGCGACGGTTCTTGGGTATGCCGCGCGTGGACTTGAGTAACTCGATGCCGAGCTCATACGAGAACTCGCCGTCTGCTTGGGCCTGTTTTTCTGCTTCAGCAACGGCCTTATTGACCAGGTTCGTCTGAGCGCGCAGCAGCTTTTCGACCAGCGGCTTCATCTGCTTGTACTGGTTGGTCGAGTCGGGCACCGGCCCAGATAGAATGAGCGGTGTGCGCGCGTCGTCGATGAGAATGGAGTCCGCTTCGTCGACGATGGCAAAGTTAAACTCGCGCTGCATGAGGTCTTCGGTCCGCACCGACATATTGTCGCGCAAGTAGTCGAAACCGACCTGTGAGCAGGTGGCGTAGACGATATCGGCACCGTAGGCTTCTTTATGACCGACGCTCTGCCAGTCGAATTCGGTTGGTATGCCCTCGGGCGCAGGCAACAAAAATGCCTCGTGACCAGTTTGGTGGATGTCCTGGATAATGCCAACGGACAGACCTAGAAAGTTGAAGAGCGGTCCCATCCACATGCCATCGCGCCGGGCTAGGTACTCGTTGTGGGTGATCAGGTGAATACCGCGCGAGGGCAGGGCGTTCAGATAGAGGGGCATCGTGGCGACCAGCGTCTTACCCTCGCCGGTGGCCATTTCGGCAATTTTGCCCTGGTGCAGCATAATGCCGCCGAAGACCTGAACGTCGTAGGGCTGCATTTCCCAGGTCACCGATTCGCCGGCTCGGTCCCACTCTTTGCCGACTAAGCGCCGACAGGCCTCTTTGACCATGGCGAAGGCCTCGGGCATGATCTCGTTGAGGAATTCCGCTTCGTGGTCGCGGATGGCCTTGTCGAGTTCGTCTAACTCGTCGTTAAAGCGCTCGCGCAGGTCTGGTTCGAGCTCGCCGCGCAGCTCCCCTTCCAGCACGCTTAGGCGCTGTCGCTGACTGGCCGTTCGCTCGTGCATTTGCTGGCGAAACTCGGCTGTTTTTCCCTGTAACTCGCCGTCGCTGAGTGTGCTCAACTGCTGGGCAATGCGGTTGATTTCGTCAATGTTCGGCTGCGTCTTTTTAAAGTCGCGATCGGACTGCGAGCCAAAGACTTTTTTGATCAGCGTGTTTAACATGGTATTCCCCTAGGTCTCCAGTACTAATGGCCCTGCGCCAAGCGGTCGGCGAGAAAGTTCGGCAGGCCAACGGCGCGTATTTTCTGCTGTGTGCTTTCTATATCGTACGGGCAGCGCACGAGCTCTAGCGCGTGCTGCTCTTGGTCCCAAATGCCGTAGCAGCTTCGCCATTCGCCGTCGCGCGGTTGGCCGACACTGCCGACGTTCGCTAGGTAGCGCGCCGCCCCATTCAACTCGCATACACCCGAGCGCATCGTGCACTGGTGCATGCGGTCGCCGTGCCGTGCGCAAACAAAGGCGCGGTGGGAATGCCCGACAAAGCACAGCGAGGCAGATGTGTGATCTAGCGCCGCGCTGGCCGCTTGCACATCGGCGACGTAGCCCCAGGCGGCGGGCCGGTGCGGTTCGGCGTGCACGCAGTGGACAATTCCGTCGGTGTGTTCGAGCGGAAGCGATGCCAGATAGTAACGCTCCGCGGCCGAAAGCTGTTCCACCGTCCACTGCACGGCCGTGCGCGCAACTGCGTTGAATGCACGCGTGTCCATCAGGCCAGCTACCGCCGCATCGTGGTTGCCCATCAGCACGGTCTGGCAGCGTTCGCGCACCAGCTGTATGCAAGCGAGCGGATCGGCGCCGTAGCCGACTAGGTCGCCCAAGCATATCCACTGCGCTACGCCGCGCTGATGGCCCGATTTGAGTACTGCTTGCAGCGCTTCGAGGTTTGCATGAACGTCTGACAGCAAACCAACGCGCACGCGTTCACACTCCCAGCCCTTGGCGCTTGGCCACGGCGTCTAGAATGCCGTTGACAAAGGCGTACGATTTGGCGGTGCTAAATGCGCGCGCCAGATCGACGGCTTCGTGGATGGCCACGCGCGCCGGCACGTCGTCTACGTGCAGCATCTCTACCAGCCCGAGGCGCAGTATCAAGCGATCCACGCGGGCGATGCGCTCCGGACTCCAACGCGTCGACGTCTCGGCGATCAGTATATCAATGGCGTCGCCGTGTTGATGGACCTGTTGCACTAATTGCTCGGCGAAGGTGCGCACGCCCTGCGATAGGGCGAAGCGCTCACACAGTTGGTCGACGGCTTCTTCCGCGCCGCCGGACTGGCTCATTTCCCAGTAGAGGGCCTGCAGCGCTACCTGGCGCGCTCCGCTGCGACTGTCGGGCGGCGCCTCGTCGGCCGATGAGCCGTCGCCGAAAAAATCGTCTTCTTCTTCCATCTACTCGATGGAAGCCATCAGGCTGGCCATTTCGATCGCGTTCATGCCGGCGTCCCAGCCGCGATTGCCTGCTTTGACTCCCGCCCGCTGTACGGCTTGATCAACGGTGTCGGCAGTAATAACGCCAAAGGTGATGGGGACGCCGGTATCGAGGCCGACGCGAGCGATCCCCTTGGACGATTCGCCGGCTACATAGTCGAAGTGCGGCGTGTCACTGCGCACGACGCAGCCGAGGCAGATCACCACGTCAAATCGACCGGTCTTCGCCAATTTTTGCGCGACCATGGGCAGTTCAAATGCGCCGGGCACCCAGGCCACTTCTATATCGCCATCGTCTGCGCCGTGGCGATGCAAACAGTCTATAGCGCCGTCGTGCAGGCGCGTCGTCACCAGGTCGTTAAAGCGGCTGACGACGATGGCAAAGCGCTTTCCCTTCGCGTCGAGCTGTCCTTCGTGCACTTTGGGCATTTAGCCGTTTCCTTTCTCCCGTTCGCTGCCGGGAAGCAGCGTGATATGTCCCATCTTGTCGCGTTTGGTCTCTAAGTAACGCAGGTTGTGCGGATTGGGCGTGGACTCTATCGGAACTTGCTTTACGACGGAAAGTCCATAGGCCTCCAGACCTACGCGCTTCTTGGGGTTGTTGGTCAGAAAGCGCACCTGGCGCAGTCCGAGATCGTACAGCACTTGGGCGCCAATACCGTAGTCGCGCGAGTCCGTCGGATGACCCAGCGCGTGGTTGGCTTCGATCGTATCGAGCCCCTTGCTCTGCTGCAGCTCGTAGGCTTTTAGCTTGTGCAAGATGCCGATGCCGCGCCCTTCGTGATGCTGGATGTAGACGATGACACCGCGCCCCTCGTTGACGATCATCTGCATGGAGCGCTGCAGCTGCTCTCCGCAGTCGCATAGCAGCGAGCCCAGCGCGTCGCCCGTCAGGCAGCCCGAGTGCATGCGCACCAGCGTGTCCTGCCCGTCGCTGACGTCGCCGTACACCATCGCTATGTAGGGGTTGTCGTCGACTAGGCTGCGATAGGCATAGGCGGTAAATTCGCCAAACTGCGTCGGCATGGGCGATACGGCCTCGCAGTGAACGAGCTTTTCCGTGCGACGGCGATGGGCGATCAAATCGTGGATCGTGGCAATTTTAAAGCGATGGCGCTTGGCAAATTCGAGCAAGTAGGGCGTGTCGGCGACGTTGCCGCTTTCGTCGAGAATGGCCGCCATCAGCGCCACGGGCTGAAAGTGGGCCATCAGGGCTAAATCGACCGAAGCCTCGGTGTGGCCAGCGCGTCTGAGCACGCCGCCGGCCTGTGCCATAAGCGGCGTGACGTGACCGGGTTGCTCAAAGTCTTCGGGCGTGCTGGCTGCGTCGGTTAAACGGCGTATGGTCAGGGCGCGATCAACGGCCGAAACGCCCGTTCCCTCGACGTCGCGCGCGTTAATCGAAACCATGATGGAAGCGCCGCGTGGGCCGCGGCTCCCCGTGGCCACTTCGTGTATGTCTAGCTTGGACAGGTGGTCGCGTCGGGCGGCAACGGTGGGAGGACTACCGGCGTGGCGCATCATGAAATTGATGGCATCGGCCGTCGCCAGCTCGGCGATCATCATCAGCTCGCCCTCGCCTATGACCTCGTCCCCTTCACCGCTAGTAGCGCGCTCGTCGACGACGACGACCATGCGGCCGTTTTGCAGGTCCTCTACGACTTCTTCTATCGTGTTGAAATGTGGCACTTCAGTATCCCATCTCGCGCAACGTTTCAAAGCTCAGTCCGGCGCTGGAATCGCTGCCGGCGGCGAGCAGGCGTTCTATATAGCGGGCGATGACATCGACTTCGAGGTTGACTGCGTCGCCGACGCGACGTTGGCTAAGAACAGTATTATCAAATGTATGGGGGATAACGGAAATCGTAAACCCCTCGGCGCTCAGAGCGGCCACCGTCAAACTCGTGCCGTCGACGGCAATAGAGCCCTTGCCGGCGATATAGCGCTGTAGCTCGGGGGGGGCGGCGATGCGAATGCGCCACTCCCCGTCGGCCTGCTGCAGTGAAGCGATGTGCCCTACGCCATCGACGTGCCCTTGCACTAGGTGCCCTCCCAGCCGGTCGCCTAGCTGCATGGCGCGTTCGAGGTTGACGGCTCGGCCACTTTGAAACTGGCCGAGCGTCGTGCGGCTAAGCGTTTCGGCAACGGTTTCTACGCTAAAGCTCGCGCCGTCGAAAGCGACGACGGTTTGGCAGGCTCCATCGACGTTTACGCTGTCGCCCACGGCCATGCCCTCGAGCACGGCTGTGGCGGCAATGTGCATGCGTTGAAAAGAGCCCTGGCGCGCCACGTGGCGCACGTGCCCCACTTCTTCTACGAGTCCTGTGAACACGGGTACTCCACCTCGGCAGTGTAGAGCAGATCATCGCCCAAGCGGCGCGTGCACACGCCTTTCAGCGCAATGCTGCTTGCGATCTGCTCGATGTGTAAGTCGGCGACGGCGGCGATGCCTTCTCCGAGAATGCGCGGGGCCAGATAAATATGCACCTGGTCGACCAGCCGCGCGCGCAGAAAGGCCGCGGCCAGTTGGCCTCCGCCTTCGACGATCAGACTGGTTATATCTTCTTCGGCGGCGCGCCGTGCAAAAGAGCGCAGGTCGATGCGACCGCGCTGTGTCGAAAAGGTCCATACGTGGGCGCCGGCTGCTTCGACGGCGCGCCGTTTGGCCGCCGGGGCCGTCTTGCCGGTGGCCAGTATGGCGCCCGGCTGCGCGAAGAGCTTGGCGCTTGGGCGGGCGCGCAAACGCCCGTCAATGGCAATGGGGCGCGGACTGCGACCCCTGACGTGGCGCACGCTGAGCAGGGGGTCATCGGCTATCAGCGTGTTGGCTCCCACGGCAACGGCGTCGACGTAGGAGCGCCAGCGATGGGCGTGGCGCCGCGCGGCTTCCCCCGTTATCCAGCGCGCGTCCCCGCCCCGTGCGGCAATGCGCCCGTCGAGGGTTTGTGCCAGCTTGAGAATGGTGTAGGGGCGCTGCTGTGTGCGATGGGTGATATAGGCCGCATGCAGCGCGGCAGCCTCGTCGCCCAGCAGGCCGACGTCGACGTGAACACCATGGCGTCGCAGGTGGGCGATGCCGCGCCCGTTGACGCGCCTGTCGGGATCCTCTAGTGCGCAGTACACCTTTTTTACGCCCGCCTCTACTACGGCCTGGCAGCAGGGCGGCGTGCGTCCGTGAAAGGAGCAGGGTTCCAAGGTGACGTATAGGGTCGCCCCCCGCGCCAGGTTGGCCGCAGTGGCAAAGGCGTTGACTTCGGCGTGCGCGCCGCCCACCGGGCTGGTCACGCCCTCGCCGACGATGCGCCCATTGCGCACGACGACGGCGCCGACGGTGGGGTTGGGGTTGGCGCGCCCGCGCGCGCGCCGCGCTAAGGCCAGCGCGCGCCGCATATAGGTCGCATGGTCGTTCATTCTACGCGTAAGACGATTTGCTGGGCGCCGACGTTGTCGAGCGCATCCCAGGCCTGCACGGCGATTACGTGTTCACCGCTTTCCAGGTTGGACAGCATTAGTGCTGCCGTCTCGCGCCGGCTGTCGTACATGCCGTCTTCGGCACCGATGGGGTATTCCTCGTCGCCGTAGTCTATGCTGTACTGCGCTTTGCGCAGCGCGGAGATGCGGTCGCTGATCTCTATCTCGATGCGCACCTCTCCGCGCCCCTCGTCATAGGCCTTGAGCTCAATGCGTGGAGGGCTGTTATCGATGGCAAACGGCGCGCTAATGCGCTCGCTGTGCAGCGCCTCGTTCGGTGGGTTCTGGCCCCGGTCCGAAGCAACGAGTTTGAGCTGTGTCCATCCTTCGGGCATCGTTGCCGTATCCCACAGCAGCGAAGAGCGTTCTTCGCCTTCGTGCGCCTTCTTCCACTGCTTCTGGTCTTCGCCGCGCAGGTAGAGGTCGTAGACTAGCTCTTCGTCGTTGGGGTCACTGGCCTGCCAGCGCAGCAGGTACAGGCTGCGCGCCTGCGGGGGGTTGGTGCTACGCTGGTTCTGCGCGCTGGGTTGCTGCTGCTGGTTGGCGCCCCGCGCCTGCGGCGTGCGGTAGGGCTGGACCTCGAGCGAAGCAATGTGTGGCGGCAGGTTGGCGCGCTGGGCGTACAGCGTCAGGTCGATCAAATAGGCGTCGCGCCCCTTGAGAGAAACTTTGTACTGTATGTAGCGAGCCGCCGGGCTCTCTATGGCTGCACCGCTCTGGCTCTCCGCCGTCGACCAATCGCTCCACGTGGCATCGGGTTCGGCGCTGTTGCCGCTGCGCGTCTGCACTGCGACGCCGCTGCCGCGCCACTCTACGCGGCCCCACTGCGCGTGTCCGCCAACGTCTTCAACCTTGGATTCGTAGTGCCCTTCCGACCGGGCCGGCCCCAGGCGCCGCAGCTGGCCGGTATGCGCTGATGCTAAATAAATTGACTCATCGGCAGCGCGCAGCATGCGATTGGTTTTGAAGTCGTCGCCGTGTGCTAATAGGCTCGGCTGCGCCGCTGCATTGAGTTGCACGATGCGCCCGTCATCGGTTGCCACTAATAGCGCGTCGTTAGCCCGGGCTAGGTCGCGCAGCTGTGCACTGCCGTCTCTCCACCACTCGTAGGTGCTGCCGCTAGTTTCCGTTCGGAAAAGCGCGGTGCTCTGGTCGCTGCCCTCACCGCTGATAGCGGCCGCATATAGCACGCCTTCGGCATCGCTGACCAGCGCGTGTATTTCTTCCTGTGCCGCCTCAAAGAGCAGGCGTCCATTGCCGTCGCCGACTTCGTATACACGCCCCTTTTGCGCGCTGCCCGCATACAGCGTGTCATCGATAAAGAGCAGGGAGATGATGTGGTGATCGTCCGGAGAGAATACCTCTTCGATTTGCCCATCTGCGTCAATGCGCAGCACGTTGGCCGGCTCGCCCGTTGCCGCGTAGAGACGGCCGCGCCCGTCAAAGGCCAGATCCCATACGTAGTGGCTGCCGGTATGTGCCAGCACCGTGGGCTGGCCGTTGCGCGGCAGCTTATAGACGATGCCGTCCGGCGCGCTGCCGGCGTAGAGCGTGCCGTCCTGGCCGATGGCTAGCGCATGTAGCGAGACCTCCGGCGAGTCGAAGAGCAGCGTGCTCGCGCCGTTTTCGTCGATTGAATAGAGGCGTCCATCGTCGCCTGTTGCCGCGTATATCGTGCCGTCATCGCCCTGTGCAAGATCCCAAATGCGCTCGGCGTCAACGGTGGCAAAACTATCGAGCGCAGCGGCCGGGCGCAGCGTGCCGTCGGCGGCGATGGCGATGCCGTGCGCCTTGCCCGCTGCAAATGCCTCGTAGCCAAACTGTCTCCATACCTTGTGTCGTTCGCCGTTGACGGGGATGGCGCACACCGTGAGAAAGAGCACGTGTGCGAGGATAACTTTTATCATGTGTTATCAGTCTCTCTGTCGTTCAGTGGGGTTCTACGGCGGCTTCAACGCTCTGTTCGCCGGTTAGCGCATAGGGCACGGTCTGGCGCACGCGCAGCAAGACGTGCTCGCTGACGGAACCCAAGTGGCCAGAGGACGATTCGCTTTCCAACACGGTGCGCGCCGACGGCGGCAGCGAGGGAAACTCGCGTCCGTGCACTGTTAGCCCGGGCTGCGGCAGCAACACTTCGATCACGAGCTCGTCTGCGCGCCCCGGCATTTGCACCAAGGCCAGCAGGTCTTCGCCGCTGCGCGGCACGAAGGCGTCGGGTCGACGCACGCGCTCGGACTGGCGCGCCGACTCGCCGCTGCTGGCGCGCACGAGCAGCGGTCCCGGTGGCGTGCCGTTGGGGATATCCAGCGACACGGTGTGTCGAATGGGTGCGCTGCGGTAGGGCTGTAGCGTCACTTCCACTGCAGCGGCGTGCCCTGCTCGAAGCGCTGCATTGGGCAAGCGCATACCCGTTATCTGTGCCAGCGCCAGCGCCTCGCGGACTTCGGCCGCAAAATAGACCGAGTCGATATCGAGTCCCGCAAAGGGGCTTTGAGCGATAGAGGCCAGTGGTTGCACGGCCTCTATAGAAGCGATTAGTGCAGCCGAGGGGCCGCTGTAGAACTGGTCGTATTCGACGCGTTGGCCGTCGCGCAGGGCGACCGTAGTGCGCAGGGAAAGCGCCGCATCGCCGACGAGCTTTTCGGTTGATTCCATCGCCGAAAGGAGCACGGAGCGCACCAAGACGGGGAGCAGATCGCGATGCCGCATAACGGCGTACTGCGAGCGATGTGCGCCGTCGTTGTTCGCTAGGTCGACGGCTACGGGTACCATGGATGGCGCCGGTCCGATCTGTCCGCCAATACCGGCCTGGCGGTCCTGCTGCACGGTGCCAAAGGGCTGCACGGGTCCGCCGAGTTTAAACGAGCTGATTTGGCTGGGAATGATCTGGTGGACGTAGGCGCTGGTTGCCGGCATTTCGGTGGTGCCCATGTGCAGCATGGAGTGGCCAAAGCCGACAAAGCGCTCGCCATCGGTCCAGGTCAATGTGCCGATGGCGGTGGCGTTGCGGTCGCCGCTGATTAGCTGCACGCCCAGTCCGGCACCCGGTTCGATGGCCGGCGCCGGCTGGTCTACAGCGGCGTTGCCCGGTCCGAGAGCCGCGTCCATACCCAGCGGCGCCAAGGCCTGCTGCAATACGTCGCCGGCGATTCGAGAAAAGCCGGACAGCGCCACCGGCGTGGCGAGCGGCTCCAGCGTCCCGTGCTGCGGTGCACGCCCGTCGCCGATCCATTCGGACGGTGAGAAGTCGATGGATTGGCGCTCGGGCCCCTCTACGGCGGCCGCGCGCTGCGTGACGTCGATCATGGGCCCGATGGGGGTGATGCCGCCAATTGGATCCTTGGAATAGGACCAGCCGTAGGCGATGGCACCGACGAGCAGCCCGTCGATATAAACCGGACTGCCGCTCATGCCGCGTATGATGCCCGTATGCTCTAAGTTTGCTCCGGACAAGCGCGCCAGGATCAGATCATGTCCCGGCCCGATGCCGCCCGCAATAACGCCGAGAATTTCCACGCCGAAGGTATCGATCTGCGTGCCCTGAAACACGCTCAGGCCGTAGCCGTTCATGCCGCGTTTGACGTGGTCCACGGGCATGAATTCGACCGGTGTAGCACGGGCGCTGGACGCCCAGCACAGCGCGCAGAACAGAACGGCGTTGAAAAGACGGTAAATAGCAGTGCAAGCAGGACTTAGCAAAGCGGTAGCTCTTTCACAAGGAAAAAGCAGAACCTAGGCAGGATTGGTGTAAAAGTCAAGGTAATGGAAGCACTCTTAATTGCTGTAAGATTTTGTCTATAAATGATTTGCCGACACGTGACCCTTGACAAAAAAGGCCGCTCGGATAATATACTGTCCCGCGTCAGTTTGTCCGTTTGAGAATGTTTGGCGCTGGCGCTGGCCACAGCGTAGAATGATCTGCACCGCAGATTGCGGCGCCGACGGGCCGACAGGGCAACCACACAGCACACTGCGAGAGATGGCAATGTTAGGTCGTTTTTTCGACAAAATCAAAGAGGGACTCAGCAAGACGCGCGATGCCATGCACGACAAGATTGCAGCGGTCGTGCCGATAGGGGGTCGGGTCGATGAGGATACACTGGAAGAAATAGAGGCCATTTTGATTCAGTCCGATATAGGCCTCGACACCGCCGTTGATGTTATCGAACAGTTGCGCAGCGCCGTGCGCGAAGAAAAAGTCAGCGATCAGCAGGGCGTCATGCGCCTGCTGCAGGAGCAGCTGGCGGCGGCGGTAGATCTGGGAGCAGACGGCGCGCTGCCGCTGGGTGACCAGCCGCTGCCGGGGACGCCCTTTGTCATTCTGGTCGTCGGCGTTAACGGCGCCGGCAAGACGACGACGGTGGGCAAACTGGCCAAGCAGTATGCCGATGCGGGTCGCAAGGTTCTGGTGGCTGCCTGCGATACGTTTCGCGCGGGTGCGGTGGCGCAGTTAGACGTGTGGGCCGAGCGCGCCGAGGTCGATATTGTGCGCGCGCAGCAGGGGGCCGATCCAGCAGCGGTTGCGTTTGATGCGCTGGCGGCGGCTCGGCACCGCCAGGTCGACGTGCTGCTGGTAGACACGGCCGGGCGCCTGCAGAACAAAGTGAATCTGATGGAGGAGCTGAAAAAAATTCGGCGCTCGTTGGCCAAGCAGGACCCGCAGGCTCCGCACGAGACGCTGCTGGTGCTCGATGCGACCAACGGGCAGAACGCGCTGTCGCAGGCGCGCGAATTCAACGAAGCGACCGAGTTGACGGGCCTGGTCCTGACCAAGCTAGACGGCACGGCCAAAGGCGGTATCGTCGTGGCGCTGCGCAAAGAGATGGATCTACCCGTCAAATTGATCGGCGTCGGCGAAGGTGCTGACGATCTGCAGCCGTTTGAGGGCGAGGCGTTCGCGCGCGCCCTTTTCGAGCGCTGAGGCTAGGGTCGGGTTAGCGGCTTGTAAGCCGTGCACTCCACTTCGATACGCACGCCCGGATAGAGCCCCGACTGTGTGGTGATGCGCGTTGGCCGCGGCTGCCAGTGGAAGATCTGTGCGAAGGTATCGCTAAAGCGCTGGAAGTCGTTGATGTCGGCCAGGTGCACGGCCACCCTACATACGTCGCGCAGGTCGGCGTCGGCGTGGGCGAGGATGCGTCCGATCTTGGCAAAAACAAATTCGGTTTGCTCCTCAATAGTCGTTCCCTGCAGCTGACCGGTCTGTTCGTCTTCGGCCGCGACGCCGGCTACAAACACGAAGTCGCCGGCTCGCACCGCTTCGGAATAGGGCCAGCCTTCGTGCGCGGGATTCCCTGTTTTTACTTCGCTAAAGTCGCTCATACGGCCTCTTTTCTCTCTATCACGCCCAAGAGAACCCCGGTCCCTGCGGTATTTGCACGTGCCCGTCCTCTAATTTGAGCGGCGAGTTATCGGCCAGTAGACCCGTTTCCAGATAGAGCGCATTGGGCAGACACGCCATCACGTTGAGCTGCACGGGACCACCGCCGTGCGAGGCGTAGGGAATGCGAAAGGCATCGGCCATGTGCCCCACCTGCAGCAGGGCCGTTGGCCCGCCGGCGCGGCGCAGGTCGGGCTGGACGATATCCACGGCTTCGCGCTTGAAAAAGCGCGCAAAATCGGCGGCGCTGTAGAGGTTTTCGCCGGTCGCAATCGGTATGTCGAGGGCGCGCACGAGCGCGGCATAGCCGTCGATATCGTCAGCGGCTATGGGCTCTTCCCACCACAGGCAGCCCAGCTGCTCGAAAGCGCGTCCGCGTCGAATCGCCTCGGCCGTCGTCAGCGACTGGTTGGCATCGACCATGATGTCTATCTGGTCGCCAACGGCTGCGCGCACCGTTTCGACGCGTTGCACATCCTGACGCAGCGTCGGGTAGCCCACTTTGATTTTGACGGCGCGAAAGCCTTGGTCCACAGCGCGCGCGCAGATCGCCTGCACTTCGGCGTCGTCGTAGTTGAGCCAGCCGACCATGGCGTAGGCGCGCACGGTTGTACGGGCGCCGCCCCACAACTGCCAGCAGGGCACGCCGCGCGCTTTGCCCAAACAGTCCCACAGCGCCGTGTCGACGGCGGCAATGCCTATGGTGGCCAGCCCCTGCGTGCCGTGGTACTCCGTTTCGCGGCGCATCTCGGCGTGCAGCTGGCGTACCATAGACGGGTCGTGGCCCAGCACGAGCGGTTTGAGCTCGTGCTCGATTAGGGCCGCCAGCGCGTCGGGTCCGCCGCCAATGCGCCCAAATGAGGCGTCGCCCCGGCCGATTATTCCGTCGTCTGTGACAATGGATACGGCCACGGAGCCGGAGCCGGGCAGCGACTGCAGCGCATCGCGCTTGGGCTGTAGGCTGGGCTGCTGGCGATGGATTTCTACGCTGAGATCGACGATCTGCATGCGGTTTATCCCATGGCCTTTCCGTAGAACGACTGCATGTCGCGTGCGAACGCCTTGCGCGAGCGCTCCCACGAGTAGAACATGTGGCCGCCGTCGTAGTGGCTGATGTGCAGGTTGGGTTTGAGCGATTCGTCGAGCTTCATATGCTGGACGATGCGATTGGAAGAAAAGTAGGGCGTGACCATGTCAAAGTGCCCGTGGCTGATGGCCACCTGCATGTGTGGATTGAGCACCATGCCGTAGCGCAGGTCGTCCATTGCTCCGATCTGCTGGCGGATAAAGCGCTCGTTCTTTGTCTTCCAGTGCCGGTGTACCTCGCCGCTGAGCAACTCGTACTCGAGTTCGGTGTCAACTTGTAAATGCTGGCGCAGCTGCGCGTTGATACCGGCGCGAAATAGACGGTCGATAGCGGCCAGCGTCGGGTCGGGTCCCTCGTAGGAAATGCGGTCGGGAAAGGGGTCGACTGCGGTCAGCGATGCGTCGTAGAGGCCGCAGTAGCGACGCCTGTCGCGCAGCAGCTCGCGCGCGAAAACGACGCGGCTGATGCGTCCACCGGCCCGGTCGACGAGGGCCTCTTCTAGGCCGATTAGATTCGCCAGTTGGCCAATGGTGCGCTGGCGCTGGGCGTCGGGCATAGAGGCACCGCGCGCCAGCAGGTGCAAATAGTCGCCCTGGGCAAAGTCTTCGGCTAAGCGGCGGGCTTCGTCGGCGCTGTTGCCGCGTCCGCGTCCGTGGTGAAAGGCGGCTCCAGCCATGGTCGGCAGCAGTTCCACCCAGTGCATGAGGTCGTAGTCGGAGCCGAGGATGGAGGCAAATTCAATGGCCGGCGAAATGAGAATGGCGCCGTTGAGGCCGATGCCGTAGCGCTCCTGCACGAGGCGTGCCAGCTTGGCGACGCGAAAGCCGCCGTAGCTCTCGCCGGCGATAAAGATGGGAGCGGTCCAGCGCTGATGCTGCGAAAGAAATTGCTGCATGAATTCGCCGAGCGACTCGAGGTCGCGTTCCACTTCCCAAAACTCGGTGTTTTCTTTTGGCTCTCTGTCCGCGCCTTTTTCTTCCCCCTTTTTTTGCTGCAAAATCGTCCGACTAAATCCAGTTCCTATCGGGTCGACAAAAACTAGGTCGGTGAAGGGCAGCCAGCTTTCCCCGTTTTCCGTCAGCTGGGTGGGCGGCGGTGGGAGCGAGCCATCGCTGTTGAATACGACGCGTCTTGGTCCGAGGGCGCCCATGTGCAGATAAGCCGATGCTGCTCCCGGCCCACCGTTGAATACAAAGGTGATGGGGCGCGGTGTGCGCTTGCGCGTCTTGGCCATATAGGCGGCATGAAAGAGGCGAGCAATGGGCTTTTCGCGCCTGCGCAGCAGCGTCCAGTCGGCAATCGCTTCGTATTCCATGACGCGTTTGCGCCCGAGATTAAAGGCGTGTCGCGTGCGCTTTTCTCGATAAACCATACCATCGTCGTTGTTTTCTTCGGCCATAGCAGACTCCGGCTTGCCTGTGAAATGCGGTCTTGTCTATTTTAACAAGTCCGCATGCGCAGTTCCACTCGGGCTATCACTGGGTACCAAACAATATGCTGAAAGAGGCGTTTTGGATTCTCTACTATCCATACTGCAGAAGCTACTGATCTTCCGCGACTGCAAGGCTGCGCAGGTGCGCGAAGTATTGAAAATCTGCGTATCGCGTTCGTTCAAGGAAGGCGACGCGATTTGTAGAGAAGGCGAAGAGAGCGAGAGTATGTTTGTCATTCTCTCTGGTACCGTGGAAATCCATACGACGGGCGGTATGCTGTTGGTGTCGGAAACGGCCGTGACCAGCATCGGCGAAGCGGGTATGCTGACGGGAGAACTGCGCTCGGCTACGGTGGTTGCCCAAACGGATGTGAAAGCGCTGGCGATCAATCGTCGCACCCTAATGCCCAAGCTAAGCAACGATCCGCTATTGGCCAGTTTGATTTACCGCAATGTGCTCTATATGGTGCGCAGCAAGCTGATCGCTTCCAACCAGCGCATTTGCCAACTGTTGCAGGACGCGGCGGAAGACGACGACTACGTAGAGTCTGCCGACGAGTCGGTCGCGGATGAGGCGTCGGCCGACGGGGAGGATGCGCAGTGAGCTCGTCGCCGGAACATCGTCCCAATATCGTTCTGATCATGACCGATCAGCAGCGGTTCGATACCATCGGTGCCTGGGGCTACGATCATATGGTTACCCCAGCGATGGATCGCCTGGCCGCTGAGGGCCTTTCCTTTCGCAACGCCTTCTGTCCGGGGGCAACCTGTGTAGCCTCGCGTGCGGCGACGTTTACGGGTATGTATCCGCACAACACGGGCGCCTACTCGTTTGATCAATGGGGTGGTCATCGGAACTGGGTGCAGGATCTCAATGAGGGAGGGTATCACTGCGTCAATATCGGCAAGATGCACTTTGCGCCGCGCGACGTGGCGGGCGGGTTTCACGAGCGCGTCATTGTGGAAAACCCGACGAATAAGACCCTCGACAACGGCGGGGCCGACGACGATTGGGGGCGCTTTATGCGCATTCACGGCGTGCAGCGTCCCAACGACCGCAACAAGACCGACCCCGACTGGCTGTCCAAATACCAGGGCGTGCCGTGGCATTTGGACGAGAAGTTTCACAGCGACGTGTTTATCGGCGATTCGGCGCTGGCCTGGATTCGCGACTACCGAGGTACGCAGCCCTTCTTTCTGCAGGTGGGCTTTACCGGTCCGCACGAGCCGTGGGATCCGCTGCAGCGCCACTTGGCCCTGTACGAGGGGCGCGACCTGCCGCGGCGCGTGATGCGCGAGGGCGAACTGGACGAAAAGCCGCCGCAGCACAAGGCACACCGCGAGATGCACGCGACGACGGAGCACGAATCCGTTATCGACATGTATTCGCCGACGGAAGAGGACGTCGATCGCATGCGACGTCACTACTACGCCAAGATCACGACGGTCGACGAAAAGCTGGGACAGGTAGTTGATGCACTGCAGGAAATGGGCTACCTGGAAAACAGCCTGCTCGTATTTTGCTCCGACCACGGCGAACTGCTCGGCGACCACTGGATGGCCTATAAGTGGCTCATGTACGATCCCATCGTGCACGTGCCGATGATCGTGCGCGACGGTCGGCGCGTGGCCGAGCTAGGCGGTCAGCACACGGACGATCTGACCTCGCTGATGGACATCGGTCCGACCGTGCTGCAGGCAGCCGGCCTTGAGGTGCCGACCTATTTGGAAGGCCGCTCGCTGCAGCCGTATTGGGAGGGCAGAGACGAGAGTTTCGCGCCGCGCCAGTGGGTGTTCTGCGAGGACAACTATCAGATCATGATGCGGGGGCAGCGCCATAAGCTCGTTTACTACATTGGCCAAGAGGCGGGCGAGCTCTACGACCTGCAGGAAGATCCACACGAGCTGCACAACCTGTGGGATCGTCCCGAGTGCGCCGCACTGCGCGCCGAATTGAAAGATCATCTGCTGTCGTGGTTGGCTACCAGCACGTACTACAATGCCGGCTACAAACGCGCGCGCAGCCGGCACTACAAGATGCGCTGGCCGCGCGAGGAGGACCCCTACTTACACGGCGGTCAATCGCGTCCGATCGCTCGCTCGGTCGATCTGTAGATAGACGGCGCTTCTGTGCCGGCTTCGTGGGGGTGAAAGTTTGTGAACCGCGCACCGCCTGGAGGTTTTCTCCATTATTAGATAATCTGACGAGCTTTTCGCATTCTTCCAGCCGGTTAGAGAGGTATTTTTTGCACTGACCTCTAACTACCCATGCGGCAGGTTGCGTCCTTTTTGTGCTGCTATTATTCGATCGGTTCGGTCGCGATCTGCTGCGGGTAATGGTACGTGCAAATTGGGAGGATGTTTGATATGAATTTTTCTCTACGAAGCGTTCGGATCCACTTGGGGCTCTTTGCCAGCGCGCTGTTGTTGACGTGTTTTCGCTCCGCCTGGTCACATAATGGTGCCCTAGACTCTCAGGGAGGGCATGACGACCACAGCGATCGATATGGAGGCTACCACTTCCATGAAGGCCTGTTGGCCGGTCAGTCTTTCCTGTCTCCCGAAC
>JAYPJE010000070.1:0-18754 GCA_038128265.1 Gemmatimonadota bacterium
GTCTCAGCTCGGGTATTTTGAAGCAGTTTTGGAAACTCTGCAGCATTAGATCCTCAGATTACCTCGGCCTGACCGCCGGCCTTTTCAATTTTTTCGCGCGCACTAGCAGAAAACTGGTGGGCTTTAACAGTTACGCTGCGGCTCAGCTCGCCTTCGCCCAAAATCTTTACTGGCTGACTGGCACTGCGGACCAAACCCGCTGCGCGCAACTCCTCGATGCCAATCGCCCCTTCCAGACCGCGGGCCTCAATGTCACCCAAGTTCACCGTCTGGTACACCACTCTAAAATTGTGATTAGAGAAGCCGATCTTAGGCATGTGGCGATAGTAGGCCAACGTGCCGCCAATAAAGCCAATGCGGTTGCCGCGACGGGCGCCGGAGCGCGCACGCTGTCCCTTATGCCCTTTGCCGGCTGTTTTGCCCGTACCCGAGCCAGGCCCCTGCCCCAAACGCTTGCGATTGCGGCGCGACCCCTTCGGGCACTTGATTTCCCCTAAACGCATAATCGGTTCGCCTTCTTCTTAAGCATCCTGTTCGCGCACCTCAACCAGGTGCTTGACTTTTTCAATCATGCCGCGAATCTGCGGCGTGTCTTCGTGAACGACCTGCTGGTAGAGGCGCTTCAGGCCCAATGCCTCAATGGTGGCTTTCTGATTCTTCGCCCGGCCAATAGCACTGCGATGCTGTTTGATAACTAACTTCATCGAATCATACTCTCCTAACCGCGCAAAACTTCCATTGGAACGCCGCGTAGACGCGCAGTCGACTCGGCATCGCGCAGCTGACCTAGCGCTTCCAGCGTAGCTTTGACGGCGTTGTGCGGGTTGGTCGAACCCAATGATTTGGTAAGAATGTCGTGCACACCGGCCAACTCCAACACAATGCGTATACCGCCGCTGGCGATAACGCCCGTTCCCGGAGAAGCCGGCTTGAACAAAATGTGCGCCGCGCCAAAACGGCCTGCAATTTCGTGGGGAATAGTTCCATTCACCACGGGCACTTCAATCATGTTTTTCTTTGCCGCTTCGGTCCCCTTGCGAATCGCTTCGGAGATCTCACCCGCTTTACCCGAGCCGGCACCGACGCGCCCGTTGCGATCACCCACCACAACCATGGCATTGAAGCTGAAGCGACGACCACCCTTGCGCACGTGCGAAACGCGCTTGATGCTATTCTGAACGACGACTTCGCTCAGCTCCATGCTATTGGGATCTACTTTCGCCACAGAAGTAATTCTCCTCTAAAAATTCAGCCCGCCCTCGCGAGCGCCGTCGGCTACAGCTTTTATAATACCGTGATACAGATAGCCTCCGCGATCGAAGACTACTTTTTCGATTCCCTTTTCCTTCGCCTTTTCAGCTACGATCTTGCCCACTTCTGCGCCCTGCTCAACGCGGCTTGCAAACGAGCGTTCGCGCAACTCTTTGCTCTGCGTGGAAAGGCCAAAAAGCGAATGACCTGCGCTATCGTCGACCAACTGCACTTCGATATGCCTGAGCGAGCGGTGAACGACCAAGCGCGGCCTATCGGAAGTACCCGAGACGATTTTGCGCAACCGATGGCGCCGCCGCTGTATGCGAGCCCGGTTTTTGTTAAGGTGTTTCTTATCCTTCATAATTAGCCCGCTGCGGTTTTACCTTGTTTCCAGTGGATAACTTCGTTCTCATAGCGAATCCCCTTGCCCTTATAAGGCTCGGGCTTACGCTTAAAGCGGATATCGGCAGCTACCTGCCCAACGACCTGCTTATCAACACCGCTCACCGTGATGCGAGCCTGGGCGCCTCCCTCCCCGTTGCCGACGGCAATGTCGATGCCGGCCGGGGCTTCGTAGACCACCGGATGCGAATATCCTACGTGCAATGTCAGCTTGCTCCCCTGCGCTTCAGCGCGCCAACCGACGCCAAACAAATCGAGGTTCTTGCTGAAGCCCTCGCTCACGCCGGTTATGGCATTGGCGATGAGCGAACGGGTCAAACCGTGCAGCGACTGAGCCACCTTCGAGTCGCTCTTGCGCACGACCTGAACGGCATCGCCATCCTGTTCGACGCCAATGTGATCGCCGACAAACGGCACGTCTAGAGCGCCCTTAGGCCCCTTTACGGCAACGTGGACCCCGTCGACCTTAACGTCGACCCCTCCGGGTACTGTGATCGGTGCTTTTCCTATGCGCGACAACGTCTTTTTCTCCTCAATCTACCAAACGCTACAGAGTATCTCGCCGCCGACGCCGGCCCGACGAGCTTCTCTATCGGTCATTACGCCTTTCGACGTGGACACAATGGCAATGCCGAGGCCCCGGCGAACGCGCGGCACATCTGCATTGGCCGAATACTGGCGCAGGCCCGGACGACTAATGCGCTTAATTCCCTGAATCAGCCCTCTGTTGTTGCTATCATAGCGCAAGTAGAGTCGCAGTATGCCCTGCTTGTTGTCTTCTATCACCGCAAAGTTATCGATGAAACGCGTCTCCGCTAACACGCGGGCGATCTCGCGCTTTAGATTGGACGAAGGGATATCTACGCGGGGGTGCTTGGCGCGGCTGGCGTTGCGAACGCGGGTCAACATATCCGCGATGGGATCGGTCATACTCATTTGCAGTATCCTCCTACCAGCTGGCCTTAGTGACGCCGGGAATCTCACCCCTGAGGGCTAACTCGCGGAAACAGATACGGCAGAGACCGAACTTCCGGTAATAGCCGCGCGGACGACCACAGCGCTGACAGCGATTGTATTTACGCGAGCTGAACTTGGGCGTGCGGCGCGCTTTGGCTATTAGAGACTTTTTAGGCATTCACTAATTCTCCCAAACATTAATTGCTGAAAGGCATGCCGAGCGACTTCAGCAACTCGTGCCCTTCTTCATCGGTTTGAGCCGATGTAACGATTGTTATGTTCATCCCGCGGACCTGATCAATTCTATCGTAATCGATTTCGGGAAAGATGATCTGCTCTTTAATACCAAGATTGTAATTGCCCCGCCCGTCAAACCCACGGACGGGAACCCCGCGAAAGTCGCGCACCTGCGGCAACGCCAGCGTGATCAGTCGGTCGAGGAACTCATACATATGGCTGCCCCTCAGCGTCACCATACAGCCAATGGGGATACCTTCGCGCAGCTTAAAGTTAGAAATGGCCTTTTTAGCGCGGCGCAGCGCCGGCTTCTGGCCCGTTATCGCCGTCAATTCGCTCACGGCGCTTTCCAGCGCTTTGGGTTCACCCACCGCCTCGCCAACGCCCATATTGACAACGACCTTATCAACGGTCGGAATCTGCATGACGTTTCCGTAGGAGAAACGCTCTTTCAACTGCGACTTAACCTCATCGCGGTACATCGTTTTAAGTCTGGGCTCGCTCATGACCACCCTTTTCTTACTGCGAGTCAATCATCTCGCCGCTGCGGGCAGAGACGCGTACGTTTTTACCACCGTCGAGTGTCTTGTGACGAACGCGCGTCGGCAAATCCGTCTTCGGGCAAATCACCATCACATTGGAGAGGTGTATGGGCGCCTCTCGCTCTATGATGCCACCCTGAGGATCGCGCGACGAGGGGCGCGAGTGATGCTTGCGCATATTTACGCCCTCGACGAGCACTCGATTTTTGTCTTTCATAACGGCCAATACGGTCGAGCGGCGGCCTTTGTCGTTGCCGCTCATCACCTGCACCGTATCCCCTTTTCTAATATCCATGTGAATCCTCTATTGACGTTGTCGGCCTAGACGACTTCGGGAGCCAACGAGACAATGCGCATATACTGCTTGTCGCGCAGCTCTCTAGCTACGGGGCCGAAAATGCGCGTCCCCCTGGGCTCTTTTTCGTCGTTGATCAACACCGCTGCGTTTTCATCAAAGCGTATGTACGATCCGTCGGGACGGCGATATTCCTTCTTGGTGCGCACGACTACGGCCTTAGCCACCTGGCCCTCTTGCAGCGGCCCATTGGGCAGCACATTGTGCACGGCAACCACAATAACATCGCCAACGGAAGCGTAGCGCTTGCGCGTTCCGCCAAGTACGCGAATGCACTTTGCCGTGCGCGCGCCCGCGTTGTCTGCCATTTTTACTATCGTGTATTCGTGTATCATTTAGACTTGATCCGCGTTTCGCTCCATGATCTCGATCAGGCGCCAGCGCTTGGTGCGGCTCATGGGACGACACTCTTCGATGCGAACTAAATCACCGACGTTGGATTCGTTTTTTTCGTCGTGCGCGACGAACTTGGCCGTGCGGCGAATAACGCGCCCATAAAGCGGGTGCGCAATGCGCTGCTCGACGGCGATCACACGCGTCTTGAGATTCTTCGCCTTCAGCACTCGACCTTCAGCCGTACGGCGCTCTGTTGTATTGTTGGACATTGCTTAAGCCTCTCCCCCAGGCAGGCTATCCTGCTGTAAATCGCGCTCGCGCATCAGGGTGCGTACGCGCGCAATATCGCGCCTGACCTGACGCAGGCGAATGGGACTAGTCAGCTGGCCGGAGACGTGCTGGAAGCGCAGATTAAACGCCTCTTCCTCGAGCTCTTCCAGCCTGTTTTTTACATCATCCGCGTTCATTTCGCGCAGTTCACTGGCCTTCATAACTATGCCACCCGCTCTACGAATTTGGTTTTGATCGGCAGCTTATGGCCGGCTTTGCGAAATGCCTCGCGGGCCAGCTCAATCGGCACACCCGAAAGTTCGAACATAACGCGACCCGGCTTGACGACGGCTACCCACCCTTCAGGGGAACCCTTGCCTTTTCCCATGCGCGTTTCCGCCGGCTTCTTGGTAATGGGTTTGTCGGGAAAAACGCGAATCCACATTTTTCCGGTGCGGCTCATGGTCCTGCTGATGGTAACGCGGACAGCCTCAATTTGGCGGCTCGTTATCCAACCCGGCTCCAACGCCTTCAAGCCGTACTCGCCAAAGGAAACCATGTCTCCTCCCTTGGTCTGGCCGCGCATGCGGCCGCGAGACTGCTTTCTCCACTTTGCTTTCTTGGGCATTAACATGGGTTAAATCTCTTTTCGCTCTCTCTATACCTAGTTGGTAGCAACTTCGTCGGCAACGACTTCGCCGTGGCAAATCCAGACTTTCACGCCAACCGTTCCCGACACGGTGTACGCGGTAGACTGCGCGTAGTCGATGTCGGCGCGCAGCGTGTGCAGCGGCACTCGGCCCGCAGGTTCCGAGCGCTCGCGACGCCCCATCTCCGAGCCACCAATACGCCCCGAGCACACGACGCGGATCCCCTCGGCGCCCATGCGCATGGAGGATGCAACCGACTTTTTCATGGCGCGACGGAAAGAAACGCGCTGCTCCAGCTGGCGAGCCAAGTTGTCGGCGACCAGCTGCGCATCCAGTTCCGGCTTTTTGACCTCTTGAATATTGAGCGAAACATCTTTGCCCGTCAGCTGCTTGAGCTCATCGCGCAGCTTATCGACCTCTGCCCCGCGACGACCGATGGCGATGCCAGGACGAGCCGTATGCACCTCAACCGTGACGCGCTTGGGCTGTCGCTCAATATTGATGCGCGAAACGCCGGCGCGCAGCAGGCGCTGCTTGACGTAGCGGCGCAGCATTTGATCTTCGTTTAACAGCTCGGCAAAGTCTTTTTCGGCGAACCAGTTGGAACGCCATCCCTTGATTACACCGAGTCGAAAGCCGTATGGGTGCGTTTTTTGTCCCAAAAAGAACTCCCTCAGTTGACCTGGTCGCTGACGACCACGGTAAGATGACAGTGACGTTTGCGAATGCGATCAGCCGATCCGCGCGCGCGGGGGCGAATGCGCTTCAGATCTCGGCCTTCGTCGGCATAAATCGCCTTGACGTAGAGGTCCTCTGCATCCACTGGATTTTCTTCGTCCTGATTGATTCCGTTGGCAATAGCCGAGCGCAGCGTCTTTTCTACTTCCCGCGCAACGGGGCGCGGCGAAAAACGCAAAATTGTCAGCGCTTCTTCAACCGGCTTGCCACGCACCAAATCGATTAATTGGCGCATCTTTGTCGCGGGAATGCCGACCTGCTTTAGTATCGCTCTAGCTTCCATAGTTTTCTAAATCCACCCTTTAGCGCACGCGGCTACCGCGCTCCGTGAGCTTACCGCCGTGCCCGCGAAACGTGCGGGTCGGAGCGAACTCGCCGAGCTTATGGCCGACCATATTCTCAGTTATATAGACTGGAATGAACTTGTTGCCATTGTGAACGGCCAGCGTGTGGCCGACAAAATCCGGAGTGATCGTAGAGCGACGCGACCACGTCTTGACCACGCGCTTGCCGCCCGTGCGATTGAGCTCTTCCACCTTTTTCTCCAGATGGCCATCGATAAATGGGCCCTTCTTGACTGACCTAGGCATCTATCCGTTCACTCCTTCTACTTCGAATTGCGCCGACGCAATATCATGGCGTCAGAGCGGTTCTTGTGCTTGCGCGTCTTATAGCCCTTGGTGGGCTTGCCCCACGGCGTCACGGGATGGCGTCCACCGGATGTCTTGCCTTCACCACCACCGTGCGGGTGATCGACCGGATTCATCACGACGCCGCGCACCTTCGGACGGCGCCCCAACCAACGTGCGCGACCGGCCTTGCCGAGGACGACGTTGCCGTGCTCTACGTTGCCCACCTGTCCGAGCGTTGCCATGCATTGCACAGCCACCTCGCGAATTTCACCCGAGGGTAAGCGAAGCTGCGCTCGCCCATTTTCGCCGCGACCCAAAAGCTGCACCTCAGCCCCTGCACTGCGCGCCAACTGACCACCGGCACCGGGCTGTAACTCGACGTTGTGAACGGTCGAACCAAGGGGAACGTTCAGCAGCGGCATGGCGTTGCCGACGCTAATCGGCGCATCGGGCCCAGCCACCACGGAAGCTCCCACGACGAGCCCTGCAGGCGCCAGGATGTAGCGCTTGTCGCCATCGGCATAGACGACCAAGGCGATAAAGGCAGAGCGGTTGGGATCGTACTCGACGGAAGCGACCTTGCCCGGCACGCCAATTTTATTGCGCTTAAAGTCAATGACTCGATAGCGGCGCTTGTGACCACCGCCGCGGCGGCGCATGGTCATTCTGCCCTGATTGTTGCGTCCACCCGACTTGCTTACAGCACCGCGCAGCAGCGACTTCTGTGGGCTACCGGCGCTAACCTCTTCAAACGAGTTGACCGTTTTATAGCGCAGAGTAGGCGTTACGGGACGAAACTTCTTGACTGGCATAATTTAGTCCAACCTATACGTTTTCAACGAATTCAATGGAGTCGCCGGCTTTCAGCGTGACATACGCTTTCTTCCAACCTGCACGACGCCCGGCGTAGAGGCCCTGCCTCTTGGGCTTGCTGGGCACCTTGACGGTGCGCACCGATTCGACGCTCACGTCAAAGATGCTTTCTACCGCCTGCCGGATCTGCACTTTATTCGCCTTAGGATGCACGCGGAAAGCATACTTATTGCCCTCGCGCAAGATAGTGGCTTTCTCAGTGATGACCGGTTTCAATATGATGGAGCGAGGGTTGCTCACAGAATCCTCTCCTAAGCATCAACTGCAGCGTGGTGCTCTACGAGCTTGTCCAACGCCTGTCGAGTAAAAAGTATCACATCAGCCGAAACGACGTCGTACGTGCCCAGAGAACCAATGTGCGTTGCGTTGACTCGCCGGATGTTTCGGCTGGACTTGACCAGCACAGTTGCATTTTCGGGCGTTACAAAGAGCACCTTTTGCCCATCGAGACCGCAGGCATCAATAACCCCTTTGAACGACTTGGTGCTGGGCTGATCAAAGTCAAAATCATCGACTATCTTGACCTGTCCCTCTGTCCCTTTCAGCGTCAACGCCGAACGGAACGCCAAGCGCTTGAGCGCCTTGGGCAGTTTCGAATAGTAGGAACGAGGTTCCGGGCCGAACGCCACGCCTCCACCGCGCACGAGCGGCGATCGATTGGATCCGCGGCGCGCACCACCCGTACCCTTTTGGCGATGGTGCTTCTTGCTCGTCCGAGAAATCTCCGAACGCGTCTTCACTTTGGCAGTACCCTGACGCTGATTTGCTTCGTAGGTGACGACCGCGCGATAGAGGGCGTATTCGGAAACCTCGGCGGCAAACAACTCGTCGGGCAATTCCACCGAGCCGTTGGGCTTACCTTCCGTCGTGAGAACTTCTACCTGTGCACCCATGCCCATCAAACCTTAATGTCTATGCCAATGCCTGCGGGCAAGTCCAACTTCATCAGCGCGTCCACGGTCTGCGGCGTCGAATCGTAGATATCGATTAGGCGCTTGTGAACGCGCGTTTCGAACTGCTCGCGCGATTTTTTGTCCACGTGCGGCGAACGCAGCACGGTGTAGATACTGCGCGAAGTCGGCAGCGGCACGGGACCCGCA
Organism: Gemmatimonadota bacterium; assembly: GCA_038128265.1. Classification (GTDB taxonomy): domain Bacteria; phylum Latescibacterota; class UBA2968; order UBA8231; family UBA8231. The sequence continues at coordinate 8,347 of JAYPJE010000070.1, forward strand.
ATGCGGGCCCCGCTGCGCTTAACCGTCTGTACTATCTCGTCCACAGACCTATCCAATGCCACGTGATCATAGGCCTTCAGGCGAATTCGGATTCTATCAACAGCCACTTGGCGTGTCTCCCAGAGTTAGTTACTCGACGATCTCGGTGACCACGCCCGAACCAATCGTGCGACCGCCTTCGCGAATGGCGAAGCGCAGGTTCGACTCGACGGCGATGGGCTGAATCAGATCGACTTCCATGGTGACGTTATCGCCCGGCATGACCATTTCGGTGCCTTCCGGCAGCGTGATCGAACCGGTAACGTCGGTGGTGCGGAAGAAAAACTGCGGGCGATAGCCGGAGAAAAACGGCTTTTCGCGACCGCCTTCTTTGCTGGTCAGCACGTAGACCTCAGCCTTGAACTTGGTGTGCGGCGTGATCGAACCGGGCTTACAGACAACCATACCGCGCAGCAGTTCTTCCTTTTCAACACCGCGCATGAGCAGACCGACGTTGTCGCCAGCCTGTCCCTCGTCGAGCAGCTTGCGGAACATTTCGACACCGGTAATGGTGGTCTTGCGCGTCTCGCGGATACCGACCAATTCGACTTCTTCGCCGACCTTAACGATGCCGCGCTCAACGCGCCCCGTGCCCACCGTACCACGACCCGAGATGCTGAAAACGTCTTCAATCGGCATGAGGAAGGGCTGATCGACCGGACGCTCAGGCAGCGGAATCCACTCGTCGACAGCGCCCATCAACTCGTCGATAGCCCCCGCGCCCGTCGGTCCGTCATTGCCCTCGACAGCAGCCAGGGCCGAACCGCGGATCACCGGCGTATCGTCGCCTTCGAAACCATATTCGTTGAGCAGGTCGCGCGTCTCCAGCTCGACCAAGTCGAGCAGTTCCTCGTCGTCGACCTGATCGACCTTGTTGAGGAAGACGCAAATGCGCGGCACGTTGACCTGGCGGGCGAGCAGAATGTGCTCGCGCGTCTGGATCATCGGACCGTCGGCGGCGCTAACCACCAGAATGGCACCATCCATCTGCGCCGCTCCAGTGATCATGTTCTTAATGTAGTCGGCGTGTCCAGGGCAGTCGACGTGAGCGTAGTGGCGATTCTCCGTCTCGTACTCCTGGTGCGAAACGTTGATTGTTACACCACGCGCCTTTTCTTCCGGGGCATTGTCGATTTCATCGATGCCCTTGGCCTGTGCCAACCCCTTGCTGGCCAAGTGCAACGTAATGGCCGCCGTAAGGGTGGTCTTGCCGTGGTCGACGTGACCGATCGTTCCAATGTTTACGTGAGGCTTATTGCGCTCGAATTGTTCCTTGGCCATTTTCTCCGATCCTCTCCTTGTGCGTTAATAGCTCAGCGCTGTATTAGTTTTCTTTGCCCTTGACTTTAGCGATAATCGCCTCGGTTATGTTCCGAGGCACCTCGCTGTACTTTGCGAATTGCAAAGTGAATACTGCACGCCCCTGAGTCAGCGAGCGCAAACGCGTCGCATAACCAAACGTCTCGCTTAGGGGGATAAAAGCCTTTATAACCTGGGCATCCGACCGGGGATTCATTCCCTGGACTTCGCCGCGGTGGGAATTTAAATCGCCCATGACGTCGCCCAGATACTGTTCCGGAACGACAACTTCCAGCTCCATGATCGGCTCCATTAAGAAGGGGTCCGCCTTGGAGGAACCATCCTTGAAGCCCATCGATCCCGCAACTTTAAAAGCCATTTCCGAAGAGTCGACCGCGTGAAACGACCCATCGACCAGCGTCACCTTGACGTCTTCAATGGGATAACCGGCTACCGGCCCGTTCGTCATGGCCTCGGCGATACCATCGCGCGCTGGGTTGATGTATTCACGCGGCACGTTGCCACCGACGACCTTCGACTCAAACACGAGCCCCGTCCCAGGTTCGCCGGGTTCAATTTCCAGTTCAACGTGACCAAACTGTCCGCGACCGCCCGACTGTCGCACGAAGCGACCGGTGCCGTGCGACGGCTTGCGCAGCCCCTCTTTGTAGGCGACTTGGGGCTGGCCGACATTCGCCTCCACTTTGAACTCGCGAAACAGGCGGTCAATAAGAATTTCAAGATGCAGCTCGCCCATACCGGACATAACGGTCTGACCGGTCTCATCGTCGACTTTGACCTTAAACGTCGGATCCTCTTCGCTCAATTTGGCGAGGGCCACGTGCAGCTGCTCCTGATCAGCCCGCGTCTTGGGCTCAATGGCCACGTGGATCACCGGCTCGGCAAATTCGATCTTCTCCAGGATGATCGGTTCCTTCTCATCGCAGAGCGTATCACCCGTCGTCGTATCTTTCAGCCCGACTAGAGCGACAATATCTCCAGCATAGGCCTGCTTCAGCTCGGTGCGATCGTTCGCGTGCATCTCGACTAGGCGCGAAACGCGCTCGCGCTTTTCCGTCGTGACGTTGTATATGTAGGAACCGGCCTCAAGAACGCCGGAATAAATGCGCGCAAAAGTGAGACGTCCGACAAATGGATCGGTCATCACCTTGAATGCCAGTGCTGAAAACGGCGCACCGTCTTCGGCCGGGCGAATGACTTCCTCTTCCGAGTTGGGAAGCGTGCCGTGCGTTTCGCCAATGTCGGCCGGCGACGGGAGATAGTAAATGACCGCATCCAACAGACGCTGAACGCCCTTGTATTTGTAGGCGCTCCCGCAGGCAACGGGAACGGCTTTCAGCGAAACCGTCGCCTGGCGCAGCGCAGCGCGCACCTCGTCCGGGCTAATTTCTTCGCCCTCGAGAAATTTCTCCAACAGCCCATCGTCAAACTCAGCCACGGCGTCGAGCATTTTTTCGCGATACTCCAACGCGCGCCCCATGAGGTCTTCGGGGATATCGCCTTCAAAAAAATTCGAGCCCTGCGAGGACTCTTCGAAAGTGATAGCCCTCATCTCGATAAGGTCAATCATGCCGTTGAACGTCTCGCCCGACCCGATTGGCAGTTGGATCGGCACAAAATTGCTGCGCAGGCGCTCTTCTAACATTTCGAGCACCTTGTAGAAGTCTGCGCCGTTGCGATCCATCTTGTTGACAAAGGCAATTCGGGGGACCTTGTATTTGTCGGCCTGTCGCCACACCGTTTCCGACTGCGGTTCGACGCCACCCACAGCGCAGAATACGCCGATCGCTCCGTCCAAAACGCGCAGCGAGCGCTCTACTTCCGCCGTGAAGTCGACGTGTCCGGGCGTGTCGATTATGTTGATGCGATAGTCTTTCCACTCGCAGGCAGTAGCAGCAGACGTTATGGTGATACCGCGCTCGCGCTCCTGCTCCATCCAGTCCATGGTCGCAGTTCCCTCGTGAACTTCGCCCATGCGGTGCAAGCGCCCCGTGTAATACAGAATGCGTTCCGTCGTCGTCGTCTTACCCGCATCGATGTGGGCGGCGATTCCGATGTTACGCGTATGCTGCAGTGAAAATTGACGTGCCATTTCCCCTTGTTGCCTCTTTAAAATCTGTAGTGCGCAAAAGCCTTATTGGCTTCTGCCATGCGGTGGACATCGTCGCGCTGACGCACGGCGCCTCCCTCTCCCTTGGAAGCTGCAATAAACTCGTTGGCCAGACGCTCGGCCATCGTGCGCTCCGAGCGTTCGCGAGCGAAGCGAATCAACCAGCGAATCGACCGGGCCGTGCGCTCGTCGGGGCGCACCTCGACGGGAACCTGATAGGTCTGACCGCCCACGCGACGCGATTTGACCATAACGATGGGCTTGGTATTCTCCAGCGCCTTCTGAAACACGTCTATGGCATCCTGGCCGGCGCGCTCTTCAACCAAGTCGATGGCGTGATAGAAAATCCGCTCGGCGACGCTGCGCTTGCCCTGCTTCATCAGCGAATTAATAAAACGAGCTGCCAGAACGTTATTGTACTTGGGATCCGGCAGTAACTTGCGCTTAATTGCTTTTTTGCGACGCGACATAATTCCCTCTTATCAGGCCTTGTCCGGCTTGCGAGCGCCGTATTTGGAACGCCCCTGTTTGCGATCGGCTACGCCCGTGGCATCGAGAACCCCGCGCACGATGTGATAGCGGACACCCGGACAGTCCTTGACTCGGCCGCCGCGCACCAAAACGATGGAGTGCTCCTGCAGCGTGTGTCCTTCGCCGGGAACGTAGGCCGTAACCTCAATGCCCGTAGTGAGGCGAACGCGCGCCATTTTGCGCAGAGCGGAATTGGGCTTCTTCGGCGTCGTCGTAAAAACACGCGTGCAAACGCCACGGCGCTGAGGGCAGCTTTCCAGCGCCGGCGCGTCGTTCTTTTTCAGCGTTTTGCTGCGGCCCTTTCGGACCAGCTGGCTAATTGTAGGCAAGGACTATTTTCTCCGTTTATTGCGCATAAATAGCAAACTCATAAGTTAAATCTCTGCTATATAACTGTCAATAGTTTATTCATCGAAAACGCCGGTTTCTTCCTCTGCTCCAACGCCCTCAACGCTCTCGGCAACCTCCGCTTCGTCGTAGCCATTTCCGATTAAGTCTTCATAGCCGGCTTCGCTGTAAGTAACCGAGCCGGTTCCAGCCGGAATCAGGCGGCCGATAATGACATTTTCCTTGAGCCCGCGCAGGTGATCGATCTTGCCCTGCACGGCGGCTTCGGTTAGGACGCGCGTCGTCTCCTGGAACGAAGCAGCCGATATAAAGCTGTCCGTGCGCAGCGAAGCACGCGTGATTCCGAGCAAGATCGGCTGACAGGTCGACGGTTCGCCGCCCTCGCTAATGACCTTCTCGTTTTCCTTGTTGAAGCGAATCTTATCGACTTCCTCACCCTCGAGAAAGTTGGTGTCGCCCGGATCGATAATTTTCACCTTCTGCAGCATCTGGCGCACGATGACTTCGATGTGCTTATCGTTGATCTCCACCGCCTGCAAGCGATAAACATCTTGTATCTCGTTAACCAGGTACTCCTGCACTTTGTGCGTCCCCTGCACTTTGAGTATATCGTGCGGGTTGACCGACCCTTCCGACAGACGCTCACCGGCCACGACGCGGTCGCCTTCGTGCACGCGCAGATGCTTGCCGTAGGGCACCAGATACTTCTTCTCCTCCTCGTCGATTGACGTGACGATGAGCTCGCGATTACCGCGCACGATCCCACCGAAGCGGACCGTTCCATCAATCTCCGATATAACGGCCGGCTCTTTGGGACGGCGCGCTTCGAAGAGTTCGGCGACGCGGGGCAAACCACCGGTAATATCGCGCGTTTTCGAGCGCTCGCGCGGTATCTTTACCAGAACCTGGCCGGGCTGAATGTCGGCATCGTCGGATACCAACAGGCGCGCCCCAACCGGTATGTGATACGAGCGGGTGCCGCGCTCATCGCTGGTAATCTCGATAAGCGGATTCAGCGTGCGATCGCGCTGCTCGACAATCGTTCGCGTGCTCATACCGGTCGTCTCTTCAAACTCTTCGCGCATCGTAACGCCATCGATAATATCGACAAAGCGAATTTTGCCCGATCGGTCAGAGACAATGACGTTGCTGTAGGGATCCCACTCGTAGAGAACCGATTCGGGCTCCACTTCCTGCGCATCTTCGACCTTGAGTAGGGCACCGTAGGGCACGTTGATGCGCGAGCGGACGCGGTTTTGCTCGTCCAACAGTTCGATCTCGCCGTTGCGTCCCAAGACCGTCGTGCCCAAATCGGGATTCTCCACCGTATCGACGTGGACAAAGTTGACCGTACCTTTGCGCCGAGCGAGGATCTGCGAGTTTTCGGCAATGCGGCTGGCCGTGCCACCGATGTGAAACGTGCGCAGGGTGAGCTGCGTGCCGGGCTCGCCGATGCTCTGTGCGGCAACGACGCCAACGGCTTCGCCGATATTGACCAGCCTGCCGGTGGCCATATTGCGCCCGTAGCACATGGCGCAAACGCCGCGATCGGATTCACAGCTCAACACAGAGCGGATGAGGACCTCTTCGATCCCTGCCTGCGCAATGCGATTGGCATCGTCTTCCTCGAGCAGCTGGCCGACCTCCATAACCACCTCGCCGTCGGCATCGATGGCATCTTCCTGCAGCACGCGACCGACGATGCGGTCAGCCAACGGCTCGACGACTTCTTCGCCGTCCTTGAGCGCGCCGATCAACAGCCCTTGGCTAGTTCCGCAGTCGATCTCACTGATGACCACGTCCTGGGCAACATCGACCATGCGACGCGTCAGATAGCCCGCTTCAGCCGTCTTGAGAGCCGTATCGGCCAAGCCCTTACGCGCTCCGTGCGTCGAAATAAAGTACTCGAGCACGGAGAGCCCCTCCTTGAAGGAGGCGATGATGGGCGTCTCGATAATCTCGCCAACGGCGCCCGTCAGCTTTTTCTGCGGCTTGTTCATCAGACCGCGCATGCCGCCCAGCTGCTTGATCTGGTCTTCACTACCGCGCGCGCCGGAGTCCTTCATAATGTAAACGGAGTTAAAACCGTCTTCAGCCGCCTCCAATGTCCCCTGCACGGCGCGCGAAACGCTCGAAGTCGCATGGGTCCAAACGTCGATGATTTTGTTGTAGCGCTCGCCGTCGGTGATGATACCGTTGGCAAACTGATCGCGGATCTTCTCGACTTCCGACAGCGCCTCATCGATGAGATCCGTCTTGGCGTCGGGCACAACCACGTCATCAATCGAGATGGTAATGCCGGCCATGGTGGCATGGTAGTAGCCGACCCGCTTCAGATAATCGACAAACTCCGCTGTGCGGCGATTGCCCAATAGGCGGTGCACGTCAGCCGTGATCTTCTTGATATCACCCTTGTCGATCGTGCGATTGATAAAGCCAAGCTCTGGCGGCAGCACCTCGTTGAAGATCAGACGACCCACGGTGGTGTCGACCATCTCGCCATCGACGCGTACCTTGATAGGCTGATGCAGCTCAATACTGCCCGACTCATAGGCCGAACGGGCTTCTATGCCATTGGCAAAGTTAGGCCGATCTTCCTCTTTCTCGTCTTTATCGAAGCGCACCTTGGTTAGATAGTAACAACCCAGAACAATATCTTGCGGGTTGTCCATGATAACTGGTTCGCCGTCGGCCGGCTTGAGGATATTGTTAGCAGCCAGCATAAGGAGGCGCGCTTCGATCTGCGCTTCGAATGAGAGCGGCACGTGCACGGCCATCTGATCACCATCAAAATCGGCGTTAAACGCCGCGCAAACGAGCGGATGCAGGCGTATGGCCTTGCCCTCTACGAGGCTGGGCTGAAAAGCCTGGATCCCAAGGCGGTGCAGCGTAGGCGCGCGGTTGAGCAGCACGCAGTGGTCCTGGATAATCTCCTCGAGAATATCCCACACCTCTGGACGCTCGCGCTCGACCAGCTTTTTGGCGCTCTTAACCGTCTGCACTAGCCCCTTTTCCTCGAGCTTCTTTATGACGAAGGGCTTAAACAGCTCCAGTGCCATGCTCTTGGGCAAACCGCACTGATGCAGTTTGAGCTCCGGGCCCACAACAATAACCGAACGGCCAGAGTAATCGACGCGCTTGCCGAGCAGGTTCTGACGAAAACGCCCCTGCTTGCCCTTGAGCAAATCGCTCAGGGACTTGAGAGACCGATTGCCATCGCCGCGCACGGCACGCGAGCGACGACCGTTGTCAAACAGCGCATCTACCGCTTCCTGCAGCATGCGCTTCTCGTTGCGCAAAATCACCTCGGGCGCCTTGATCTGAATCAGCTTCTTGAGGCGATTGTTGCGGTTTATAACGCGGCGGTACAGGTCGTTCAGGTCGGAGGTTGCAAAGCGACCGCCTTCGAGCGGAACCAGAGGACGCAAATCCGGCGGAATCACCGGAATATTGTCCAGGATCATCCACTCTGGCCGGTTTTCGGACTGGCGAAAAGCCTCTACGACCTTCAGGCGCTTCAGCGCCTCCTGCTTGCGCTGCACCGAGGTTTCCATGCGGACCTGCGTGCGCAGCTCAGCCGAAAGCTCTTCAATATCGATCTCGGACAGCAGGTTCATTACGGCCGGTGCGCCCATATCGACCTCGGGATCATAGCCCTCTTCCTGCAGGTCGATGAGTTCGTCTTCCGTCAACAGCTGCATGCGCTCGACATTCGGCGCGTCCTTGGGATCGGAAACTACGTACGACTCGTAGTACAGTACGCGCTCCAAATTGCGCATGGAAATATCCAGCAAAGCCCCTATGCGCGACGGGAGCGATTTGAAATACCAGATGTGCGATACGGGCACGGCCAACTCGATGTGGCCGAGGCGCTCGCGGCGCACTTTAGCCTGCGTGACCTCGACGCCACAGCGATCGCAAACAACGCCGCGATAGCGAATGCCTTTGTATTTACCGCAGTGGCAGTTCCAGTCTTTTACAGGTCCAAAAATGCGCTCGCAAAACAGACCATCGCGCTCCGGTTTAAACGAGCGATAGTTAATGGTTTCGGGTTTTGTCACTTCTCCATGTGACCACGCGCGAATCGTATCGGGCGAGGCCAGCTGGATGCGTATCGAGTCGAAATCTGTCGGTTTTCTTGATGCACTAGCGGTCTTCAACACATGAGCCCCCTTTGCGTATAGACCTTGCGGATCCGCTTCGATTAATACGTTTCAATGAGTCTGCTATCTTCCAATATTACGTCGAGGCAAAGGCTCTGTAGCTCCTTCACCAACACGTTAAACGATTCGGGAATGCCCGGCTCGGGAGGATTGTCTCCCTTGACGATCGCTTCGTAGATCTTCGAACGCCCAGCCACGTCGTCGGACTTAACCGTCAGCATTTCCTGCAGCGTATAGGCCGCGCCGTATGCCTCCAACGCCCATACTTCCATCTCGCCAAAGCGCTGACCACCAAACTGCGCCTTACCGCCCAACGGCTGCTGAGTAACCAGCGAGTAAGGACCGATCGAGCGCGCGTGAATCTTGTCGGCGACGAGGTGGGATAGCTTGAGCATGTAGATGTAGCCAACCGTAACGCGCTTGTCGAGCTTGTCGCCGGTTCGGCCGTCGTAGAGCACCTGCTTACCGTCTTCCGGCAAGTTGGCATCGCGCAGCAGGCCTTTGACTTCGCCGAGTGCCGCCCCGTCAAAAACGGGCGTCGCTACGTGCATGCCCAGCGCGCTGGCGGCCATCCCCAGGTGCGTCTCGAAGATCTGCCCCAGGTTCATGCGCGATGGCACACCCAGCGGATTGAGCACGATGTCGACGGGAAAGCCATCTTCGCTAAACGGCATGTCCTCTTCGGGTGCGATGTGGGCAACGACACCCTTATTGCCGTGGCGGCCGGCCATCTTATCGCCGACCGACAGCTTGCGCTTCTTGGCGACGTAGACCTTGACTAACTGAGCAATGCCCGGCGGCAGTTCGTCGCCGCGCGTAAGGCGTTCGACGTCGCGCTCTTTTTGCTCGTCGACCAGCTGCAGCTGCTCGCTCGCATAGCGCAACAGTTGATCGATGCGCACGTCCACATCATCATCGCCCGTCCAACCCTCTTCCGGTGAAACCGCGGTGATATCGATGCGCTCGAGCAGGCGTTCGCTCATCTGCGTGCCTTCCCGAACCACGACGCTCTCGTCTTCGGTCGAACGCAGGCGACCTAGCTTGCGCTCGCCAACAATCTCAAGGAGCATCTGGTCGCGCTCGCTGGCCAAACGCTCCTTTTTCGCTTCGGCCTCCGCCTCAATCTCGGCGATGGCATTTTTCTCTTTGCGCCGTGAAGACTCACTGCGCTCCTTGCGCGAAAACACCTTGCGGTCAATGACCACGCCCTCCATACCGGGAGGTGCCTTTAGCGAAGCGTCTCGCACATCGCCTGCTTTCTCGCCAAAAATGGCGCGCAGCAGGCGCTCTTCCGGCGACAGTTCGCTCTCGCCTTTGGGCGTAACTTTGCCGACCAGAATATCGCCCGGCCCCACTTCGGCTCCAACGCGAATAATTCCCTGATCGTCGAGGTTGCGCACGGCGGTTTCGCTCACGTTGGGTATTTCACGCGTGATTTCTTCCTGCCCGCGCTTGGTGTCGCGCACCTGCAGCTCGAACTCTTCAATATGAATCGAAGTGAAGACATCGCGCTTGAGCAGACGCTCGCTAATGACAATAGCATCCTCGAAGTTGTAGCCGTTCCACGGCATGAAAGCCACGCGCACGTTCATTCCGAGCGCTAAATCGCCGCGTTCCGTAGCGGCACCATCGGCGAGCGCATAGCCCTTCTCGACCTTGTCTCCCACCTTGACCAGCGGACGCTGGTTTATACAGCAATCCTGGTTTGAGCGCGAAAACTTCGTGAGCTTGTACTCGTCGGTATCGGCCATATCCAGCGGCGTCAGCGGCGTGCTGTGCTTCTTGTCACGGCGCACGACAATGCGATCGGCGCTGACGTTTACGACTTCGCCCGGATTGCGTGCAATGATAACCGCACCAGAATCGCGCGCGACCTTGCTCTCCATGCCGGTACCGA
>JAYPJE010000071.1:0-18421 GCA_038128265.1 Gemmatimonadota bacterium
TTCTGCGCGCGGATAAAGTGGTCGGGGTGATGGCTGCCGGGGATCACGCGCAAACAGCCGCTGTCGCGCGTAAGCGGATCCAGGTAGAAGGCGATTTTAACGGCGAAGAGCTGGCTCCAGTTGCCGTCGGGATGCCAGCCGGTATCGCCGCTGTAGTAGTTGCCGTCGCCGCTGGCATAGTTAAAGCCCTCGCCCAGCACGCCGTCGCACAGGCCGACGATGCGCGCATCGTCGAGCAGGCCGCACAGGCGCGGACGGTGTTCAATGGGGCCGCCGAACATGGTGCGGCGCGATCCGTCGTGCCCGTCGCCGCTGCCAAAGTGCTGGATGGAGTACTCGAATTCCTCGCTGATCCAGGCGACTTCGTCAGCCGAAAAAAGGGATGGAAAGTAGAGATAGCCGAACGTGGCAAAGAAATCTATCTGCTGTTGCGTCAGTTGCATAGCGCGCCTCCTATGGTTGGGCGGAGGCAAATATACGGCGGCCGTTACGACGCGTAAATATGCGGCGGACGCATCATTGGTAGGCCCACGCGGTTGTCGGCATCGACGCTCCTATATAGCTTTAAAGCCCTGGGAGAAAGCACGCTATGAAACACATACAGTTGGTAGATTTAGTCCCTGCCAATGCCTCCGTTAGCGCGCTGCCCGGCGTCCAGTTTCACACGCCCTGGCAGCGCTTTGACTACGCGGTATTAGCGCCGGGTGAACAGCGGGCTGTCGACGCGACGGCGAGCAGAGGGGAATGGGGGTACCTCGTTCTCGAGGGCCAGGTGGAACTGACGGCTGGCGAAACGGTAGGGCGCGGTGTGGCCCCAGGTTTTGTCGTTGGCCCGCTAGGCGCCGAACATGCGCTCAGCAACGTTGGAGATAGCGAAGCCCACGTGCTGTATGTGGCGGTGGCAACGGACGCAGGCGGGGATGCACAGCGCATGAGTACGGGGGCTTTTGCCGGCGACCTGCTGACCTGGCGCGATGCCATTCACGGCGGCAGCGGTCGCATTGCCACGCGCCATGTGCTGCGCCCAGAAGATTTTCACAGTACCTGGACCTTTCTCGATCACGCCGTGCTTGGCGCTGGCGGCTCAGTCGGATACCACTACCACGACGCGCTGGAAGAGTGCTTTGTCGTGCTGCGCGGGCGCGGTCTTATGACGATTGACGACGAAACCTTTGAAGTGTCGCCTGGATCGGTCACCTGGCAGGGCATCGGTCAGGCGCACGGCATCTACAACCCCGGGCCGGACGAGCTGGACTTTCTGCGCGTGGCCGTAGCGCAGCCGCATGAGGAATACACGACCATTGATTTGCACGACGATCTAGCGGGCCGCGCGCCCGATGGGAGAGAGTGATATGAGTAGCGATGTCGCCAAGCGCATGGCCGATGCGGCGGGTGCGTTCTTACTGGCGCTGGCCGCCGATCAGCAGGGCAAGGCACAGCTGGACTTTGCCGACGAAACCGAACGCACAAACTGGCACTACATACCGCGTGATCGCCAGGGCTTGCCCATCAAAGAGATGGATGAGCGCCAGCGTGGGTTGGCGCACGAACTTGTCGCTACCGGCGTCAGCGCGCGCGGCTACGACAAGGTGCGCACGATTATGTCGCTAGAGGACGTGTTGGCCGAAGTCGAAGGAGCAGGGCGCCGCTTTCCGCGCGACCGCGCGCTGTACTATCTGAGCGTATTTGGTGACCCTGGCGGGGATGCGCCGTGGGGCTGGCGCTTTGAGGGGCACCACATATCGCTCAACTATACCATTGTCGATGGCCAAGTGGCTGGACCGACGCCCCTTTTCTTTGGATCCAATCCGGCGCAGGTGCGCCACGGCGAGCGCGAGGGGCTGCGTGCGCTACAAGAGGAAGAAGATCTCGGTCGCCAGCTGCTGCACGAGCTGGATGGAACGCAGCGGGAGCGAGCCATTATTACGGCCGAGGCGCCGGGCGATATCCTGACGACCAACGTGCCGCGCGTAGGCGACGAAGTGCGACCTGAAGGACTGGCCGGTGCCGATATGAGCGATAGCCAGCGCCAGGTGCTGCGCGCGCTCGTTGAGACCTACGTCGGACGCCTGCCCGAAGCGTGTGCGCAGGACGCGCTGCAGCGCATTGAGCAGGCCGATTGGGGCCAGGCCCATTTCGCTTGGGCCGGTAGTGAGGAAGTGGGGGGTCCGCACTACTACCGCGTGCAGGGTTCCATCTACCTGGCCGAGTACGACAATACGCAGAACGATGCCAACCACATCCATGCGGTATGGCGCGATCTCGAACGCGACTTTGGTGAGGACGCCCTGCGTCGCCACCTGCGCCAAGGTCACTGATAGCAACCCTATTTTCAGTGGAGTAGCCATGCAATCAGCCGTCGTCGCACCGCCCGTAGCACAGCGCGCCGTTTTCTTCGAAGAGCTGCATCGGCGCTTTGACCGTCAGCACTTCGACAACTGGGTTGTCTGGGCCGGCAATGAGTGCGTCGATATCGGCGGCGTCGAATTCGCTTCTACGCTGGCGCGCGCCTATATCCAGCCCGGGCGCTTTGGCGCAGAGGCGCGCGTGCGCTGCGAGCTCTTTGTGGCCGCGGTCGATGCGGCGCGCGTGCGGCCGCGCGATATTGACGCGCGCCTGTGGACGGATGCGCTGGGCGGTGACAGCGGGCGCTACGTGCCGATGCATCTCGTCCTAGGTGAAGATGGCTACCCGGCGCTGCGCGGCAACAATCTTCTATTCCAATCGGAACCCTTTTCGCTGGAACAGACAGGGGCCTTCAGCTACAGCGTCGAGTTCTCTGCCGACAGCCACGTCGACGCCGGTCGCAAGGAGTGGATTGCCGTCAATGATATTGCTGACAACCGCGACGGCGTGCTGGTCGTGAGCCCGCAGTGGGTGCAGTCTGGGCCTGTTATCAGCGAGGTATGCGCGCGCAAAGTGGGTGCGCGCATCGAGGACGGCGTCTTTCGCAGCGGGCGCATTGCCCACGTAACGGACGAATTGGAGCACATCGCCGCCGACGTGATCTACCTGCTGCCCTTTTACCTGCCGGGCTTTGCCGATATGCACAGCGGCGAAGACGTGCGCAAGGGAACGCTGGGCAGCGTCTATGCGGTGCGCGATTTCTTCCAACTCGATCCGGAGTTGGTAACGCCACTTGCAGAGGTTGATTGGCGGGCGCTCGTCGGAGAGGGCCTGCTGCGCGATGGCGATATCGACGGCGTGGCGGCGGCCGATTTGGCCGCAATGTCGTCTCGCCAGCGCGCGGCGCTGGGGCACGATGCGCTCGTGCAGGCTGTAGGCCGGGCCGATCTGCGTGCGCTGACGCGGCGGGCCCATGCCTTGGGTAAAAAAGTGATTTTCGACCTGGTGCTCATGCAGACCAGCCGCGACTGCCCGCTGATCGAGACGCATCCCGAATTCTACGTGCGCGACGAGGACGGGCGTCCGGCTATTCACCGGATTGCCTGGCTGGTCTACAGCGATGTGGCCCTTTTCGACCTGGTATTTAACGAGCCGCTGCAGGAGTACCTGCTCGAAGTGGCGCCCTATTGGATGGATGCCTGCGACTTGGACGGCGTGCGCATTGACGCCAGCCAGACGGTGGATCGACCCTTCCTGAAAAGGATTAAAAACCGCATACAGCAGCTAAAACCGGAGGCATTGGTGCTGGGCGAGACGCTGTGTCCGCTGCACGAAGCCGTCGACGTGCCGGTCGATATGGTCTATGCCCTAATGGTCGATTTTCACCGCGACGTCGAGCACGCCCGCCCGCTCAACGACTTTCTCGAAGAGGTCCACCGCAGCTTTGCGCCGGGCACGGTGGCGATGGCCTATTTCGAAAACCACGATAGCCCGCGCGCCACGCAGGTCTGGCGCGATAAGTACCGCGCGCTGCTCGATGGCGACGGCGCGGCGCGCGGCTATTGGCAGAGCGTGCTGCCGCCGGATGCCGATCCGGCGCTGTGCATGGCGCTGCTCAAAAACGCCCAGGCACTGTTCGTCGACGCGTCGGCTGGCTCGGCGGCGGGAACGAACCTGACGCGCGGCATGGAATGGGGCAGCGAGTGGGGCGAGGACGTGCGCACGGATTTCGAAAACGCCACTCTGTTACAGCCCGCGCTCAGAAGGCAAGCGCCGCACGGCGCGTTGACGCGCCTGTACGAGCGCGTATTTGCACAGCGCGGCGCGTGGACCGAGCTGCACAGCGGCAAAGTCTATTACCACCGCAACGATGCCGACGGCGGCGACGTAGACGACCGCCTCTTTGCCTACGTGCGCTACAGCGCACAGGGCGCTCTACTAGTCGTCCACAACGTTGATCCGGCGCGCGCCCATTCGATGCGCCTGCGTTTCGACTATTTGCAGAATGCGATTGCGCCGCGTGCGCTTTTTGACACCTGCGAATTTCTGCAGATGGGTCCGAGCACGCCGCTCGCGTGCGCGGAGGATATGTGGCACGTCGAGCTGTCGCCGCTGCAGAGTCGGCTCTGGCGGCTTTTCTGAGTAATTCCTACCTTCAACCTATCCAGTCGGCTTCCCCCCTTTTTGGTTTCCCGACAGATAGATATCGACTAGAGAGGCCCGATTTTGCCCGCGAAAGCTATTCGCGCGCGGACGCTGGCCATTTCAAGAGAGGATCACCCAATGAAAAAGACACTGAGCTTGTTCAGTGCCGCTCTAGCGCTCGTTGTCGCCTGCGGAGCGCAGCAGCAGGAAACGTCGAATGCCATCACGCCTGAAACGGAAGAAGAAAAGCAGCTATACGCCATTGGTTTGAGCGTGGCGGGCAATACGCTGGGCACGTTTAAGGGCGAGTTCAATGCCGACGAAGTCGATTTAATCGCCGCTGGTTTTGCTGCTGGCATGCTCGAAGCCGAGGCAAAAGTCGATCTGGCCGAATACGGTCCAAAGCTCAACGCCTATTTGCAGCAGCGCTTTCAAAACGTGCAGCAGCGCGTGGCCGAGCAGTCGGTCGTCGAGAAAGAAAAGGGCAAGGCCTACCTGGAACAGGCCGCGGCTGAATCGGGTGCGACCAAGACCGAATCGGGTATGGTATATATTGAACTACAGGCCGGGTCGGGCGCCCAGCCGCAGCCGACGGACAAGGTGAAAGTCCACTATACGGGTAAGCTGATCGACGGCACGGTATTCGACAGCTCGGTCGAGCGCGGCGAGCCCGTCACATTTGGTTTGAACCAGGTTATTCCCGGATGGACAGAGGGGCTGGGCCTGATGAAAGTCGGCGGCAAGGCCCGACTGGTCATTCCCTCTGACTTGGCCTACGGCGACAGCTCACCGCCCGGCAGCAGCATTCCCGCCGGGGCCACGCTCGACTTCGAAGTAGAGCTGTTGAGCATAGAAGAATAGAGCGCAAGAGAGGAAGAGAGCATGACAGATAAGAAGATTGGCGTCATCCACTACAACTGGCCCGGCTACGACCTGGAGGGTTTTGCTCAGCGGGCCAGCGAAATAGGCTACACCCACTGCGAAGTGCGTGCTGCCGATATTTGGGTAGGCGACGAAGTGGATGGGGCCCACCGCGCCGAAGAAGTGCGCGAACTATTGGCGCGCTATGGCATGCAGGTATCGGCGGTGGAAATTGGCAACGACTTTCTACAGGCTGATCCGGTCGACCTCGATATGCAGGTGGCGCGCTACCGGGCGCGCTGTAAGGTGATTCCGCTGACCGGGTGTGACATTGCGCGATCGGACGGTGGATGGAACCGCAACGACCAGGTGCCGCAGGCGCAGTGGGATGGTATGATGCTCGATGCCTTCAAGCGCGTCGCCGACGGGCTCGAAGAGGCCGGCGTGCGCATTGCGCTGGACAATCACGGTGTGACGACTAACGATGGTGACTGGCAGTTAAGTCTGATTGAGCGCGTGGGTTCGCCGCGGCTGGGTGTCAACCTCGACACCATGAACTACCGCTGGTTTGGCCACGAACTCGAAACGATTGATCGCTTTTACGAAATACTGGCACCGCACGTTTTTCACGTGCATATGAAAGACGGCACGGGATCGCGCCAAGAGTATAAGGGCGCTGCGCTGGGCGAGGGTGAAATCAACTTAGAACACGCCGTTGCGCTGCTCGAGAAGGCCGGATATGAAGGAGCCTGGACGGCTGAGTATGAAGGGCCGGAAGCCGAGGGTGGAATCGGCTACGAGAAGTGCTATAGCTGGTTGGCTGATCGCTTGGGCTGAGATCGCTATCTACAGAAAAGCAAAAAGGTCGGGGGCATTGCGCTCCCGACCTTTTTTTGCTGCATATTTGCTGCGATCTACTTTTCTACTTTGCGCACACTGGAGCGCTGTTTGCGCGCTTCGTCGTCTTGCTCTAGAGTGGTCATTTCGCCTTTAAGCCGATTGAGTCGCTTGAGTATTTTCGTCTTCTTGGCTATCAGCGTCACTTTGTTCTGACCGTTTACGGCATTCTGGCTCTGAGCGATTTTAAGCCGGTTGAGCACTTCTTGTTTGATGTGTCCGACGTGCGTAATCTGGTTCTTCATTCGGGCAACCATCTGCGCTGTTACCACTTTGACACCGATAGCGGCAAACATCAGTGCAAGGGCGGCAATCATCGTCGGTAATTCGGCTTCTTCCATATCTAATCCTCTATTATGTAACAAGATACGAAGATGCCCTATTTCGGCAAGGTCTTCTTCATAGCGTGCAGCGAGCTGTTTAAGCCGACAGATTAATTCCGGTTAGCGCCGCCAGTGCGTGCGCCGCGTTCGCGGCGTGGTCAAAGTGCACGGTCTGCATACGAGCATGCTGAGCCGCCCGAATGCAGACCGGATTGTCGTCGACCAGAATGCTCTTTTCGGGGGGGCAGTCGACCGTTTCAAGCACGTGGGAAAATGCGCGTGGGTCGGGTTTGAGCAGGCCGATTTCATGCGATAGAAAGATGTGTGAAAAGCAGTCGAGCACGGTGCAAATGCGCCTTGTAGCGCGCCACAGCAGGGGGTTGTTGTTGGAGAGGGCATACAGCGGATAACGAGCGGCTAGCCGGCGCACCAATTGGGCCATGCCGTCGATTTCGTGCTGCACCAGCGCTTCGTACACGCGTACAAACTCTTGGCGGTCTACGCGGACGCGCAGGTCGGCACAAAACGCGTCGATGAATGCGTCGGTGTCCACTTCGCCGCGCTCGTAGGCCCGAAACACTTCGCTGTGCACAAACCAGTTGTCTACGTCTGCGGCGGTGTGGCGCTCCTGCAGGCCAGGCAGGGTGAGCAGACCGGGCACGCCGGCCGTGCGCACGAGCGTGTCGCAGAGATCAAAAATGATGACGGTCACGGAGTCCGCTCAATCTGCTCGCGCTTTTTGTCCAGGCGCTTGGGCGAGATCGGATGGGCCGTGCCCAACTCTTGGGCAAAGACCGATACGCGATATTCCTCGAGCATCCAGCGGTATTCCTCGATGAGCGCTCGCCGCTCCAAGCTGCTTTCATCAGCGCACCGCAGCGCATCCAGCTCGCGCTGATAGGGTTCTACCAATGAGGCGCGCTGCTGCTCCTTGCCCGGGGCAAGCTGGGCGCGCTCGGCGCGCAGCTGCAGTGCTTTGAGATAGCGCTGTAGGTGTGGCAGCTGTTCAAAAGGCGTGTGCAGCAGAAAATCGCCCGGGAGTAAGCGGTCGAGCTCGTCGCTCATGGCGGCAAAGCGGCTGCCCGACAGGCGCAGTGCCTGTCGCTGTGTGAGCAGGGCTTCGACCAGTGACAGAAAGCGCTCTGACAGGCCGCGCACCGATCTGCGCGCCCGTTCTAACAGCTCGTTAAACGCCGCTTCGCGCAGCGGCAGGGGGCGAGCGCAGTAGAACAGGTAGTGCTCGAGATGAGCATAGGCTCGTTCGCGCATTTCCTGCGGTGTAGCCATCGACTGGTAGAGCTCTTTGCATTGGTTGAGGCTCTTGAGCTCGCGCTGCAGCCAGGCCGTCTCGTCTCCAAGGTGCAGTTCGCATAGGCAGGCTAGGCCGTCGCGCGCGCTCGTCTCTGCATCTTCGCGCTTTTTGTAGAGGCGCAGCGAAACGGCGCGTCCGTCCGTCTCGCGTTCGAGGCCCGGATAGCCGTAAATCGGCACGCCGCCGACCTGAGCGACTTCGATGCGTTCGGGAAGGTCGCCAAATTCCCACTGCGTTAGTCCGCGTCGCTCCCACTCTGCGGCGGCCTTTTTCCACGCCTCTAGCTCGGCGGGGGCCTCGTGCTGATCGAGCCCTTTCTTTAGCGAAGATAGGTCACGGCCAGAGGCTAGTGTCGCGTCGTCGCCGCCCTGGATCTCGACGCGCATGCGCAGGTGTTCGGGCACTTCGGATGCATCCCAATCGCCCAGCTGCACGTCGATGCGATAGCGCATGCGCACAAATTCGTGCAGCGACTCGACAAACGTTGGGTGCGTGCGCTTGAGTTCGGCGGCGATAGCGCGCGCCTTGTCCGGTATGGGCACCAGCTGCTTGCGCACGCGCTTGGGCAGCGCGCGCAGCAGGGCCGTGACTTTTTCTTGCAGCAGTCCGGGCACCAGCCATTCGAGCACTTCTTCGTCTACGGCGTGTGCCAGTTTGTAGGGCACCTTCAGCGTGATGCCGTCTACGGCTTGGCCCGGTTTGTAGGCATAACTCAGCGGCAGAGCGTGGCCGTCTAGATCGAGCGCATCGGGAAAGGCCTGTTGGTCAAATTCCTCGCCTTGGCTGCCCAGCAAATCACCTTCGTCCATCTGGAGAAAATCACCGCCGCGGCTGCGCAGCAAGCGGTTGAGGTCGTGCAGCGAGGAAATGCCGTCGAGCCGTTCGGCATAGAAGCGACAGGCGGCCTGTTCTACGTCGATATCGCCGTAAGCATGGGTGCGCGTTTGCCAGGTCTCCAGCTTGTCGCACAGGCGCCGGTTGTGCTGGATAAAGGCGTGTTGGGCGTGTATATCGGCTGGCACCAGCGCTTCGCGTATAAAAATTTCCGTCGCTTCGCGCGGGTTGATGCGCCCGTAGTCTACGCGTCGATTGAGCACTTCTAAGCCGTATAGAACGTGCTTTTCGCGCACCAGCACCCTGCCCGAGCGCGCGTTCCAATAGGGCTGGTCATAGGATATGCGGCATAAGTGAGCGCCCAGCTCGGCCAGCCATTCTGCCTGGATACGGGCCACCGTGCGCGCAAAGAGGCGCGAGGTTTCGACCATTTCACCCGCCACCAACCACTCGGGCGCCTTCCCTGAACGCTCTTCTACCGCTGCCTCCCTTTGCTGGCGCTGAAACAGGCCTGAACCTGGGAAGATCATTACTTCGCGGCTGCGTGCGGCCTGGTAGATATTGCCCTCTTTCTTTTGTGCGACATTGCTCAGCAGGCCCGTCAGCACGGCGCGGTGTATGGCATCGTATGCGGCCGGCTCGTTGTTAAAGCGGAAGCGGCCAATTTCGCGCAAGGTCTGGTAGAGCTGTGCGTGGATATCGCGCCACTCGCGCATGCGCATGTAGGACAGGAAGTGCGCCTTGCAAAACTTGCGCATCTGATTCTGCGAGGCCTTTTCCATCTCGTCGTGATAGGCGTTCCAAATATTCAGATAGGTGATAAAGTCAGAGCGGCTGTCGTGGAAGCGCCGGTGCATCAGATCGGCTGCATCCTGTTCTTCGAGTGGTCGTTCGCGCGGGTCTTGCACGCTGATGGCAGAGGCGATGACGAGCACTTCGGACAGGGCGTCTTCGTCGCGTGCCTGCAGGATCATGCGCGATACGGTGGGATCAATGGGCAGGCGTGCCATGGCGCGCCCGCGTTCGGTTAGCCGCCTGTGTTCGTCGATGGCGCCTAGTTCGCGCAGCAGCTGGAAGCCGCCGGCAATGGCACTCTTTTGCGGCGGGTCGATAAAGGGAAAGCGCTCGATGTCGCCGAGGTGCAGGTCGATCATGCGCAGAATAACTTCGGCCAGGTTGGCGCGTTGAATTTCCGGCTGGGCGTATTCGGGACGGGCGAGAAAGTCCCGCTCGTCGTAGAGGCGAATACAGGTGCCATTGGCGACGCGCCCACAGCGCCCTTTGCGCTGCTCGGCACTGCTGCGCGCGATGGGTTCAATGGGCAAGCGCTGCGTGTGGGTGCGCGCATTGTAGCGGCTGATGCGCGCCAGGCCGGTGTCGACCACGTAGCGGATATTGGGTATGGTCAGCGAGGTCTCGGCTATATTGGTCGCCACGACGATGCGCCGCTGGTCCTGCGGGGCAAAGACGCGCTGCTGCTCGGCGGCCGTCAGGCGGCCGAAGAGGGGCAGAATCTCGGTGCTGCGGTAGCGCCGTTTTTCAAGGATGTCGCGCGTTTCGCGGATATCGCGCTCGGAGGGCATAAAGACGAGCACGTCCCCTTCGCGCGCGCTGTGGAATAGCTCGTCAACGGCGTTAACTGCGGCGTCGATATAGGTGCAGTCGCCGCTTTCCTGCTGCATCTCGTCGAGCGGCCTGTAGAGCACGTCGACCGGGTATACTCGTCCCGACACCTCGATGATGGGCGCGCCGTCAAAGGCTTGGGCAAAGGTCTGCGTATCAATGGTGGCTGAGGTGATAACGATCTTGAGATCGGGACGGCGCTGGCGCAGCAGGCGCAGATAGCCGATCAGAAAGTCGATGTTGAGACTGCGCTCGTGCGCCTCGTCAACGATGATGGCATCGTACTCGCTCAAGTCGCGATCGCCCTGCGTCTCGGCCAGCAGCATGCCGTCCGTCATCACCTTGATCAAGGTTTCCGGGGAGGTCTGGTCGCGGAAGCGGATCTTACAGCCGATATGTCGACCGTACTCGAGTTCGAGCTCTTCTGCAATGCGGCGTGCAATGGACAGCGCCGCTACGCGCCGTGGCTGCGTAACGGCGATCTTGCCGCGCAGGCCGCAGCCGGCTTCCAGGCACATTTTGGGCAACTGCGTCGTCTTGCCAGACCCCGTTTCACCGGCTATGACGACGACGGGGTTGTCGCGTATGGCGGCGAGAATCTCGTCGCGCCGTTCCGCAATGGGCAATTGTTGCGGATAGTGCGGCTGTGGCAGATAGGCGCGGCGCTTTTGCAGTAGCTCTTTCGAAGCACGCGCTCTTTCCAGCAGGCGCTGCAGCTGGCCAGCAGATGGCTGTCGCCTGCGCCGCAGCGCGCGCTCTACGTGGAGGGCATCCTGCTGCATGCACTGTGGTAGCAGGTCGTGCAGTTCGGCGATCGCTAGCCTGGGGGAGGGCATTTCAGACATGTGTTTGCGCTGCCGGCCGGAGTGGTGCTACCAAATGGTTCTGGAGTAAAAGGCGCGCAGGCGCGCATCGGAAGAGACTAGGTCACAGGCGTGCAGCATGGCCGTAGCGACGATGGTGCGATCGGCCATATCGCCGTGATCCCAGTCGAGCACGAGGTTGCGCAGCCAGCACTTTTCGTCGACCGGAACGATGCGTAGATCGCCTACGCTGTGCAGGCGATCTACGTAGTCGTTGAGGCGCAGCGGCAGGCTGAGTTCACCGCGCTTGATTTTCTGTCCCAACTCCCATAGGGAAATGGAGCTGACGATTTTTCTTTCAGCGGACTCCAGTGCACTGGCTGCTGCAGGGGAGAGCCGCTCTGGATCGAGGCTCCAGTATACCAGCGCGCCGGTGTCGAGCACAACGGTAGAAGATTCTGCCATGGTGCCGCGCTACTTGTCGTCAGCTGCGCTTCCAGCAGACGGCGCATGCCCGGCTGCGTGTACGTCGGCCAGGCTGCGGCTGCCGACGACCGTACCATCATCGTGCGCGTTGCGCTTCACATTTTGCAGCATTTCGTAAAGCTCTCTGAGGTTTCTGATTCCACCGACCAGAACGACGGCGGTAACTGCCGTTGTCATGAGCAGTATGACGACGCAGAAATACCACCAGAATGTGCCCCATGCTTGATCGGATATATCGGTGCTCAGCATGTAGACCGTGCCGATCAAAAATACGGCAAAGAAGAGGAAGATATAGGCGTAAGAGCCCATAAATAGCAGCTTGTCGTCTCGGGCAAACTCAGGGCCCATCTTGAAAATGCCCAGACCCTGGCTCGGCGCTTTTTTCTCTTCGCCCTCGGTCGCTGTGCTGTCTTCTTCAACGGCGTAGTCCCCGCGGTGTAGCAGTTGGTCCATGTCGAACGTCTGGCGGCTGAACAGAGACACGACGACAAAGATGCACAGCGTGGTCAGCATGGTCCAAAAGAAGAGGTATTGGGCGTTGTAGGGAAACTTTTCCCACTCGGCCGCTTTGGCCGCCCAATCGGCTGGGAAGAATTGGGCGATCAGCTGTTGACTGGATGCCCACTCGTAGGTCACATACCAGCCGGCAATGGCTAGGAGGACGCCTACGATGCTGGCGGACCAGGCGCCTGCGGAGCTAGCGCGTTTCCAGTAGAGGCCGCCAATGATGGCCGAGCCGGCCCAGCCTAGATAGATCGTGCCGGTCAGTGCAAAAAACATCAGAATGTCCTGCTGCTGGCCAAAGAGCAGGCTAAAGAAGAAGATGAATAAGCAGACGCCAAATATAGAGGCCTTGAGCAGGAGCACGTGCGTTTGCGGGGCCATGACTTTGTCGCCGACAAGCGTTTGGCGCAGGGGCATGACGACGTCCTGAACAAAGATGGAACCCCACGAGTGGAGGTAGGTGTCGTGCGTTGATATAAAAGCTGCTAGCATGACCGCGGCGAAGAGACCCATGATGCCCGGGGGCAAGAAGTGGGCGCTGGCCACCGTGACGGTGAGCTGGGCGCGAATCTGTTCGCTGTCGATTCCGGCCAGCGTATCGTGGGCGGCCTGCGCCTGCGTCGACCAGTCTGGGTGGTGCAAAAAGGCAAACGCGCATACGGGCAGTAAGGCCAGCGGCAGCGTTTGGGTGATATTGCGCAGCTGGCCGATAACGCGTCCCATGCGTGCGTCGTGCGGCGAGCGCGCCGAGCTAAAGTAGCCCTGACTGCCCTGCCAGGCCATGTAGCAATAAAACGAGGAAAAGGCCGAAATGAGAAAGTAGTCTGGGCCAAAATTATCCGTGCCGCTGGTCTTAGCCGGATTGATAAGGGATGCGTCGCTGGGCGCGAATTGGATAGCCGCGGCGATGACGGTATCCCAGTCGAATAGAAAGAACAGCATGTAGATGCCCAGTAAGACGAAGACGATATTGACGAACATGCCCTGGATAAAGTCGGTAACCATGACGGCGATTTGCCCGCCCATGAAAGTGAACCAGAGCGAGATGCCGAGCAGGGCAATCATGATGAGAGCATAGGTCAGGTCGATCTGCGTGCCCAGCACGACGACCGGCCATTCGGGAAAGCCGCAGTAGTACTGGAAAAAACGGCCGCCCACGGCGGGAAAGAGGGCGAAATTGATCAGGCCCGACGCGTAGCCTATGATACCGGCGTAGACGCGAAACGAGCGGTTGTAGCGAATCTCAAAAAACTGGGCCAGCGTCATGGCGCGCGTCTGACGGAACCGGTACTGCACCCAGCCGGTCGAGGCAATGATGACGCCGATCGGTAGCAACATGAGCTTCCACCAGGAGGCGGTGAAGCCCGCCTTGTAGGTCATCTCGAAAATGGCGACGATGCTGATGGCTCCGAGGCCCGACATGCCGTCTGCCACGCCTAGCAGATACTTGCCGGCGCAGCGACTGGCCGAAAGGAAATCGGCCACGCTCTGCATATACTTTCTCGTGCTCAGGGCCACGGCGGTGATAAAGCCGACCAGCAGCACGAGTATCAACCAATCAATAAAGGTCAAAGTGCTTCTCCGCGTTGATAGGTGGGGTCACAGGACTTAATAAAATCGGCAAAAATGGGCCAATTTCAACTCATATCGAAGTTGGCTCGTCGATGGAGCGAGTGTAGTGGACGTTGCCCGCCAAGCCGGCAAAAGTCTCCGTCACGCTCTGTGCCGAGCGGATGGGGACAATTTGGAGTACCGGCCGGTTGTTGTCGGTGACGACGAGCGTTTCACCGCTGCGTTCGACCTCGCGAAAGAGGCGCAGCATGTGGGCTTTTAGAAAGCTTTTGGATACCGATGGCATATATACCGTTTAATGACTATGGTCATATCTATGGTCATAATATAGGTAAAACAAGATTATAAGACAATTTTTGAATCAAGGGTAGAGATTCCAATAGCTCCAGCTGTAGCAGATGGCGCCGGCGGCCCACAGTCCCTGGCGCGCCCACTGTGGGAAGAGGCGCAGCCCCATGGCGGCCAATCCGCACAGAGACGGCAGGGCGCAAAGCAGTAGGGCTGTGCCCTGTTGGGTAAGAGCATAGGCGATGCAGGGGACGAGGAGACCGGCGACCAGCAGGCCGTGCCGTGCGTCTTTGCGCCAGTCGGCACAGGCGCGCAGGCCGGCCGCTACCAACAGGGCGAAGAGGGCGGTGCCTACCAGTGCCTCTGGCACGTGCAGGTTGGTGCTGAGCAGGCAGAATGTAGTCAGCAAATGCGTCAACTGGCCGGCATGCAGAGGCGGCAGTTGGGTGCTCAAGAATTGGGTGGCGGGTTCCCGGAAGGCGAAGGCAAAAATCGCCAGCACGACTGCCAGCGCCCCCCACCAGAGCGCCTGGCGCTGCGGGTAGCGTTTCCAATAGAACAGCGCGATGACGCTCTGTAGCAGGGGCAAGAAAATGAGGCTGACTTGAGCGCCGAACGACAGTGCGGTAACGAAGGTCCAGCCAATGAGAAAGCCGGCCTTGCCGCTGCGCAGGTATTCCCAGAATAGCGCGTAGCTGAGGGCGACCAGCAACAGGGCTAGGGTGGCGGGTGACAGGGCGCGGGCCTGCGCTGCGAGAAAGGGAGAAGCGGCCAGCAAGAGCAGTGCGCCAGGTGCGGCGTGGGCTCCGGCCAAGCCGCGCAGCATGCGCGCGCCCGCGACGAGGGCGAGCAGGCCGCATAGGATGCTCGGGAGGTGTAGCCACAGGGCGCTCTCGCCGCGCGCACAGGCGTTGACCAGCAGCAGGTAGAGCGGATCTGGCTCATTGGCAAAGAGCGTCTGCAGCGGTTTGGAGGCGCGCTGGACTAGGGATTCATCGCCCGTGCTGAGCGCGGCCGAGTCGAGATCGTAGAGGACCAAGACGGCATAGGCCAGCAGGCTGAGCGACAGGCCGAGCGCGCGACTCATTCGTCGCTGGCCCTCCACAGGCGCGGCACGGGCACCGGCGTATCGGGAAGGTCCCAATAGCCGGAATCTTCCGGGGCCTGCGTGAAATGGGGACAGGTCAGGCCGTGGCGATCCCATACTACCTGGCCGGCGCGCAGCGTGAGCGCGCACTCGAGGCGGTACTCACTTTCGAGCACGCCCCAACCGCAGTCGCGGTAGCAGAAGTTGCCCTGCAGAACGCCCAAAATGGCCAAATCGGCTTCGGCGCCAATGCTCAGCGTGCCCAGCTGCGGGCGCCGCAGCGCACGCGCCGGCGTGACGGTGGAGCGGTAGATGACCTCCTGAAGAGGCATGCCCATCGCCATGCACTTGGACATGGTGTCGAGCATGCTGTGCACGTGGCCGTTGATATTGCCCATGTGCAGGTCGGTGCTGATAGAGTCGGGTGGGAATTTGTCCTGCATGGCCGGCACGGCGTTGCGGTACCAAAAGCTGGCCGCTCCGTGGCCCAAATCAAAGTGGATGCCGCGGGCGCGCGCCTCGCGCATATACTCGTATACCTTGCCGTTGTCATCGACAACGGGAAACTGGCGCGCAAAGACGTGGGTGTGGATATCGCCGGGGCGCAGGTGCTTGAGGATCAAATCGTCGTAAGGGCGCTCGGGTGGGCGCGGCCAGAAGTCGACCATCACCGGCATTTTGCACAATTCGCCGGCCTCGACGGCCTTGTCGACCGACTCCCAAGGCGGGTGTTCGGCGTCAAAGGGTTCGCTGGTCCAATAGTGTGCGGTTTTGATGCCGACGACTACGTCATCGTGCGCCGAAGCGGCTTCGGCGGCCCGTTTGGCATCAAAGTTGGAAATGACCTGCTCGGCGCTGTTCATGCCGGGCGCAGCGATGTTGACGTAGGCGAGGATGCGCGTTTTGGCTTTGTCGATTACCGTCTCGCGAAAATGGTCTAGTTCGTCGGCCCCGGCCGTTCCCGTATCGGCACAGGTCGTCACGCCCTCTTTAAGAAAGTGCGCGTCTGCGTGCAGTGAGCCGACCATGCTTACTTCCGCCGGGCGCGTGTGATAGGCGTGCACGTGTATGTCGATCAGGCCCGGTGTGACGACTAAGTTGCTCGCATCGATGAGTTTAATCGCCTCTTCAGCGGGAATGTTTTCTTCTACGCGGGCAATGCGGCCGTGCTTGATACCGACGTCTCGCACCCCGTCGATTTCGTTGGCCGGATCGATTACGTGGCCGCCTTTGATAAGCAAATCGAGCTTGTCGGGCATAGTTGTCCTGTCCTTTTTGATGGGCCTAAATGGCGCGACGGCCAGAAGATAGAACGCCCCCAGATAGGCGTCAACGGAGTTAAGTTGACAACCCCACTGCTCTTGGAGTACAATCTAGTCCACGCTACCATTAATATCATGGAATAGAGCATTATGCGTTCTCTGACACGATGTGCCTTGCTGCTGTGCTGCGCGCTTCTGCCTTGGAGTCATGCGTGGGCACAGACGGTTTACCACGTCGATATGAAACTCGAAGGGATGATCGATCCCGGCGTATCGGCCTTTGTCGAGCGCGTGGTCGAAGATGCCGAAGCCAACGGCGTCGATGCCATTGTCTTTGAAATCGATACCTTTGGTGGCCGGGTCGATGCCGCGACCGTAATTCGCGATGCGATCCTCGACAGCGAAGCGCTCACTATTGCTTTTATCAACAAGCGCGCCATTTCGGCCGGGGCGCTGATCTCGCTGGCCTGCGACAAGATCGTCATGGCGCAGGCGGCCACCATGGGTGCAACGACGCCCGTCGACGGGTCGGGTACTAAAGCCAGCGACAAAGTTACCTCGTACATGCGCGCCGAGATGCGGGCTACGGCTGAGCGCACGGGACGCGATGCGAAAATTGCCGAGGCGATGGTCGACGAGCGCGTCGATATTGCCGGGCTCAGCGCCGAGGCGGGAAGACCGGCGACGCTGACGACGGAACAGGCTCTCAACTACGAGATGGCCGATGAGACGGCCGAGTCGCTGCGCGACGTGCTGCGCATTTACGACCTGGGCGACGCCGACGTGACAAAGATCGAGCTCAACTGGGCCGAGCACGTCGTGCGCCTGCTAACCCATCCGATTGTCACGTCGATTCTGCTGGCGGTGGCGATGTTTGGCCTGATTGCCGAAGTGCGCACGCCCGGCTGGGGTTTGGGTGGCACGCTGGCATTGGTCGCGCTGGCCATCTTCTTTGGCAGCCATCTCGTCGTCAAGCTGGCCGAGTGGCAGGAATTGGCGCTCTTTGCCGTGGGCTTGGGTCTACTCATAGTCGAAATTATCGCCATACCCGGTTTTGGTCTGGTTGGTTTAGTTGGCGTAGGGCTAATGCTGGGCAGTTTGGTCGTCACGCAAATGGGCGATTTCCAACTGTGGAGCGTAGACGAAATTGCCGTTATCGTCGCGCGGCTATCGGCTTCGATGATCGGTGCGTTCGTGCTGTCGCTGGTCATGCTGCGCTCGCTGCCGCGCATGGCGGCCTTTAATCGCTTGGTATTACAGGCCGAGACGCGCTCGTCCGAAGGCTATGTCTCGTCTTCGCGCGAAGGCGACAGCGACTTGTTCGGCAAGGAAGGCGTCACCGTTAGCGAGCTGCGTCCGGCTGGGATAGCCCTGATCGACGGGCGACGCTTAGACGTAGTTACCGACGGCGACTTTGTCGATGCACAGCAGTCGGTCAGGGTCGTCGAGGCGCGCGGCAACCGCGTCGTCGTACGTCCGCTATAGCACGAGGACACCCGTATGATCGAATTGCTGGCCGACAGTAGCACGGCGGCCCATTGGGCCTATGCGCTGGCGCTGTTGGTGCTGGGTTTTGTGCTGATGCTGCTGGAAGTGTTCGTAATCCCCGGCCTCAACATATTTGGTATTACCGGTTTTCTTGCCGCCGTAGCCGGAGTCTACTTCGCCTACGCAAAAATGGGTCTTTTCGCCGCAGCGGTGGTCGCAAGTATCGGCCTGCTGGGGACACTTGTGCTCGTGCGCTTAGTGCTTAGAATGCGCGGCTGGCAGCGCCTGGTGCTCAGCAGCTCGACCTCGCGCGACGGGGGATACAACTCGGCCAGACCGGGTCGTGACGAGTTGCTCGGGCAGACCGGCACGGCGCTGACGCCGCTGCGTCCAGCCGGGCGCGTCCAGCTGGGCGAACAGGCCGTGGACGTGGTAACTGAAGGGGGTTTTGTCGAGCGCGGTGCCGCCGTAGAGGTGGTGCGCGTGGCCGGCAATCGCGTCGTCGTACACGAGGCCGTTCAAGCCGCTAATGATTCACAGCAGTCTTAATACACTCAACTCCTCGTAAGGGAGCGTGCTATGGAATTACT
>JAYPJE010000072.1:0-18309 GCA_038128265.1 Gemmatimonadota bacterium
GGCCCGATGTGGGCACCTATACGGCCAACGACCTCTACCACTGCACCTTTGTAAAAACGCTGACCAATCTGACGGAGCTGGGACCGGACGACGGCGGCACCGTCTGCATTGCCGGCAGCCACAAGGTGGGCGGACCGCGCGAGGCCATTATCGAAGCGGCCTATGGCGATCCCTCGCTCATACACCAAGTCGTTGCCCCGGCCGGTTCGACCCTGCTCTTTGGCGAGGCGCTGATCCACGCCACCGGTCAGATCCGCTCCGACCGCGAGCGCTGCATCGTCATCGGCGGCTACACGCCGACGATGTTCCAGGCATGGAACGGCCAGGAGCCCAGCGCCGAATTTGTCGAGCAAACGCCCGACCACTTAAAACCGCTCATTTCGGGCAGCCACAAATGGCGCTGGCAGCAGCGCCGCCGCACGCTGGCCACACCCGCCGAGGACGCCCTATGAACCGAGACCTTTGCTCCGACTGGTTGGTCGGCGGCACGCTGACGGCAACCAGCGGCATCCACGTAATTCAGGGCCCCGGCCTCTACGCCGGCGCACCGGGCGGCGCGTGGACGCGCGTCGGATATAACCAGGCCATGACCTTTCGCCTGCTGCGCGACGAAACGCGCGTGGTGCTGAGCGCCAACCACGGCCTCTACGCCTGGGAGCGCAGCGCGGCGCGCTGGATTCAGCTACACGACGAAACGCTGACGGAGATTCTGGCCATTGCCCCTGGCAGCGGCGATCCCGGCTTACTAGCCGGCTGCCCCTACGGCGTGGCCACGGCCGCGCGCGATGCGCTGGGCGCGGCGCGCTGGACCTTCCATTCCGACGCCCTCAGCCCCGACGAGCGCTACACCAACGCCCTGCTCGTAGACCCCAACAACGCGAGCCGCTGGCTGGCCGGCAGCGAAGCCGGCGTCGTCGTCTATTCGGGCTCGGGCGCGCAGGCAACGCCGAGCAACCTATGGGACGTGCCGGTGCGCGCGCTCTACTACACCTGCGACCGCTTTTGGGCCGGCGCCGAGCGCGGCGGCATCTTCAGCAGCGAAGACGGACTGCACTGGGAGCGGATGGGCGGCGATATCGAAGGGGCCGTTTACGACATAGGCGAAGCCGACAACCGGCTCATCGCCGCCACCGGGCACGGCATCGTCGCCGGCGACGCGCAGGGACTCTGGCAGCGACTGGGACCGCGCATGCTCTTTGCCACGCTGGCCGTCGATCGCCGCGATCCACAGTGCTGGCTGGCCGGCGCCAGCCCCGGCGGCCTCTGGCACACGGCAGACGGCGGTCAGACCTGGAGCCAGCTCGACGGGTTCAAGCACGTGCGCGCCATACTGCCGCCCGAGGAGAACGCCTAATGGACCAGCTTGCATACAATGCCGCGGTAGACGCGCGCGCCCGGCAGATTCTCGACTCGGCGCACGCCGAAGGACGCGACCGCGGGCTGTGGGCAGCCCATGCACTCATGCCGCACGGACCGAGCGAAGAGGACATCGTCGACATCATACGCAGCGGACTGTGGCGCCAGGCCGAATGCCCAGCGCGCGACCTGCTCGGCGGCCCCTTTGAAATTCTGCCCTGCATGCTCTTTCTGTGCCGATGGGAAAACCAGCTGCCCGACAGCGCCGTTGCCCTGATACGCGACTTTATGACGGAAGCCCACCTAGAGCGCGGCAACACGGAAAACCACTGGCTCATGGCCTATACCGGCATCCTGCTGGCCGCCGAGCGCTGGCCGGACGCCGAGTTTGCCTGGTCCGGCCTGTCGGCCGCGGCCATTGCCGCCGAAGCCAAGCGCTGGATTGGCGGCATTATTGAGCGCACCGCGCTGCAGGGTCATCACGAATACGACTCGACCGGCTACCACATCGAGCACATGACGGCCTACATCGGTCTCTACGAACACGTGCGGGACGAGGCGCTGCGCGCGCAGGTCGAAAAGATGCTCACCCTCCTAGTGGCCGATATGGCGCTGGAGTACTTTAACGGCGCCTGGGCCGGCGGCCACTCGCGCGAGGGCTATCGCCAGAACACCTGGACGCGCTTGGGCGGCATCCAGCCCTTGCAATATCTCTACTTCGGCGGCATCGACTTTGATCCGGTCTCGCATACGCAGGGCTTTGCCATCCCATCGGTGGCAGCAAGCTACAGACCGCCGGCGCTCTTTGCCGATATGGCGTGGGACCGCAGCGCCGCACACATCGTAAAAAAGACCAAGGCGCCGCGCACGATCTACCGCCAAGCGCGCGAAGATGCGCGGCCGGTGCGCAAGTACACCTATATGAGCCGCCACTTTGCGCTGGGCTCGACGCAGGTGGGCCTGCCGGGTAATCAAGCTGGCCCCATCGACCTGGTGTCCTGGGACCTAACCTGGGACGGGCCCAACCACCAGGCGACGATCGTCTGCAACCACCCCTATCGCAGCCCCGATCGCTTTAGCGCCTTTCTCAACGGCTTTCCCCAGCACATTGGCCGCGCCATTTCCACCGACAAGCCCTACCTGCAGTGGCCCGACCGCCTGTTTGGCGCCTCGCCCTACGAGCGCATGCTGCAGCACGAGGGCTGCGTCGTCGTGCTCTACGACATTCCGGCGACCGACGACCATCCCTTTGTCAACGTCTTCCTGCCCAGCGGCCACGCCTGGCGCGAACGAGACGGCTGGCTCTTTGCCGACCTCGGCACATTCTACGTCGGTCTGCGCCCAATCGGGCCCTACGAGTGGACGGCCATTCGCGAAGCCAACAACGCCAATATCCTCGTGCGCGAGGGCGACCTAATCGACGGCTGGCTGCTGCGCATCCACAGCGCTCAGGCCGGCCTCATTTTGGAAGCAATCGAAGCGGACGAAACAGAGGGATTTGACGCCTTTTGCGCGGCGCGCAGCGCGCGGCAGCCCGATCTGAGCCAGTGGCCCTCTAACGGACGCGTGCAGGTGCAGACGACGACGGGGCACGCACTCGACATCGCGCACGGCGGCGCGCACCGCATAGACGGTCAGGTCGTCGACTACGATGCCTACCCGCTCTACGAAGCGCCTGGGGTCGAGGCGCCGCTGGGCACGGGCAAGGTGCGCTTTGCCCGCGGCGACGATTCGGTAGAAGTGGACTTTGCTATCGACCCGGCCAAGGCGCTGCTGCCGATGCGCGTTATCGGCTGAGCGCAGCGAGCGGCATGGCGCAACCCCAATACATCGTCGACGCGTTTACCGACGCGGTGTTTGCGGGCAATCCAGCGGCGGTGTGTCCTCTGGACCAGTGGCTACCCGAAGCGACTATGGCGGCCATCGCCCGCGAGAACAACCTCTCGGAGACGGCGTTTATCGTCGGCACAGACGGCACCTATGCCATTCGCTGGTTTACGCCCGCTGTAGAGGTCGACCTCTGCGGACACGCGACGCTGGCGGCCGCCTTTGTCGTGTTTAACTTCCTCGAACCCGAGCGGACGGCCGTTTCCTTCCAGAGCGCGAGTGGATCGCTCCAGGTCGAGCGCCGCGGCGATCTGCTCGTCCTCGATTTCCCCGCCCGGCCCGGCGAGCGCGTGGAATGCCCGCCGGCGTTGGCCGATGGGCTCGAGCTATCCCCCGCAGAGACCTTCCTAGCGCGCGATTATCTGGTCATCGTCGACTCCCATCAACAGGTCGCCCAGTGCCAGCCGGTGTGGTCTCTGCTACAGGACCTGCCATCCTTTGGCATTATTGTTTCGGCGCCCGGGCCCGACTGCGACTTTGTCTCGCGCGCGTTCTTTCCAACCGACGCCATCTTAGAAGACCCCGTCACCGGCTCGGCCCACTGCACGCTCATTCCCTACTGGTCGGCGCGGCTGGGCAAGCGCCAGCTGCACGCCCGCCAGATTTCGGCGCGCGGCGGCGAGCTGTTTTGCGAGCATGCGGGTGAACGCGTGCACATAGGCGGCCACGCCGTGCTCTTCAGCAAGGCGCACATTTTTATCTAAGTGGGAACGGTTTGAGTAACATTACCATTCGGAGAGAAAGCACCGAAGACTACGCGGCCATCCGCGCCCTCATTGTCGAGACGTTCAGCGCGGCCTACGGCTCGGGTAATCTGGAAGCAGACCTCGTCGAACGGCTGCGTGCACAGACGGCGTTCGGGGCCAATATCTCCCTGGTCGCCCTGCAGGACGATCAGCCCGTCGGACACATCTTTTTCAGCGGCGTGCGGATCGTAGATTATCCACACATACCCGCATGCGCGCTGGCACCGCTCTGCGTAGCGCACTCTTTGCAGCGGCAAGGTATCGGCTCTAGGCTGGTGCAGCAGGGACTTTTGGCCTGCCATGGAGCCGGCTATAGGGCCGCCTTTGTTCAGGGTAGCCTAGCGTATTACGCGCGGTTCGGTTTTGCCCCTATTGACCAGTATCAGCTGCACACCGTCTTTCTGTCAGATCACGATATGGCGTTGGCGCTCGAAGAGGGTGCCTTGGATTCGGTGTCTGGGCAGGTCGACTATCCCCCACCTTGGGATCAGCTAAGAGACATGTGATACGGCGGCGCTCCAAGGCCGCCGTGTCCATGCCCCAATGCAGTGCACCGTTTTAAAGGCTATCCCATGACGGAAAAACCTTCGTTCCGAGCCGCATTTCCCTACCAAAAAGATGTCCTCGCCCTGCCGGTCAGCGACCTAGATACAGCAGCCCAGTGGTATGCAGCCCACTTTGGTTTGGTCGAAGTCGAGCGCAAAGAGGCACCCGTGCCAACAGTTCTGCTCGAGCGCGACGGCGTCCAGATCGGCTTTGCCGTCAACGGCGGCGACCCCACGCAGGATGGCGCCGCCATTTTGGTCCACCGTATTCGCGACATTAAAG
Organism: Gemmatimonadota bacterium; assembly: GCA_038128265.1. Lineage (GTDB taxonomy): Bacteria > Latescibacterota > UBA2968 > UBA8231 > UBA8231. The sequence continues at coordinate 4,818 of JAYPJE010000072.1, forward strand.
AAGAGTTGGAAGCCAAGGGGGTCGAAATTGGCAACTGGCGTATCGACGAGCGCGACGGCCAAAAACTGCAGGTTTTCTTTGCAATCGCCCCGGATGGCTTGTGCTATTATTTTCACGAACCCATCCTGCCATAGAGTGCTGCCAAACGGAGTCACGCCGCCGATTCACATTGGCACACCTGCGGTATTTGAGCAATCGGCTTTTATACAAATTTTTTGTTTTTTTTGCGCGATTTTGGTTCGAAAACTACCTTCTATCCGTGTGTATGATTTATGATCCATTGTGCCCTAATCAATTGCGTGCCAACCCACTGTAGGCGATGAACCCTGACACCCTCGAGCAAAACGACCAAATAGACCGCCTCGTTTTAGACGAGGCGAACGCAATCCGGCTGCGCGTTGCCAAGGCTTCCTTTTTGGCAATGTCGGTTATCGCAATCCTCGCCTTAACGGCTAGCTTGTATCGAGTAGTTGATATCGGCTTTCAGCCCGTCATGGTCGTCCATGTAATTGTTGCCATGTTCATCTGGTCCGTAGCCATCTTACGCAACACGCTCTCCTATCAATTCCTATCGCGGAGCCTGGTGATAATCCACGTATTCATCGGATTGACTGGAATTGCCCTGTTCGGCATCGTATCGGGGGGCATCGGCTATGCTTTAATCTCAGCACCGCTCGCCGCAATTTTTTGCGGTCGCCGCGAAGCCATCACAATCATATCGTTCTTGGCATGCACGACCACTGCCATCGGTATGCTATTTGTCGGTGGGCACCTATCCTACCCGTTCGACGTGCACGAATACGCGTTGACTGCTACGGGATGGGCCTTATCGCTGGTCGCCCTATTTATTACCTCTTCAACGCTAACCGCTGGTTTGGTAATTTTTAACGATGGACTGTTCGATACTCTGTCCACGTCAAAAAAGCAGGAAGTCGCTTTACAAACGAGTGAAATGCGCTTGAGTCTAGCGGTCGAAGGTAGTCAATTGGGCTTTTGGGATTGGAATGCCGTTACAAACGAAGTCTACTTTTCGCGATCCTGGAAAGAGATGCTGGGATTCTCTGAGAGGGAAATAGGAAATGACTTATCGGAATGGGATAAGCGCGTGCACCCCGATGACAAAGAGGCCGTATACGCCGACCTCAATGCCCACTTAGAGGGCAAGACGCCTTTTTACGAAAACGAACACAGGATGCTGTGCAAGGATGGCTCCTACAAGTGGATTCTGGACCGCGGCCAGGTCATGGGCAGAACCGAAGACGGCAAACCGCTCCGCGTTGTGGGCACGCACTCAGACATTACGCAGCGAAAGGACGCTGAGTTAAAAAATCGTCGTCTAGTGCAGGAACTACAGGCCGCACTCGACGACGTGCAAACCCTGAGTGGGCTGTTGCCCATTTGCGCCTCGTGTAAAAACATACGAGACGACAACGGCTATTGGAACAAAATTGAAACGTATATCAGCCGCCACTCAAAAGCAGATTTTAGCCACGGCATTTGTCCCGACTGCGCTAAAAAGCTGTACCCAGATATCAACTTCGACGCAACGTAGTCACCACGCTCATCCTGCGCGTCTTATATTGCATCCGGCGAGTGGATCGCCCAAATCCACACTTTTGAACAGCTCCTTGACACCGCTCCGTTCCCTACCCAAACTAGCTCTATTCGCTCATAACTACTTCACGTGGCCTAGCCGCTGACGCCTCCCGTATAAACGGGTGCACGGCCAGACCCGTCTACCAGCAAAGAGGACCCCATTCATGACCGCTAAAGTAACCCATGTCGAGCGCTTCACGCTGCAAGTGCCCTTTGTCGATCGCGTGCGTTTAGAGATGGAGCGCGCCGGCATTCACACCTGGTCCGAACTCGAAATTACGCGCGTCGAAACGGACGCCGGCATTGTCGGCTGGGGTGAAACGATTCAGAACTATACCTGGGGACGCGTCAACAACCACGAGCGCGTCGTTGGCCGTACCCCATTCGAGACGATGTGGGACGACAGCTTGGGCGCCGGCCTGCAGATGGCGCTCTTTGACGCGGCCGGCAAGCTGGCCGGCGTGCCGGTCTACCGCCTGCTGGGCAACAAATGCCGCGACTGGTGCGCCATTTCGTTTTGGGACCACGATATGTCGCCGGAGAAGTACGAAATCGAGGCGCGCACCGCCGTTGAATTGGGCTATACCTGTATGAAAATCAAAACGCGGCCGTGGTTTGACGTCTACGAGACCATTCGCCGCATCTCCGAAGCGACCCCCGACCACTTCCGCATCGACGCCGATTGGAACGCCTTTCTCAACAACGCCTCTAACGCAATCCCCATTCTGCGCGAATTGGAGCGCACCTTTCCCAAGATCAAGATCTTCGAAGATCCCATTCCGCGCGAAGACGCCTCGGGCAACCGCTACCTGCGCACGCAGATTGAGAGCGCTATCGCCCACCACTACGGCGTCATCGGCCCGCGCGAGGGCATCGAAATGGGCGGCGTTTGCGACGGCTACGTGCTCGGCGGCGGCGTTTCGCAGATTATGCGCCAGGGCAGCACCGCCGGTGCGCTCAATATGCCGTTCTTTCTGCAGATGGTCGGCGCCGGTCCGACCACGGCGCTCTCGCTGCACCTGAGCGCCGTGCTAACGCACGCCCAGTGGCCGACCATTACCTGCCACGAGCTCTACGAGCACCATCTGCTGACGGAGCGCATTCCCGTCGTCGGCGGCCACGCCCAAGTGCCGGAAGCGCCCGGATTGGGCGTCGAAATGGACGAACACATCCTAGCGAAATACCGCGTCGAAAAGGCCGATCACGCGCTGCCGCGCCGCTTGATCAAAACCACGCGGCCGGGCGGGATCTGCGTCTACTTTACCAACAACGGCCAGGTCTGGAACTTCTTTGGCAAGGGCAACCAGCCGGTCGACGACTGGGGCTGCAACACGGTGCTGGTCGACGACGACGGCAGCGGCGACTTTGCCGATCTCTTTGAGCGCGCTAGCCAATCGCCCGTTATTACGCGCGAGTAACGCACTTATCTATTGCGGCGGTGCTTTAGGTTGGCAGTCGCTCTTCCACACCGCTCTTCTACCACGCTAGCTAGGAGTCACACCATGTCCGTCCGCCACGCCGACCAACTGCCTTTTGAAGAGGTAGGAGGCGGCAAAGACACCCAACGCCAGGTGCTCATCGGCTCCCAACAGGGACCGCACTTTGCTATGCGCCGCTTTGTCATGCAGCCCGGCGGCGGCATGCCGCGGCACACCAACACCGTCGAGCACGAGCAGTACGTCCTGCGCGGCTGCGCCACCATCGGCATCGGTGACAAAGAGTTCCAAGTGCAGCAGGACGACGTCGTCTACATTCCCGCCGGCGTGCCGCACTGGTACCGGGCCGAGGGCGAAGAGCCCTTTGAGTTTCTCTGCATGGTGCCCAACCTGCCCGACGAAATCGAAGTGCTCGAATAGAGGACCGCATACAAAAATCCCCGGTCCATTTTGGACCGGGGATTGGGCACTGTTTGCCGTGTTGAACGCGAGCTAGCAGCGTTCCCAGATCGCGCGCACGCGGTCCTTCATGCGCACCGCCTCTTCCCAGCGATCCGACAACTCACCCCCGTCTGCCCCCTGCATGGCGTAGGTCGGCGGGCCCAACTCGACGACAAAGGTCATCACGTCGTCCTCGCCGGCGCGCTCCTTAAACTTTTTAAAGCCGTACTCCCACCAGCTCTCGTAGAGATCGACCCAGACTTGGTTGTGGGCAAAACTGGTGGGCACCTGCACCTGCTCGCGCGAGGCCACGCGCCCGTGAAAGGCACCGCAGCGCTCCAGGATTTGATTCATATACTGCTGGTTTTGCTCCGAGATCGGCGGCCCGGCAAACTCGCGCCCTACCAGGAAGTGCGACAGATCGCCGCACAGCACCATGTCGGGCACCGCTTCAATCAGATCGAGCGTGAAGTACATATCCGTCGTCATGCGATCGCGGTGCGTCTCAAAGAACAGCTGGTACCCGGCGGCGGCGGCCATATCCATACAGCGCACGATGTAGGACACGCCGTCGGCCACCCGACGCGGCATTGGCATGGGCTGCAGGTTGATGTGCGACGCGCCGCCGTCCTGGGCCGCTTTGATATCGTCGACAAAGTCCTGCGGCGTCCACGGAAAAACGATATTCGAGCGCTTGAGTCCCAGCGTGTCACACAGCGGCACCATGGCATCGCGATGTGCCTTTTCTTCCATGAGAAACTCAACGCCGTCAAAGCCCGCTTCGGCGATTTTTTCTAGTTTTTCTTCCATGCTCCACTCCGTGCTGCCACCAAACGGCAGTCCCACCATCCCCCAATACGATTGATACACCTGTAGCTTCATGGCGATCCTTTCTGTGTAAACGCTTCGCCTTATCTGCAGCAGGCAGTGTACTACATCAAACCCCTCCCCGTCAACGCGCTGCATCTATTTTCCCGGATTCGACCAATCGCTATGTTATGCTCTCCACCTAACAGAGGAATGCTCGATTGATCCAGCTCAAATCGCCCTACCTGCTCTTTCTCGGTGACGCACCGGACCAGCTGGCGGCCAAACCGGCTGACGGCATCGCCCGCTGGCGCCCCGAACTGTGCGTCGGTCAGCTCCGCCTGCCCGGCTGCCAGGCCGATATTGGCCTGCCCGATATGACGCTCGAAGAAGCGCGCGCGGCCGGCGCGCAGACGCTGATTGCCGGCGTGGCCAACCGCGGCGGCATACTAGCCGACGGGTGGCGCGACACCCTGCTGCGGGCCGTCGATCTGGGCTGCGATATTGCCAGCGGTCTGCACGGTCGCCTGTCTGCCATACCTGGCCTAGGCGAGCGCGCCCAACAACAGGGCACGCAGCTCATTGACGTGCGCTATGCCGACCAGCCCTTTCCCATTGCCGGCGGCACTAAGCGCAGCGGTAAGCGCCTGCTCACTGTCGGCACCGACTGTTCGGTGGGCAAGATGTTCACCGCGCTGGCCATGGAGCGCGAAATGAACGCGCGCAGCATGAAGGCTACGTTTCGCGCCAGCGGCCAGACGGGCATTTTTATCGCCGGCGAAGGGCTCTGCGTAGACGCTATTATATCCGACTTCGTAGCCGGCGCTGCCGAGGTGCTGTCGCCCGACAACGACGCCGACCACTGGGACCTAGTCGAGGGACAGGGCTCGCTCTTCCACGCCTCCTACGCCGGCGTATCGCTCGGCCTGCTGCACGGCTCGCAGCCCGATGCGCTGGTTCTGTGCCACGACCCCGATCGCACCCATATGCGCGGGTTGCCCACCTACGGATTGCCGGCTATCGACGAGTGCATCCGCCTCAACGAATCCTGCGGACGACTGACCAACCCCGCCTGTCGCACCATTGGCCTGTCCATCAATACCTCCAAGCGAAGCGAAGGGGATGCGCTGGCCCTGCTCGATGCGCTGGAGCGCGAAACCGGTCTACCCTGCGTCGATCCGATGCGGCAGGGCGCGGGTCGCCTCGTCGACGCCCTACCGCTGTGATGCGCTTCGACGTCCGGGGTGAGCGCTGGCCGCTGGCGCAGGCGTTTACCATCTCGCGCGGCAGCAAGACCAGCGCCGACGTCGTCGTCTGCACCCTCACCAGCGACGGCTGCACGGGGCACGGCGAGAGCATGCCCTATCCGCGCTACGGCGAGTCGGTCGAGCAGGTCGTCGCCCAGCTAGAGGCGCTGCGGCCGCTCGTCGAAGCCGGCGTGGAGCGGTCCGAGCTTTCGCAGCACCTGCCGGCTGGATCGGCGCGCAACGCGCTGGACTGCGCGCTGTGGGACCTAGAGGCCAAGCGCCAGAGACGCCCCGCACACCAACTGGCCGATCTGCCGGCGCCTCAGCCCGTGCAAACGGCCTATACGCTCTCGCTCGATACGGCGGAACATATGGGCCGGGCAGCGGCAGCCAACGCCTGGCGCCCCCTGCTAAAGATCAAGCTAGCCGGACAGGGCGATTTGGAGCGCGTCGAAGCCATTCGCCAAGGCGCACCGGATGCCGCACTTATAGTAGATGCCAACGAGGGATGGCAGCGCGACGAAGTGGAGCCATTGGCCGAAGCGCTCGCCCAGCGCGGCGTGGCATTGGTCGAACAGCCGCTGCCGGCCGGCCAAGACGAGGCGCTGGGCGAGATGGCGCATCCGCTGCCCTTTTGCGCCGACGAGTCGTGTCACACCGCGGCCGACCTCCCCGCGCTAGTCGGCCGCTACGAATACGTCAATATCAAGCTCGATAAGACGGGTGGTCTGACCGAAGCGCTCGCGCTGCTGCGCCAGGCCCGCCAACTGGACATGGGCATTATGGTAGGCTGTATGGTCGCCACCTCGCTGTCGATGGCTCCGGCCGCTCTGCTGGCGACGGGAGCCGAGTTTGTCGACCTAGACGGACCGCTGCTGCTGCGCGAAGACCGCCAGCCGGGTCTGCGCTACGAAGGGAGCACCCTCTACCCGCCCACGGCCGACCTGTGGGGCTAACACACGAAACCGGAAGGGACGCACGACCCATGGTACAGTTATGACTACGCACCTTCTCTTGGCCGTGCAGAATGAGTCACCCCACTGGCGTGCCGCGTTCCCAACCGAGCTCCTATTAGAAAATCCTGCCGTGCCGCAGTGGCTGGAAAGAGACGGCCAGGCGCATTGGCACCAACCCATCCCGATCCACGCGCTGGACGACCTGTGCGAAGTGTTGCCCTGCCTATCGCTGTACGGCGACGAGCCGTGGGGCTATCAGTGCGCGCTCGAGTACGAAACGGCTGACGGCCAGGCCGCCCGGAGCCACCTGGCGCCCATCGGCCATTTCGACCGGATAAAGAGCAATGACGACGGAGCCGCCGTGCGTGCCGATGTCGACATCTGGCGCATAAACGCCCCTCTCAAACGCGCCGTCCTGCACTGGCGCGTGCAGTGCTCGACGCCCGTGGCCGAACGGCCGGCCCTGCTGTCTGTCTCCCTGCGCACGGCCGGCGAACCGCCTATACCGGTACCGACACAGAACCGCCGGGCGCACGACGTGCCCATGCGCAGCCAAATGCAGCTGCGCAGCGATATTGCCAATCGGGTCTGCTCGCCCACATCGGTGAGTATGCTGTTGGATTATTACGAAAAATCGGCTGACGTATACGATATAATAGACGAGGCACAGCACCGACCCAGCGGCCTCTACGGCGTTTGGCCAGCTAATGTATACGCGGCATCCCGGCGCGGCCTCATGGGCTATCTGCTGCACGTTCCGCGCTGGGAGGTGGCAAAGGAGCTGCTGGATGGGGGATTGCCGCTGGTCGCTTCGGTGCGCTACGCGGAGGGCGAGCTGCGCGACGGAGCCGTGCGCAAGACGGACGGCCATCTGCTAGTCGTGCGGGGATACGACGGCGACCGCGCGCTGGTCAACGATCCGGCCGCCGCCTGCGATAGCGAGGTGGCGCGCTCGTACGATCTGCGCGAGCTGTGCGCCGTGTGGCTAGCGCGCAGCGCCGTGAGCTACGTGCTGTTTACCCCCTGACCTACTGCTGCTGAAAGCCGAGCAGCGTCAGCACGCTGGAAGCCTGTATGCCCTGGGCCTGCACCAGCAGGGAAGACGCACCCTGCGATAGCACCTGCGCACGGGTGAGCTTGGTCACTTCTTCGGCAATGTCCGTATCGCTGATCGTCGACTCGGCTGCCTGCACCTGCTCGAGGCGATTTTCCGTCGCCGACAGGTTGAAGTTTAGCCTGTTTTGCACGGCGCCGAGGTTGCCGCGCTCCTGCGATACGCGCGTGATCGCGCCGTCTATATCGGTAATGGCCGACTGCGCCGTCGTCTGCGTCGTCACGCTGGTCGAACTCAGATTGAGCTCGGTGCCCGTTGCCGTCAGGTCCGGTATCGACAGTTCCACCCGATTAAAGCTGGAGTCAGACGGCCCGACTTGAAAACTCGCGCCCGTGCCTTCTTCGACAACAAGTTCATAGCCGTCCAAACCGCCGTCGGCAAAGGCGCCCGTCGCACCGGTCGCACCGACGCCGGCCAGCGTCACCTGAATGCCCAGCCGGTCGAAATTGGCCACGATCTTGGTGCCCGTTGCCACGACGTCACCGTCGAGCACGGTGCCCAGCGAAATCGTCTGCGTGAGCGTGCCGTTGCCCAGCGTCAAATCGCCGTCATCGCCCGCGTCTACAAAGGTGAAGGTGCCCGCCACAGCACCGGAAATCGACGCATTGGTCACGCCCGTTGTGTCGCTGGCTGTAATGGCGCTCGACGCCGCACTGACCGTATTGCCAAAACCCGTCAGTAGCACCTGGCTGTTAAACGTCGTCGCCTGGGCTATCCGGTCAATCTCGTTGCTGAGCTGGGTAAACTCGGTCTGCACGGCTTCGCGATTGCTGTCGCTAATCGTGCCCGACGAGGACTGCACCGCCAGTTCGCGCATGCGCACGAGAATGGCGTTGACCTCGTTGAGCGACGCTTCGGCCGTCTGAATGAGATTGGTCGCCTGCTCGGCGTTGCGCGCGCTGGCCTGCAGACCGGACGATTCGGCGCGCAGTCCTTCGCGCACGGAAAGCCCTGCCGCATCGTCGGCAGCGCGGTTGATGCGCAGCCCCGACGACAGACGCTCCAAGCTGGTCGACAGCTCGCGCGTAGTCGCACTGAGATTTCTGCGCACATTAAGCGCAGATTGATTGCTGTTTATACTGAGAGCCACGTGGACCATCCTTGGGGGAATTTCCAGTTGACTCGCATAGTATACGAAAGTTCTCGGGCAAATTCTACCAGGCGGACACGTATTCCGGCGCATCGGAGGCGCCAATGCGCGTGCTGTGTCATCTGGCAGACCCGCTTCTCGCAACAAAAGAGGCGCAGAGCTCTGAGCTCTGCGCCTGCGGTCCTGCCAATTTCTGTGCGACCTATCCCGTCTCGGCTTTTTCCCGCTCTTCGCTCTCGATGCGCTGCACGGCAAAGAGCATACCTACACCGAACCAGAACATATTGTTGGCTAAGTCGCCGTTAAACGATTGATTGACCTGAAAGCCGACAAAGGTCGAAATCATCCCAATCTGCACCGCGCGCAGGTAGGGATCTCTCATCTGGTAAAAACGGCTCAGCCCCACGAAAAACACCTTGAGCAAAAACCACAGCATGGCAGCAAAACCTACAATGCCCAACTCGCCTAACACCATCGTAATAACTGTATGGGGTTCGTTTACTTGGCTCCAGTGCGGATAGCCGGCCGGCGCATAGGCCGAAAAGACGTGTGGGAAAGCACGCCAGCCAATACCCAATAGCGGATGGTCTGAAAACATATCGAGCGAAGCCATGATGAGGTAGATACGCGCCGTGCTAGACGTGCGTCCCACCGTGCCAAATTGTTCGAACAGCGTGAATATCGAAACAAAACGCTCAAAAATGTATTCGGCAAAGGGTACGAATTCCTTCAGCGCCAATACCGCCAGAATACTGCCAAACAGCAGATAAAAGAAATAGCGCACCTTGCCGCTGAGCCACAGAATAACAAAGACACCTACCAGCGTGGCCACCCAGTTGGAGCGGCTAAACGACGCCAGCAGTCCGCCAAAGCCAATGACGATAGCCAGACCAAAGAGAATGCGCGCGGTCAGGCTCATTTTGTAGTTGAGCAGCACCGCTAGCAGGGGCAGGATGCCGCACATCATAAACGTGGCAAAGATATTGGGATTGTGAAACGTGCCGGTTGCGCGCGGCACGTTGCCGCCCAGCGCGGTAATCACTTTAACGGGCAGGTGGAACTGACCGGTAATCACCTGATAGGCCCCCATGACGGCACCGGCCACCGTAAAGAGCACCATCGACCACAGCACGGCAGCCACCGCCTTTTTCGAGTCGATAATGATCTGCGTCATGTAGGTGAAAAGCACCAGCGCACACATGCGCACAAAGCTGACGGTCGCTTCGGGCTGGTTGGGCGAATAGGTGAGCGATACGGCAATGCAGGCTAAGAACGCCAGCAGCGGACCGCGCACCTCAAAGTCGGGAAAGCGCGTGCGGCCGCGCAGGCACGTCTGCACCACGAGCGCGACTATGAGCAGCATGTAGGCCAGGTGAAAACCCGTCAGGTGAAACCCGCCGCCCCCGCTTTCTGGGCCGCCAAAAAAGCGACCGGTACTGTCCAAGCCGGTGGTCAGCACGATGATCGGCGCGATGACCCAGGGCTGTACCAACACCCCGACGACAAAGAGCACGGAAACCAGCGCCACGAAGAGGATGGCCGGCACCCACTCGCTGTAGAACAGGCTCGCGCCTAGCAGGAGTACCTGAAAGGCCAAAAAGGCGAAAAAGTAGCGCCGATCTAAGCCGGCGCCGCGCTGTATATCGGAAGTAACTGTGCTCATGTGTCCATTGTCTGTCGTGCGCAGCAGCGCGGGCCAGGTGCGTTTTCCCTGCGGCGCGCAGTAGTATATTTTAAACCATTGCAATGCAATTGCAAACAAGGGAGAAAGAGCGCAATGCAAAAAACGGCACTACAGGATGGCGCAGTAGAGCAGCTGGCGACCGGATTCACGTTTGTCGAAGGCCCGGTTTGGCACGGAGATGGCTGGTTTTTCAGCGATATCCCCAACGACCGCATTCATGCAGTGGCACCTGACGGGACCCTGCACATCCACCGCGAGCCTTCGGGCAATAGCAACGGCCTGACGCTCGATCGCGGTGGCCGTCTGCTGGCCTGCGAGCACGGCAACCGCCGCGTGTCCGTAGCCGATGGGCAAGCCCACGTATCTACGCTGGTCGACGCTTTTGAAGGCAAGCGCCTCAACAGCCCCAACGATATCGTCGTCCACTCCAGCGGCGCCATCTATTTTACAGACCCACCCTACGGCATCGAACCCGATCAGCAGGAACAGCCGTGCAGCGGCGTCTACCGCGTGGCACCCGACGGCCAGATGGGGCTAGTGGCCAGCGACTTTGAGCGGCCAAACGGGCTGGCCTTTTCGCCCGACGAATCCGTGCTCTACATCGACGATTCACACCACCAGCACATACGCGCCTTTGACGTGCAGACCGATGGCGCGCTGGCGAACGGTCGCCTCTTCGCCGATCTGCGCCACGACAGCCCCGGTGTACCCGACGGCATGAAAGTCGATCAGCAGGGCAACGTCTATACCACCAACGCGCTGGGCATTTGGACGCACGATGCCGAGGGCACATTTCTCGGCCTGATCGAACTGCCCGAAGTGCCGGCTAACTGCGCCTGGGGCGAGGACGGCCAGACGCTCTTTATTACAGCCCGCACCTCCGTCTACACGGTGCGCACCGCGGTGCCCGGTGTGCCGGTGAGCCGTTAGACGAGCCCGATCGTGCGCGCAACGGCGCCGCAGAGGCCGTGGGTATGCACGGACGCCGCAGCGCGGCGGCGTTTTCCTATTGCCACGGCGAGCAGCCGTTTTAGATTGCTCTAGGCGGCGCTCTTGTTCCCGGGCATTTTACACAGAAAGTGTTGCAATGACATCCGTTAGAAATTTGGGCATCTTAACAGGCGGCCAACTGGGGCGCATGATGCTGCCCACCTGCATGCGCTTTGGCCTCAATGTGCACATCATGGACGGCGACCCTTCCGCCCCAGCCGGGGCGTTCTGCGGTCGCTTTGTGCAGGGCGATCCGCTCGACGCCGAAGCCGTATTCCAATTTGGCAAAGACCTCGACTGTGTGACGCTCGAGATCGAGCACGTCAGCCTAGAGGGTCTCAAACAGCTCGAAGCGTCGGGCGTGCGCGTCTATCCCAAACCAGACTTGCTCGAAATTGTGCAGGACAAAGGGCTGCAAAAGCAGTTTTACCAGCAGCACGGCTTTCCGACGTCGCCGTTTGAGCTGGTCGAGGGACGATCGGAGATCACGGCAGACCGCTTTCGCTTCCCCGTGGTGCAAAAGAGCCGACGCGATGGCTACGACGGGCGCGGCGTCCAGGTGCTAGACACACCCGACGATATAGCAGATGCCTTTGACGTGCCCAGCGTAGTCGAGGACAAGGTCGATATCGCGCAGGAAATCAGCGTAATCGTCGCGCGCAGTCCCTCCGGCGAACTGCGCACCTTTCCCACGGTGGAAATGGTCGTGTCCGACGTCTCCAATATGCTCGACTACTTGCTGTCCCCAGCGCGCCTTTCGCCCCAAATAGAGCGGCAGTGTATCGACGTAGCCGAATCGTTGGCCGTCGCGCTGGATTTGGTGGGCCTGCTGGCCGTGGAGCTCTTTGTGTCGCGCGACGGGCAGGTGCTCATCAACGAGATCGCGCCCCGGCCGCACAACAGCGGACACCACAGTATCGAGGCCAATATCACCTCGCAGTTCGAGCAGCACGTGCGCGCCGTGTGCGATTTGCCCCTAGGTGACACCGCGCTAAAATCGCCTGCGGTGATGGTCAACCTAGTCGGCGCCGAGGGCTATCAGGGCCCGGTGCGCTACGAGGGATTTGACCGCATACTCAGCATGCGCGACGTATTTATACATATCTACGGCAAAGCGGAAACGCGGCCGTTTCGCAAAATGGGACACGTCACCATCGTTCGTTCGGATATCGACGAAGCCATTGATATCGCACAGCAAATAAAAAAGGAATTACAGGTTATCGCATGAGCAACGCACAGGTGGGCATTATCATGGGCAGCAAGTCGGACTTCGAAGTGATGAAGCAGGCCGGCGTCATACTCAAACAATTCGACGTGCCCTTTGAAATCACCGTCGTATCGGCGCACCGCACGCCGCAGCGCATGATGGACTACGCCGCAGCCGCCGAGGGCAAGGGACTGAAAGTCATCATCGCCGGGGCCGGCGGCGCGGCGCACTTGCCCGGCATGGTCGCCGCCAACACCCCGCTGCCCGTTATCGGCGTGCCCATCAAGTCGTCCAATTCGCTGGATGGCTGGGACTCGCTGCTGTCCATCGCGCAAATGCCCAAGGGCGTGCCCGTGGCTACCGTGGCCGTCGACGCAGCGGCCAACGCCGGCATTCTGGCCGCACAAATCTTAGCCACCGCACAGCCGGAGCTATTGGGCAAGCTTAAGGCGTTTAAAGCCGATTTGATCGATCAGGTCAACGGCATGATCGACGAAGTGGAAAGCGCAGAAATATAGTGCTGGTGGCGGGGCGCGGTTAAACGCGCTGCCAACTATAATCGATTACACGATACGTCGGCCGTACAGGTGAAGAACGGCAGCGTGACGAGCGCGCTTATCAATGCGCCTTATGGGCCGACCGAGTCCACAGCGTCGGTCGCGCTCGCTAGGTCACTGGCGTTGGCACAGCTGTAAATATTCATTAGAGCTTCCCGTCCCCTCACCTGCACCTGATGTTGATCCAAGCCCTCGGTATTGAACGCTGCGTGCGCTGCAATCTCTTCAGAAAAAATGAGCTGCGACGCGTATTCCTTGGTTAAGGATTCAAAGCGACTGGCCGTATTGACGGTATCTCCAATGGCGGTAATGGACTTTGAACGGCCGTATCCCATCTCGCCCAGAATAACTTTTCCCGCATGAAGAC
>JAYPJE010000073.1:0-17839 GCA_038128265.1 Gemmatimonadota bacterium
GGTGTCCCGTTGACCTGGTTCACACAGACGCGTTACTTCACCGTCTCGCATGCACAGCCTGGAGATCTGCCATGAAACTGCTCGTGCGGACGAAGTGTTTTCGTCCCAACAATTATTTTGTCGACATCGATGGCGTCGAATACGTCGTTGCATCTTCGAACGAAGAAATTCTTCAACGCGCTGCCGAAGTAGACGCGGCCATTGACGTGTGCAGCGCGGAGTTTATCAACGCCGCGCCGCGCCTGCGCTGGATTCAGATGCTCAGCACGGGCGTGAACAACGCGCCGTTCGACCTGCTGCGTCAGCGCGGTGTTGCCCTGACGAACGCCGGAGCGTACGGTCCGAATATGGCCGACCACACGATGGCCTTTATCCTCATGCTGTGCCGACAGATACCACAGATCATGCGGCGGCAAGCCGAGGAGCGCTGGCTGCGCAAGGACAAGCCGGTGCCCGACCCCGGCGAGCTAGACGGGCAGACGCTGCTGATCGTTGGCTTAGGTGGCATTGGTCTCGAGACGGCCAAGCGCGCGGCCGCCTTTGGCATGCGGGTGATTGCCACGCGGCACCACGTCGATCGCCCGGTGCCCGACTACGTCCACGAAGTGCACCCGCCCGAATCGCTGCACGCGCTGCTGCCGCGGGCCGACTGGATTAACGTCAGCGTGCCCTATACGGCAGAAACGGTCGACTTAATCAGCGATCGCGAGTTTGCGCTGATGAAAGACGGTGCGCACATCATTTGCCTGGCGCGCGGCGGCATCATCAATACCGAGGCGCTGCTGCGCGCGCTGGACGCGGGCAAGGTCGCCGGTGCGGGGCTCGACGTGACGGATCCGGAACCGCTGCCCGACGACCATCCGCTGTGGGACTACCCCAACGTAATCATTACGCCACACGCGTCGGGGCAGTCGGAGGCGGCGCATCAGCGCTTGGGGGCGCTCGTCGAAGACAACACGCGGCGGTTTTTAGCCGGACGGTCGCTGCGCAACCTCGTCAATCTCGAGTTGCGTTACTGATTGGCGGCGCGCAGGCGAACGACCATCAGCATCAGCGCGATCATGGTGGCCGTCAGCAGCGCGAGTGCGACGGAAAACCCGCCCGTCAGATCAAAGAGCACCCCCAGCGATAGCGGCCCCAGCACGCCGCCGATTTCGGCCGCAGAAAAAAACAGCCCGCCCGCCGTGCCGGCCCGCGCTGCACCTACCTGTGGCTGTTCGACTAAGATGAGCATAGCTACGGCCATCATGGAGCTCTGCGCTATCCCCTGTAAGACGAGGCCAACTGCAATCCACGGCATTGCTGTGCTCTGTAGCAGCAGACTGGCACATGCCCCACAAAAGAGCAGGGCGAGCATCACGCCGTAGCGGCGCGGAGCCGTTGCTAGGCGCGGGATGGTCAGCGCCGAAGCGATGCCGACGGCGACGGGCAGGGCGGCCCAGCGGCTGGCCTCCTGCACGGATAGCCCGGTCGTGCGCAGGATCTCCGGCAGCCAATTGCCCAGTCCGTGGCTAAAAAAGAATAGCCCAACGCTCATAAGCAGGATCAGGCGAACAGGGCTCGAGCCGAGTAGGTCGCGAAACACCTCGCGCTGCGGCGGTCGAGTGACACCCACTAACAGTGCTTCGCTGGCGCGAAAAGATGGGTGGGCGCTGATGAGAAGCCACACGGCGCTGGCCACAGCGACAAAGCCGGCATAGACTAGGTAGACTAGTCGCCAGTTGCCACCGGCCAGCGGCATGGCGACGCTGTTGGTTAGCGTGAGCGCCGCGATACCGCCCAGCGCGGGTCCCGTGGTATAGAGTCCGATGGCCAGGCCGCGCTCGCGTCCCTCAAACCACAGGGCGACCAGCTTGGGTGCACCGATGCTGATGAGCGGACCACCGGTGCCAAAGACGGCAACGGCTAGGAAGAGCGACAGATGGCTCTCGGCCGCAGCGCGCAGCGCGCCCGACAGGGCGATGAGCAGCGCTGCGGCCAGCAGCGCTCGTCGCGGTCCAACGCGGTCTAGCGCCATGCCGAGGGGAATGGCCGAACCGATATAAATCAGCTGCCAGGCGCCGAGAATGCTGCCCATAGCCGATGCGGATAGCGCTAGCTCGGTGCGGATGGCCGATACGAGGGGCGGCAGTGCGCCCGACGTTAGGCCAAAGCAGAAGTAGACCAGCCAGACGCCGGCCAGCACGGCCCAGCGATAGGGAGGACGTTCGTCCGGATCAGCGGCGGGATCGGTCAACGGGCAAAGAGGCGACGGGCGTTGTCGCCCAGCAGGGCGCGCCGTTCGTCGTCGCCGAAAAAATCGCAGTAGTCGAGGTAGCTGCGCGCTTGGCGGTAGGTGCAGTAGCGCTCGACGTTGGGCATGTCCGAGCCCCAAATCAATCGCTCGCTGCCGATCTGGTCATAGAGCTGGCGTATGTGCTGCCGCGCGCGCTCATAGGGATAGTCGGTGCGCCCGCCCCAGGCGATTGGGTAGAGCACCTCGGAATAGACGGGATAGTGAACCAGAATGTCGCGCAGATAGTCGGGCAGGACAAAGTGGTCGTCCCCGTCGGCAAAGAGCGCCGTTGGCACGCCGTGTACTAGCACGGAGCGAATTCGGCCGTAGCGTTCTAGCCATGTGCGAAACAGCGCCATCTCCTCGCGAAAACCGCCGGCCGGAGAGTCCCCTAAAAAAACCCAGAATACCGGAATATCTAACGCGGCGACCGCATCCCAAAACGGGTAGTAGAGCGGTTCGCTGAATAGGTCGGCATAGCCGTTGCGAAAAAAGCCGGAGAGCGTGTAGTAGAGCCCGCGCATGTGCAGCGCTTGCACGGCGTGGTGCAGGCGCGCGATCTGATCGTCGCGGTAGGCAAAGGCCTCATCGACGTTGGCCAGCCCGATGACGCGATCCGG
The DNA here is from genome assembly GCA_038128265.1 of Gemmatimonadota bacterium. Classification (GTDB taxonomy): domain Bacteria; phylum Latescibacterota; class UBA2968; order UBA8231; family UBA8231. Next base: position 2,896 of record JAYPJE010000073.1, read on the forward strand.
ATAGCGCGCTGCGGCTTCGGCAAAGTAGGCCGATAGGTCACCGTATATGTGATCGTTGTGCAGTACGGCTGTCTGTATGCCGGCGTAGTCCATCTGAGCGATCAGCGCGTCGGCGCTAAAGTGCATATCCTGCAAGCTGGGCGGTAGGAACTGCACGTAGTAGTCTTCGCCGTCGACGCGCCACTCAAAGCGCCCAAAGCGTCCAACGCGGAAGTGAGCCTCCCGTCGACCCGCCTCCGAGGCATCGACTGCATCCCACAGGTGCTTTTCCCGCACGAGAGCGTGATCGCGCGCGCGGCGCACGGGCTGGTTGCCGTGCGTGTGCATGGCGCGCTGCTGAAAGAGGCGATGCGTCGCTGCATCGGGCAGTCCGCAGGCACCGTCCAACGGAGGGAAGATATGGGCGTGGCAGTCGACGATATCGGCTGTGGGCGTGTTCACGAATGTGCTTTCTGAGATGGATGCGCAGCGAGTATAGCGGCTTGCGGATCGTCGGGCAAGCGCGCGTCTTCGCGCCGCCACATGCGCAGCGTTAGGGGTAGGAGGATCAGCAGGTACATTACCCAGCCAACCAGCAGCGCGGCGGGCAGGCCGAGCGACGGTTGGGTCATATAGGCAGCCATGAGCAGTGCGCACATACCCATGGCAAAGACCGGTGCCTGCCGACACACGCTCCACAGGCCCTTGCGTGCCTCGTAGAGGCCGACGACACCGACGAGCGGAAACAGCGTGGCAAAGCCCTGTAGCGCGCTCTTGATGTAGATCAATAGGCCAACCACGGCGGCTACCGTTGGCAGCTTGAGGTAAACGGGTAGCGGCGTGCGGTGATGCGGCTCGCTGCGCGGTGGCTGCCATAGGAAGAGCGCTAGGGCGAGTGGGCCGACGACTCCGACGCATATCCAGAACGATTCGGATTGGATGGGAACGAGGGAGAGCAGCGTGCGGCTGCTGCCTACATAGAGAATCAGGCCCAGTGCGATGGATGGAACGATGGGCAAGTAGCGGTGCAGCAGGCGAATGGCGTGGTAGTAGATCAGCAGGACGAGCAGGGCCAGCACGTGCGTCGCGTCGATCGGCTGTGCCTGGCCAAGGGCGATGGTCGTGAAGGGAAAGGGCAGCGCGAGGGCCAGCGCCTTCCAGCGCGGTTGCGGCAGATAGGCCATGGCCGTTACCTGCAGCGAGACGACGGCCAGCAGAGCAAAGTCCCAGGTGTGCAAGGCTAGTGGCGGATGGGGAGTGGGCGTCCGGCTAGCTTTTTCGCTAGGGCGAAGACGACGAGGTTGACGCCGAACTGCAGGTTCCGTTCGCGCCCTTCGGCTTTGATGTTGGCCCAGAGCCAGCTAATATTGAGGTCGCTGAAGATAACGGCCGTGCGTCCGCGAATTTCGATGGCTTCCAGATCGCGCACGTCGCCGTTGGGTACACCGCTTAGAGGGGGTCCGTCGAGAAAGGGAAAGTAGGCGGTGTAGATGGGGTGGTGCTTGGGCAGGCGCTTCCAGTTGCGCCCCTGGCTGCCGAGCACGAGCGGGTCTTGAATCAGCGCCTTGAGCTGGCGGTCAAAGGGGGTGCCGATGCGGCCGACGCCCTCGGGCCTCCGCGCTTCGAAATTGTCGCTCAGAGGCGCTACGTCCTCCGCATAGAGCAGCCCACCCTTGCGCAGGTATTGCCCAAGGGCCCTCTTTTCGTCGTCGTTGAGGCGTACGACCGCATCGTGTCCCGTCATGTAGAGCAGCGTGGCGTCAGAAAGGCGCTGGCTGTAGAGAGTTTGGCTATTCCAGAGGATGCGCGCTTCTAGCTGCACTTCTTTGGAGAGAAAATCAATTAGCTCGGGCAGGGCTAGGCCGAGATAGTCGCGCTGCTTGACGGCGTCGTTATACTCGACGGCGGTGATGTAAAAAGGACCGGTTGGCGCTGGGCCGCTTGCGCGCGCCGGCTCGGGGACCGACAGATCGGGCCGTTCGTCTTGGGCGCATAGCGGTGTGGCGACGGCCAGCGCCAAGCAGGCCAGCCAGCGCATCCCGTGGGCAGTAGCGCTTCTGCGCAATACCATGGGCACGATCCTTTCTCTATCCGCAGTGCACTACGTCAAGAAAGCGGCGGGCCCTGTCCTCGTCAAGCCGGATGGCATGTTCGGGTATGAGCGACGATACTGATGGAGCCACAGCGTGCGCAGGGGCGGTCAGGTCTGCTGGTCGCGCTGGTCGCGCAGTGCGCGCTGCACTTCGACCAGCAAACCGTATACTGGAGCCTGGCGCGCGGCATCGCCCAGGCCAATTTGCATGGACGGATCGATCCACACATCGGCGTCGTTGGGATCGGTGCGCACTGTGGTATCGATAAACGGATCCCAGCCAACCCACGCGCTTTTCGAAGCGGTGAAAAAGGTATTTTTCCAGTAGAGTCCACCGTGCGCTATGACGAGGCCTCGTTTGCCTTTCCTTTCTTCTGTCAGGTCGAGAAAGGCGATGATCTGCTCGTCTTCGGGCAGGGCCATCTCGCGGTACACCGTTTCTTTGCGCGCCTCGTCCAGGTCCGCGGCCGCTACAAAGAAACTCGTTTCTGACGAGTGGTCTCGGCATAGTTGGGCGAGGAGCGCGTGCGTGCCGTCGCCAAACCAAGCCGGCATCAGCGCGTTCTCTGGCACGGGGTGTGCCAGATACGGAGCGAGTATTTGCGTGATCCGATCGGCCGCTATTTTTCCCTCGTCGGGATTGGCTAGGGTAAATACCTCTATGAGGTCGTCGTCCATATCTTCATCGAGCGTCCACAGAGTGAGGTTGGCGCGCGGGGACCGCCGGTAGCGCCCCCAGTGTTCGATTTCGAAATCGACTTTACTCACCGCGCTAAAATGGACGGTGCGCTGCTTTACGCCGAATAGCTTTCGGTGCTGCGTGCAGATTTTCTGTTGTGCTGGGTAGAATGCGGTCGTCATAGAAAAACTGCTGTTGCGTATGAGCATGGCAAAAGTGATCAGAGATAAAATGATGCGTATCCACAGCGGGCCATCGTTTGCGTAGGCGATCGCACTGATGCCGACGAGCGCGGCAACCACGCACCAGTGCATCACAGGGACTTGGCGTATGGCATAGTCTCCGGTGGTTGTTTCTCGGGTTTGCAATGGGGAGCTCCCGCATGCGAGGTGAGGTGATGCCGCGCCGAGGATGCTGTCGTTGGTGCGCCGTGCGTGCGCTAGGTGATATCGTCGCGACTGCCCGTCTGCAAATGGCTGGTATCGCCCAATACGTGCAGCATCCAGCCGCCGTTCTGGTGGCAAATGAGGTTATAGCTAGTATTGGCCATGGCAAAGCGGCGCTCGGCTGCTAGGTCGAGTCCCAGCACGTATTTGATGGCCATCGTGATGGTGCCGCCGTGCGTTACGACGGCAATATGTTCGCCAGCGTGGCGGGCGGCCAGTTGTTCTAGGCACTGGACAACGCGCTCGAAAAACTGACGCGTGCTCTCCCCTTCGGGAATTTGGTAGTCCGGGTCGCCTGATATATAGGCGGCGTGGGCCTCGGGATGGAGCCCCTCGACATCGCTTCTGGCCAGCCCCTGAAAAATGCCGTAGTGCCGTTCCCCCAGACCAGGCTCGATGCGCAGGTCTAGCCCGGTCGCCTCGACTAGGGGTGCCGCCGTCTCCTGCGTGCGCTCGAGGTCGCTGGCGTAGAGCGCGTCGAGCGGTTCGTAGCGCAGGCGCACGGCCAGTGCGCGCGCCTGCTGGCGTCCTTCGTCGGTGAGGGGGCTATTTTGCTGACCCTGATAGAGCCCCAGCGCGTTCCACTCCGTTTCACCGTGGCGAATGAGGACGATGCGCGTCACGGATAGAGCTTCTCGACAACCTGAATAAGGGCCTGCATAAAGCCGATGCAGTGGGCGCGGCCGCGATGCCCCCAGGGCGTATCGCCGGCTACGTGCGGCACGTGGTCGGTAATCATAAAACCTTCGAAGCCGACTTTGCGCAGCACTTTGACTACTTCAAAGGTGTCGACCTGGCCGCAGTCTATAAAGGTCTCGTGAAAGTTTTCTACCGGACCGATGACGTCGCGAAAGTGGATGTAGATGATCTTGTCGCGTCCGCCAAAGTGCTTGACGGCGCGTATGACGTTGTCGTGTCCGCCCATTTCCGACCAGCAGCCCATGCAGAAGTCGAGGCCGTGGTGGTCGCTGTCAAAGGTGTCCATATTGCGTTTGAAATCGTCAAAGCTGCTGCAGATGCGCGCGATGCCGCCCAGCGTGTTGCCCGTAGGCGGATCGTCCGGGTGCAGCGCCAAGCGCACGTTGGATGCTTCGGCGACAGGGAGCAAACGCTCCAGGTACCAGCAGTAGTTTTCCCACATTTCCTCATGGGTGTAGATCCGCCCATGCGTCAACTGCTCGGGGTCGTGCTCGGCCAGGTTAAAGCGCGTGGCGCGGGCGCCGCCGCGCAGGGTGGCTGGTTCGGGCGTGCGCCAGACGCTGTTGGGCATCCAGTGATAGCCGAGGATGGGAATGCCGGCCTTGCCCATATTGCGCACCGTATTGATCATGTGCTGGAGCTGCTCTTCGCGTCCGTCCTGTCCGAGCATAATCTTGTCGTAAAAGGGGACGGGCACGTTTTCTAACGCCATAAGCCGCAGTTCGGCCGCGTCGGCTTTGGCCTTGATGGCGGCTAGGTCCTCGTACTCCCACTGCTGATCGCCGGGCAGCTTGGGTGTATTCATGAGAAAATCATCGACGCCAATCTGCTTGATGAAGGCCAGCAATTCATCGCTGATTTCGTTAAACTGCCCCAGGCCAACGCGCATCTTGAGTGACATGGTTTAAGGTCTCCTAATAGTGGAACAGCTTGGGTGGCGACGGGAATGTGGAGAAAAGCAATTTGGGCGTCAAGCGCGCTGGCCGATGCGCTCTCCGGCGCGCACGTGCACTTCAATACCAGCGGCCGAGTCCTCGAGCAAATCGTCATCGAATGCAACGCTACCGGCGGTAAAGAGCAGTACCAGCGTCGATCCACCAAACTGGAAGTAGCCCTTTTCCTGACCGCGCTCAACGGGGCCAGGAGCGTAGGTTTGCACGATGCTGGACACGTTGAGCGCACCAACTTCGATGCAGCAGATCTCGCCAAAATTGGAGCTGTCGATTGCGGTAGTGGCGCGCTTGTTGAGGGCGAAGACCGTTGGTTTGTGCTCGAGCGCCATTGGGTTTACCGAGTGGTACTGACCGGTTATGACATCCGTTGAGTGGGCATTGCCGGCGTCGAAGAAATGGAAGCGATGATAGTCGTAGGGGGCGAGTCGAACGACCAATGCGCTGCCCTCTGCGAAGCGCGCGGCAGCTCCGTCTCTGGCCAATAGGGTGTCGACCGAAACCCGATGTCCTTTGATCGGTAGGAGTGCATCAGTGCCCAAATGCGGATAGACTAGCACCTTGCCGTCGGCCGGAGAGCAGAGGGCTTCTGCTGCGCAGGCAAATGGACGCGCCTCCTTCTTGAGCTGACGCGTGAAGAACTCGTTGAAATTGCGGTAGGTGCTGGCGGGATATTGCGCCTCGCTCATATCGACGCCATAGCGCTGTACAAAGGAGCGTATATCGCGCCGCGTAAACGACCGCTTTTGCCACCAGCCGCACAGGTTGGAAACCAGCGGGTAGTGCGCCAGCAGGCGCAGGCACTGACGGCCGATTAGGGTGCCGTAGAGCCAGCGCACCATACCGGTACCTGGAGCGTGCTCTGTAACGAGCTGGCCGCTGCGGCGGTCGCGGTAGCGCACGGCGTCGATGGGCGAATCGGCGATGGCCGCTTCGGGAAGATGGTCTGGTGCAGGAGGCATAGGCGGCAAAATAAGGGGGGAAATCCACCCTGCGCAAGCGCGTTAAGCGCCATCTACGCAGGTTGGTTATAGCCCAATTGACAAGGCTGCACGCCCCCGTGATCTTTGTCTGCTCAGCAGAGCGTAACGGATGACTAGGTGGAGCGTATGGAAGTTGTAGACAAGGATGCGGTCAGGGAGTACTTACTGGATTTACAGGACGATGTGTGTTCGGCGCTGGAGCGCGAAGATGGGCGCGCCAATTTCCGCGAAGACGCCTGGGAACGGCCGCAGGGCGGCGGCGGTCGTTCGCGCGTGCTGGACGGCGGTGCGCATATAGAGAAAGCCGGGGTCAATTTCTCGCACGTCAAAGGAGATAAACTTCCTCCATCTGCTTCGGCGCGTAGACCCGAATTGGCCGGCCGCGGCTTTGAAGCGATGGGCGTTTCGCTTATCGTGCATCCGCACAACCCCTATGCGCCGACTTCGCACGCCAACGTGCGCTTCTTTATCGCTGCGAAAGAAGGTGAGGATCCGGTGTGGTGGTTTGGCGGCGGCTTTGACCTGACGCCGTTTTACGGCTTTGAAGAAGATGCGGTGCACTGGCATCAGACGGCTAAAGCGGCCTGCGATCCCTTTGGCGAAGGGCTGTACGAAAAGTACAAGCAGTGGTGCGACGAGTACTTCTATTTGAAGCACCGACAGGAACCGCGCGGGATCGGCGGCCTCTTCTTTGACGACGTCAACGAGGGTGGCTTTGCTCGCTGTTTTGACTTTATGCGCAGCGTCGGAGATCACTACATCGAGGCGTACGGTCCCATCCTAGCTCGGCGCAAGGATGCGTCGTACGGCGAGCGCGAGCGCGAATTCCAACTCTATCGACGCGGTCGCTACGTCGAGTTCAACCTCGTCTACGATCGCGGCACGCTCTTTGGCCTGCAGTCGGGCGGACGCACAGAGTCCATCTTGGTGTCCATGCCGCCGCTGGTGCGTTGGGAGTACGACTGGCAGCCCGAGCCCGGTTCGCCCGAGGCAAAGCTGTACGAGGTATTCCTACAGCCGCGCGATTGGGCCAACGGTTAAAATACACACAACGCCGAGCAGGTGGTGCCCACTAGTCCAGGAACGCCTGCCACTCGGCTTCTTTAAACCCCACCACGCCACCATGGTCGCTCAGCAAGAACGGCCGCTTGATCAGCTTGCCGTGCTGTGCAAGCAGCTTGATTGCCTCATCAGCTTTCATAGCGGCCACTTTGTCTTTCAGTCCCAATTCGCGGTACATCTCGCCCGAGGTGTTGAATAGCTTTTTGACCTCGCCCCCGAGATGGTTGAGCATGCGCTTCAACTCGGTTTGCGAAGGTGGCGTTTCGACGATATTGACGGACTTGTAGGCAAGGTCTTTGGCATCCAAATACTTGATTGCTTTGCGGCAAGTAGAGCATTTGGGATAGTAGTAGAGCTTCATTTCAGATCTTCTCCAGAGATAGCGTGCACTCGGCGGCCAGTTCGTCGCCGGGTTGCAGCACAGCGGTTCCACAGGTCGGGTCGCCCTGCGCCAGCAGGTTGATCCCGTTGTTGGCATTGGTCACTGGCTCGACGGCGAAGTAGGGTTTGCCCGCAGGGTTGTATACGATTAGGTGCTTGCATGCATCGGAAGCATGCAAGCGTAGGCGCACGCCGCTTTCGGGCCATGCAATCGAACCGCCCTGAAAACCGTAGCAGCAGGTGTCGAGAAAATTGTCCGGCTCTAGCGCGCGGGTTTGGGCAAAGTCCTGATGGGGTGCCAGCGGCTGCAGCGGGCCGGAGGGAATGCGCGTGTCGTTGGCATCTGGGTAGGCTCCCTCGAGGGGAAAGTGCAGGTGCACCGGTTCGCCGGCGCGAGTCAGCGTGCGGTTGAAGTAGGGGTGCCAGCCAAAGCCGGCCGGCATGGGCGCATCGCCGACGTTGCGGAGCGATAGGCGCATGGTGAGCTGTGCACCGTCGAGTGCGAAATCGGCCGCAGCGTCAAAGGGCCAGGGCCAGTTTACGCGCTCGTGTTCGGTGGACGAGAACGCACAGCGCAGCTGAGTGGCACGCTGCTCAGTAATTTTCCACGGGCGGCTGCGCACATCGCCGTGGATAGCGTGCTGCGTGCCGTTTTCTAGTTGGTAGTGCTGCTGACCAAAGGCGAATGCCCCGTTTTCGATGCGATTGGAATAGGGCACCATTAGAAAGTTGGCGCAGGAAAGGTCGCAGTCTTCGCGCTGGGTGTCGGGCATCAATGGCAGCCAGCGGTTTCCGCTGTGCCCGTAAAGGGACAGGGTGCCGGCACCGTGCTGCGGATTGATGAGGAGGCGCAGGTCTTTGTTTTCCAATAATACGGTCGACATAGTTCTCCGCTTTGGTAAAAAACGGCGCACGCCGCTGCGCCGTTAAATAAACAGGCTGTCGTCCGACGCGTAAAATAGTTTTTCGACGTCGTTCTCGTCGAGTTCACCCGCCTGAAATTTGCGGCGCACGTCTGCAAAGGACCAGCTCGGGTCAAAGGGCCAGGGCGTGCGCTGTGTGCGGGTCAGGCCCATGGCGCCGGAAACGGCATCGCGGATGCGCTCCCTGTGCCAGCCAACTAGGGGCTGGGGCAAGTCGTTGGGATCGAACAGGCCAATGGCTGATACTTCCTCGCTCTCGCCGATAAACTGTCCGCTGGTTGGTTGGGCGACGTAGAGTGCATCGGTATCGCCACCCTCGCACCAGTCGGGCCGCGAGTAGAAGCCGACTAGGCGGGATAGGGCGACGACTAGGCCCGTTTCTTCGCGCGCTTCGCGCATGGCGGCCTGAGCGAGCGATTCGCCGGCATCTACCGTGCCGCCGGGGAGCGCCCACACGCGGAAATCACGCCGCAGGATTAGCAACACGCGCCGGTCGATTAGGATGGCTAGCTCGACGCCTAGGCTCGCCATATCAGCCGATGGAGAACACGATAACGCGCAGGTCTTCGTCGCCGTCGTTGACCAATCCGTGCACTCCTCCCGGATAGACGGCGGTGATATCGCCGGCCGATACGCGATGCTCGACTCCGTCCAAGTGCATTGTGCCGCTGCCGGAGAGAATGTAGTAGTACTCTTCGTCCTCCCGGTGGGCGTGCACGCCAATGGAGACGCCGGGGGCCAGCACGTCGTCGTGCACAAAGCGGAGGCGGCGCGCGGGCAAATCGCCGGGGGCCAGCACTTCGCACCAATCGAGCGCGCCCTGACCGTCGTGGCAGTTGGGCAGGGGCTGTTGGCGCATGGTTTGGCGCTTTTTGATTAGGGTAGTATCGCTCATAGAAATTCCAGTGGGCAGATTGCGTCCTTATCAACCCCATCGGAGGTCCGGGCAGATGTGTGCGGAGGCCTGTTTGGACGCTTCGTGTGGCTGGCTGGCAAGATGGTCTATTCGCCGCCTTGCGACGGCCAATGCGGATTGGGCTCGGGAATTTTGGCCTCCACAGACTCGCGCCAGGTTACTAGGAGCGAGTGCAGTCGGTTGCGCGTCTCCGGTTCTCTTTCGGCTAGATCGTCGTCTTCACCTATATCATCGCGCAGGTTGTAGAGTTCCAAGCGGCCGTCTTCAAAAAACTCAATTAGCTTGTAGTCGCCGCAGCGCACGGACGAACCTGGCGTGCCGCCCTGGTTGCCGTAGTGTGGGTAGTGCCAAAAAATCGCTTCGCGCTCAATCGATGGTGCGCCGCGCAGGAGCGGTGCAATGCTCGTTCCGTCGCAGTGCTGCTCCGGTAGAGGATCGAGTCCGGCCAGTTCGAGCAGCGTCGGATAGAAGTCGGGGCTGGTAACCGGCACCGAGCAGGTGCTACCGGCCTCAATCTGCCCCGGCCAGCGCACTAGCAGCGGCTCGCGCGTGCCGCCCTCGTACATCCAACCCTTGCCCTCAGCCAGCGGCGCATTGCAGGTGGGCGAGCCTTCCGACGTGGCCAGACCGCCGTTGTCGGAGGTGAAAAAAAGGAGCGTGTCATCCGCTAGACCGTTCTCGTCTAGATAGTCTAAAATGCGGCCGATGCTTTCGTCGAGGCTCTCAATCATGCCGGCGTACACCGGATCGGACTGCACGAGGCGGCGCTTGACGCGTTGGTCTTTTTTGTGATCGCAGGGAAAGAATTCGTCTTCGGAAAAAGGTTGCACCGCGTCGAGACCAAGTGCTTTGGCTTTGGCTTCGTACTTGCGGATTTTCTCCTCTTTTGCCTGCAGTGGCGTATGCACCTGATAGTAGCACAGATTGAGGTAAAAGGGCCGTTCGTCGCGTGCATCGAATAGGTCGATTATTCGATCGGTTAAATAATCCGTTAGATAGGTGCCCTCGGGCACGTCGGCCTCTTCCAGCGGCGGAATGGTCCACGGGCTGAAGTAGCCGCCGCGTCCGGGCGAGCCTTGGTGGGCGCCGCCAACGTTTTTCTCAAAGCCGTGATCTTCGGGGAGGTGGCCCTCGCCGCCCATATGCCACTTGCCCACGTGCCAGGTTTGGTACCCGCCCTCGTGCAGCGCGCGGGCTAGCGAGTGCTCGGAGGTCGGTAGATTTTTTAGGTAGGGCACGTCGACGACGCGGCCGCGCGCCGGGTGAATATGGCCGTGCACGTCGATCCAATCGGTTATGCCGACGGTCGCCGGGTACTTGCCGGTGAGGATGCTAGCGCGCGTCGGCGAGCACACGGGGCAGGCGGCGTAGGCATCGGTAAAGCGCATGCCCTCGCGCGCCAGCCGGTCGATGTTGGGGGTTTCGTAGAACGGGCTGCCGTAGCAGACCAAATCTCTCCACCCCATATCATCGATGAGGATAAAGAGGATGTTGGGCCGCTTCATTTAGCCGAGCGCCTGCTCAATCGCGTTGACTAATTCGGGATCGTCCGGCGCGGTGCGCGGCGAAAAGCGGGCGATGGTCTGGCCTTCGCCGTCGATGAGAAACTTTTCGAAGTTCCAGCTGATGTCGTCGCCGTCGCCGATGAGAAACTGGTACAGCGGATGGCGTCCATCGCCGTTGACCTCAATTTTGGCAAAGAGGGGGAACTCGACGCCGTAGCGGCTGCTGCAGAATTGCTGAATTTCTTCTTCGCTGCCGGGTTCCTGTGCACCGAACTGGTTGCAGGGAAAGCCAAGCACAGCCAGACCGCGCTCGGCGTATTGGGTGTGTAACGCCTGTAGCCCTTCATACTGGGGCGTCAGGCCACAGGCGCTGGCGACGTTGACGACGAGCAGGGTTTTGCCCTTAAACTGGGCGAGCGCGGTATCCTGTCCGGTGATGGATGGGGCGGAAAAATCGTGGGCGCTAGGCATGGGGTACGGCTCCTCGTGGCAAAGTGCGTGTAGTCTGCGTGCTGCAGTTTTGCATAGGGTAGCGTCCAGCGCCTTTACCGTCAACTCGCATCAGCTGGCGAAGCGGCCGGTTAAAATCGCGCAGCGCGTTTCGGCGGCCTTTTCGTCGCGTGCTAATATTGGTATTGTTCTCGGCGTGCCCTGTACTCCAATGTGGCGGAGATGAAAATATGAGACTGGAAGGCAGAGTGGCTCTAGTGGCAGGCGGTGCTGGGTCGATGGGCAGCGCCGTAGCGCGGCTGTTCGCACGAGAAGGTGCGGCCATATGCGTGGCAGACCGCGATATAGAGCGCGCGGAAGGTGTGGCGCACGAAATAGTTGATTCCGGCGGGCGTGCTATTGCCACCGGATTGGACGTGTGCGATGCGGCACAGTGGGACAGCGCGGTTGATGCTACGGAGGCAGCGTTTGGCCACCTCGATTTGATGGCCAATCTGTCGGGCAGCAACGTGCGCGTTGGCTTTGACGAGCAGACGGAGGCGATGTGGCGGAGTATTATCGACGTCAACTTAACGGCCTGCTTTGTCGGCATCAAGGCAGTCGCTCCGGCGATGCGGCGCGCCGGCCGCGGCGCGATGCTCTTGGTTGGTTCGCTCGCCTCGATTCGCCAGGGCGCTGGTAGCCCGGCCTACGGCGTCAGTAAGGCGGGGCTGGTTGCGCTAACGCGCAGCACGGCGGCCGCCTATGCCAAGGACAACATTCGCTGCGTGCTGGTGTCGCCGGGGCACGTCGATACCAACTTTATTCGCGGCGATGCCGAGCACAGCCCCAACAGCTGGGCGACGAGTATTGATAATCCAGACAACTACGAGCGCAGAAGGCAGGCCACGCCGCTGGGGCGTTTGTGTGAGGCGGAGGATATCGCCAAGACCTTCCTATTTGCCGCTTCGGACGAGGCGTCGATGATTACGGGATCAATGATTACCGTGGACGGCGGCGCCGGCCTGTAGGACGCGCACGCGTGCATAAGTAGACCACCGATTGAGGAGCGCATATGAACCACTTACCCGCCATAGAACTGTATTCCATCGGCACGGAGCTGCTAAACGGCCAGATTCAGGACAGCAATGCATTTTGGATGGCGCAGCAAATCGCTGCACTAGGCGGCTACGTGCGCCGCATCTGCATTCTCGACGACCAGATGGACGAACTGACCAGCGTCTTTGAGAACGCCTGCCAGCGCGGTGCGAAAATCATCATTACGACCGGCGGCTTGGGGCCGACGCCGGACGATATGACCGTGCAGGCCATCGCGCAGATTAAGGGCGAAGAGATCGTGGTGGACGAAGCGCTGGTGGAGCGCTTTATGGCCAGCCGCAATATCGAAAAGCGCGAGGATGTCAGCGAAGGATTGTTGAAGATGGCGACGCGCCCGGCTAATTCTACGGCCCATCCCAATCCGGCCGGCGTGGCCCCCTGTGTGGAAACGCAGCTAGGCGATACGGTGATTTACAATCTGCCCGGTCCGCCGCGCGAGGTAGAAGCGCTGTTTCGCGAGGTGCTGGAAGGCCCCATTGCCGCGCTCTACAGCGGCACGCGCGCTGCGCTGCGCGTTGCGGTCAATCTGCCCGAATCGCAGTGCGGCCCCATCCTACACAGCGTTATGCGCGCGTTGCCCAACACCTATTTAAAGGCCTTTGTCGCACTGAGCGAGCGCACGGCCAGCGGCCAGCGACTGCCGGTCGATATCGTGGCTTGGGGCAAGGACGAAGGCGAGGCTCAGGCGCTGTTAGATAGTGCGCTACAGGCCTTCACCGAGCAGGCGGCCGAAAAGGGCAGCGGCGTGGAGCAGATGGAGAGCTGAGCGCGCTGTGCGCCGGTGAGCATAGAAGAGCTGAGTTGGCGGTCGCCCGCGCGTTTGTCCGCCCTTGTACCTACAGAGTCTGCCGCGCTGCATCTAGCGCGTCAAAGCAAAACTGCGCCGTCGCCCACGCATCATACGCGTCGCGCTTCCAAATCTGCCCGGTGACTTCCGGGCAGATATAGCGGTCCCAGCCGGCGGCGCGCACGGCGCGCACGTACTCGCCCATATCCAGTTGGCCATCGCCCGGCAGCAGATAGCGCACGCTGCCCCCCTCATCAATGTATCCGTCTTTGATATGGTTGTGCGCCGCGTAGGGTAGGTTGAGCGCAATGCAGTGCTCCAGGTCCATTCCTTCAACCCAGAAGTGGCTGTAGTCGAAGTTGAGTTTGAGGTATGGGTGGTCTGTTTGCTGCATGAGCCAGACGGCTTTTTCCGGCGTTTCGAAATCGCCGCCGGCGTGCGGCTCAATGGCCAGAATAACGTCGCGCTGTGCGGCCATATCGGCCACCTCACTGACCAGCGGCACAATGGCATCGCGCTCCGTGTCCCAGGCCGGTTTCGGATGGCCGAGAGTAGTGGTGACTACGGCCGGTTCGTCGCTGACGCGCAGCTGCTGGGCCATATCGAATGTAGCGGCAAATTGGGCCAGCATCGCCGGTCGGGTCTCGCCCGGTACGCAGGGCGATAGCAGCGCCATAAGCGGTGGCGTGGGAAAGTCGAGTTCGCGCAGCAGGGTGGCTAGGCGCGTGCGCTGTGTGTCGTCAAAGTGCATTGGGTCGGTGGCCCAGCCGGGCGTTACGGCGATTTCCATGCCCTCGTAGCCCATGTCGCGCAGGCGGGGCAGCGCGGCAAAGACGTCCTCCCCTTGCATGCCATAGGTGCTGTAGTAGAGTTTCATATAGGCTTTCCTGTGGATGGTTTATGCGGGACAAGATAGGCTGTTGCAATACGACCGCAAAGAGCTACGCATAAGAAAACGCCCCGACCGGACACGAGCCGATCGGGGCGTTGCCACGTCAATTATAGGGCCGTTTAGCGCTCGCCCTTTTCCTCGTAGATGGCCTCGCGCAGTCCCTTTATGTAGCCGATGGCAAAGAGGCGGCCAATCGACGAGTAGCCCGGGTTGTTGTTGTCGTCGCCGGTCATAGTCGGCACGTGGTCGGGGCGCAGGACGCCCTCAAAGCCGATGTCCTTGTAGGCCTGCATGCAGGCGCGCATATCGGTCTTGCCTTCGTCGTGGAAGGTCTCGACGAATTTCTCCGGCGTGCCCTGCACGTCGCGGAAGTGCACAAAGTGGATTTTGTCCTGCTCGCCAAAGTGGCGAATAACGCCCGGCAGATCGTCGCTCATCAGCGTAAAGTTGCCCTGGCACAGACAGATGCCGTTGGAAGGGCTTGGCGCCATGTCGATCAGGCGCTGGTAGTTTTCGACGCTGCGCATAATGCGGCCCATGCCGCGGATGGGCGACAGGGGCGGATCGTCTGGGTGCATCGCCAGTTTGACGCCAGCTTCTTCGGCGACGGGTAGCACCTTGTTGAGAAAGTACTGCAGGTTGTCCCACAGCTGTTCTTCTGTCACTTCGCCGGCGTAGGTCAGCGGCGCGTTTTTAATCAGCTCGTTGTCAAAGCCGGTTACCACGGCGCCGCCGCGCGCCGGGGCCGCTGTCGAAGTGCGCATCCAGTTGAGCACTGGCATCCATTCGTAGCACCATACCTCAATACCCAGCTTGCCCATGGCGCGAATCAGATCGCAGGCGTGCTCTATTTCTTCATCGCGATCGGACAGCCCGAGCTTGGCCTTGTTGAGTGGGGGGCGGCTCTCGATGACGTCGAGCTGAAAGCCGCCGTCGGCGTAGGCCGTTTTCATGCGCATGACCGAGGTATAGCTCCACGGCAGGTCGTCGCGCGGCACGTCGTGGCCACGGCGTCCGTCAAAGGAGCCGACGACGTAGTTGACGCCGCACTGTTTGACCATATCCCACAGCGGCGTGCGATAGGGGGGCATGACTTCGGCGA
>JAYPJE010000074.1:0-17702 GCA_038128265.1 Gemmatimonadota bacterium
CCGCAGTCCCAGAAGGATACGGCCGGCGCCATGGTCTTGATGTAGACGCCCAGCGCGAGCAAAAAGACGCCTAGGCCGATATAGCGGTGTATTTTCTCGTCTACTACCATACAGCTCTCCATGCAGTCGCGCAGAGTGCCTACAGTCGGGTGCACTGCGCAGCGCATCTGTTAGTTGAGGATTCGAAAGTTAGCGGCACTCCATAATGTAGGCCATAAGCGCCTGTTGCGCCCGTTGGCTGGGCGTGTTGAGAGCGCCACTCGCCTGACGTAGTTTAGCCTATTCGCCATTTACAAGAGGTGTCATATGATGAATATCGTCTATATCCATTCGCACGATACCGGGCGCTACGTGCAGCCCTACGGATACGCTATTCCCACGCCGCGCATCCAGCAGCTAGCCGAAGAGGGCGTGCTGTTTCGTCGCGCTTTTTGCGCCAATCCAACCTGTTCACCCAGCCGCGCCTGTTTGCTTACGGGGCAGTGGGCACACAGCTGTGGTATGGGCGGATTGGTCAACCGCGGCTGGAGCCTGCCCCATCCCGAACGGCTGCTGCCGGCTTTGTTGCGCGCGTGCGGCTACCAGACCGTGCGTACCGGCATCCAGCACGTGGTAAAGGATCCGCAAGAAGGAGGCTACGAGCGCATCGAAAGCGGCGAGGGCGGCGATGAGGGGGCGGCTGCGCGCGCGGCCGCCTTTATTGGCGAGGCCCACCAACGGCCCTTTTTCCTCGACGTGGGGTTTGGCGCAACGCATCGTCGTGCCGAGGTGTTCGACGGCCCGCCGGCGGGCGCGGGGGCGACGGACCCGCGCTTTGTGCAGCCGCCGGCCCCCCTGCCGGACACGCCGGAGACGCGCGCCGATATGGCGCTCTATATCGATGCGGCGCGGACGCTGGACGCGCTGATGGGCACCGTATTTGATGCCGTCGACGCCTGTGGTCTGCGCGATAGTACGCTCATTGTCTGCACGACCGACCACGGCATTGCCTTCCCGCGCATGAAGTGCAATCTGACCGATCACGGCATGGGCGTCATGCTGGTTATGCGCGGACCGGGTGGATTTACCGGGGGGCAGGTCATCGATGGATTGGCCAGCCATATCGACCTCTTTCCGACGGTGTGTGACGTAGCCGGTTTGGCGGCGCCCGACTGGCTGCAGGGCACGTCGCTGCGTCCGCTGGTCGAGGGGGCCGACAGCGTGCGCGAAGCGGTGTACGGCGAGATCAACTATCACGTGTGCTACGAGCCGCAGCGCGCGCTGCGCACGGAGCGCTGGAAGTATATCCGACGCCTGCACGCGCGCGCCCGGCCCGTGCTGCCCGACTGCGACGACAGCGCCAGCAAAGACTATTTGTTAGACCGCGGCTGGAGCGAGCGCGAAGAAAGCGAAGAGCGTCTCTACGACCTGCTCTACGACCCGCACGAGGCGCACAATGTGGCGGGCGATCCAGCGCATGCCGAGGTGTTGGATGCGCTGCGCCAGCAGATGCAAACGTGGCGCGAAGAGACGGGCGATCCACTGCTCGAGCAGCCGGTTTTTATGCCGCCGGAAACGGCCCAGGTGGCCGATCCGGACGCGCGCTCGCCCCGCAGTGCACCGGCTCATTCGGCTCGGACTTTTTTGGGCGTAGACTAAGGGGAGGGGTCCCTCACTACTGGTGCTGTGGGGGCGCGATATGGCGCGGGGCGACGTCGCAGTGAGCGCCGTGCTGAGGATCTATATCGCGTGGGTGCGCTGCTCAAAGAGCGCAAGCTGGCGCGCGCCTGTGGGGAGGCCTATAGCCGCTATCAGCGGCGCGTGCCGATGCTGCTGCCCGGGAAGTCGGCGGGGCGACTGTGGCGGGCCGTTCGGGCTTAGCGTTCCAGCGATTCGAGCAGTTCGTCAAGCGTCCACAGGCGCTCGGACTGGTTGACGAGCAGGTCGATAATGCGCGGATGGGCGCGCACGGTGTAGGCATCGATAAATGCGAAGTCCGGTCGCACGCTGCCGTCTTCGTTTTCGGCGACCATGCCGGGATCTTCAATTACAGTTATTTCGTCGGCCTTTCCCATCGCCTCCATATGACGGTACTGTGGCATTTTGACACTCCTTTGAGCCAATACGCGTTGTGATTGTGTCGTGGTAGCCTCGGGTGGGCGCCACGCCCATAACACAATCAATATTCGTGCCACCGCTGCGCATAGAGGCGAATTTTTCTCAGAAAACCCTACCGGGGTCAGCTCAATAAGGCCAGATGCGCGGCCGGGGACGCTCGCTCTGCAGCTGGTGCACTAAGAGCTGATGACGCAGCTGGGCCAATAGGGCCGCCTGCGCGCTATCGCTGCTCAGATCGCGGTAGGCCTGTGGGTCTTCGCGCAGGTCGTAGAGCTGTTCGCCTCCATCGGCTTCCAGCACATAGCGATAGTCGCTGGTGCGCAGCGTTTTCCAGCCGTCCATTTCCGTCAATGCACCCGGCCGGCCGCTCCACTTTTCGCCGCACAGGGCCGGGTGCAGCGATTGGCCCTGGAGGTCCCCCGGTACCGGTATGCCGGCGCATTCGAGCAGCGTTGGCAGCACGTCGACCCCTTCCACTAGGCCTCGCTCCGTGCGGCCGGGGTGTTCGACATGGCCGGGCCAGCGGACAATAAGTGGGACACGGGTGACGCAGTCGTGACCCGGATAGCCCTTGCCATAGCGCAGGTGTTCGCCGAGCCATTCGCCGTGGTCGGAGGTAAAGACCACCACGGTGTCGTCGCGCAGGCCCAGTCGGTCGAGGTGCTCGAGAATGCGTCCCACGTGGTGGTCGACCTCGCTGACCATGGCGTAGTAGCCCTGATGAGCGCGGCGCAGTTCGTCTTCGCCAAATTGGTCGGAGGCCCGGTTCGCTTCGACCTCGGGCGGGTACGACGGGATGGATAGGCGCTGTGGATCGTAGCGCTCGATAAATTCCTGGGGCGCGACCCAGGGTGAGTGCGGTGAGTAAAAGCCGGCCACGCACAGAAAAGGCTGCTGGCGGTGCTGTTCGATAAATTGCATCGTCTGGTCGGCGACAAAGGTGGTGTGCGTGTATCGGCTATCGCCGCGAAAGGGCAGCGCGTCGAGCGGGAAGCGCTCGGCCGGATGGGCGATGCCGTCGCGCACGCCCAGCTGGCGCTGCCACACGGCGGCGGCCGGCGGTAGGCCGAGGCTGATGTGGTCGAGCTGCTGCGGGTCTTGGCGCTGTACCCAGGCGCGGTAGGCGTCGGCATAGGGACCCGGTTCGTCGGAAATCTCGAGATGGTCAAAGCCGTAGGGTGGATGGATAGCGCGGTGGTCGCGGTTGGCGTGCGGCAAAAAGTGCAGCTTGCCGATATTGGCGCTGGTATAGCCATAGTTGCGCAGGTAGTGCGGCAAAATGGGAATGTCTTCGGATACCGGTACACCCATATGCGTCACGCCGAGTGCAGAAGGGTAGCGGCCGCTGAGAAAAGACAGGCGCGACGGCATGCAGACGGGGTTTTGCACAAAGTAGTGGTCGAAGTTAATGCCCTCGCCGACCAGGCGATCGAGATGGGGCGTCTGTATATCTGTATTGCCGTTGGCGCCGAGGGCGTCGTGGCGCTGTTGGTCGGTGTAGAGCAGCAGGATATTGGGTCTGCGCATTGCGGCTGTGCCTCTCTTTACGGGCGAGTGTCGCCGACTACCTCTAAGTCAAAGCCTTGAATATCGACGCCGCCCTGACCGTTCTGCACGCGCAGCGTGATGGTGTGCAGCCCCCGGTGCCGGTCTTCGGGCTGGAGGGTCATGCAGCCGCTCTGCTCGTCCAACTGGACAAAGGCGGGGCCCTCGTCGAGCAGGAAGCGCAGCACGTCAAAATCGCGAATGGCCGATTGGTAGCGGTGGGGCCCGTCGCTTATGCAGCGCAGATCGCCCTCTCCGCACAGGCTCTGCACGGAATAGCGGGTTGTATCGCCGGCGCGCGCACGGAGCGGCGGCTTCGAGTAGATAAACGGGCGCGGCGCCGCGGCTAGGTCCGACGGGCCGCTCGGCGTGCCGTCGGCGTCCAGAGCGACAACGCGGTAGTAGCTGGCGTTGGCCAGCCCGGCCTGTGGTCCGACGATCTGCAGGTGGGTATCGGTGGTTTCTGCCACGCAGTTGGCTGGGCGTTCCTGCAGGCCGGTCTCTCCTCCGCAAAACACCTCGTGGCGTTCGTCGCGGGCGCTAAAGCCGCGCTCGTCGCTGGCGTAGACGGCGTAGCGCACGGGGGCATTGCCCCGCGGATTGGCGCGCCAGTGCAGGTTCATCATGCGCGCTGGCCAGTCTGCGCGCACTTCGACGTCGAGCGGCACGCCGGGAGCGGAGGCCACAAACGAAGCCGGTCGGCTCCACGGCCCCCACAGCCCGTCCGCACTGCGCGCCCGCACGCGCCAGTAGTACGGGCAATCCGGGTTGAGCAGGCCCATTTCGGGCGGCGACCACTGGTTCTGTCCGGCAAAGGGCGTATTGGAGATGAGCTTTTCAAATACGGGCGAGAGCACGCAGCGCATATCGGCTCGATCGCCCAATTCGAAGTGGTAGTCGGCCGCATCGGCCACGGGCTGCCAGCGGAAGGTGGGCTGGGTGCCCAGCACCGTGTCGCCGTCGATAGGTCCGAGCAGCTCGGGCGCGCTGGGCGGTATCAGATCGTCGCGCTCCTGCCAGCGGTGCGTCAGAACGACAGTGCGCTCGGTGCTGTCGTCTTCGTAGAGCAGTTCGTTGTCGCCCACGTGCAGGGCCGGCAGGGACAGCGGTGCCATTTGCAGGTCCAATTCGATGGCGATGTCCTGCAGGTTTGCACTGCGCCCGTTCAGGCGCAGATAGAGTTCGTAGGTGGCCGGTCCGTCGCCGGGCAGCAGCGGGTCGAGCTGTCCGGCGTCGTCAATGGGCAGCCATTGGCTGCCGTCGCGCGACAGGGCACAGTCAACGGGGACCGCGCTGCGGTAGGTCAGGCAGCCTCCGACAATGACGTAGGGCGTTTGCAAGCGATAGACTAGCTGCACGGGTTGCTGGGAGTCGATGGTCTCCAGGCCTTCATCGCTGCTGCGTAGGTTATCGGCCCCTTCACACCAGCGGTCGAAGCTCGAGTCGAGGCGCGGCACAAAGCGCCAGGTGCCGTTGCACAGGCGCGGCGGGCGGTTGCCGAAGCCGTGGTACTTGCCGCGGTCCTGCCACTGCCAGACCAGCGCTTCGCCGGGCCGCAGGACGCAGTCCATGCGGTGGTCGCCGACCAGCGGGCGTCCGCCGCTGCGCGGTCCGTCGTGTACGAAGAGCGCCGCCGCGCTCTCGTCGCGCTGGCGATTTTCGCCGCTCAGTATGCCGTAGGCGTGGCCGCGCTTGACCAGGTCGTGATCGCGCGCCAGGTCTTCTTCGCCGGCGATGGTCTCGTTGTCGCGCAGCAGATAGAGCAGGTGCTCGTCGCTGTCGAGCAGGTGAAATGCGCCGTCAAAAAACACCTCCGTCGTGCAGTGGCCGTGCGGCACGCCGCGGCGCACCGGCAGGCCGGCCTCTTGCCACAGATTAGAAACCGTATAGGCCTCGTCCCAGCACAGCGTATAGCCGTAGACGTTGAGCATTTTGACGGTGTCTTTGACTTCGTCATCGGCCGTGGTGCTGTGGTAGCGATGTCGCCGCGCAAACTCCCAGAGGGTGCGCGCCTTTTCCGCATTGGACATTGTATCGTCGACCAGACCGTCGACGATTTCGCGCAGCGAATGCCAGCGGCGCTGGCCGTCGACGTGCACGCGCGGTCGGACGACGGGTTCGTCGCCGATGTTTTCCATCGATAGTTCCAGGTTGTTTTCCCAGTGCTGTTGGTAGTTGCCATAGCCTATTGGATCGCGCGTATTGGTGCCGTCTGCCGTCCCGCCCACGTGAATGGAATAGGCGTGTTGGCTGCTCTGTGGAGATTCGCTGTGTTTGTGCATTTAGCCTTTTGCCGCGTGCTGGGTGATAAAGGGATGTAGAATTGAGGCCATTTCTTCGGCGCATTCAATGTGGGGCGCGTGGCCGCAGTGATCAAATAGGTGGGTCTGGGCATCGGGTATGTCTTCGGCAAAGCGCAGGGCGTTCAGCGGGTTGATAATGCGATCCTCGCGGCCCCAGAACACCAGCGTGGGCACGGTGACTTCGCCCAGGCGATGCGCCAATTCGTCAATGTCGGGGGGGACGATATTGCGCGCCGATAGCTGGTAGGCGTAAAAGGTGTCGATCCGCTGCAGCGCGGCCAGCGTATCGGCGACGAGCACGGGGGGCACGGCGCTGAGGTCGTGGAAACAGCGGGCAACCGAGCGCTGTGCCCCTCGCGCTAGTAGGCCCGTTTTCTTACACAGCGCATGCACTAGAGGTTGTTGGAGCGCGCTGCCTAGCCAGCCGCCCATTTCTCGAATATATCCGGGCAACGGCTGGGGATAGCCGGCAGCGGCTACCAGCACGAGGGCGCGCGTGCGCCGCCGCACTTCGGGATAGTCTAGGTAGAGCCGCAGAGCGATACCGCCGCCCAGCGACGAGCCGCCCAGCACAAGGGACTCGAGGCCCATCGCCTCGACAAAGGCACACAGGTATTCTGCTTGCGTATCGGGCGAGTAGCGGCGTTCGGGAGGCAGGTGTGTCAGCGGCGGTCTGTCGCTGTGGCCGTGTCCGAGCAGGTCGGGTGCCACGCAGCGCACGCCGGACAGACGTGCCGCTAGCGGGGACCAGGTGCGCTTGTGATCGAATATGCCGTGCAACAGCAAGAGCGCTTGCGACGCAGCACCGCTGCTGTCGCAGTAGGCCAAGCGCACCCCGTCGCCGACTTCAGCGTAGTGGGTTGCGTCAAACAAGGCCGAGCACTGGGTATTGGTCTTCGGCGGCGGCGGCGTCCCATACGGGCTGGGGCATCGCCTATTTACCGCGGAATCGAGTGCACGTCGTCGAGCACGTCTTTGAATTTGGCGTAGAGCAGGTTGAAATCGCCGCCGAGCGAGATCCACTGCAGGCCCCGATCCAGCCAGTGCGCAACGGCCTGGCGCTCGTAGCCCATAGAGATGCCAATGGTCTTATCCGTTTGCAACGTTTTGGCGATAACGCGCTCGGTGGCGGCTATGACCTGCGGATGGGTCACCTGGCCGGACAGGCCCATCGAGCCGGCCAGATCGTTAAAGCCCACGCACAGCCCGTCGAGTCCATCGACTGCCAGAATGTCGTCAATGGCCTCGACGGCGTGGATATGCTCGATCTGCACGATGACCATAATCTGCTCGTCGGCATCGACGAGGTATTCGGGGTAGGGCTGGCCGCCAAAGCGGCGACCGCGGCGCGGGCCGAAGCCGCGGATGCCCGCGGGCGGATACTTGCAGGCGGCAACGACGCGCTCAACGTCGGCAACCGACTGGACCTGCGGTGCGATAATGGCGGCTGGATGTAGCTCGAGTACGGGCTTAATCAGCACCGGATCGGCGGCCGGCACGCGGATAAAGGGGGCGGCGCCGGTGCCGCGCACCGCCATCACGTGGCCGAGGGCCGTGCTCAGGTCGATGGGGCAGTGCTCCATGTCGATCCAGGTAAAATCGTATCCGGCATCGCCGACCAATTCGCTGATGGCTGGATCGCTAAAGCTGATTGTGGTGCCGACGCAGAGTTCGCCGCGTGCAATCTTGGCCTTAAAGCGGTCGACGTGGTTGATGGTCATGGAGACTCCTGTGTACGCCAATCGCGGGCTGTGTGATTAATAGGCGACAGAGACGAGGCGGTGCTCGACGCGCTCGAAGGCATCGCCCTGTGCGCGCAGGCTCAGTATGTATGCGCCGGGTGGCACGAGGCGTCCCTGCTCGTCGCGCCCGTCCCAATGCAGGGCGACGCGTCCAGCCGATATAGAGGCGTCGGCCGCGGTGACTACGTGGCGGCCAGCCAGGTCGTAGATGGCCAGTTCGACCGGGCGCGGGTCGATTATTTTTAGCAGGTCGAAATCGACCGTGACGGCGTCGTTTATGCCGTCGCCGTTGGGCGTTATGACGGCCGTGGAGAGAGCGAGGTTGTCGAGCAGACGTCCGTTGGACGGCAGGGCGACAAAGGTCACGCCGCTGTCAATGCGCTCGTCGGCATCGCCTGGGTCGACGGGCTGGCGCACCTGCGATCCCAGCGCGCTGTTAAACAGGAAGGCGTCAAAGCGCGTTTGGTTGAGAAAGAGCGTGCTTTGGATATCGATTTCGACCAGCGCCGAGCGGCGTATGGGCGCAGAGAGCGTGAGCAGCACGCCCCGGTCGACGGGTTCGGCGTCTACGTCGACCGGATTGCCGTCGACGCGCAGCTCTTTAAAGTGGAGTCCGGCGCTGCTGGAAAGCTGTATTTGATCAAAGCCGCGGCTGGCAGCTACCATGTTGGAGCGCAGGTAGTAGGTGAAGTCGCTTGCCTCGCCGGGCAGAGCCTGGCGCGGAAAAATCTCGGCGCGGGTCGACTGGGCGAGCGGCTGGTTGTACTCGATGCGGATGTCGTCGAGCACGGCGCTGACCTGCGGATCCTCGGAGGCGAAGCGCAGCTCCAACTGCACGTAGCGACGCGGTGCCGGCGAGAGGAAGAGCTGGCCAGAGTCGGCATAGGGTCGGCTCCAGGTGCTCCAATCGGGACCGGCCGTGCGCAGCGTGTCGATTGGACCGCGAAAAGATGGTATGAGCTTGTCGTAGCGCGTCTGCGTCACTTCTTTGCCGTTTTTATCGTAGAAGACGTATTGCTCCTGCAGCTCATTGCCCGTGCGGCTGCGCAGCTCCATGCGCGCGCCGCTCGGCATCTCGGCGCTCCAGTGTAGCGCGGTGATGTGTTGGACGGAGCCAAAGTCAAAAATGGGCGATAGGCCAACTGCTTCGGCCGGATGGCCGTAGCCAAAGACCTGCCATTCGGCCGTGGTGCCAATGCGGCCATTAAAGGCCTGAATGCCGTCGGACATGGGGAAGAACAGGCGGACGTGGCGCACCTTGCGCAGCGGAAAGTGCTCCTCAAAGTGGACGATGCCCTGCAGGTTGCGCGGGTCCGAAGGGAGCTCGCCCATGAGCTCCCAGCGCAGCGAGCCGTCTACCGAGCGCGAGCCATCGGAGGTGTAGAACTGGTACCACAGATAGTTAAACGTGCCGCCGCGGTGGTAGCCGGCGCCGCGGCCCGGGGCAATGCCGGAACCGTCGCCGAGCATGCGCACGGTATCGACCCAGAATAGCGCGCCCAGGTCCAGTTCGAACTGCCCGAACTGCTGTTCGGGCTGGGCCCCGGAGCCGCCGCGGTGGGCCGTTCCCCAATAGGTCGTGATATCGCCGTCGACCAGCGTATTGCTAATGCCGATGCTCTCAACCAGTTCGCGGCCAAAGGTCGATCCTACTTCGGATATGATGGTCACGCCGCCGCCGCGCTCCCAGATGCCCAGCGATATATTGTCTCCGATGCTCTCAACGATTACTTCGCCCAGGCGGATGTCCAGATCGGCTTGGGTGCGGTCGGCCTCAATTCGAATGTATTGGAGGGGATTCTTTTCAAAGTCGATGGCGATGGTGCGCTCTGTGTTAAAGCTGTAACTGGTGCTCTTGTTGTAGCGCAGCGAGCCGGGGATAATGGAGTTGGCGTTGTTGAAAAACGGTTCGCCGTCGGATGTAAGAATGCGAAAAAACTCGAGCGGTGCCCCGTCCTGGGCAAAGCGCAGCTCGATGCTGCGCGCAGACACGACTCGGCCCAGATCGATCTCGATCCACCACGTGTCGGTTGATTTCGTAGGATCGGGAGACCAATAGGTCGACTCGTCGCCGTCGATGAGGTTGTTGGCCTGTTCGGCGTGCGAGCCGACGTCGCGAATGCCGCCGCCAAACTGCGCGGCGTTGGCCACGGCGTTGATGTCGCGGCGGACAAAGCCCGGGCGCAGGCTGCCGCCGTCGATTGAAATGGCGTCGCCTGGCAGCTGCCAGCGGGCCCAGTCGCTCGGCGTGGTGATGAGCAGTTCGTCGGCAACCAAGGGGCTGCAGACCAGCAGCAGGATGCAAAAAGCGCGTTTCATGTTGAATCTCCGGTGCATCGGCCCGTGCGGATGTGCTCCCATGAAGCCCATGGGGGTAGCCCTATGGAGAATTATATCGTTGAGGGTGTGGGTGGGCAAGGGTGGGGCAGGTTCGGTGCCCCGCGAGGATTGAGACCCGTATGGTGCGATCCTCGCGGGACATTAGGGATAGATCGCTGCCTAACGACCGGGTTCGATGACGACCTTCATTGACCCTTCGCTGCCGGTGATGTCGATGCCCTCTGCAATGGAAGACAGCGGCAGGCGATGGGTTATAAACTGGTCGAGCGGCGCCTTGGTCGCCTTGAGAAAGGACAGCGCCGTTTTAAACTGCATGGCCGGATAGGCCCACATGCCGCGGATATCGATGTCTTTAAAGCAGACGATGTGCGGGTGGATTTCGACGGCGCCCGGATCGGTGAAGTGGCCGACCTCGACGACGATGCCGCCGCGCCGCACCAGGTCGAGCGATTCTTTAAAGGCGACCGGCACGCCGGCTGTTTCGATAACGATGTCGGGGCCGACGCCGTCGCATAGTTCGGCCAGATGGGCCTGGCGCTCTTCGAGCGCGGTCTGACCTACGTCGATAACCGTATGCGCGCCCATGGCCTGGGCCAGCGCTAGGCGCGATGCACTCAGGTCGGCGGCAATAATTCGATCGGTGCCGACGTGTGCCAGCGCGGCAATGACCAGCTGGCCTATGGGGCCGGCGCCCATGACCAGCACGGATTTATCCATGCCGAGCCCCTCGCCGATATGGGGTATGCCGGGCCCGAGGGCGCGCTCGACGGCGCGCGTGGCCACGGCGGCCGGCTCGGTGAGCACGGCGTACTCGGAGGGCAGTTCGTCGGGGATTTTAAAGACCCACGAGCGGTTCGTCATATGCATATACTGTGAGAAGCCGCCGCGCGGCGCCGGCGCCATGTCGGCCGATACAAAGCCGTAGACAAAGCGGCTGGAGCAGAGGGTGGGCCGCTGCGGCATGTGCAGGCAGTAGTGGCAGCGGCCGCAGGCCGTCGAAGAGGGCGTCGTCGTAATGCGATCGCCCTCCTTGACCGGTCCGCCGACGATGGCCATGTGGTCGGCGGCTTTGGAACCGAGTTCGGCGATGGTGCCGACCAATTCGTGTCCGGGCACGACGGGAAACTGTAGGCCCATATGGCCGGCGTACATGTGCTTGTCGCTGCCGCAGATACCGGTGCGCTCAACGGACAGGAGCAGCTCGTCTTGGCCAATGGAAGGGCGTGCAAATTCGCGCACTTCGATCGTGCCCGGCTCGAGCATCACGGCAGATTGAATGGTGGCCATAGTCGATTCCTTGCCTGAGAAGTGTGGAGGCGCTGTGAAGGCGCTAGCGGACCTTGCCGCGCGCAGCGATCGGCCATACCTCGACGAGCTGG
This sequence comes from Gemmatimonadota bacterium, assembly GCA_038128265.1. Lineage (GTDB taxonomy): Bacteria > Latescibacterota > UBA2968 > UBA8231 > UBA8231. The sequence goes on from JAYPJE010000074.1 coordinate 11,407, forward strand.
CCATCGCGCATGGCGTAGAGGTAGTCGTGCAAATTGACGGTGGTGCAGCCGTGGCCCGGAATAAACTCGAGCACGTCGCCCACCTCTATATCGGTGCAGGCGCCGCCGTCGAGCGTGCGCAGGCGGCCGTGCTCTTCAGACAGGGCGTGGCACTCCAAATCAGATCGGTCTTTGACGAGGGGGAAGCCGTGCTCGGGCGTCAAGGATTTGAGGCCGGCATCCGTAATGACCTGGTGCGGCGTTGGGCGGCTGCCCACGGTCGTCAGCACGGTGAGGGCGTTTTGGAAGCCGAGTCCGAGGCGTCCGTAGGCCGCGTCCATCAGCGCGTACGATCCGGCCTGCACCTCGGTAATGCCGTCAAAAGTCGTGCTGACGTAATAGTCACCGGTGGCCGAAGACGAGCAGATGCCGACGTCGATGCCGGCTGCTTCAATGTCGGCGCGCGCATCGACTAAGCGCTGCAGGCACTCGCGCGCCTTCCCTTCGCGCTCGGCATCGTCCTCTAGATCGACGACGTGGCCTTCGTAGCCCATGATGCCAGCAAAGCGCAGGTGCGCCGCGTCGACTGTGCGTTGGGCCAGTGCGACGGCGTTTTGGCCGGGCGTTGCTCCGCAGCGGTTGTGGCCGATATTGACTTCGACGAGCACGCGCGGGGCGACGCCGTGGGCCGCAGCCGCTTCGCTGAGGGCGTCGAGGTTGGTCGGATGGTCGACGGCGACCATGATATCGCAGCGCGCAGCCAGACGCATCAGGCGCTCGATCTTTTTCGTCCCAACGACTTCGTTGGCAATCAGGATATCTTGGATGCCGGCGTCGGCCATGACCTCGGCCTCGCCGAGCTTGGCACAGGTAATGCCCAGGGCGCCGGCCTCGAGCTGGCGCTGGGCGATGGCCGGGGTTTTGTGCGACTTGCTGTGCGGTCGCAGGTGCTTGCCCGTGGCGCGAAAGTGGGCAGCCATTTTCTCAATGTTGTAATCGAGGGCATCGAGATCGACGAGCAGCACGGGCGTGTCGATCTCGTCGCGATGCATGCCTATATAATCACCTGCGGGCAGCTGCATGGGTTAAGCTCCGTTGCGGAAAGAAGATTGGTGTGTTCAGAAGTGCAGCGGCAGATCGCCGTTGGCGTCAAATGCCATCTCGCTGGCTTCCTCGACGATGGACAGGTCCTCGCGCGCTTCAACTTCAGCGCGATAGGCTTCCGAGACGAGCAATTCACCCAAGTCCAGCGTATTGTGAATGCGCAGGATCTTCTCCTCGCCGGGTTCGCGCAGGCCGACGGTTTGCAGCGCCTTCTCAATGCAGATTTGATCGGTGTCAAAGTAGAGCGGAATGTGCGCGCCGGAGGGGTGGTTGCCCGTCATGCAGTTGATGTAGGTGATTTCGCGATCCATCTCGTCGACGGCGCGCCGGTGCGCGTATTCGGCCGTGCCGATGCCCGAGGCGTTGCCGTGCGTTTCCGGCGTCAGGCCGCGCACGAGGATGCGCGTGACCTTGGGGTACTCCTTTTCGGCGGCGTGGTTGTCGTGGAACTTGCGCCCGACGACGTTGGTGTCCATGCCCGCGCCGGAAATATTCTTGCCGATCTCGTCGACGATGAGCAGGTCGACGTGGTCAAAGGGCAGGCGCGGCATCCACTTTTTGGCCAGCACGAGCAGCTCTTTTTCGCGCTCGACAAATTCTTCGGGTGCGACGCCTTTGAGCAGCGCCGTCTTGTCGTACTGGTTTTCGACGATGCCCAGGCCCAGCAGCACGCCGCACTTTTCGATGACCTGCTGGCCCACCGAGCGGATAATGCGGTCAAAGCTGTAGTGGACGATGGCCTGATGGTAGAGCGCCGCACCTTTATGCTTTCCTAAGCCTATGAGCATCATTTTGTGCAGGCCGCTCTCTATTTCACCAACGAAGTCGGTGTGCGGCTTAATGCGCCCGACCACGGCGACGTGGTCCGCCTCAAAGGCGTACTTGTCGAAAAAGACCGGCACGCCGTCTTCTGTTTGACCGACCTGCACCGTTTCCATACTCGCTTTGATCGGCGCGCCAACGTATTCCTCGGTGACGCCATAGCCCTCGATAATTTCGCGCTGCGCCTCGGCTACGCCGCCGCCGTGGCTGCCCATGGCCGGGACGAGAAAGGGCGCTAGGCCGAGGGCCTTGAGTTCCTCGACCAGCGACTTGGTGATCAGGGCAATGTTATTGATGCCGCGGCTGCCGACGGAGACGGCCACCGACTGACCCGGCTCGACGCGCGATGCCAGGTTGAGGCGGGCGATTTCTTCTTTGACAGCGGCGGGGATATCCTCCACGGTCGGTGCGTCGAAGTGCTGGCGTATGCGCAGCATGCGGGGAAAGGACATGGCGGCTCTCCTATATGGCTTCGCTAAAAATGGCTTCGATATCGGTTTGCTGGGTCTTGCGCGGATTGACTGCGACGTTGCCGCTGGTCATGGCGGCGGCGCTCATTTTTTTAATGCCAGTTCGCTTGACGCCGTAGGCGCTCAGCTTAGCCGGAATGCGCAGGTCGCCGTTGAGTTCCCATACGCAGTCAATAGCAGCCTGCGCTGCTTCGCGTTGCTCCATGCCGTACGTATCAACGCCCAGCGCAGCGGCGATGGTAGCGAATTTTTCCAGTCTACTGGGTAGGTTGAACTCCATGACATAGGGCAGTAAAATGGCGTTGGCTAGACCGTGGTGAATGCCATACTGTGCTCCTGCTGGGTGCGACATAGCGTGCACGTTGCCCAGACGCGTCTGTGAGAAGGCGATTCCCGCCAGCATGGAAGCGACGAGCATGTTCTGCGTAGCGTCGACTTCGTGGTCGTTGGCACAGGCTAGGCGCAGATTGGCGCCGATGAGGCGAATCGCTTGCAGGGCCAGCCCCTCGGATACGGGGTTGGCGAGTAGGTTGGTATAGCTCTCAATGGCGTGCGTGAGTGCATCCATACCCGTTGGGCCGCCGACCGAGGCTGGCAGCGCCGTGCACAGCTCGGCATCTAGAATGCCGACAAGTGGAGCGATTTTCCAGCTTATTACGGGATCTTTGTTTTGCGTCTTGGGATTGGTGAGCACGGCAAAGGGTGTCACCTCACTGCCCGTGCCATAGGTCGTGGCGAGGCAGTAGAGCGGCGGAATAGGATCGGTTACCTTGTTGGATCCCAAGTAGTCTTCTATGCGGCCGCCGTGTTGAGCGACTACGCCGATCATCTTGGCCACATCCATCGGCGAGCCGCCGCCTATGGCGACGATGGCACTGCACTTGGCCTTGTGATAGAGGCGTGCACCGGCGTGCACGCAGCGCGCCGGCGGGTTGGGCAGTGCGCCGGCGTAGAGCTCGTATTCTATGGATGCATCGTCGAGGATGCTCAATACCTGCCCGACGACGCCGGCCTCCACTAATCCCCGGTCAGTGACGATAAGCGCTTTTTCTCCCACGATAAAATCGGCCAGTTGTGCCCGTGAGCCGGGGCCGTGCACGACCTGGGTTGGGCTGCGAAAATCAAAATGGTTCTGCAGTGCCATATCGTTTCTCTGAATAAAAAAATGCGAGGGCGAGAGGGAAAACTTAGCGATGCTGTTGGCCAAGTGTCAAGAAAGCGCCTTCAGTCTTCTAGCCTAGGGAAAGGACAAGTGCCGCTCAGGTCTCGCCGTAATAGGCGCATATGCGTTCGACGAGTGCCGGCACGCTGCTGTGCTCGGGCTGGACGTGCACCTGCAGTCCGTGCGCGTGGACCGCAGCGGCTGTGGTCGGGCCGATGCAGGCTATGGCCGCGTGCTCTAGCAGCAGCTGGGCGCCGTCGGTTCCGAGCGCTTCGTAGAGATGGTCGACGCTGGACGGGCTGGCAAAGACGACCATATCAATTGCTCTATCTCCGAGGGCCGAACGCGTGTCAATGTTGGCCGGCGGGCGATTTTGGTAGGCCGTCACGCGCTCGACGTGGGCTCCGCGCGCCTGCAGCGCATCGACCAATTCGGTGCGGCCAATGGCCGAAGTTGGGAAGAGCACATGCGCGCCCTGCATATCCAGCGCGTTAAAGGCCGTTGCTAGGCCCTGCTGCGACTGCTCATCGGGCACCAGGTCGGCGCGCAGGCCGCACCCGCCTAGTGCCTCGGCGGTTTTGCTGCCAACCGCCGCGATGCGCAGGTGCGCCAGTGCGCGCGCATCGAGCTGATGGGCGCGCAGGCGATCAAAGAAAAAGCGCACGCCGTTGGCGCTGGTGAAGAGCAGCCAGTTCCACCGTGATAGATTGTTCAGCGCGGCATCGAGTGGGTCGAGGTTGTCGGCGGCAGCGATCTCCAGTAAAGGGAGCATGCGCACCTCGGCACCGGCCCATTCCAAGCCTGCGACCAGCTCGGCGGACTGCTCTTTGCTGCGCGTGACGAGCACGGTGCGACCGAAGAGCGCCTTGCGCTCGCGCCAGGCCAGCTGCGGGCGCAGCGCGACTACGTCGCCGACTACGATGAGCGAGGGCGAGGTGATGCCGGTCTGTTCGGCCAGAGCGGGCAGATCGGCCAGCGTGCCTTCGACGGTGCGCTGGCGCGCCCAGGTGCCCCATTCGACGACGGCAGCCGGCGTGGCAGCTGGTCGCCCGTGGGTCACTAGGACACGGCAAAGTTCGGGCAGGGTGCGTGCCGCCATAAAAATGACGAGCGTGGCATCGAGCCGGGCCAGCGCCGGCCAGTCGACCTGGCCACTGGGTGCTTCGGGATCTTCGTTGCCGGTGACCAGCACGGCGGCCGAAGCCAGGCCGCGATGGGTGAGGGGAATGCCGGCGTAGGCGGTAGCGCCGGCAGCGGCGGAGATGCCGGGAACGATTTCGAAGTCGACACCGGCCTGTCGCAGGTGCAGTGCTTCTTCGCCGCCGCGGCCAAATACAAAGGGGTCGCCGCCCTTCAAACGCACCACGACTTGGCCGTTCTGTGCGCGTTCGGATAGCTGAGTGTTAATTTCTTCCTGCGAGACGCTGGTGCGGCCACCGCGCTTGCCGACGTAGACGTGTTCGCAGTGCGGACCGGTCAGGTCGAGCAGGCGGCGATCGAGCAATTCGTCGTAAAAGACGACGTCGGCGCGGCGCAGCACCTCGGCCCCTTTGCAGGTCAGTAGGCCGGGATCGCCCGGTCCGGCGCCGACGATGTAGACGGTGCCGGCCGTGGCGGGAGATGATGCGTCGCTCATGCGCTCTTTTGGATAATGGAATCGGCGCCCTGCGCGCGCAGATCCTCTGCTAATTGGGCACCGAGCGCTTCCGCCCCGTCAGGCGATGCGCTGCGTCGTGCGTGAATAAGCGGTGCGCCGCTGGGATGGCCAACGCGTCCATCTAGGACGAGTTGGTCCTCTTCGATGCGGGCCCAGGCAGCGACGGGAGCGTGGCAGCCGCCGCGCAGGGTGCGCAGCAGGCTGCGCTCGGCCGATATCGATTGGTGTGTGCTGGCGTCGTCCAGCGCCGCTACGTAGGCGCGCAGCGGGTGGTCTGTGCGCATCTGCAGGCCGAGAGCGGCTTGGCCGGCGGCGGGCAGCATGTCGGATGCGGATAGGTAGGCGCTGATATGGTGCTGCCAGCCGAGCCGGTGCAGCCCGGCGGCAGCGAGCAGAATCGCCGCGCATTCACCCCGGGCGACCTTGTCGATGCGCGTGTCGAGATTGCCGCGGATATCCACGAGCTCGAGATCGCCGCGCAGCGCGCGCAGCTGGGTCTGCCGGCGCGGGCTGCCGGTGCCGACGACGGCGCCCTCGGGCAACTCGCTCAGCGCGCTGTATGCGGTGCCAGCCACCAGCGCGTCGCGCACGTCCTCGCGCGGCGGCGTGGCGACGATTTCGAGGTCTGCGTGAAACTGCGTCGGCAGGTCTTTGAGACTGTGCACGGCCAGGTCGACGCGCCCGTCGAGCAGGGCATTCTCCAGCTCTTTGGTGAACACACCCTGACCGCCAAAACTGCGCAGCGAGCTGCCGCTGCTATCGCCCGTAGTGCGAATAATCTCAACTTCGACCTCGAGGTCTTCATGTAGGGCACGGAGTTGGTCGCGCACGTGGTGCGTCTGCGTGAGGGCCAATTTGCTGCCGCGGCTGCCAATCGTGAGTTTCACTAAGATGGCTTCTTCTGAAGGGTGCTGTTTAAACGGAGAATCCATCAATATAGGGAATCGGTAGCTACCTGCAATACAGAGAGCTCACCCGGGTTAAGACGCGATTGGCAACGGTGTAAATAGGGGACTGGCAGGAATTGAATAAACGCTGACTAGCTGTCTGCGCACGGCACTGCAACATTGAAAAAACGCCGTTTGGCAGTGCCCCATTCGCT
>JAYPJE010000075.1:0-17637 GCA_038128265.1 Gemmatimonadota bacterium
TCACTACGGACCGTTTTTTATCCGCATGGCCTGGCACGCCGCCGGCACCTACCGCATCGGCGACGGGCGCGGCGGCGCAGGCGCCGGTCAGCTGCGCTTCGCTCCCCTCAACAGCTGGCCCGACAACGGCAATCTAGATAAAGCGCGCCGCCTGCTGTGGCCGATCAAGAAAAAGTACGGCAGCAAAATCTCCTGGGCCGACCTCATGGTTCTGACCGGCAACGTCGCCCTCGAGTCGATGGGCTTCAAGACCTTCGGCTTTGGCGGCGGTCGCGAAGACGTGTGGGAACCCGAAGACGACGTCGATTGGGGCTCAGAGGCCGAGTGGCTGGCCGACGAGCGCTACCGCGGCGATCGCGAGCTCGACAACCCGCTCGGCGCGGTGCAAATGGGGCTCATCTACGTCAATCCCGAAGGCCCGAACGGCGACCCCAACCCGTTGAAGTCGGCGCGCGATATCCGCGAGACCTTTGCCCGCATGGCGATGAACGACGAGGAGACCGTCGCGCTGATCGCCGGTGGTCATACCTTCGGCAAGACGCACGGCGCCGGCCCGGCCGACAACGTCGGCGTGGAGCCCGAAGGCGCCAGCCTCGAGCAGCAGGGCTTTGGCTGGAAAAACAGCTTTGGCACGGGCAAGGGCGGCGACACCATTACCAGCGGCTTGGAAGGCGCCTGGACGCCCAATCCGATTCAGTGGGACAACGCCTATTTTGAGCTCATGTTCAAGTATGAATGGGAGCTGACCAAGAGTCCGGCCGGTGCGCAGCAGTGGGTTCCGACCAACTGCGAAGAAGCGGATATGGTGCCCGACGCACACGATCCGTCGAAAAAGCACGCGCCCATTATGCTGACGACCGACCTGGCGCTGCGCGCCGATCCGATCTACGAAGGGATCTCGCGCCGCTTCCTGGAAGACGAGAGCGCGTTTGCCGACGCCTTCGCCAGAGCGTGGTTCAAGCTGACCCACCGCGACATGGGCCCCATCGTGCGCTACCTCGGGCCCGAAGTGCCGCAGGAAGAGCTCATCTGGCAGGATCCGGTACCGGCGGTTGATCACGCTCTTATCGACGACAGTGACATCGCTGCGCTAAAGGACAAGCTGCTGTCGTGCGGCCTGTCCGTCTCCCAGCTCGTTTCGACGGCATGGGCTTCGGCTGCTACTTTCCGCGGCACCGACAAGCGCGGCGGCGCCAACGGCGCGCGCGTGCGCCTGGCACCGCAAAAGGACTGGGCGGCCAACAACCCCGCCGAGCTGAGCAAGGCGCTGCAGGCCATCGAGCAGGTGCAGGCCGACTTCAACGGTTCGGCTTCCGGCGGCAAGAAAGTTTCGCTGGCCGACCTGATCGTGCTGGGCGGTTGTGCCGCCGTAGAAAAGGCTGCAAAGGACGCCGGCCAAGACGTGCAGGTAGCCTTTGCGCCGGGTCGCACCGACGCTTCGCAGGAACAGACAGACGTCGATTCCTTCGCCGTCCTCGAGCCCCAGGCCGACGGCTTCCGCAACTACCTGACCAAGGGACACGGCGGTCGCCCCGAGGAGCTGCTGATCGATCAGGCCCACCGCCTGACGCTGTCTGCTCCGGAGATGACGGCGCTGATCGGCGGCATGCGCGCCCTCGACGCCCATTCGGGTCAGTCGTTTGGCAGCCTGACGGCACAGCCGGGCAAACTGACGAACGACTTCTTTGTCAACCTGCTCGACATGTCGACCGAGTGGAAGGCGACTTCGGCTGCCGAAGACGTCTTTGAGGGCAGCGACCGTGCCAGCGGCCAGGTCAAATGGACCGCCACGGCCGTCGACCTGGTCTTTGGTTCGCACTCGCAGCTGCGCGCCATCGCCGAGGTCTATGCCTGCGACGACGCACAGGCGCAGTTTGCACGCGACTTTGCCGCCGCCTTCAGCAAGGTCATGCACCTCGATCGCTTCGACCTGGCGTAATTAGAGCACCGCGCACGCGCGCAGAAGGGGTGGCCATCCGCACGGACGGCCACCCCTTTTTTATTTTACCGCTGCACTGCTTTGACCGACCCGTCGGTTGCCGCTTATAATTTGTCGAACGACCGCTGACCGAACCCATGCGCGCCGCACAGAGGATATAGACGCAAACCATTGTCCGCCCATCGCCGCACACGCATACTCTTTCTCGCACGCCGCTACCCGCCCAGTATTGGCGGCATCGAAACGCACTGCTACGAGCTGTATACGCGCCTCGTCGAGCGCGCCGACGTGCGGCTGGTCGCCCTCGGACACCGCTCCCTGTTACATCTGGCCTGGTTTCTGCCCTACTGCCTGTGGACCACCTTTTGGACGGTGCTCCTGCGTCGCGCCGATGTGATCTACTTTGCCGATGGCGTGGCCGGCTTTATCGCCCCCTTTGTCCGCCCGTTTGGGCCGGCGCGTTTTGTGATTACCATTTACGGCTTGGAAATGACGTACAAACACCCCGTCGCACGCGCCCTTATGCAGGCCGGGGCACGCGCCTGCGAAAAAGTGGTCGTCATCAGCCAAAACACCTATCGCATCACCGCCGATGTCGGCGTCGACGAGGCCAAGCTCGAGACCATCTATCTGGGCGTTGAACCGCCGACCCTGCCCAGCGACCAGCTGCGCGCGCTGCGCCAGCGCTTTGCAGAACAGCACGCCATCCGTTTTGGGCAGGATCGCCTGCTCTTTATGTTTGGACGCCAGGTGCGCCGCAAGGGCATGGCCGATTTTATCGAACGGGGCATGCCTATGCTCGCTGACGATATCAAGCTCATTGTCGGCGGTCAGGGTCCCGAGGCCGAGCGCATTGCTGCGGCGCGCAGCGAGCTCGGTTTTGAAGAGCGCATCTTCGTGCTCGGACGCGTCCCCGACGACGAGCTAACCATGCTACGCTATAGCTGCGACCTGTTTATCATGCCCAATATTCGCGTGCCCAACGACGTCGAGGGCTTTGGCCAGACCCAGCTCGAATGCATGCACGCCGGCATGCCGGTCGTCGCCTTTGCCGTCGATGCGCTTACCGAAAGCGTGCGCGAAGGAGGCTATCTCGTCGAACCGGACGACTATGCGGCATTCGCCGCACAAATAGACGCCTACTTTGCGCTCGATAGAGAGGATCGCGAGGCCGTGCGCCAATCCTGCCGCGCCTATGTCCGCGCCAACTACACCTGGGACGCCGCTGCCGACCAGTACATGCATGTCTTTGAAGGGAGATCGCCCCATGCGCATTGAAGAACTCGATACGCCGGCTCTATGCGTCGATCTGGACGTGTTAGAGAACAATATATCCGACCTACAGAGCGCCTGCGACGCGCTGGACATTCCCCTGCGCGTTCACACCAAAACGCACAAGACGCCGGCCATCGCCCACATGCAAATTCAAGCCGGTGCCATTGGCATCGTCAGCCAAAAAATTGGCGAGGCCGAAGCCATGGCCGCTGCGGGCATACCCGACATCCTCATTCCCTACAACATCGTTGGCAAGACCAAGCTACAGCGCCTGAGTTCGCTGGTGCGCGAAAGCGATTGCACCATTACCGTAGCAGCCGACTCTTCGACCACCGTCGAAGGCCTATCGGCTCAGGCCAGCGCCGACGACTGTACCTTTCGCGTACTGGTCGAAATGGACACCGGCGGCCACCGCTGCGGCACTCAGTCCCCGCAGGACACGCTCGCCCTGGCCCAGCAGATCGACGGATTACCCGGCCTCGAGTTTATGGGCGTGATGACCTATCCAAGCAGCGAACGCGTGCGTCCCATTCTCGAAGAGGTACGCGCGCGGATGGACAGCGCCGGCCTGCCGCTGCACATCATCAGCGGCGGCGGCACCGGTTCGCAGGAGATATCCAAGTCGCTGGGCTGCACCGAAACGCGCATCGGCTCGTATGCCTACGAAGGCATGACGCGCGTCGGCAAGCGCGATGACCTCGACCCACACCGCTGTCCGCTGCGCCTGCGCGTCACCGTCGTTAGCACGGCGCGTCCGGGACAGCTCATCGTCGACGCCGGGCAAAAGGCCTTTACCAGCTATCCGCCCACGCCTTACGGCTACTGCTTGGAAGACCCCGATATTTTCATCAAGGGCATGTCCGTCGAGCACGGACACGTGGACACCAGCGCATCATCCCATACATTTAACGTTGGCGAGCAGCTCTCTTTTATTCCTCTGCACGGCGGTATGACGACCAACCTGCACGATCGCCTATATGCCGTGCGCGGCGAGGAGGTCGTTGACGTGTGGGACGTAGCCGGGCGCGGAAAGAGTCAGTAACACTCCATTTCAGCGAGGATCGTCATGGAAATTCAACCGCAAGCACAAATCTTTGATGCCGACGAGAGCAACTTCGAGGAGCTGATTATCCGCGGCTCCGAAGAACGCGTGATCGTCATCGATTTCTGGGCACCGTGGTGCGGCCCCTGTAAGACGCTGGGCCCCGTTATAGAAGAGGTGATTACTTCGCTCGGACCGGGCATCGCCTTGGCCAAAGTAAACGTCGATGAAAATCAGCAATTGGCTATGGCCTTTCGCGTGCAGGGCATACCGGCCGTCAAAGTGGTGTACCAAGGGAAGCTCGTGCATGAGTTCACTGGCGCGCTGCCCAAAGAGCAAATCGAAGCCATGCTGCGCCCGCTGGTGCCCGACGCGCCCGAACCCGATATCGAACCGGCCGAGCAAGCGGCCCAGCGCGCGGCCATGGGCGACTTGGACGGCGCAGCCATGATCTTTAAAAGCATCTTGGAAGAGAAGCCCGACGACGGCGATGCGTTGCTCGGACTGGCGCGCATCAGCCTGCAGCAGGGCCATATCGAGGGCGTGCACGAATTCGTCAACCTAATTGAACAGGGCACGCCGCAGTACCAGCAGGCCCAAGCGCTGTTAGCGCAGATCGAATTTGCACAAAAGTGCCATGCAGCCGGCGGCCATGCAGCTTGTGCACAGCGCGCCTTAGCCGCTCCCGAAGATCTGGAAGCGCGCTACCAGATGGCCTGCTGCCAGGCAGCCGAGGGCCAGTTTGAAGATGCGCTAGCCGCCTGGCTGAGCATCGTTGAGCGCAAACCCGACTTTGGGGAAGGCGCTGCCAAAGACGCCATGGTCGCCGTATTCCACCTACTCGGCCGCGAGAACGAGCTGGTATCCAACTACCAGCGGAAGCTCTACCAAACGCTTTACTAGCATCCGTGCCGCGCGGTACCGCACCAGCCGCGCGGCACCTTTCCTCGCACGGGCCGACTGTCAGCCGCCTGGCAATCTTCAGCGCACAGAGCGCCTACGCGTTGCCGACGGCGGTGGGCGCCGCCCATGTTACATCGGCTTTCGCCGCGTAAAACCCGCCTAGCGCAAGCGCAGACCAAGGAGAGATCGCCGTGAAAATAACCCACCTGCGCCGCGTTGGCGTGCGCGTGCCCTTCCTGCCTGGTATCCTGCCACCGCCCGACTACGAAGAACCCATGCCCGGCTATCCCCAGCCCCTCGGCGAGCGCCTGCAGGACGTGCTCTACGTGCAGACCGACACGGGGCTGAGCGGCGTTGGCATGAGCGGTCCCTATTTCGATCGACGCGACGAAACGCCGCCCGACCTGATCGGCAGGGACGTGCGCCAGTTCGAACCGCGCCAGCTGGGCGGCGGCGGCTGGCACATGGCGCTGCTCGACCTAATCGGCAAACACATCGGCTGGCCGCTGTGCCGCCTGTTCGGCGGCAAACTGCAGGATCGCGTGCTCGTCGACTATTGGATTTCGCGCATGGGCCCAGAAGATTCGGCCGACGCCGCCGGGCGCGCCGCTCAGCTGGGCTTTCACGGCATCAAGCTCAAGTGTAAATGGGAAGACAACAACATCGCTGAACGCGTGTGCGCCATACACGAGGCGGCACCCAACTTGCGCATCGTCATCGATCCCAACGAGCGTTTTTACACGCTGGAAAACAGCCTACAGCTGGCGCGCCGCTTAGAGGCGGTCGACGGTTTAGACGTGCTCTTTGAAGACCCCTTTCCCAAGCGCGACCTGCGCGAGTACAAAGCGCTCAGAGAGGCGACCTCCATTCCCATCGCCCCACACTTCCAAAACCCACGCCAGATTATTGAGGCCGTTCAGCTGGAGGCGATCGACGCTTTTAACGTGGCGCCATCTGACTGGGGATTCCTCGATATGGCGCGCATTGCCGGCGCAGCCGACATACCCGTTTGGCAGGCCTCTAACGTCGATTTGGGCCTGTTCGATGCCTTTCGCCTACACGCTTCGGCCGCTGCGCCCAACTGCACGCTGGGCAGCGATCTGTGCGGCAATTTCGTGCACGAACACAGCCTGCTCAACGAGCCGCTGGTCAAGGACGGCTACGCCATCGTGCCCGACAGGCCGGGGCTCGGCGTCGAGCTCGACTGGGAGGCCGTGGCGCACTACGCCGTTTTTTCGGAGGAGTGGAACTAATCGCGCGTTGCTACGAAGATCTTGGAGTCGGCCGCTCCGTAGTAGAGCAGCCAGCGGCCTGCGTGCCGGACAAGTCCTTCGACAAAAACAACCTGATTCACCTGCCCTTCCCGCTCACCGGTCTCTTCCGGCTCTAGGAAAGGCGCGTCGAGGCGCTTGACGACCCTGCGCGGATCGTCCGCGTCAAAGACGGCAGCACCAACGGCGTAGCGCGTGTCTGGCCAGCGCGCCGCGTTGTACATCAGCAAAATGCCCTCTTCCGTCCACAGCGGCGGCGGTCCCGGCTCGACCAAGCGCGAGTCGAACAGCCCCTCGCGCGGCGATAGCACCGGCTCGGAGTCCATTTCCCAGTGCAGCAGATCGGGCGAGCGCGCCAGCCACAGGTGCGTATCGCCAAAGTACATCAGATACTCACCGTTGACGGGCCGGTCGAGTATCGCACCCGACTTACTCCATTCGAGATCCGGAAAGAGCACGCCGTGCTTTTCCCATGTTACCAGATCGGGCGAGGAAGCCAAACACAGGCGCGCGTGCGTTCCATCGTATCCCGTGTAGGTTAGCCAATAGCGCCCCTCGACCTCGACCACGCGCGGATCTTCGCAGCCGCCGGGCAGCTCGTACTCTTCGCTCGGCTCGACAATCGGTTCAGCTCCCCGCGCAAAGTGCAGCCCGTCGTCGCTAGTGGCCAATCCGATCCGGCTGGTGCCGTTCCACTGGCCCGCACCGGAAAAATCCTCGGCGCGGTAGAGCAGGTGCACCCGGCCATCGCGCACAACAGCCGCCGGATTAAACACGTCCTTGGCCTCCCAACTATCGCCCTGCGGGGCCATAATGGGATTGCCTTCCCAGCGCGCAAAGTGCAGTTCATCGATCCGCAGTCCCGTCATATCTGCGCTCTTAGGCAACTAGTGCGTCGGCGCCAAAGATCATCGGGAAGCGCGCTCCCGTACTGCGCGACCGCGTCGCCCCGTCCATATAGGCAATGCTAAAGGCGCGCCGCGACTGTCCGCTGGGGTTGATGCCGGAGCGGTGCAGCAGCAGGTTGTGCAGCAAGATCACCTCGCCGGGTGCCGCCTCTAAATCGACCACCTGGTCTTCCGGCGCATAGCGCGCCAGCTCTTCGGCCGAGGGAAAGTGGCGCTCGGCAATCACGCCGTGCTTGTGGCTGCCCGGCACTACCTGCATACAGCCGTTTTCTCGGGTCGATGGGTCGAGCGCAGTCCACACGGTAATCGTTGGCGTCGTATCCACGCCCCAGCCCCAGCCCACATCCTGGTGCCAGGGCAGCTCGGTGCCGCGCTCGGCCGGTTTGTTCATAAACATGGCGCGAAAAATCGATACGCTCTCGCCGATATAGTGGTCGGTAATTTGGCGAAAGAACGGATGCTGCATATAGCGCAGAAAGAGCGGATCTTGCTCTAGGTCCATAATCTTGCGATAGCTCAACGTGGGCCCCTTATGACCCACTGTTTCCGGCGGCGTATGCCCGTACACGCCGTCCTCGCTATCCAGCTGGAAGCGCATATTGTCATAGGGCACTTCCCCCAGCATAATGGCATCGATGCGCGCCTGTAGCGCGCCCAGCTCATCATCGTCCAGCACCTGGCCCAAATAGGCATAACCGCGCTCGTCAAACTGCGCGCGCTGCGCGTCGGTAAATAGTAGCTGCTCTGCCATGTATATCCTCCATTGAGACCAACGATCTGTCCACAGCGCTATTGATTAACCAATGTGCTTACCGCTGTCAATTGCTCGTCTTGTCCGCATCGACCCGCTTTCTTAGCTTGCCGTCCCAGGTGAAACGCCCGATGCCAAGAGAGCAATAACGATGCCCCCCAACAGCCATCCCAACGTCCTCGTGCTCATGTGCGACCAGATGCAGCACCACCGCATGAGCTTCCTGGATCCGGTCGCCCATACGCCCTTTCTCAATGAACTAGCCGCCGAAAGCGTTCACTTCAGCAATGCCTATACCTGTCATGGCCAGTGCGTGCCGGCACGCGCCGCCTTTCAAACCGGCCTCTTTCCACACGAATGTGGCATTATGGCCATTTACGGCTTTCACGGACACGGAGCACGGCTGACGGCTAAGTACAAAACCCTGGGCCACTGCTTTGGAGAAGCCGGCTACGAGACGGCCTATTTCGGCAAGACCCACTTCGGGGTTCCGCTGGACGAGCTGGGCTACGAAATCGGCGTCGAGCACCGCCCCATAGACGACGGCGAGGCTGAACGCTTAGGCACGCGCCACGTGCCCAAACCGCTGCGCCCGGACTACATGGCCTGTGACCAAACCGTCGAGTTCCTGCGCACCTACCAGCCGGGCGACCGCCCCCTCTTTCTCACGTTCTCGACGAATTTGCCCCACCCTCCCTTTTTCACCGAGCCGCGCTGGAGCGAGCGCTTTTGCGCGCCCGCCCTCGATTTGCCGCACAGCTACTACGCCGAGACGTTTGCCGATAAACCCCCCTTCCAAAAGGAGCATGCGCTCGACGGCCATCACGGCGCGCACGATGAGCTAGCCCAGCGGCACGAGTTGGCTCAGTATTATACGATGATTGCCGAAATGGACAGCCATTTTGGCCGCATCCGCGCCCAGTACAAACGGCTCGGCCTGTGGGATGACACCGTCGTGCTCTTTATAGCCGACCACGGCGATATGATGGGCGCGCACAGGATGCGCCTGAAGGGCACGCTGCCCTACGACGAATTGTACCGCATTCCCTGCATGCTCAAGCTGCCGCGCGGAACCGGCGTTGCACGCACGGCCGTCGACGATTTGGTCTCTTCCGTTCAAGCGCCGGCCACGCTGCTCAGGGCGGCCGGGCTCGACGTGCCCGCTCAGTTTCACAACGGCCACTTTTACGACGCGCTCTTCCGCACCGGTGCGCCCGACGACGAGCACATCTTCTTTGAGCACTACGCCGCCTACTGGGGCATTCATCCGTTTTACGCCGTGCGCGACCGTCGCTTCAAGTATATCCGCTACTACGGCGACGATGCCTGCGAAGAGATGTATGATCTGCAGGCCGACCCGCACGAACTGCGCAATATCGCCGTCGATGCCCAGCACGCGGCACAGCGCACCGCACTGGCAGAGCGCGCCGACACCTGGTGGCAGCAGACAAACGGGCGCGACCTAGCCTACTACGAATCGGACTATTTCAAAGCCAACCAACACAACCGCGTGTAGCGCGAAAGAAAGAGGAAAACCATGCTCTACGAACTGCGCACCTACATCATTCCCAGCGGCCGCATGGACGACATTCTCAGTCGATTCGAAAACGTCACGATGCGCCTTTTCGAGAAGTACGCCATGGAAGTGGTCGGATTCTGGACCGTCAGCAAGCCCGAGGACAAATACGCGCTAGTCTATCTGATGCGCTATAGCGACGAGGCGTCTATGGAAAAGTCCTGGGCCGATTTTCGTGCCGACGAAGAGTGGATAGAGACGCGCAAGCGCACCGAGGCGAACGGACCGATCGTCGAAGAAGTCATCTCAGAGCACCTCGTGCCGACCTCTTTCTCGCCCTTGCAATAGGCGTGCACGGGGTCGACTAATGGCCTCTTGTCGAGGATCACTTCATGTCCTATACTACGCGCGTGACCGAAGAAATCGACAACACCCCTCCTGCGGCGCTCGATCTACTCGCCTCCGACGAACAGATTCAGTTCGCGCGTTCCACGGACATCAAACTGGACGGCCTGTACGGTTCGGCCTGGCTGTTAGCCACCAATAAACGCCTGCTGGCCTACAGCCCCGACGGCGGCGGACCACCCGACATCGTCGACCTGCCGCTCAGTGAAATCACTTCAGTAGAGATAGAAGACCTGCACGGCAGCGGGGCGTTAAAGGCACGCACCGCCGCGCGCGGCGCAACGGTTGCCCTCTTTTCCAAAACGCTAGGACCGCAATTTGCCGACATTCCAAAGCAGATTGAGGAATTGGTGCATCAGGCGCGGCCTGAAGCAGCCGACGAGCGCATTGCCCACGGGCGTTTAGAGCGCGGCCATCACCGCCAGCGACGCTGTGAGCGCTGCAACCAGGTTATTCCCCATCGCCTCGGCGTGTGCCCGGCCTGCCTCGAAAGCCGCAAGCTCCTGGGGCGCTTTCTCAGCTACTCCGTGCCCTACTGGCCGCTGGCCCTCGCTAGCCTGCTGATTCTGCTGTCGGGTACCTTTATCGGCCTGACGCCACCGCTGATGATGCGCACGCTCATCGACGACGTGCTCAAGCCCGTCGCCGAAAACGGCAGCGGCAGCGGCGTTGTGCTACCGTATTTGGGCGATGTCACGGCGTCGTACGCGCTCGGCACCCTCGTCGTACTCTTGCTGGTGATCAACGTCTTGCGCAACGTGCTCGGTGCCCTGCGCTCCTACCTGCTGTCGCGCCTCGGCGAGCAGATCACCTACGACCTGCGCGGCGAAGTCTATCGCCACCTGCACCGGCTATCGCTCAACTTCTACAACGACCGCGACACCGGTCGCATCATGGCCAGCGTCACCCAAGACGTCGGCCGCTTGCAGGACTTTCTGAGCGATGGCCTACAGGAAACCATTCGCAATATTCTAACCATCGTCATCATCGTTTCCATCCTGTTCTACCTCAATACCAACCTCGCCCTCTACGTGCTGCTGCCCGTGCCCTTCATCATTTTTACCACGATGCGCTTTGGTTCGTATCTGCACCAGCTCTACCGCCCGCTCTTTCGCCGCTGGGCCGGCATCAGCGCGCTGCTATCCGACGTAGTGCCCGGCGTGCGCGTGGTTAAAGCCTTTGCCCAGGAAGACCGCGAAGTGGGCAAGTTTGAGCGGCGCAGCCACTCGCTGCTCGAGGGAGAGTTGCGCGTGGCCAAAACGCGCAGCCTGTTCAGTCCGCTAATGGCGTTTCTGACCTCGCTGGGCACGCTGGTCATCTGGTGGGTCGGCGGCAACAAGGTGCTCGACAACGTGTTGACGCTGGGCGAGTTTGTCGCTTTCACCAGCTATATGTGGCAGTTTTACGGACCCGTGGAAAGCCTCTGCCGTCTCAACCACCGATTTCAGCGCGCGGCGACCTCTGCCGAGCGCGTCTTTGAAGTGCTCGACAGCCAACCCGACGTCGCCGATCCACCCAGCGCTCAGACCATGCCCAAGATCGAGGGACGCGTCGTATTCGACGACGTCAGCTTTTCCTACGAAGAGGGCAAAACCGCGCTGCGCAATCTCAGCTTTACGGTCGAACCGGGCGAAATGATTGGTCTGGCGGGTCACTCCGGTGCCGGCAAGTCGACGCTAATCAATCTGATTTGCCGCTTCTACGAGATCGAAGAGGGCACCATTTACATCGACGGTATCGACACGCGCACGGTTGGCCTCAAGTCGATGCGCGAGCAAATCGGCGTCGTGCTGCAGGATCCATTCCTGTTTAACGGCAGCGTCGCCGATAATATCGCCTATGGCAATCCCGACGCGTCACTCGAGAAGGTCATCGCAGCCGCCAAGGCCGCCAACGCACACGAGTTTATCACCAACTTGCCCGACGGCTATGACTCCATCGTCGGCGAGCGCGCCGTGCGCCTATCGGGGGGCGAACGCCAGCGCCTATCGATCGCGCGCGCCATCCTGCGCGATCCGCGTATTCTCATACTCGACGAAGCTACGGCGAGCATGGATACCGAAACGGAAGCTAAAATTCAGCAGGCCCTGGCGCGCTTGGTCAAAGGGCGCACGACCTTTGCCATTGCCCATCGTCTATCGACTCTGCGCAATGCAGACCGGCTCTTCATCATTGAGAAGGGCATGCTGCACGAACAGGGCACCCACGACGAACTCGTCGCACAGGACGGCATCTACGCCAAACTCGTGCGCATGCAAACGGAAATGAGCCGCATCCGCGCCATATGAGCGAACTCGTTGAAAACGATTTCGAAGTGGTTATCTTCGATCCGCAGAAAACGCACCTACACATCGACGAATTTGCCGATCTAGTGCTGAGCATTGAGGGAAGCGATCCCGTACACGGCGTTCGTCCGACGCGCTGCTTCCCCATTTCTTCCGGCGATCGATTTATCGCACTCAACGCGCATGACGGAGGCGAGTTGGGCCTTGTGCGCGACGTCGCCGAGCTCAATGCCGATAGCCAAAAGGCGCTGCGCAGTGAACTGTCGCGCTCGTATTTCCGCCCGCAGATCCAGCGCGTTCTTTCCATTACGGAGCAATACCACGTACCGCGCTGGCAGGTTGAAACCGATCGCGGCCCACGCATCTTTGAAATTCGCAGCAGCCGCCGCGATATGCGCGTCTTGGGCGCCGGTCGCATTCTTATTCGCGATGCCGACGGCAATCTCTACGAGGTGCTAGACTACCGCCAGCTCGATCCGCAAAGCCGCGCGTTAGTTGAAACGCAGGTCTAAACATCCGCGCGGCGCAGCGGCCGCGTGCGTAACCATAGAAACAACTCCATGCACGTACTCGTCACCGGCGGCACTGGCCGCGTTGGACAAACCGCCGTTCGCCATTTGCTGTCTCAGGGACACCAGGTGCACATCGTTGGCCTCGACGATTCCTTCGAGCTCGACGGCGCCACCTATGCTCGCTGCGATATAGACGACTTTGATGCACTCGTTACGCATGCCAAAGGCTGCGAGGGCATCGTCCACTTGGCCGCCATTCCCTACCCTGGAGGCGGCACGCCAGAGCAGCTGTTTCGCGTCAACTGCACCGGCACGTTTAACGTCTATCAGGCAGCGGCAGCAACCGGAATCAGTCGCGTTGTCAGCGCGTCGTCGATCAACGCCCTCGGCTTTAACTTTGGCACGGTGCACTTCGATATCGAATATCTTCCCATCGACGAGGCTCACCCCGACTTTACGACCGACGCCTATTCTTTTTCCAAGCGCATACTCGAAGAAACAGCCGCCTACTTTTGGCGGCGCGAACGCATTTCCGGCGTGCAGCTGCGCTTCCCCTTTGTCTATCTGCACGACGATAGCAGCCGCTTCGCGCAGATGCGCCAGCGCATGGGCCAGGCCTATGCCGAGCTCGTGCAGATGACGCCCGATGAACAGCGCCAAGCCGTCGACCAGTTCTGGGGGCACTTTCTGCAAATGCGCCAAGAGCGCGCTTTTGAAAAGCCGTGGGAAGAGCGCATGCGCGAACGCGAAAAAAACGGCGATGCGCCGCGACGCATGTACTTTGGCGTCTCCGACTTCTGGTCGGCCATTGACGCCCGCAACGCAGCGATCGCCATTGAGAGGGGTCTCAGCGCTCCATACGAAGGCAGCCATCCGCTCTTTGTGTGCGATACCAACAACTCTACCGGCATCGACAGCGAAACGCTAGCCGGGCTGTTCTATCCGCAGGTAGAGGCGCGACGCCAGCCGATCGCAGGCACGGAGAGCCTCGTCAGCTTTGCGCGGGCCCGTCAGCTCATCGGCTATGAACCGGCCTATTGAAGCACATGGGGAGATTGTTTTGACGCAGGCGGTAGAAGCGCTGCTCTTCGACCTGGGCGGCGTGCTCATAGAAATTGACTTTGATCGCACCTTTCGCGCATGGCAGAACCTGACACCGCTTGGCTTCGCCGAGATAAAGGAACGCTTCTACTTTGACGAGGCCTACGAACGGCACGAGCGCGGCGAAATCGACAAGGCCGACTACTTTGCCCATCTGCGCACCGCACTGCACTTAGAGGGCAGCGACGAGCAAATCGCCGAGGGCTGGAACGCGCTGTTCATAGCCGATATACCCGCGGTACTAGAAGCTGTCGAACGCGTAGCGGCCCACATTCCGTGCTACGCGTTCACCAATACCAACGCCGAGCATCAGCGCGCGTGGTCGGCGCAGTTTCCGCACATCACCCCACTCTTTCGCCGCGTGTTTTCCTCCTGGCAACTCGGCTTGCGCAAGCCGGAGCGCGCCGCTTTTCTCAGCGTCGCCCAGCACATCGGCATTCCCTGCGAATCCATCCTATTTTTTGATGACACGCTCGAAAACATCGAGCACGCACAGCGCACGGGCCTCCAAACCGTGCACGTGCGCCATACCGCTGACGTGAAAAGCGCCCTCGCGCAGCTCTACTAAGATCGAAAATTTTTCCTATATTGCAGCCTGAGTCCAATGCTATTGCACAGCGAGGGAGAAACGCTCGATGCATAGATTGACGTCGGCTGCACTAGCGCTGCTTTTATTGGCTACGGCCGTCGCCGCACAAAAGCGCCAGGTCAAGCTAATGGGCTGGGGCGATACCACGACGATGGCCAAATACGCCATTCTCGAGGAGGCCTTTGAAACGGCCAACCCCGACATCGATCTCGTCGTCGAGATCATGGACGCCACCTCCTACGCGCGCAAACTGCCGGTGATGATTGCCAGCGGCACGGCGCCCGACATCTTCGAGTCAGGGCTCGAGCGCGCTGCGTCGTTTGGCTCCTATGCCGAAAAGGGCGCCTACGTAGACCTCATGCCGCTAGTCGAGCGCGACGGCGTAGACCTCGATGATTGGTTTCCCGAAGTCATCGCCAGCTGCTACTACGACGGCGTGCTCTACAACCTGCCTAAAAAGCTCAACAGCCCGGCCTGCGTGCATATCAACCTCGACCTCTTTGACGCAGCTGGCATACCCTACCCGACGCGCGATTGGACCTGGGACGATGCGCTGAACATGGCGCGCGCGATGACCAAAGATTTCGACGGCGATGGGCGCATTGATCAGTGGGGCATGTCGTGGCCGCTGGCGCAGGGCGTCGAACCGGCCATTATCCGCGGCTGGCAGTGGACGCGCGACGGCGGGCGCCAGATCAATATCGACGACCCTCTCTTTTACGAGTCGCTGCAGTGGATGGCCGATCTGGTGCACGTAGAGCACGTAGCGCCCTCGCTCGAGGAGACGGAGGGAGCCGGCCTGCCGGGCTACCTGCTCTTTACCACCGGCAAAGTCGCCATTCAATCGGGCGGACGCTGGCAGACGGCTATTTACAAGCGCGAGATTGGCGATCGCTTCCGCTGGGATACGATTTGGATGCCCGTCAAGGACCTGTCCGAGCCGCGCTCGTACACTATTGGCACAGAGGCGTGGGGCATTTACCGCCAATCGAAAAACATCGAAGACGCCTGGAGCGTGCTCAAATGGTTGGCCGGGCCGGGCGGCTCGCGCGTGCTGGCCGGCATGGGCGGGGCCGTGCCCGCCGTCAAATCCATCGCTTATTCCCCCGACTTTCTCGACCAAGGACCGCCTAGTCGCGAAGGCAATCGCTGGTGGCTCGAAGCGATGCAGCACGCCGTGCGCCCTCCGCGCGAACCGCATTGGAGCAAAGTTGAGCAGCTTATGAGACAGGTGCTCAAACTCGGTTGGGACGGCCAGCGGCCATTTAAAGACCTCGCCCTAGAGCTCAAACCGCGCATCGACGAAATCCTGCAGGAAAAGCAGCGCTCGACGCCGCAGAGCATGTGGGCCGTTGCCCTGGGTGGCGTGCTCGTTTTGGGCCTGGTCGTCGGCGTCCTGCATCGCTACAGAGAGGTCGGCGACGGACGCAGCCTGCGCGCGCGCATGCGCAACCGACAAATACGCCAAGAGGCGCTCTATGGCTGGCTCTTTATTGCCCCCCACCTGATCGGCTTATTCGTATTCACTATCGGCGCCATTCTCGCCTCGGGTTATCTGAGCCTGACGGAGTGGGACCTCTTTGGCAAACCGCGCTGGATCGGTTTGGGCAACTACCAGCGCCTATGGGACGACCCCATTTTTTGGAAGACGCTCTACAACACGATCTACTATGCCGGCCTGCGCGTGCCGCTGAGCATTGTCTTTTCGCTGGTGGTGGCCATCCTCATGAACCTAAAAATCCGCGGCATTCTGTGGTGGCGCGTCATCTACTTCGTGCCGGCCGTCTCCTCCTCGGTGGCCATTGCCCTCGTCTGGCGCTGGATCTACTCAAAGGACTTCGGCTTGCTCAACGCCTTCCTGGGCTGGCTCGGCCTGCCGGCCATGAGCTGGCTAACCTCCGAAACGCTGGCCATGCCGTCGATGATCATTATGTCGGTGTGGTGGTCCGTCGGCACCAATATGGTCATCTATCTGGCAGCGCTGCAGGGCGTGCCCGACCAACTCTACGAAGCGGCTGAGATCGACGGAGCCGGTGCCTGGCATCGCTTTTGGCACGTCACCTTTCCTATGATTACACCGACCACATTCTTTCTACTCATTCTCGGCACCATCGGTTCGCTGCAAATTTTCGACATCTTCTACGTGATGACGCAGGGCGGCCCCAACTTCGCCACCACATCGCTGGTGATGTACATCTTCCAAAACGCCTTCGAATATCTGGAGATGGGCTACGCCTCCGCCGTGGCCTGGGTGCTCTTTGCCATTATCCTACTGCTATCGCTGGCGCAAATGAAGTTCTCGCAGTGGGTCCACTACGAGGGAGAGCGCGAATGAGAAACGCTCTATACCAGCGCATCGCCGTATATGCCCTCGTAGCGCTGGGCGGCCTAACCATGGTGCTGCCCTTTGTGTGGATGCTCTCTACTTCGCTGAAGACGACGATGCAGTCGATGGCGTTCCCACCCGAGTGGATACCCGCACCCTTTGTGTGGGAAAACTATACGCGCATCGCCGACTACATGCCGTTTTTTCTCTTTCTCTACAACAGCGTCAAGATCGCGTTCTTCGTTGTCTTTGGCACGCTGCTGACCTGCTCGCTAGCCGGCTATGCCTTCGCCAAGCTGCGCTTTCCTGGGCGCAAACCGCTCTTTCTCGTGCTGCTCTCGACGATGATGATCCCCACGCAGGTCACGCTGATTCCCGTCTTTGTCATCATGAAGTACCTCGGATGGATTAACACGCACTACGCGCTCATCGTGCCGGCCTTTTTCGGCAGCGTCTTTGGCACCTTCCTGCTGCGCCAGTTTTTTCTCGGGATTCCCAACGAACTAGAAGACGCCGCGCGCATCGACGGCTGCACGCCCTGGGGCATCTACTGGCGCATTATGCTGCCGCTGGCCAAACCTTCGCTGGCCACGCTGGCTATCTTTTCTTTTATGGGAACGTGGAACGACTTTATGCGGCCGCTGATCTACCTCAGCGATATGACGAAGATGACGCTGCCGGTCGGTCTAGCCCTGCTGGCCAACCACCAAGATATTCGCATCCCGCTCATCATGGCCGGCGCCGTGCTCAGCCTGCTGCCCATCCTCATTCTCTACGTCTTCGGGCAGAAGTACTTCGTGCGCGGCATTGCGCT
>JAYPJE010000076.1:0-16736 GCA_038128265.1 Gemmatimonadota bacterium
TCCGCGGCAGGTGTTGATAAAGAGCGCCTTCGGGTGCATTAGGGCGAACTCGCGCTCGCCCATCAGGTGGTGCGTTAGGCGGTTGAGCGGCACGTGCAGCGAGACGATGTCGCAGGTGCTGAGCAACTCGTCAAAAGGCAAGGGACGCGCGCTGCAGGCGCGCACGTAGCCGTCGTCGAGTGCGGCGCTATCAAAGAAAAAAGTCTCGCACTCCCAGCCCGACAGGCGCTTAGCTACGCGCGAACCGATGCGGCCCAGCCCGACTAGTCCGACGCGTTTGCCTTCCAGCGTGTGCATCTGTGCGGTGGCGTTGCCCATGCCTTGTTGCCAAGTGCCTTGACGCACGCTAGCCAGCTGTGCGCCCAGGTGGTGGTAAAGCTCGAGCATGAGTGCGATCGCATGTTCGGCCACCGCCGTGGCATTGGCGCCGTTGTTGTCTGAAACCTGCACGCCTCGAGCGGCCAGCGCCGCCACGTCGATCCAGTCGGTGCCGGCTGTAAAGGTCTGCACTAGGCGCAGGGCGGGCAGGTGTTCGGCCAGCTCTGCCAGGTGGTAGTAGTTGCCGCCGACGACGATAACGGGCGTATCGCCGCACTGTGCGGCGATGGCAGAGATCGCTTGCTCGCTGTCGACAAAGCGCAGGCGCAGGTCCGTTTCTAGACTTTCTAAGTGGCGCAGATGGTCTTCAATGCCCGGCCGAGACGGGGCCAAATAGACGGCTTCCACTATTCTTCGACCTTTAGGCGGTCGCCAAAGGTGCTGCGAAATTTGCGCATCTTGGGATCGATTACCATCGCGCAGTAGGGCTGGCGCGGATTGTTCTTAAAGAAGTTCTGATGGTAGTCTTCCGCCGGATAAAAGACGGTGAAGGGGTCTATGTGGGTGACGATGGGGTCGGACCACAGGTCGCTCGCATCGGTCTCGCTCAGCGAGGACTGCGCCTCGGTTCGCTGCGCCTCGTCGTGGTAAAAGATGGCCGAGCGGTACTGCGTTCCGCTATCGCCACCTTGGCGATTAAGCGTGGTCGGATCGTGCGTGCGCCAGAATATGTACAGGAGATCCGCATAGGCAATATGCGCCGGATCAAAGCGGATTTGCACGACTTCGGCGTGTCCGGTCGCACCGCTGCACACGGCTTCGTAGGTCGGATTGTCCACCTGACCTCCGCTGTAGCCAGAAACGGCGCTGTGCACGCCGCGCAGATCTTGGTAAACGGCCTCTACGCACCAAAAGCAGCCGGCGCCAAAGGTGGCCAACTGTAGCTGATCGGACATGCCATTGCTCCTCGAAATAGGATCGGTTGCCGAGTGTTTAATCGGCGGTGGGCCATTAGTATACTGCGCGTGCGCGATGCCGACAATGGGACCGATCTGCTTGACAGCACGGGCACGGTCTGCGATATTTATAGCACTCTGCAATCCCCACAGAGGCTCTCCCCCGTTATCTCATACACGGGTACAGTTCATGCCTCTAGCGTTTGATGTGCTGCATCACAAGGGAAACGACGAAAACTGGAAAATGACCAAGACCTTTCTCCTGGGATTTTTCGTCGGTGAAACGTTTCTATTGTTGCTTTTCGGCGTCGTGCTTTAGTGCCGCCTACAGCGAAATTGAAAAAGAGGACGGACCAATCAGGTCCGTCCTCTTTTTGTCTCCATTCTTCCCATTTCTCATTCACAGATACGGACTGCGCTCGGGCTAGACGCTGATCTGCGCAAAGAAGTCGTCTGCTAATTCGGTGTAATCGGCGATGCAGCGTGCGGCGAGACCAGGCGGCGGTGCCGATGTGCTGTGCGTAACGGCAATGGCCGGCATGCCAGCCGAGCGCGCAGCGTGCAGCCCGGGCATAGAGTCTTCAAAGACCAGGCAGGTGTCCGGCGCCAGGCCGAGTCTGTCCGCCGCCAGTTGATAGCAGGCCGGATCGGGCTTAGAGCCGGTATAGTGTTCGCTGCTCACGTAGAACGAGCAGGCGTTCTGTAGATCGGCCCGCTGCAGCACATCCTCGACGGTAGCCGCGTTGCTGCCGGTGACGATGGCGGTGGGCAAGAGATCGCTGGCGGCCAGAAAAGCGCGCTGTGCACCGGGGATAAAGGGCGGCGGCTGGCGCTGTGCCAGCTGCGCGCAGCGTGCGGCCAGCGTATCGGCCAGATGGTTGACCTGTTCGAGGATGGGAAATAGCGCGCGCAGCTGTGCGTCAATGCCCTGCCAGCTTAGGCCGTGAAACTGGATCAGGTCGAGCCCATCGCTGGCGATTGAATGGGACTGCAGCAGGTCGAGCACGGCACGGTCGGTCAGCGACTCCGAGTCGATTAGCGTGCCGTCTAGGTCAAATAGGACGGCGCGTATGCCGTGCAGCGGTTTCATGGGATTGTTCCATCGGTCGATGGCCCTTTGAAAGCAATATCAGCTGATAGGCACTTCATCGAGCTGGGCGATAGACTTTGTTTCCGTGTAATGGGCCGAGGCCATCAGTTCGCGTAGTTCGGGCGATAGGCGCTGTCGGAGTGCTTCGGGCAGCGCATGCGGCTGTCCTTTAAACTGGGGGCGGTAGCGCAGAACGAGCGTGCGTCGCATGCGGTCCGTTGGCCGCCACTGCAGCGTGCCGTGCGCCAGCATTTCGGTCATAACGACAGCATCACCCGCTTTCGGCGTGACGTTGACGACGCCCGGCGGCAGCGTTGCGGCATCGGCGCCGTCCAAGCCGTTGAATAATTCCACCGGACGCGGAAAGGCCGCTTTGTGCGAGCCGGGTACGACCAGCAGGCCGCCGTCGCCCGGATTGACGTCGTCAAAATAGGGAAAGATGACAAAATCGTCGCAGTATATGCGCCCTTCGCGGGTGTCGTAGCGCGTGCTCTGCCAGCCGTAGTCCTCGCGGGCGCAGTGCAGTTGGAGCGGCGGGTGGCGATGGGTGTCGACCAGCAGCGTGCCGCGTGAAAAGGCCGGTTTGTCGTGGGTGAATTCGCGGATGATGGGCCACAGCTTGGGGTGCACGACGATCGATTCGAGCGCCTTGTCGAAGGCGAATCCGTTTTCGTAGTTCTTGCCGTCGGCAGAGCGGGCAAAACCTTCGGGTAACTGGTCATCGGGTGTTGCTATGTAGCGGTCGATGGCCTCGCGCCCGGCGGCTAGTTGGCGTTCGCTAAGGACGCCGGGAATATGTAGATAGCCCTGCAGATCAAAGAGGTAGCGCTGAGTGGCGTTCATAGACGGTTCCCGTGCGGGCATTGGTGAGACTTATAGGTCCCCTATTGTAGCGCCATATTGCGCGCGTGGCCAGCCGACTCGTTGCCGCGGGCGCGTCGTGCGTGGCTGGATTTGCGCGAATCGGATACCTTTGTGGCAGCGCACGGGAGGATTTGAGCACAATGCACATTGACTTTAACGCCATAGTTGAAGCGGCCTGGTACGAGTACGATCCGTCGCGGACCGTGCTGTCGATTAACGATATCAGCGCCATGGTTTCGACCAATCACGTCTTTCGTCTGCGTTTAGAAGACGAAACCAAAATCATCGCCAAATTCTCCTATTTTGGCACCTATGATGACTTTGTTGAGGATCACTCGCTGATCAATGCATTGGCCAATAATTTACCGGAGCCCTACGATAATTTTTTGTCGCGCTCTCTGCTGCGTAAAAACCAGCTCTTTACCTATCGCCACCGGGACGGAGTGCTCGATGCCTGGGTCGTGTTTTACAATCCGATACGCGTAGCGCATAAGCTGCCGCGCGTTCTCGATGAAGAGCAGATTGCAACGCTTGGCCAAGAGCTGGCCCATTTCCACCAAACCTGCTACCGCCTGCGCAATATTCTGCCCGACTGGTCCAAGACGCTCAAGGGCGACCTCATGCGCCTGCTGTGGCATCTCGATACGGAAGAGGGTGAGTTCCGCCACCGCGGCACGGTCGACGAGATCCGCCGCCAAATCGACGTATTCGACGCCAATATGGAGGAACTCGACGCCTATAGCTGGGAGTCCGTGCCGGTCTTTGTCGATTGGAATATTGGCAACTTTTCCGTTACTGAGGAGACGAAGTTTTTTTCGCGCTGGGATTACGACTGGTTTCGCATGAGTTCGCGGGTGCTCGACTTTTACTTTTTCAGTCGGGTGTGCTCTACCGTTGGCGATCGCACGGTCTTTTCCTACCTAATCGATCCCGTGATGGAAGAGCGCTTTTTGATCTTTCTAAAATCCTACCACGCCGTCTACCCCCTGACGCGAGACGAAATTCTCTTTATGAAAGAAGCCTACCGCTTTTTTATTTTGAATTACGTCATAAAGTACGGGCACTACTTTTTCCACGAACTCTACGCCAATAAGCTGCAAAAAGAGGCGTTTGATACCTATTTCCCCAGCTTGGAACACCGCTTTAAACCCGAACTCATTTTCAAGGCGCTAAACGTATAAAATGGATATTGCACATTTTGCAGAGGTCGCGAGCCGGTACAAGGTCATTTTTTTTGACGCCTATGGCGTATTGAAAAATTCGCGCGGCGTCCTCGAAGGCATTGATCGAACGTTTGAGTTTCTCAGCGCGCGCGACATCGATTTTTACATTGTTACAAACGATGCCTCGCGCGGCCCCAAAGCGCTCGCTCTGGCCTATATAGATCAGGGGCTGGCAATGGTCGACGCCGGTCGGATTATTTCTTCGGGCATGTTGGCTACAGAGTATTTGCGGCTCAAAGTCAAGAGCGGCACGGTTGCCTATCTCGGCACGCGAGCCTCTGCCCACTATCTCGAGGAAGTGGGTCTGCGCACGCTCTCTATTGCCGATCTCGACCTAGGAGAAAGCGACGATGTCAACGCGCTGGTCTTTCTCGACGACGAGGGGTTCGACTGGAACCACGACATCAACAAGGTGGTCAACCTGCTGCGGCGCAGAAATATCCCGGCCATCGTCGCCAATACCGATCAGTCTTATCCGGTTTCCAGTCGCGAAGTAGCCATTGCCATCGGCGGTATGGCCAATATGGTTGAGGCCATTACGGGACGGCGGTTTATCAAGTTTGGCAAGCCCGATGCGCAGATGTTTATCTTTGCCTACGAGCACTCGCAGCGGGCACTAGAAGTTGGCAAAGAGTGCATTCTTATGGTGGGAGACACGCTGACTACCGACATTATCGGCGGCAATAAGTTTGGCATCGATACGGCGCTCGTGCTGTCGGGCAATACGCTGCGCGATTCGGTGCACGAGCAGATTCACGCCACGGGCATTATTCCCGACTACGTGTGTGAGAGTGCCGTGATCGACTGAGTGCTGTGCCTGTTTAGCTGGCCATGCCGGCCAGATCGAGTTCTTCGGCGCGGTGACAGCTGACCTCGTGCCCCGACTCGATGGTGCGCAGGGCAGGCACGTCTGTAGCGCACTGGGGTGTGGCATGGCGACAGCGTGGGTGGAAAGGGCAGCCGGAGGGAGGATTGGCTGGGTCGGCGATCTCGCCCTGCAGCAGGATCGGAGCCTGGCGTCGCAGCGGGTCGGCGATGGGAGCCGAGGCCATAAGAGCCTCGCTATACGGATGGCGCGGCTGTTGGAAGAGGGCATCGACGGGTGCGCTCTCGACTATTTTTCCCACATACATAACGGCAACGCGGTCGGCTATGTGGCGCACTACGCTGAGATCGTGCGCGATAAAGAGATAGGTCAGACCGAGCTCGGCCTGTAGCGACTGCAGCAGATTTAAAATCTGTGCTTGCACCGATACGTCGAGGGCCGAGACCGGTTCGTCGGCGACGATGAGACGCGGGTTGAGAGCGAGGGCGCGGGCAATGCCTATGCGCTGGCGCTGTCCGCCGGAAAAAGCATGCGGGTAGCGCCGCATGTGCTGTGGGTCGAGCCCGACTTGGCCCATGAGCTGGCGCACGCGGCGTTCGCGTTCGGCGCTATCGGCCACGCCGTGGATGAGCAGCGGCTCGCCGACAAGGTCAAAAACGGTCATGCGCGGATTGAGCGAAGCGTAGGGATCCTGAAAAATCATCTGCATGTGACGGCGCAGTGCCTTCATGCGCTGCTCGTCGGCACCCGTCACATCAATGGCTTCGCCGTCTAGGTGAAACTGCACGCTGCCGTCCGTGGGGCGGTAGGCGCGCAGCAGCGTGCGACCGACGGTGGTCTTACCCGATCCGCTTTCGCCGACCAGCGCCAGGCACTCGCCCGAGCGCAGAGAAAAGCTGACGCCGTCGACGGCTTTTACCTGGCCCACTACCTTGTCAAAGAGGCCGCTGGTGATGGGGAAGTACTTTTTGAGGTCGCGGACTTCGAGCAGTATATCGGTCACGTATCCCGCCTTTCTCCCCGCAGCAGGCAGGCGCTGGTATGGCCCGCCTCGATGGCGTGCAGTTCGGGGCGCTCTCCGCTGTCGCACAGGCCGGGCTGGCATTCGTCGCAGCGCGGATGAAAGGCGCAGCCGTCCAGCCGTTGGAAGGGATCCGGCACGCTGCCGCGAATGGCCTGCAGCTGGCTCTTGCGCTCTATGTGCAGGCCGGGCAGCGAGCGCATTAACGCCTCCGTATAGGGGTGCTGGGGGTCGGCGAAGATGCGTTCGACGCTGCCGTATTCGACGACGCGTCCCCAATACATCACGGCGACTTCGTCGGCCATTTGCGCGACGACGCCCAGGTCGTGCGTAATCAGTAGAATCGCCATATCGAGCTCGGCCTGCAGTTCGCGCATCAGGGCGAGTATTTGCGCCTGAATCGTTACGTCGAGCGCCGTGGTTGGCTCGTCGGCTATGAGTAGCTGCGGCCGGCACGACAGCGCCATGGCAATGACGGCGCGCTGGCGCAGGCCGCCGCTCATCTCGTGCGGATACTGCGCGTAGCGGCGTCCGGCGTCGGGAATGCCCACCCGCTCCATAATGTGCACGGCGCGTGCCTGCGCTTCGCGCTTGTCGACGTTCATGTGCAGGTGCACGGCTTCGGCGATTTGGCTGCCCACTGTATGCACTGGACTCAGGCTGGTCATCGGTTCCTGAAAGATCATCGCAACTTCGGCACCGCGAATACGGCGCATGTGCTCGCCGTCGGGTGGCAGCTGCGTCAGGTCAATATCGCCCTCTGGCCGGTGCAAGACGACGGATCCGTCCGTAATGCGACCCGGTCGCGCAATCATCTGCAGGATGGAAAATGCCGTAATGCTCTTGCCGCAGCCGCTCTCGCCAACTACGCAGAGCGTCTTGCCACGCGGTATGTGCAGGTCGACGCCATCGACGGCGCGCACGGTGCCTTCGTCGAGAAAAAATTGCGTGTGCAGGTTTTGTATGGTCAGTATGGAATCCATTGTGCTATCGCCCACTATCTTCCGTACGGATCGGCCGCGTCGCGCAGCCCATCGCCGACAAAGTTAAAAGCCAGCACGGCGACGACGACAAATACGGCTGGCGTCAGCAGCCACGGCTGCATGGCCACGGCCTGCACGTTCTGCGCCTCCTGCAGGAGCACGCCCCAGCTGGTTATGGGCGAGCGCAGGCCCAGACCGAGAAAGCTCAGCGAAGTTTCGCCGAGGATCATACCGGGCAGCGCCAGCGTCAGGCTAACGACGATGTGGCTGGTAAAGCCGGGCAAAAGGTGGCGGCCCATAATGCGGCTTTTGCTGGCGCCCATGAGCACGGCGGCCGTGGCGTAGTCCTCTTCGCGCAGGGCGAGAATTTTACCGCGCACCACGCGGGCCAGTCCAGTCCAGCCCAAAAAGGATAGCACTACGGTAATGCCGAAGTAAATTTGCAGCGGCGACCAGGTGGCCGGCAGCGACGCGGACAGTGCCATCCAAAGCGGTATAGAGGGAAAGGAGCGCAGTATTTCTATCATGCGCTGAATGAGATTGTCTATCCAGCCGCCGTAGTAGCCGGATACGGCGCCAATGGTTAGGCCAAACACAAAGCTTAGCGCGACGCCTATCAGGCCTACGGTCAGCGAGATGCGCGCTCCGTAGAGAATGCGCGTCAGCAGGTCGCGCCCCAGTGAGTCGGTGCCGAGCAAAAAGAGCGTGCCGCCCTCGTCCACGCCGATTAGGTGGAGATCTGTTTCGAATAGGCCCATAAAGTGGTACGGGGTACCGCGTGCGAAAAAACGCAGCGGGTAGATCTGCTGTTGATCTTCGGCGTATACCTTGCGCAGCGTTTCGGGATGGCGCATGCCTTTAATACCGTAGACAAAGGGGATCAGATGTAGGCCGTCTGGCCCGACCCAGTGCAAGCGCTGCGGTGGCGCGTAGATATAGTCGATGTGCTGGTCTTCCAAGGCATAGGGAGAGAGAAATTCGCAGAAGAGCGCACTCATGTAGAGGACCAATACGACCAGGCCCGACCAGACGGCCAGGCGGTGCTTGGCAAATTTGCGTGCCATAAGCTGCCACTGCGAGGCCGTATACAGGTCTTCGCCATCGCGCGGCTGGTCTGTAGATGCGGTATCGCTCATGTATAGCTCGGTGCCTTGAAGACGTCGCCAAACGCGCCGCGCTCTTTGGCGCGCATATATTCGCGCTCGTAGGGCGATTCGCGCAGACGCGTTGGGCTGTTGCGCACGTCAAAGGGCATATTGGACGACTGCGGATAGTGGCTGTAGATCATCAGGCGACGGGGCCGGCCCGATGTGTTGGGTCGCGAGTTGTGCACGACCAGCACGTGGAAGATCATAAAAGATCCGGCCGGAGCGATCATATCGACGCCGCCAGCGTGGTCAATGAGTTCGGGGTTTACCTCGAGGCCGTTTTCCATGCGCTGGTGTTCGAGGTGCTCTCTGTGCGAGCCCGGCCAAATGCGCAGTGGACCGTTGTCAGCCGTGCAGTCGTCGAGCAGCAGCGCCGAGGATAGCACGCTCTGCGGGTAGTTCTGTGCTGCGTAGTATGCCCAGTCGTTATGCACGGGGAAGTAGTCGTCCATATCGCGTATCGGCAGGCCCTCGACCTCGGTGGGCAGCGGCTGCTTGTAGTTGAGCTTTTCCTCCATTAATACCGGTTCTTCGCCCATAATTTGGCGCAGTGGATGGACGATGCGCTCGTCGGCAATGGCCCTGCTAAAAGCCAGCGATAGGTCGTTGACGGGCTGTATTTTTCGCACCATCTGCACGCCCTGCGACGTGCGGCGCCAGTCGAGGCGGCCGCTGGTTCGCCCGTTCATAAGCGACGAGTTGATGACGAGTTCGAGCAGGTAATCGGCTTCGGCCTGCAGAGCTGCGACTTCCTCTTTAGAAAAGGCGTTTTCGAGGACCAAGTAGCCATTTTCCTTAAAGAAGTCGATGTGTGCCTGCGATAGTTCGCTCATGCTAACTCACTTTCAGAAGCGCTAGGCCAGCGGCGATAGAGAATACGCCCACCAGCTTGAGCGGCGTGTACTGTTCGCGCAGAAAGACAAAGCCGATAAGCGAGCCAATGACTACGGACGACTCGCGCGCAGCGACTATATAGCTGACGGGTCCCAGCGTGTAGGCATAGAGAATGAGCAGGTAGGTGCCGAGGGAGCCCAGACCGATAAAGGCGATATAGCGAAAGTGCGTCCGCGCCGTTTGTCGCAGCGTGCCGCGGCGCTGGCGCCAAACGGAGGGCCAGCGAAAGAGCGATCCAAGTAGCCACATGCCGGTTATGTAGTAGAGCGGGTGCATGTGGGCTACGCCGAGCTTGTCGACCAGCGAGTAGGCGACGATGGATAGGCCAACGCCCAGGGCTAAGAGCACGCTTTGTCGGCTGGCCGTGGCGCTGCGCAGCGCCGGTGCGCCAATCAGCGCAATACCCAGCATGACGAGCCCAATGCCAGCTCCTCCCAGGGTGGTTACGTCTTCTCCCAGCAGCACAATCCCTCCCAGCGCCGTCAGGCCGACGCCCGAGCCGCGCGCAATGGGATAGACCAGCGAGACTTCGCCATATTCGTAGGCGCGTGCCAGCAGGGCAAAATAGACCGCGTGCAGGATGCCGGTAGCCAGCAGGTAGAACAGGGCGGTTTGGCTTATGATAGGCGGGCCGTTTTGCCACCACAGATACAGGCACGGCGGTATCATGGCTAGCGTGCCAAGAGCAAAAGACAGCCATAAGACAGCGACGTCGCCGGCGACGCGGCGGGCGGCCGCGTTCCACAGCGCGTGCCCGACTGCGGCGAGCATAACCCATGTCCATACTTCGCTGTCCATGCATTAGCCCTTGCCCTCGTAGCGAATGCGCGGATCGAGCCAGAGCAGCAGAATATCCGACAGCAGCGTGCCGATGACCGTCAGAAAACTGAGCAGCATGACCATAGAGCCGGCCAGGTACATATCCTGGTTTTGCAGTGCGCGCAGCAGGAGCGGTCCGGTTGTCGGCAGGCCGAGGACGACGGCGACAATGACCGATCCAGAGACGATGCCCGGCAGCACCCAGCCGACCGTGCTGATGAGTGGGTTGAGGGCTACGCGTACTGGGTATTTTACAAGCAGCTTCCACGGAGAGAGCCCCTTGGCTCGCGCCGTCATTACATACTGCTTGGGCAGCTCGTCGAGCAGGTTGCCGCGCATAACGCGGATCAGTCCGGCCGTGCCCGAGGTGCCGATGACGATCACGGGAATCCACAGGTGAGCGATGAGGTCGGCAAATTTGGCTACCGACCATTCAGCCTCGACGTACTCGGGAGAGAAGAGACCGCCGGCACTGACCCCGAAGACGGAGTAGCCGATGTACATAAAGATCAGAGCGAGGAGAAAGTTGGGCGTAGCCAGGCCAATAAAACCAAGAACCGAAAAGGCATAGTCGCCGAATGAATATTGGCGCACGGCCGAGTAGATGCCGATGGGAATGGCCAGTGCCCAAGTGAAGAGCAACGTGACGATGGAAATGACGATGGTGAGAAAGATGCGCTCGCCAATCAGCTCCATCACCTGTCGGTTCCATTCAAACGACATGCCGAAATCGGGCCACTTAAAGCCTGGCCAGTTAAACGAGCGCGTGCCGCCCGTTTCGTATATCCACAGGTAGGAACCGCTGTCGTGGCGAGTAAAGCCGAAGGGCAGCAGGTTGTTGAGCCACTTGCCGTACTGCAGGAAAAACGGTTCGTCGAGGTTGTAGCGCCGGCGCAGCGCTTCGACCTGCTCTTCGGCGACGGACTCGCCCGTTTCCTCGAGGGCCGTGATATACGAGGTCAGGTAGTCACCCGGCGGCAGCTGGATCAGCGCGAACGAAATAAACGAGATGGCCAGCAGGGTGGGCACCATCCACAGCAGGCGTTTGAGTATGAGGTGAATCACGCGTCAGCCCTCGTCGATGGCATAGGATTCCGGCGCCGTGGCGCCCGGCGTGCGCAGCGGCCAGCAGCCGACGGCCACTTCCGGCACGTTGCGAAAGGTGTCTTTGACGATAAAGAGTTGAGGGATGGCACCGACCGTGCCAATGACCCACAGGTTCTGCCGATTGATTTCGATAATTTCTTTAAAAAGGCGAATCTGCTCCCCTTCGTCGACCGTGCGCTCAATCTGGCCAAAGAGCTCGAGGGCGCGCAGCATCTCCGGCGGTGGCTCGGTGCCGTTCTTGCCGTCGGAGCGATACCAGCGCGCGTAGTCGAGCGCGTGGAAAGACGAACCGCTGTAGGGAAAGAACCAGCGCGGGTCGAGGGTGGGAATAATCTCGCCGGCGCCGCCCCAGACCAGCACGTCGCAGAGCAGAGCGTTGCGGCGCTGCGCGTAGAGCTGGCGCGCCTGTGTCTTGACTTTGGCATCAATGCCGATGGCGCGCCAGTTGGCGGCAATCATTTCAAACATCTTGCCGGCGCCGAGCATAGTCGACGAAGTCTCAATGTTGAGCACGAGCGGCTGGCCGTCGGAGCGCAGGCGCATGCCGCGCTCGTCGCGTTGAGTCAGGCCGATGCCGTCGAGCAGCTGGTTGGCCAGCGCCGGGTCGTACGTCAGATAGCCGTAGGCGTGCTCGGCCACGTGGTAAGCCGAAATGGGCGGCGGAGAAATCTGTCGCGCTTCGCCCACGCCGAGAAAGGCGGCTTCGCGAATGGCATCGCGATCCATGGCGTGCGACATGGCGATGCGAAAATCGCGCTGGTGGAACAGGGCGCGCAGCACGTCGTCTTTGTGGTTTAGGTTAAATACGATCGCTGTGGTGCCATCTCCACCGTCGAGCCAGTGACGCACGCTGTATCCGCCCCGCTCCCTATTGGCCATAAAGATGGGGTAGTTCTGAAAGGTTAGATGGCGGCCCTGCATCCCGATCTCGCCGTTGATTGCCTTGATGTTGATCGTCTCGAGGTCGTATATGTCAAAGGTGATGCGGTCTATGTAGGGGAGCTGACGCCCTTCGGGATCAACTTTCCAATAGTAGGGATTGCGCACGAATTCAGCGGGGCGCGCCGGCGGTGGTTTACTGACAACCCACGCCCAGATGCGCGGACATTCTACGTTGCGATAGTCGTGGCGGTCGCGGAAAAGCTGGTACCAAAAATCTTTGCCCTCTGTGCGCGCCAGCTGCTCCAGCTCTTCTACGGGGCGATAGTGTGGATGGAAGTTTTTCAGATAATGCGCCGGGTAGTAAACAAGCTGGTAGCTGAGGTTCGAGGCCAGCTGTTTGAGGAAGAGGCCATAGGGTTCGGCAAAGCGAAAGCGCACGGTGTAGTCGTCTATCTTTTCGCACTGCACCGTCTGGCCACCCTTGCGATACTCTACGGGAATAACGGGCGTGAGCTCTTCGTTGTGCAGCACGTCGCGATACCAGAACAGAATATCGTCGGCGCCAAAAGGATGGCCGTCGGACCAGCGCACGCCGCGGCGCAGGTAGAACGTATAGCTGCGACCGCCGTCTTCGATATCCCAGTGCGTAGCTAAATTGGGCAGGATCTCGCGTCCCATCGGATCCCAGCGCACCAGGCCGTCGTAGGCGAGGCGATGGTGAAAGATGCCAATGTCAGACGGACTGGTTCCGTAGCGCGTCCACGTGCCTCCGTACGGCCCCATTTGATGGGCGGGACGAATCACCAGCGGGTTTTCCGGCAGCCGCTCTTCGACGGGGGGAAGCTGGCCTGCGGCGACGCGTCCGGCCAGTATGGGCGCCTGCTGGAAGGGTGTGCCATCGGCGGGCCACTCGCTTAGCGCATGCAGCGCTTCCGGCTCGGTCGCCTGACGCTCGGGGGTGGGAATGGCCTCCAGCTGAGCTATATCGACACTGCTGGCGCCAGATAGCCAAAAGGTCAGATGCGCCATGAGGCCGGTGAGCGCGCAGAGACCGATAAACACGATGGCGAGGCGCACGGCGGTTTTGGGGCGTGGATTGAGTTTAGTTAGATCCAAAATAGGCGGTCAATTTTTGTCTGGTAGCGCATCGCGACGCACACCGATGGAGCGGTGCGGGGGATTAGTATAGGCAAGTCTTCCGGTGGAGGGAAGGGCCGTTCGGTCGTTTTTGTCTGCAGCACGGGGGTTGGAGAGTATGCGCGGTATGCTATAATAGGGGGTGAGATGATCCCAATACGTGCATTTCGTCCTACGGTATTTCTCAAAGCTTTTGAGGAGAGCTACATGCTCCATGTCTCGCTTTTCGCACTGTTGCTGTGGTCAATGCCAGCCGAAGCCGATCGCTACGAGAATCCCGGCTTTTTGACGGCACACCTGGTTTCGGGAGGACCACCTAAAGACGGCATTCCAGCGCTGACCAATCCGAATTTCGTCGACCCAGAACGCATTTCGTACCTGCGCGAAGACGATCTCGTTATGGGGCTGGTGTTCAATGGCGATGCGAGGGCGTACCCGCACAATATTGGATGGTGGAACGAGATTGTAAACGATCGCTTCTCCGATCGCTTCGTGAGCGTCACGCTCTGTCCGCTGACGGGAACGGGTTTGGTCTTTGATGCTACTGAAGTCGGGGGATCACAAATTGAGTTTGGCGTCTCCGGCCTGTTAATCAACAGCAATCTAGTGATGTATGACCGTCGCGACGACGCCACGCTCTATCCACAGATGATCTATCGCGCCATCAACGGCGCCGACGTGGGTAAACAGCTGGAATTGCTACCGGTGGTCGAGACGACCTGGGGTATGTGGAAAAAAATGTATCCCAACACCACGGTTGTTGAGGCGGGAACTGGATGGGAACGCTATGCGGGCGAGCGTCCAATCTATACCGAAAGGGCCTACGAGAACTACCCCTATATTTCGGCCCGACTAGGTGATTACCGAACGAGCAATGAGTATTTGATTTTCGTTCCATCCACGGCGGATATCGATCCGCGCTTTGAAATTAAGGACATGGTCCTTGGACTTGGCCTGGGACGGGATAACAAGGCCTATCCGTTTGCGTCCATGCCCGACGGGGCCGTGATAAACGATGTGCTCGATGGGCAACGTATCGCAGTCATTTATGCCGCTGAATCGCGCACGGCCATAGCCTATTTCAGTGAATTGGGTGGGCGCGCACTCAGTTTTTACTCCGTTGATCCAGAGGGCGATTTGCCCGTCGAATTTGTCGATGTGGAGACGGGTTCGCGCTGGGATATGCTCGGTCGAGCAGTGGAAGGACCGCTCGCTGGCCAGCAGCTGCGTCAGGTGCCGTCCTACAACTCGATGTGGTTTGCCTGGGCCGCCTACTGGCCCGACACCGAACTGTGGTCGGGCGAGGGCATACTCGACGCGCGCGACGTCGCCGATACGGCAGTGGAAGAGGTGCTGTCGCTGCCTCAGGCATTTGTGCTTGGACAAAACGTCCCCAATCCGTTTAATCCCGAAACGCGCATACACTATCAGGTGCCTGTCGATGGACTGGTCAGACTGACCATCTATGCCAGCAACGGGCAAACGGTGCGCACGCTAGTGGATGGCTTCCGGCGCAGCGGTCTCCATATCGCGCGCTGGGATGGGCTCGACGAGGTGGGTAGAGCTGCAGCCAGCGGCAGTTACCTGTATCGGCTGGAGATGCCAACCGAGGAGCATAGCGCAGTCCGCTCCATGACGCTTGTGCGCTGAGCGCAGGCCTTCTATGCGAGTCCATGCGTATCGGTGTATCGCGCTATTGGTCCTGTGTGTCGGCGATCTTTCGGCCGGCGCGTGGACCCTGCCAAAGGGTGTCGCGTGGACCAAGCTGAGCTACTTTAGTCAGCAAACCCGCGAATGGTACAGCGCGCACAGGCAGTGGGTTGCCGGTGAAATCGTGGATCCCGGTGTGCGCACGCGCTACAATTTTGAAGGACGCTACGACTCGCACGCCGCGTTTTTTGAAGCCGTATATGGCGCGAGCGAGCGCTTAGATATAGGCGTGCAAATTCCCTACTTTGCGCAGCGATATGCGGACCAGACGCGCGATCAATCGCTGTCGGCCACCGGCCTAGGCGACGTGCGCGCGACCGTTAAGCTACGCCTTGTCGAACGCCCCCTTGTTTTTGCCGTGCAGGGAGGGGTCAAGATGCCAACGGGGGACTTTCGCAACGTGGATGGACTTATTCCGGTGGGAGAGGGACAGTGGGATGTCGACGTAGCTTTTGCCGCGGGGCGCTCCTTCTGGCCGCGCGCACTCTATGCCAACGCGGAAGGGGGTTATCGGCTGCGCCGCACGAATAGTCAAATTGACCGCGATCCGGGCGACGAGTGGTTTTGCAGTGCCGAAGTGGGGGGGCGCCTAGCCCCTCGCGTGCGTCTGATGGGAAAGTTCGAGCTGCTGCACGGGGGGCCAGCGCGCGAGTTTGGCGGCATTGTAAATCGCTCGCAGATCAAGCGCATTCGCTACGCGGCGGCCGTGGTCTACCTCGATATCAGTGCGCGCACGGCGCTGGAAGCCGGCGCCCGCTTTTCGCTGGGAGGGCGCAACTACCCAGCGGGCACGCAGTGGATTGTCGCGCTAGCGCGCGACTGGCGCGTGGGAGCGGAAAAGGGTGAGTAGGCCCTAGCTAATCGGGTAGCGTCCACAGCGACGAAACGGTCGGGAATTCCAGGCGTGCGGCCATCGACTCCAGCTGCCCACTATCTGCATCGCGTTGGAAAACCGCCACGCTGTCGGGCCCGGCCTCGCTGGCGCGCGTGTGGTTGTTTTGCACGAGCATAAAACGACCGTCGTCGCTAAGGCAGCAAATCCAGGGAATGCGTCCGAGCGACGGTTCAATTTGGACGAGTTCAATCGCGCCAGCCGCGTCGTCTACGGAGAACACGGCAATCGAATCGTGGCCGCGGTTGCTCGCGTATACAAAGCGATCGTCTGGTGAAATGAGCAGCTGCGAGGCGTGCGACGGTTTGGAGTAGACCTCGTTGGGAAAAGTGGCCGGATCGGTGTTTTGTTCGGCCCAGCCTTCGGGAATGGTCGACAGCGTTTGCACTGGCGTCAGCGCGCCGTCGCCAGCGCGGCGGAACGCGCAGAGCGTATTGTCGAGCTCGTTGAGGGCAAACACCCACTGGCCGCTTTGGGTGACCTGCACGTGGCGTGGTCCGGCCAAGTCGTGCACGGTGACGGCACCGGCTGGCTGCAGGGTACCGCGTTCGCCGTCAATCGACCAGTAGACGACCTGGTTGGTGCCTAGGTCGGCCACGTAGAGTTGGTCTGCAAAAACCGCTACGCCGTGCGGATGGGCCGACTCTTGACGGAACTGCGGTCCTTCACCCCATGTGCCGACGATGCCGTGGTGCGCGCCGGGGCCGTGTTCGTAGACGGCTGCTTCCCCCAATGAGCCATCCTCGCCAATGGGCAGCATGGAAACGTCGCCGCTGCCGTAGTTGGCGGTGAATATAAAGCGCGCTTCGGAGTCCGTGCACAGATGAGCGGCTCCTTCGCTGCCGATAGGGGCACTGCCGCGCGGG
>JAYPJE010000077.1:0-15519 GCA_038128265.1 Gemmatimonadota bacterium
CCGCGATATGGTGCTGCGCATGCAGGTGCTGGAGGGAGAACCGCTCTCTTTTAACGAGATGGGAGTCTTCGGTAAGTGCGGCTTCGGCAACGAATATGTGTACGATCATGGCTTTGGACTGACGCGCTACATCGCGCGCGAATACGGCGACGAAATGCTGGCCGAGCTGTATCGGGGGGCGTCGCGCTGGAACAGTTTAAATATAGATGGTCTCTTTGCCGAAAAACTCGGTCGGAGCGTCGATCAGCTGCACGCCGACTGGGTTGCTGATATGCGCGTGCGCTACGAGGCACAGGTGGCCGGGTTGGGCCCGCTGCGCGAAGGAGAGGTCGTCGCTGACGAGGGGTTCTCCAATATGCGCCCGCGCCTGGCGCCCGACGGCAAGCGCCTGGCCTATCTCTCGACCGGAACGCAGCATTACGGTCCGCATAAGCTGGTCGTGCGCGACCTGGAAAGCGGCGAGGAAGAAGTGGTTGCGCCGGCGGTAGCCGCGTCGGCGCTGAGCTTTTCGCCGACGGAGGACAAGCTGGTCTTTGCCCGCATAGACCGCGCCGATCGCTACGGCTCTCGGCAGTCCGACGTCTATGCATACGACTTCTCGGCGGAGGAGCCGGGTTTGGCCAGCAGCGCAGTGTGGCTAGTGCCGGCTCTGGTGCGCGGCTACGGCGCCGCGCCGGCGCGCGAAGGGCGCCTGAGTCGCGGCCTGCGCGCCCTGTATCCGGCACACTCGCCCGACGGCCAGTGGATCGCCTTTGTAAAAAACGAGGGCACCAACAACAACCTGGGAGTGATGCGCGCCGACGGCAGTGAGGTGCACTATCTGACGGATATTGCCGACGGCACCCAGCTCTACAGCCCGCGCTTTGCCCCGGACGGAGCCCACATCGCGCTGTCTATAGCGCGCGATGGACAGCGCGATATTGTCCTGCTGCGCGTGCGCGAAGAAGACGGGCAGCTGCGCGCCGAGGGTCGCTGGGAACTGCTCGTGTCCACGTCGGGCACAGACCGCGATCCGGCCTGGAGCGCCGACGGTGAGCGCCTGTACTTTTCATCGGATATAAGCGGCATTTTTAATATCTATGCGATTGAGCTTGCGACAGGTCTCGTCGAACAGATAACTAACGTTCGAGGTGGAGCGTTTAATCCGACGGTTGATGCCGAGGGGCAGGTGTATTTTTCAGCTTACGCGGCCAAGGGCTTTGAAATTCGCAAAATTGCCGGAGCGGGCGTCCGCGTTGCACTAGAGCGCCGCGCCAGCCGTGCCGGCGATGTGGATCTGCGCCGGCCTGCTACAGCGGCTGCTGTGGAAGGACAGCCCTACGGAACGGACTTTCTCAAAACCTCTCTCCTGCCGCGACTGAGCATCGACGAGGGCCGCTTCAAGCCGGGGCTCTATGCGTCTTCGAGCGATGTGCTCTATCGCCAGAATGTGTTTGTCGGTGGAGCGCTGGCACCGGCCAATGGCGATCGCGATCTCTTTGCCATATACGAGTACAATGGCCTGCGTCCTACGTTATTTTTGGAGGCTTTTCACCAGAAACGCCACTCGGCCCGCGGCGATAGTTCCGATGCGCGCGATGCAGTTATCGACGGCGTCAACTTCAGCCTCAATCAAATTAGCATAGGAGCACGCGGTCGTTTGGGCCGCCAGGGAGAAGTGACGGTTTCCGCGACATATGACCGCTATGATGCCAGCGTCCAATGGCGCGCTTTTGTGCCGCGCCGCGATGGCAATATCGGACTTTTTCTGGAGAAGCAGAAGCCGTTTGGCTACACCTATTTGAATGGTTTTGGCCTCGGGGTGACCTACAGGCTCAACCTGCTCGCGCGCCGCCGGGACCGCGATATTAGCCCGGTGGGACGCCAGATTTACGCGCGCTACGACCGAATGCACAACTACTTTCTCGACTCGTTTAACGAACAGGCGTCATTTATTGACGAGGAGTTTATCAAGCTGTTCTACAACCAGTTTACGCTCGACTGGAACGAGTATATAGCGCTGCCGTGGAATGGGCGTCTCGGCCTGCGCTTTTTTGGCGGCTGGATTGCCAGCGACGCGGTTGATGACAAAGAGGCCGTTAACGATTTCTTTGATTACCATTTGGGCGGCCTGAGCTTTATGAAGGGCTACACCTTTTACAGCATTGAAGGCCGCAAGGCCGCCATGGGCACCGCTACGCTGCGCTTTCCGCTGATGGAGCACTGGGGCGCGCGCTTATTGCACGTCTATTTTGACAAGGTGTACGGCGCGGTCTACGGCGATATTGGCAAGGCGTGGGATCGCTCGTTT
Source organism: Gemmatimonadota bacterium (assembly GCA_038128265.1). Taxonomy (GTDB): domain Bacteria; phylum Latescibacterota; class UBA2968; order UBA8231; family UBA8231. The sequence goes on from JAYPJE010000077.1 coordinate 2,291, forward strand.
GACGAGCCCGACTCCTTTTATGGGCGAGAAGCGCCGCTGCGCGATTTCGGTGGGCAATTGCGCTTTGATCTCAACTCCTATTATAGTTTGCCCACGCGCGTGCAGCTCGATTTGGCCTATGGGATCGATGAGGTGGCCGAGCGCAGTCCGTGGAAGTTTTATCTGACCGTGCTGTTTGGATATTTATAAAATTCCGCTTGGAGTCGTGGATTTTGCAGGGGAGAGAGCAAATGATCATACGAGTGATTGCAGTGCTTGCGCTGGGTGCGTTGTTGTGCAGTGCACCGCTTGGTGCCGAGCAGCTGCCCAGTTTGTTTAGCGAGGAGGGGCAGCGCTTCCTAATGGGGCCAATCGCCGTTGCCCAGGAAGACGGACCCGCCCCCAAGCGCCGTTTGCCGCAGGAAGAAAAAGGGGGGATGACGCCGCGTCGGGCCTTTCTCTATTCACTGCTATTGCCGGGGTTAGGGGAGATAATGAACGGTGCGACGATGCGCGGTGCGCTGTTTATGGGGCTCGAAGCGGTGGGCTTGGGGCTGTACGTCAATTGGAGCGGTCAGGGCAACGATGCGGAAAAAGAGTTTCGCCAAGTGGCCGACGAGACCTGGGATCCGCTGGGCTACTTGGCTTGGCGCGGCTCGACCATTTCGCGCAATTCGTCCATCACGCATGCCCTGCCGTGCTCGACCTATATCGACGACTACCTGGCTACCGGTGATTTTGGCAGCTGCCCTGACGCCGAGGTGCAGCAGTACTACGAGCTTATCGGCAAATACGACCAATTCGTTTCGGGGTGGACCGATTTGGTATATGCTGAAACGGGCAACCCAGCCCAGGCTACGCAGGTGGACTCGGTGGAAAATTTCCTGTCGGAGAAGCGGCTGGCCTATGAAGTGCAGCGCGACGACAGCAATCGTTTTTTAAAGCGCGCCAGTTCAGTGACGGGACTGCTGTTAGTCAATCACGTCATCAGCGCCATTGACGCGGCGCGGGTGGCGCGGTCGCGTGCCGAGGGGGCTACGGCCGAAGCCATCGAGCGTCGCACGCGCTTCGCGTTTGTCATGCATGGGGGCCAGCGTACGCGCGTGCCCATGCTCATGGCGTACAAGCCCTTTCCCTAAGCTTGCGATGTCTTCCAAGGTATTAATCGCCTTTTCCTCCTTGTTGGTCCTGGTCACTTCGGCGCCGGCACAGACGGGAGCCGGTGCGTTTTGGCGCTCGCTGCTGTTGCCGGGCTGGGGGCAGCACTATGCCAGCGGCGGGGGTGGACGTTTTCTGGCGGCCGAAGGTGCGCTGTGGCTGAGTTATGCGGCCTTGAATCGCCTTGCTGACGTGCGCGCCGACCGCTTTCACGCCTACGCGGCTGAACGCGCCGGCGCCTATTCGCGCGGCAAGGGACGGCGTTTCCTCGACGATTTGGGCTTTTATGAGAGCCGCGTGCAGCACAATCAATTTGCCCTGCGCGAAGACGGGCCCAGCGCGCAGCTTTATCCTGCCGTTGTCGCTTTTGACTGGGAGTGGGATAGCGATGCAGCGCGCGAGCGCTATCGCGGTATGCGCAACGATAGCCAACTGGCCAAGCGCCAGGCGCTCTACGCGACGGGTCTGGTGGTCGCCAATCACCTGCTATCGGCTATTCACGCCGCGCGCAGCGTGGGCAAGGAGCCCGGCGCGACGGCCGCTGTGCACGCACAGCTCGTTCCTCAGCCCGACGGCGTGCGCTGGGCGCTGGTTCGCCGTTTTTAGCGCTATGCGTATTCTATTGCTCATCGGGGCGATTATTTGGGTGCCGCTGGCTGCTTCAGCCCTGCCGCATCTGTGCGGGACCCGTTGGTTGGCCGAGCAAGAGGAAGCCCCGCCGCTGCCGGCCGCGGGTAAGGCGGTTGCAGCCACGCAGAGCGCGGAGATTGTCGTGGGTACTACGCTCGCCGCAGCGGTGTCCGGCGACGCCTTTCTACGCCCGATGACCTGCCGCTACGTCGGCGAAAACGCCTATATATTCGTCGAGGATCGGGTTTGGGATGTCGTCGTAGTGCAGCCGTCGATTGATCGCTTGGGGGTGCTGTTTGACGATGCGACGCCGGCCGATGCGGAGCGCGGCATCTACGACTTGGCGACAGAGGCCTTCGGAGCGGCGCCCGATGTTGATGGCGACCGGCGCATCTTTATCTTTGTAGTCGATATGCCCGACGACCGCATCGTCGGTTTTTTCGATCCGCGCATTGCCACTCACATCGACCCGCAGCTGCGGCGCGATGCGCTCTTCCTCGATGCGTTTCACCTCAATTCGAACCCGACGCTCGCGCGCGGCACGCTGGCCCACGAGTTTCAGCATCTAATTCACTGGGGGCACGATGCCGATGAAGAGGCGTGGATCGACGAGGGGCTATCGGGCTATGCAGAGGAACTGGTTGGTTTTGCCGAGACGGATCCCAATATGGTTCCGGAGTTTCTCGATGCGCCCGACCTCAACTTAACCACGTGGCCCTCGCTGATTGGTGCGGCGATTCCCCACTACGGCGCCACCTACCTATTTGCTTCGTTTCTGCGCGAGCGCTATGGCCCCGAATTGATTCGCGCCGTCGTCGCCGAGGGCCGCAACGGCACCTTTGGCATCGACGAGGCGTTTAAAGATATTGGTGCCGTCGAAAATTTTGTCGGCGCGTGGCGCCTGTGGATTGCGGGTAATTATGCCTCCGACGATACCTACTACGGGTATAGCGCCCTGGGCGGCCGGCGCGTGCGCTCTTTCTCCATTGGCGAAGTGCCGTTTGGGCCGGCGGAAGGCGGGGTGGGTCAGCAGTGGGGCACGATCAACTTTTCGCTGCAGACGCCGGGCAATGTAGAATTCGAGTTTCGCGGTGCGCAGGAGGGTCGTTACGCAGTGTGGGGATACGGCATGCGCGGTAGCACGGGCGAAATGGTCGCCGTTGAGCTCGACGACAACAACGCGGGAAGCGCGCAGTGGGCCGGTGTCGACAGCGTTGGCATTGTAGTTGGTCGCACCGCGCTGGCAGGCAGCGCATTTTCTCTGGCAGTGCGTCCCTATGAGCCGGAGCCCATTCCCACTGCGGTGCGCACAGCGGTGCCCGACGGTGTGCGTTTTGCGCTGGGTGCGGCGTATCCCAATCCGTTTAATGGGCAGGTGCTGCTGCCCGTTGAGGTGGCGCGTGATGCCATGGTCGAGCTATCGATATACAACAGCTTGGGGCAGCGCGTTCGCCAGCTGTTGAATGGCCGGATGCGTGCGGGGTCACATCGCCCGTACTGGGATGGACGCGATAATTTGGGTCGCTCTGTGGGCAGCGGGCAGTACTATGCCGTCGCCCATATTGGAGGAGCTGCATTTGTGCGCGGGCTGACGCTGATCAAATAGCGGACGGGTGCGAAGAGGGGGTGTGTGGTGAGGGGCCTACGGGCTGTCCTCGCCTTTTTTTTGCCCGACCGTAGCGAGAATATTGTCGATGAGGCGCACGTTCGACAGGCGCACGGCTAGGGCAATCACTGCCGATTGCTCTACGCGCCGTAGTTCGGCTAGCGAGTCGGGGTCGACGATGGAAATGTAGTCGATGTTTCGCGTTAATTCGCGCTCGATGGCCGCACGCATCTCGGCTACGAGATTGTCTGTGTCGCACGGTCCCTCGGCCAGCAGGTCGCGCGCGCGGCACAGCGATTGGTAGAGAATGGGCGCGCGCTGTCGCTCCGTTTTGCTCAGGTGGACGTTGCGCGAACTCATCGCCAGGCCGTCCGCTTCGCGCACGGTGGGTGCCATATCGATATCGACGTCCAAGCCGAGGTCGGCAACCATGCGGCGGATGACGGCGACCTGCTGATAATCCTTTTGTCCAAAGATGGCAACGTGCGGTTTAACAGCCGTGAAAAGCTTGGTGACGACTGTGGTAACGCCGCGGAAATGGCCGGGGCGAAACGCGCCGCATAGGCCTTCACTAAGCCCTTCTACTTCGACATATGTGGAAAACGATGGAGCGTAGAAGTCGTCTGCAGACGGGTGGAAGACGGCATCTACTTCGATGTCGTTCAGCAATTCTAGGTCGCGCGCTAGATCGCGTGGATAGATGGCAAAGTCTTCTTTTGGGCCAAACTGCAGTGGGTTGACAAATACGCTTACCACGCAGCGCTGCCCAAGCGACTGGGCGCGTTCTACGAGGCTGAGGTGCCCGCGGTGTAAATAGCCCATTGTCGGCACGAGGGCTATGCGCTCCCCGCGCTGTCGCCAGGTATCGGCCTGATGCTGCATGGACCGCGTCGACTTAATGAGCGCGGGCATGGTGTTGGGTCATCGGCAGCGTGAGTTCGGCGACAGCAGGGAGCTCTGCTGCACGGAGCTGTTTGAGGTGGTGCGCATAGGGCACCGCGGAGATTGGGTCGCATGCATCTGGTGCAATTTGCAGCAGGGGAACGAGGACGAAATCGCGTGCTGCAATATGCGGGTGCGGCAGCGTGAGCAGGGGGCTGTCAATGCAGGCATCGCCAAAGAGAAGCAGGTCTAGGTCGAGCGTGCGTGGCCCCCAGTGGACGGTGCGCTGGCGTCCGTGGCGATGCTCGATGGTTTGCATGGCCTCTAGCAGATCCACTGGCGAACCTTCGGCGCGCGCACAGCACACGGCGTTGAGGAAAGGGGGCTGTTCGATGGTGCCCAGCGGCGCCGTCTCGTAGACGCTTGAGGCGGACAGTATCTCCAGGCCGCTCAGCCCGTGTAGCTCGTTCAAGCCCATTTGCAGGTAGTCGAGGCGTTGGCCGATATTGGAGCCGAGCGCGATGAAAACGCGCTCACTCATAGTGGCGTGTTATCTCGACTTCGATTCCGTCAAAATCGCCTGGCACGGGCGGATGGGGTTTGCGCACGCGCACGGTCAGCGTCAGGGGAGCATAGGCTGTGCCAACGCGTTCGGCGATGTGCTCGGCAACGGCTTCCACCAGCTTAAAGCGCTGCTGGGTGACGACGGCCGCCACGTGTTCATAGACGTCTGCGTAGTTGATCGACTGCTCTATGTCGTCGTCGCAGCCGGCGCGGCGCAGGTCGCTCACTAGCTCCAAGTCGACCTCGAAGCGCTGGCCGAGGCGGTTCTCTTCGGGGTACAGACCGTGGTAGGCATAAAAGCGCATATTGCGCAGGCGAATGGCGTCTGATGGCATGGTGTATCCTCTTTAGTGGGCATGAATATAGGTAGGGTTCGGTGCCTGTCAATCGCTCGCCAGGAGTCTGCTTTTGACGCTTGATTTAGGTCGGGGCGTTGAGTATATTGCTAGCATCAAGGATGATACACCCCAAGGAGGTACCGTATGTCCGAAGTCTCGTCGATGCGCAGCGGGGCTATGCAGTCCGGCGGCGCACAGGAGGCGCAAAGCAATCGCCGTGTGGCGCAGGAGCGCCGCGCTGAAGAAGCCGAGGCTCGTCGCCAGGAAGAGCGTCAGCGCACCGCGCGCGCCGAAGAGGCGCAGCAGGCTCAGCGCGCCGAGCAGGCGCGCCAACAGCAGGCTTCTCAGCAAAGTCGTCAGCGCGACGAGAACCAGAGTCAGCGCCTGGAGATCGAACAGCAGCAGGGACGCGGTCAGGTCGTCGATACGCTGGCCTAATCGAACGCTTCCATAAGAATACAGCGCGCCACCGGACCTATGAGCCGGTGGCGCGCTGTCGTTGTAGGCGTGTCAGCGCAACTACGGGCGGGACAGTGCTCTGTGTGCAATGTCTTTGCGGTAGTAAGACTGCTCAAAGTGAATCGCTTCGACGGCGGCATAGGCATTGGTGACGGCATCTGCTATGGTTTCTCCCAGCGCCGTTACGCCGAGCACGCGCCCTCCGCTGGTAACCAACTGCCCGTTGCGCCGTTCGGTGCCGGCGTGAAAGACAACGGTTTCTCCATCGCCGTCCCACTGATCGAGACCCGAGATAGGCATGCCCTTGGGGTAGGAATCGGGGTAGCCTTCGGCCGCCATGACGACGCAAACGCAGGCGCGCGGAGTATTTTTAATTTCAATTTGACCAAGCCGGCCGTCGCAGGCCGCTTCCAGCACGTCGAGCAAATCGTTTTCCAGCAGCGGCAGCAGGATCTGGCATTCGGGATCGCCGAAGCGCGCGTTAAATTCGACGACCTGAGGACCGTCTTCCGTCAGCATGAGGCCGCAGTAGAGCACGCCGCGAAAGGGGCAGCCCATGCGCTCCATCTCCTCGAGCACGGGGGCGATAATGCGCTCTTCTGCTGTTTGCTGCAGCGCCGGCGTGAGCGCGGGTGCCGGAGCATAAGCGCCCATACCGCCCGTGTTGGGTCCTTTGTCTCCGTCGAAAATAGCCTTGTGATCCTGAGCGGGTGCCAGCGTCAGAAAGTCGGTGCCGTCGCACAGGGCAAAGAGCGATACTTCTTCTCCTCGCATGAAATCCTCGACGACCACTTCGCTGCCTGCGCTGCCAAACGCGCTACCGGCTAGCATCTCCTGCGCTGTCTCTACGGCTGTCTGCTCGTCCATACAGACCACGGCGCCTTTGCCCGCGGCTAAACCGCTGGCCTTGACTACGATGGGGGCTCCCCGTTCGCGGATATAGCCGATGGCCGCATCGGCCTGCGTAAAGGCGCGGTGCGCTGCGGTGGGCACGCCAATGCGCTGCATCAGGTCTTTGGCAAAGGCTTTGCTGCTTTCGATGCGCGCGGCCGCTTGCGTGGGCCCAAAAATTTTCAGACCACGCTCTTGAAAGTGATCGACGATGCCGCCGGCCAGCGCGTCGTCGGGGCCGACGACCGTCAAATCGATGCCCTCGGCAAGCGCCCAATCCGCCAGCTTGGCGATTTCGGCCGAGAGCGCCTCTCGCTCAGATACGGGCGTGTCTACGCGGATGGGGACCAGCGTCGCCATGGCTGCCATACCGGGATTGCCTGGGGCTGCGTAGAGCTGCTCAATGCGCGGACTCTGTGCCAACTTCCATACCAACGCGTGTTCGCGGCCGCCCTTGCCAACTACTAGCACTTTCATGGAGCCTCTCCTCTGTTGCTTAGATGTAGCCAAATTCGCGCAGATCGCGCTCCTGATTGCGCCATCCGGGGCGCACCTTGACCCACAGTTCTAGGTATACCGACTGTTCGATAAGGTCTTCGATGCCCTTGCGCGCTTCTTTGCCAATGGCCTGCAAACGCGCTCCTTTGCGGCCGATGACAATGCCTTTCTGGCTTTCTCGCTCGACGTAAATCATGGCGCTGATATAGGTCTTGTTCCCCGTGCGCTCTTTGAACTCCTCAATAGAGATCGTTATCGAATAGGGCAGTTCGTTTTCAAGGTGTTCAAATGCCGCTTCACGTATGAGCTCAGCGGCAAAAAAACGCTCGGGCTGCTCGGCCACCATATCGTCTGGATACAGCTTGGGGCCGGTTGGTAGCCGCGCATCAATTTTCTTGAGAAGCACGTCGATATGCGTTTTGTGCAGGGCCGACAGGGGCAGCAGTTCGTCTATGCCGTATTCGTCCCGTAGCTGCCTTTGCAGGTTCTCGACAATCCCTGGTCCCAGTAGGTCGATCTTGTTCAGTGCGGCGATAATGGGGGTGCGCGTCTGTTCGATAAAGCGCTTCACGAGCTGGGCGCGATCGCGTGGTTTGCTAGCGTCAATTAGCAGCAGCGCGACGTCGGCTTCGCGCGCCGCCAGTTCAATTTGACGCTCCATACTCTCGTGCAGCTTGTAGCTGGGCTCGAGCAGGCCGGGCGTGTCGAGAAAGACGACCTGACTTTCCGGGCGCGTCAAAATGCCGAGCACGCGGCCACGGGTCGTCTGCGGTTTGGCCGTTACGATGGACAGGCGTTGACCGAGGAATGCATTAAACAGGGTCGATTTGCCGGCGTTTGGCCGTCCGACGAGTGCTACGTAGCCGCAGCGCGTTTCAGAAGGATAGGTTGGCAGAGAGCTGATAAGTCGACTCGAGCTGGTCGTGTTGCAAGTAGGCAACATCTAGGGCGATGCGCTGGTGGGGCTGCAGGCCAATGCCGAAGGACTGGCGTCCTTCTTCCAAGCCGCCGCGCAGGGCCAGTGCCCGATAGCGATACTCGATGCCGGACAGCAGCGGACTGCCCTGGCCGATGTCGTCGGCATCGCCCCCCGTCCGAGAACCCAATGCCAAGGTCGCGCTGCCGCCGGCCAGCGCCAGGCGGTAGGTGGCTCCGAGCACGACGGAGGGCTGGATGCTATCGCTTGCGTCCGTGTCCCATACAATGGGCGTCGTGGTGGCATCGCGCAGGCTGACGGCCAGCGATAATCCGGGTCGCAGCTGAATGTTCATGCCGACGTCAACGCCCATTCCATAGGCGCTAAACGAGGCGATCTGGCGGTAGATGAGCTTAAGCGAAGTGCCGAGCGAAATCGATTCGCGCAGGCGATGGGCAAAGGATAGGTAGAGCGCGTAGTCGGCGCTCGTCTCCGTTGAGGATATGTAGGGCCGGTTATTTTCGCTCAGCGGTCGACCAGGATCCGTCAATGCCGTGAAGGGAATGTCGCTGACGCCTACGCGCAGCAGGGCGACGCCCACGCCGTGCAGGCGGCGGCCGGGGCGGGCAAAAGCGGCAAAATCGTGATCGACTAGGCCAGAAAAGCGCTCGGCGTGCATGAGGTGCACCTGGCGATCGGCAAGGCGCGTAAGGCCGGCAGGATTCCAGTAGGTAGCCGTCGGGTCATCGGCGATGGCCACAAACGCGCTGCCCAGTGCCATGGCGCGCGCGCCGGCGCCCAGCGCGAGAAACTCGCCGGCAAATGCAGAAGCGGCAGAGGCGCTACTCACTGCCGAAATAGAGAGGAAAACAGCCGTGACTATTCTATGCATAGGGCATTGAAAAAAAAGGAATTGTAGACAGTTGAATACTAAGAGAAGGCGCATGCGATGTCAAGCAGTGCGCGCGCCGAATGGCTCAGCGAATAAGGACTATTTGCAGGTCCATTACATTCGTGCCGGTAGCGCCGGTTATGAGGAGGTCACCCAGCGAATCGAAGAAATGATAGGCATCGTTGTCGCGCAGGTGGTTGCGCGCCGATAGCTGGCGAGCCGCCGCGCGCGCAAGGGTTGATCCATCGGCGATGGCACCGGCCGCATCGGTAGGTCCATCGGTGCCGTCGGTGCCGCCCGACAGCAGGGCGATATCCGACCAGCCGTCGAGGGGGATTGCCGCGGCGAGGGCTAGCTCCTGATTGCGCCCGCCTTTGCCCTGCCCGCGCAGCGTGACGGTGGTTTCTCCGCCGGCGATAATGCAGGCGGGCGGTGCAAGGGGACGCGCTTGTGTGCGTACCTCCTGGGCGATCGCAACTAGGGCTGGGCCGATTTCGCGCGCCTCGCCCTGCAGGCGCGAGGTGAGCACCAGCGGTGTGTAGCCCAAGCGATGCGCGTGCTGCACGACTGCATCAATGGCCAGTGTGCTGTTGCCAATAACTGCGTTGTGAACGCGCGCAAAGAGTGGGTTGTCGGCCTTGGGCGTCTCGTCTACTGTGCCGTCTGCGCCGCTTTCGAGCCGATTGCGCACGGAAGCCGGCAGCTGGTCGCGGAGCTGGTAGCGATCGATCAGTTCGAGGCAGGTTGCGAAGGTGGTGGAATCGGGATACGTCGGCCCCGAGGCGATGGTGTCGAGTGGGTCACCGATTACATCGGACATCATCAGCGAAACAGCTCGAGCAGGATGCGCCCGCGCGCAAAGCTGTCCGCCCTTAATGGCGGACAGGTGCTTGCGAATGGCATTAATTTCGTCAATCGTTGCGCCACAGCTCAGCAGGAGTCGGGTTGTTTGCCCCTTGTCTTCTAGCGTGATGCCCGGTGCTGGAGCCGGCAGCAGAGCCGAGCCGCCGCCGGAAAATAGGCACAGTGCGAGGGCGTTTTCGTCGAGCGATTCGAGCAGGGCAAGCTGACGCTGCGTCCCCTCTACGCCGCGTTCGTCGGGTACGGGATGGCCACACTCTATGGTTTCAATGTGCTGAAGGGGGAGGCGATGTCCGTACTTGGTGTTTATCAGGCCGGCATCAATTCGCGCGCCGAGCACCTCTTCTACGGCGGCTGCCATGGCCGGCGTGGCTTTGCCTGCCCCGAGTACGACCAGACGCGAGCACTGCTGGAGGTCGTAGTGCCAGTCTCCGATACGCAGCTGCGATCCATCTAAGGATAAGGCGTCAAGCACACACCGGCGTGGCTGAGCCGCTTCGATGGCCGCGTCGAATAGGGCGCGGCAATCGGCGTGAAGGCGTGGGACAGACTCGGCGGACACGGGTGCTTACATGCGGCGCATAAGGCCAACGACCTTGCCGGCAATGCTGAAATCCACGGCGTCGAGCGGTACGACGATGGGTTCAAACGACTCGTTTTCGGGCAGCAGGCGAATGCAGTCGTGGTCGGGAGCATAGCGTTTGACCGTCGCCTCGTCGCCGAGTTGTGCCACGATGATATCGCCGCGCTCGGCACTTTCCTGGCGGCGCGCCATAACGATATCGCCGTCTAGGATACCGGCATCTTTCATACTTTCGCCGTGCACGCGGAGGGCGAAGACGGTTCCTGAAGCAGGTACCAGCGCGCGGTCGACCTGCAGTGTTGACTCGATGTTTTCAGTGGCCAGAATGGGCTCGCCGGCGGCTACGCGCCCGACTAGCGGCACTTCGCGCAGTTCCGACGTCAGGGCGGCAGGTTCGACGTAGTCCACCAGCTCGATGCCGCGCGAGAGGCGGGCATGTCGGCGGATGTGGCCCTTCTTTTCCAGGGCAGCTAGCGTTGTGCGCACGCCGTTGGTTGAATTGATCTCAAATACGTCCATAATTTCGCGTATGGTGGGCGGCGCGCCGCGACTGCGGATAGCGTCGGCGATAAAGTCGTAAATCGCCTGTTGTCGTTCGGTGAGTTTCTTGCGCATAATAGCCTCCTATAGGGAGGGATAGTGAAAATGTGAACAGGTATTTCAACTTACTGCACATAAGTTCATTTGTCAAGCCGAGATGCGATCTAAGTCTATTGTTTGCTGGGCTGTAGCGCATTGGAGAGTAATTGTTTGCCGGGCTTGTAACTGTGTTGACAAAGTTCACTCTTGTGAATAATCTTTAACCGAATCGGATCCACAGTCTTTCTAAGTGTAGGTGGGTTAGCGAATTAAGTGGGGCAGCAGATCGTTCCTTACGGTATATTTAGAGGCAATATCACATGGATAAATTATCTCGCATAGTCGTTTTGGCGCTGGTATCCTTGACGGGTGTCGGAGGTGTAGTGCAACCTGTTGCGGCAGAAGAGGGAAAATCCTTTTTCACTGCGCGTCGTTCGCTGGGGCTGCTGTTTTTGGGGGGAAGTGCTGCCCTCGTTAAACAGGGTTTTGATTTCAACAGCGAAGCCGATGAGCTCTATGCGCGCTATCAGGCTGCCACGGATGAGGAAAATGCCAGCGATCTGTACACGAAAACCAACAATAAGGATGTGAAGAGTCAGGTGAGTTGGGCTCTGGCCACCGCTTTTGCCGTAAGCGGCGTGCGCCTCATTTGGCAGGGAGGGGACGCGTCGGCGCGCGATTACCGCAGCGCAGAGGGAGCGCGTTCCACACCGCGCTTTGCGTTAGAGCCGCAACTTGACATCCGGCGCATTGGCCTAGTCGTCAAGCGATCCTTCTGAGTAAAAGCCGTTCCTAAACCTCGTACCTCGCCCAGGGATTTCTCTCTTTAGCCGAAGTCAGCAAAAACATGAAAAAAATCTATGTCCAATTGATGGCGCTGAGCGCTGTGTTTCTCCTGCTGAGCTGTGATCGAGAACGCAGCAATCCAATCGACCCTCAGGCCGATGTGCTCGTGCTGCGACCGGACACGCCGGCGGGGCTGCAAATTCAGCCGGGTGTCGGACGCATTCTGCTGGGGTGGCAGGCCGTGGACGCAGCCGATCTGGCCGGTTATGCCGTATTTCGCGCCGCGCAGTCCAATGGAACCTACGCCTTCGTATCGGGCGACGGCGATAGCACGCTGCAGATTACCACGGGCAAAGTGAGCTTCATCGACTCCCTCGACGCGCCAGGGCAGACGTTTTTCTATCGGATCGCCGCCGTCGATACGACCGGTCTACTTAGCGAGTTGTCGAACTTTGTCGGCGCCACCATCATCGAAGACATAGTACCACCCGAGCCGCCGACCAATCTGTCGGTCGTGGCCGACGACGCCGAGGCCGGACGCATTGTCGTGCGCTGGACGCTGCCGCGCACCGATGTGGGAGGCGGTGCGCTAACCGGTTTGGCGGGTTTTGTCCTGTTCCGCGCCGAGGGCGATCAGGGCTACGTCCCGATTGATACGCTGGGTGCCGACGTGCAGAGCTATACGGACGAGGGGCTCAAAGCGTTGACCACCTATGCCTACCGAATTCTATCCTTCGATGCGAAGGGTAATAAAAGTCAGCTGACGGTGCCGCAGCAGGCCAGCACGCTCGGTCTGCCCACGCCGGCAAATGTCGTAGCGACGGGCGCTATCGGCCGCATTGAGGTGCACTGGAACAGCGTCGACGACAGCGAATTGCTCGGCTACAGCATTTATCGCTCGGTGCGTTCAGACCAGGGATATGAAATGTTGCCGAGCTTAGAAGGCACGCAGTTTACCACTGGACTAACGGCCTATGTCGATTCGGGCATGGTCGGCGGCGAGAGTTATTTCTACAAAGTGCAGGCCATAGGTCGCGGTGCCTTGGTCAGCGAACTATCTGTTTTCGTCGGTGCTACGGCCCTGGTCGACGAGGTAGCACCGGCCGCGCCGCAAAACGTGTCGGCGGTAGCCGACGAGGCCGACTTTGGTCGGGTAACGGTCAGTTGGAATGCCTCGACGGCCGACGCCGGTGGCGGTCAGCTAACGGGGCTGAACGGCTACTCGGTCTTTCGCTCGAAGGGCAGCACCAACTCGTTTCAGCTGGTGGCGACAGTGGATTCGAATACGCGCCAGTACGTGGATGCCGGGCTGGACGAGCTGACGACGTATTACTACACGGTGACGGCCGTCGATGGAGTGGGCAACGAGAGTGCGCGCGCCGTTTCGGTGCAGGTGCGCACCGAGGGAGCCGATCAGGTGGCGCCGGCCGCGCCGCAAAACGTGTCGGCGGTGGCCGATGAAGCCGACTTTGGTCGCGTTACTCTAAACTGGAATGCGCCGTCTAGGGATGCCGATGGTGGCGATCTAACGGGGCTGAACGGCTATTCGGTGTTTCGCTCGAAGGGCAGCACCAACTCGTTTCAGCTGGTGGCGACGGTGGATTCGA
>JAYPJE010000078.1:0-15172 GCA_038128265.1 Gemmatimonadota bacterium
GGCTTTAACGCCATCAAGTGTTCCTGCGGCCGGGGCAGCCTGCAGGAACAGATGGACGTCGTGCGCCCGCTGGCCGAGGCGATCGGCCCGCGCGGGCGCCTGCTGGTCGACGCACACGGCGCGTTTGATCTGGCCGATGCCTTGACCTTTGCTCGCTTCCTTCAAGACTTGGGCAACGTCGAGTGGTTCGAAGACCCGCTGGTGCCCGAAGAGCGCGACGGCTACGCGCGATTGACGGAGGCGACGCCGGGCCTGCGCATTGCGATGGGCGAGACCGAGTGCAACCGCTACGGCGTGCGCGACCGCCTGCTGAGCCGACAGTGCGACGTGCTGCTGCCCGACGTCTGCCGAGCCGGCGGCATCAGCGAGACCTGGCGCATCGCCCAACTGGCCGACGCATTTGGCATCGGCTGGGCGTCGCACGTGAGCATCTCGACACCGCTGCACCTGGCCGCCGGCCTGCACGTCGGCGCAGCTACGGCCAACTTTCTCGTCTCCGAATACCCGTCCCACTTCGGTGAAAGCCCGCTGGGCCAAGCGCTATGTCGGCGCGCACCTGCGCCGCACAACGGTTCCATCGACGTCGGCGACGATCCCGGCCTAGGCGTCGAGCTAGACGACGAGCACGTCGCCGAGCTAACGTTGGCACAGCAAACCGTGAGCGTTTAGTTTGTAGCGAAATTTCTGAGCATACGCGCAGCAGCGCGCAGCATTTACCCGTGGAGCACGACGATGAACGACAGCGCCTTTTCTCTCAGCGAACAGCAGATCCGCTTTTTTGAAACCTTTGGCTATCTCGGCTTTCCCGGTCTAATGGCCGACCGCATCGACGAGATCACCGAGGCCTTTGAGGCTATTTGGACTGAGCGCGGCGGTGGCCACAACGGCCAGCCCCACGCGGGCGAGGCACGCTCTTGCATTGTGCCCTTTATCGACCAGAGCGCTGCGCTCTCTTCACTCATAGACGACCCGCGCATCCACACGCTGGCCACGACGCTGCTCGGCGACGACTTTAATTATATGGGCAGCGACGGCAACTACTACGTCGGCGATACGGGCTGGCATTCCGACGGCTGGCACCCCAAGGGCAAGCCGCAGCATCTCAAGATCGCGTTTTACTTGGATCCGCTGACGCGCGACAGCGGTGCGCTGCGCGTGATTCCGGGCAGCCACCGCGACGGCGATGCCTATGCGGCCTCCCTGCAGGAGCAAATCCGCCACAGCCCCGACCAATGGGGCTTGGAGGGGCGCGACGTGCCGGCCGTCGCGCTAGAGACGCAGCCGGGCGATTTGGTTTGCTTTAACCACAACACCAAGCACGCCGCCTTTGGCGGCAGCGCGCGGCGGCGCATGTTCACCATCAACCTGTGCCAGCGCTACCCGGAGGAGAGCGTGCAGGACCTGCGCGACTACATATCCGGCGCGGCGCGCTTTTGGATCGATCGCGCCTACGGGCCGCAGATGCTGGCCACGGCCGGGCCCGACCGCATGCCCCACCTCGAGCAGGTCATGGCCAACGACGGACACCTGGCCGAGCTATCGCGTCAGGCGCGCGAAAAGATGGCTGAGCCGTCGCGCGGCTAGTCCCCCAAAAAACGGTGACGTGAGATGGAAGATATAGGCGTAGAGGAGCGCTTCCTATTTGATCTGCAGGGCTTTATTCTGCTGCGCGGCGTGCTCTCGCCGGCCGAGTGCAACGCGCTTAACGAGGTGCTGCAAGGGCTCGAAGCGCGCGAGCACGAAGACGCCTGGCAGCAGGCGCTGCCGCCCGGTGCGGTCGGCCGACCGACGCGCGAAACGCAGATCCCGCACCAGGTTCGCCTCAACGGGCTGCCAAACCTCGACCCGTCTTTTGACGGGCTCATCGGCCACCCAGAAGTGCTGCCCTACCTGCGGGCGTTTATGGGCGAACCGCAGCTGATCAATACCTGGTCGATCGCCAAGGATCAGGGCACGCCGTCGGGCGGCTGGCACCGCGGCGTGCCCACCACCGACTACAGCTATCGCGACGGCCACATCCGCACGCGCATGCTCAACACGGTCTACTTTCTCACCGACAACGGACCCGATGACGGCTCGGTCGTCGCCCTGCCCGGCTCGCATAAGAGCAGCTTTGACCTGCACTGGCGCGACTATCAGGGACTCGATATGCCCGGTTCGGTTGCCGCGACGGGCCAGGCCGGCGACGTGCTGCTCTTTTCCGAAGCGGTCATTCACGACGGCCTGCCCAAGACTTCGCCCGGCATCCGCCGCAACCTTTACTTCAACTACGTGCACGCCCACTACAACGTGGTGATGCGCGAACCGACCAACGCCTACCACTTTTACTTTCCGCCGGCGGTGCGCGCGCGCTTTGACGAAACGCAGCGGGAGCTAACGCGCTGGATGGAGTTCACGCGCTGGTACCGCTAAACGCCGGTCGTCTTCTGTGTGGATGGCACGCAGCAAAGTACGTATTCCACGGCACAACCTCACGCACCCAACACTTCCTTTAAGAGCGGATAGAATGCCTCGGCCTGGCGCATAAAGCCCAGGTCTGTCGGGTGCGAACCGTCGACGGTGTCCTCGCCGTCAGCGCCCAGCAGGTGGTCGCCGGCCAGATAGTGCACGCCGGCTACGCCCTCTGCCAGCAGCGCATCGTAGGCCTGACGCAGCGCGGCGCGATTGGCGCGGTTCGACTCGGCCCGGCCCGCGCGCAAAAATGCGTCGGCGTAGGTGCGGTCTTCCACTAGCGCGATGGGCGTATCTGGCCGCGCGGCGCGCAGCAGGTGCACCAGTTCGGGGGCCCGTTCGGCCACCAGTCCGCCGTTCATATTGGGCAAGCAGTCAATCACGTATACGGCTGCGTCGATCTCGGCAATCCGCTCGACCACCACGCGCTCCATGCGCCCATTGCCGGAAAAGCCCAAGTTGACAACCGGCCAGTCGAGCCAGCGCCCCAATAGGGCCGTGTGGCAGGTGCCCGTGCGCGAAGAGCACCCCCCCTGCGTAATGGAGGTGCCGTAAAAGACGATGGGCTTGCGCGCGCTCGGCGTTGCCGCCTCTACCTTGGCACCGGGCGGGACGCCTACGGCCACCTCGCTCACGCCGTTGTAAAGGGGCAGGTAGAGCAGATACTCGCGCGTGCCCGGCGGCAGTTCGGCGCAGAGCTGGACTTCGTTGGTGGGAAACTGCGTTGGCCGCCCCACGGCCAGCCAGCGCCAGGTGCCGTCGATCCGAACGTAGAGATCCAACCCGCTGACGCCGGTGGCCGGCATGTGGTCCATTGCCAGATTGGCTTTGCGCAGCGTCCAGCGCGCGTGGATGGCCGTCGCATCGCTTATAAAACGCGCGCAGAAACCCGCGCTGTCGCGGCTCAAATTCCACACGGGGTCGGGCACACTGCCCTCAGCGCGAGCCGGCAGGCGGTCGTAAAAGTCAACCGTGTCTGCAAACGCCTTGCCTTCAATAGTCAGGTCGCGCAGATCGCGCCAGTCAATTGCATCGCTCATATCACACATACTCCCTATCGCTCTAAAGTGGACGCGCCCGTCCGGTGCACTGACTAGCGCAGCAGCGTGCGCAGCAGCGTTTCTCGGCCGTTTAAAAAGCGGCGCATCACCTGCACGTGCTCGGTGTTTTCGTAGCTCGTCTCTCGTATGCCGTCCTCGCCCAGAGAAAAGATTGTCGCATCGGGATAGGCCATGACAATGGGCGAGTGCGTGGCAATGAGAAACTGGCTACCGGCCTCGACCAATTGGTGCATGCGCGCCAGCATCGCCATCTGACGCGTCGGCGAGAGAGCGGCCTCCGGCTCGTCGAGAATAAAGAGCGAACGGCCGGAAAAGCGCTGCGTGAGCAGAGCCATAAACGATTCGCCGTGCGACTGCTCGTGCAGCGAGCGGCCGCCGTAGGCTTCGATCACCTTGGGTTCGGGGGCCCACTCCTCGTCGAGCTGCTCTATGTGGGTGGCGACGTTGAAAAAACTCTCCGCGCGCAGGAAATAGCCATCTCTGGGCCGGCGTGCGCCCCGAGACAGGCGCAGGTATTCGCACAGGCGCGAATGCGAACGGCGCGTGTCAAAGTGAACGTTGCGCGAACCCCCTTCGGCATTGAATCCCCACGCCACGGCGACGGCTTCCATTAGGGTCGATTTGCCCGAGCCGTTTTCGCCAATGAAAAAGCTGACCTTGGAGTGCAGTTCTATGGAGTCCAGGTCGCGCACGGCGTCTAGGCAAAACGGATAGGTCCCAAAGTCGGGCACCTCGTCGCGCAGCAGCTCTATTCGGTGCAGGTAGTGGTCTGTCGACATCGTCTTTCTCGCAGGGCATCGGCACGGGACGGGCCCGGCTCAGCGAACGGGTAAGCCCGGCACGGACAGGCGCAGATCGGCGCCCAGCACTTGGGCACAGTTGTAGCCGGGCAGGCCGGTGATATTGCCGCCGGGATGGCAGCACGAGCCGCACAGGTAGAGTCCCTCGATGCAGGTGCGATAGTGACCGGCGCCGGCAAAGGGCCGGTTGTAGCCGACCTGCCCGTGGCCCAGCGAACCGACAAGCAGGTCGCCGTAGCGCATATTGGGCAGGGTGCGCTCGACGTCGAGCGGCGTGCGCACGATAGTCTCCAGCACGACGTCGGCCATATTCGGAGCATGCTCCGCCCACGTTTCCATCATTCGCCGCCCGTGCGCATCGGCGGCGGCATCCCAGTTGCGCGCATCGCCCTCCAGTGCATAGGGCAGCTTTTCCCACATAAAGGCCGCGTGCCGGCCGGCCGGCGCCTGCGACGGGTCAAAGAGCGTTGGGCAGGTTCCCCACATGGCCGCAGGCGGTATGCTACCTCGCTCGTGGTGGCGCACAATCGCGTCAAAATGGGCGACATCGCCCAAACCCATAATGACCATAAACCCATTTTTTACATGAGGATATTCTTTTTCTATCGAATATTTAGGACGCTCGCTAAGGTGAGCATACACGCCAAAGAGCGGCGCCAGCACATTGTAGCGAAACTGCTCGGCACGCGAGCGCCAGTCAGCCGCAACGCGCTCTTTGTCCAGCAGGTCGAGAAAGGTCTGCTGTGGATTGAGCCCCGAGGCGACAAAGTGGCGGGCGCCGAGTACTTGGCCGTGCTCCGTCTCCACGCCGACGGCACGATCGCTCTCTACGACAATGCGTCTGGGTGCCGTGCTCGCAAGCACGCGGCCGCCGTACTCCTCTATGGCGTGCACCAGCGCTCGGGCCAGATTGGCCGACCCCCCCACGCACATCTGCGCCTTGCCATCGCTGGCCAATAGCGCCGGTATGTGGTGGCCAAACCCCGGCGCGCGCAGATCGACTTCGCGCAGTCCGTTAAAAAAGAGCAGCCCGGCCTGAACGAGCGGATGCCTGAATTCGCGCCGCACAAATTCGCGCGGCGAGCAGGCACTCGTTTCCAGCAGCAGGCGTCCCTCGGCGCTTCCGGCCAAGGCGCGCAGGCGCTCTTCGGGCGGGCGCGGCGGGGCTTGGGCTTCAGGAATCAAAATACGCTGCACAATGGGTCGGAAGGCGTCGCGCCAATAGCGCAGGCGATCGGCGTCGCGGCGATCAACGCGCGCAAAGGACTCGACGGTCTTTTCGAAATCGGTCCACCACTCCAGCGCACAGCCGTCGCGCGTCAGCAATACCACATTGAGTTCGGGTTCGACATAGCGCGCACCGCGCCGCGCCAGCTCCAGGTCTTCGTACCAGGGGGCGTGCGTCAATGCGCGGTGATAAAAGGAATGCGTGTTGTGCAGGAAACCGCGGTGATCTTCTGTGCGCAGACCGCCGCCGACGGTTTGGGACTGCTCTAGGCACACTACGTCCAGTCCAGCTCGGCATAAATAGGCTTGCAGAACGAGGCTGTTGTGCCCGGATCCCAGGATGATGCCGTCGTGCGTGGTATCCACCGGCGCGCTTTACCCGGCGATTAGCTCGGTGAGCGCAGACCGGTAACGGACAAGATCCATTCGGCGTGCGTCGCAACGCGGATAAAAATGCTTATATCGCCGTAGCTGCTGTCGCGATGATCTTCAATGGGGTCGCTAGCGCCGGCGGACAGAACGCCAGCGAGGGTCCAGACGCCGTTTATCTGCACAAAGAGCGGCCCACCGCTATCGCCCTCTACCGTCGCGCCTTCAAAGGGCAGCGCCTGTGCGCTGCTGCTACCCGGACCAAGCAGCGCCTCATCTTCGTTTACCAATCCATCGCCCAGGCTATTGACTGTTCCGTCGGGCGCGTCAAAATCAAAGGCGAGCAGGCCGCCCAAGTACTCCACGCCGCCGCTGCGCGAGGGAATGCCGTCTACCTTGCGATCCAGCACATTGTGTAGGGCATGCCGCTTCGACAGCGCGTCGGGGTTCTGTCCTTCCCGCTCCGAGTAATCGCCAAAGCCGCAAAACCAAGCGACGCTGCCAATGGGTTCGTCGAGCGAGGTATTAATCGCAGCCGGCTCCACCGAATGGATGGGTTCGACCAAGCGCACCAAGCACAGGTCGTTGGCCGAATACATGAGTTCGTCCTGCTCTACCCAAGAGGGATAAAAGACGAGCTCCGCTACGGCGTGCACGCTGAGCGGCTGGTTGGGATCGGAGCCCAATAGCACCGTTATACCGGTCGGCGGTGTCGGGCTTTCCTGTTCTTCCGAAGAGAAAAAGTTGTGCCCGGCTGTCAGAATCCAGTGGGGGCTTATCAGCGTACCGGTCGCCACGTACTCACCCGTATCTTCCCCTTCATTCCCATAGCTGAAGGCCACGACGGGGGCAAAGTCTGGATACTCGGCCGTATTATACGGCGCGCTGTTGCGCGCTATTGCTTCGTACTCGGCCAGCGTGCGGTCATGGCGAATGCCAAAGGTATATTCGGCGACCGCTTCGCCATCTTCTAGCGTTTCATCTTCGTCCCAAGCAACGGGATTTTCACTGTCCGAACCACAGGCTGTGAGCAGAACGGAGAGAAGGAATAGTTTAAGCCATGCCATGATGTGCTCGCTTTGTTGCCATTTGGACAAGTATACCGAATCACCCACATTCTAACCACACCGCCCGGAGCCATCACAAGCTACGTGCCCGATCTCTACGCAGAGGAGCGTCCAAGTGCAGGGAAGACAGCAGAGTCCCCACATTCAGTATGTACCCATCGCCACGGCCACCGCGGAACATCCGCGCAACGACTCGGCGTCTATAGTAGAACTGGCAAATAGGGAACTTTTTATGGTGTGGATCGAGATGCACGCCAGCCCACTTGGAGGCAACGACGAGGCGCCGTCGAGCATTGCTTCTATGCGCTCCACAGACGGCGGTCTCACCTGGGGTGAGTACCGCGTTGAGGTCGCTCCCGGCGAGGGCGACCTCAGCATTTACAACCCGAGCTTGATCCTATTGCCCAACGGCGATCTCCTATTCTTCTACCTCACGTACCACCACCTAGTGTGGAATGAGCCACTGCAGGCATCCGGGCGGACGAAGCGCTCGGCAGACGGTGGCCGAACGTGGTCTGAGTCGACGGTGCTGTGGGACCACGAGCCCTACGGCTGCGCCAACCACACCTTCACCCTGCTATCGGATGGGCGGCTGCTCAAAAGCTGCGAGTTTTTGCCCGTCTGGGGAAGCTACCCGGCGTGCACCTCGAGTTCGGGATGCTTTATCAGCGACGACAACGGACACACGTGGACGCCCCCGACTGGACCGGGTCAACTCGTTACGCTTCCCCTGCGCGGAACGATGGAAAACCATATCGCCGAAACGCCTTCTGGCGAATTGGTCATGGCCATGCGCAACCAGCTAGGCTGCGTATTCTTCGCCCGCTCAACGGACCGCGGACAGAGCTGGTCACATCCTCAGGCCAGCGGGCTGAGCGCCAGCGAATCCATGCCGAGTTTGACGCGTATTCCTACGACGGGAGATTTACTGCTGGTTTGGAACAACGCCGCCTATGACCACACCTACGACCACAGCGGCAAACGCACGCCGCTAACTGTGGCCATCTCGCGCGACGAGGGACGGAGCTGGGGACACGTGAAAGACATCGAGGACGATCCATACACCGAGTTTAGCAACATTGCCTGCACCCACCTGTCCGACAGGCGTCTCATCATTTCCTACTTTACGTCGAAAATGGCCGACCCCAACCCTCCGGGGAAGCTGGGCCGGGAGCGCATGTCTTTGAAGGGTGCCATTTCTACGCTAGACTGGCTCTACGCCTAAACCCGGTCTGCCCAGACTACCAATTCGCATAGGAACCATCTTCGCGCACAAACCAGATGCCCGCACCCGCGCGCGGTTCGCCTTCGACCAGCGCCTCTTCGTTCAGCTCTACGCCTAAGCCCGGCCCTTCGGGCGGCAGCAGATGGCCGTTGGCAAAGGGCACCTGCACCGGAAAGACATCGGTATGTACCGTGCCGGGCGCGCGCGGACATTCCTGCACACCGACCAGAGACGAGGCGAAGCACAGATGGGCACAGGCCGCCGTCGAGACCGGCCCGAGCGGATTGTGCGGCGCCAAATAGATGTAGTGGGTCTCGCACCAACCGGCGATTTTGCGCGCCTCCGTCAATCCTCCGGCGATGCACAGATCAATGCGCGCGAAATCCATTAACTCCTCTTCGATTACCTGTCGGAACGCCCACTTGCCCGCCCACTGCTCGCCGACGGCAAGTGGCACGGACGTGTGCTGGCGCACCAGCCGCAGGCTCTCGCTGCTCTCGCTGCGAATCGGATCCTCAATAAAAAACGGCCGGTACTGTTCGACGCCTCGGCAAAACTGGATCGCCGCCGATGGGTCGAGGCGCGTGTGCACGTCGACGCAAATTTCAACCTCGTCACCCAGCGCTTCGCGCACGGCGCGCACCTGCTCGATGCCAAAGCGCACGGCGCGCGATGGTTCCAGCACATCCTTGCCGCCTTCCGGGTCGACCATTCCCCAGCGCACAAATTGGTAGCCTGCTTCGCGCGTTGCCCTACAGCTTTCGACCAGCTTGTCGATGTCTTGGGGATCGCCGTTGTGCGGGTAGCAAACTACCTTGTCGCGCACGCGCCCCCCCAACAGTTCGTAGACCGGCACGCCCAGTGCCTTGGCCTTAATGTCCCACAGGGCAATGTCGATGGCGCTAACAGCGCTTGTTTGCACGCCGCCGCCGGGAAAGAATCCGCCGCGAAACATCACCTGCCACAGGTGCTCAATGCGAAAGGGATCTTGGCCGATTAGGTCGGGCGCCATACTGTGAATGGTCTCGGCAATGGCACGCCCGCGGCGCTTCATGCCCGCTTCGCCAAGGCCATACAGACCCGAATCCGTCTCGACTTTGACAAAAACACCCGCGTCGATAACAAAGGGTTTTATTGCCGTGATCTTCATGGCCGTATTCCTATGGTGAACGGGTGTGAGCGCCAGCGGCTCCGCAGGCGGCGGCAGCAGGCGCGCGCGAAAGTCGTCGAGCGGAAAGGCCGGACCTGGATCTATTTTTCGGTCGGGGGCAATTTCCTCGTGACCGAGTATGTGGCAGATGCCGTACTCGGCAATCAGCAGCCTGCACAGCGCTTCCACGACGCGCACCTGCTCTTCGGGAAAGCGGTGCCAGCAGGTCGACTGCGTCTGGTTGCGGTGCACGCCGCGCACGACTTCTTCGGGCGGATAGGCCTGGCCAAACCACGAAACGTACTGGCCGTCCTTTTCCTCCAGCTGCCCGGCATTGTCTATTTCAATGCCGATGGAGTATTTGTTAAAGCCCTCGCGCTCGCCCCACTTGCTCACGCCGGCGTGCCAGCCAATGATGTTGAAGGGGAGCATCTGCGTTACCGATCCATCGCGGCCAACGACTAGGTGGGCGGAGACTTTGCGCTCGGTGTCGCTCAGCGTGCGGATGGCCGACTCGGCGGTGGCACCGGCCGTATAGTGTAGGACGATGGTGTCCAGTGCACCGGGCGCATAGGGTCCCCCCTGGTTGGGTGACTCGCGATAGTCGACGCCCTCACCTTCTAAACGATGGTTCGCTATTTTCATCCCGCACCCGCCTGGCTAGTCCGTTGGAGGCAGTGGGTTGGCATGCACGAGGGAGTCGCTTCCCCCTGCCGGAAGTCCCATGGGGTAAACAGTAGAGAAAGAAGACCTGCGCGTCCAGATCACGCACAGGGTACGCTTCTGCGGGAGCCGCTCTCAGCGAGTGTTCGGCTGGGGTAGCGTCCCCGTTTCGAAACGCGTCCGGGTCGCCATTTAACCGATTTGTAACCGACCTGCGACGCGGAAGACATTCTAGCCCAATAGATTGATGGGCGTCCGGTGCAGCACGCTGATCTCCTCGATGCCTTGGACGACCTCCTCAACTCCCCTATCCCGGCGGAGCCAAGGCGATCAGACGGCAGTAAAAAGACCTGCTCTTTGCGGCGGTAGAGCAGGTCTTTTTTTGCATTCGCTGTGCCGGGTGCAACAAATGGCTTGGCAAACACGGCATCAAACGGCCGCCTGCATCCCGACGGAATTCGTCCCAGGCGATCAGCTGGCCAGCGCGCCGCTCAACGCGATCCCAACACCGCGCCATTGCTTTCGATAACCGTCCGGTACCAGTGTGCAGAATCCTTTAATATGCGCTCCTGCGTTTGGTAGTCGACGTATACTAAGCCAAAGCGCTCTTTATACCCTTCGGCCCACTCGAAGTTGTCAAAGATAGACCAGTGGAAATAGCCCTCAATCGGCACTCCGTCTTCACCAGCGCGCTTAAACTCCAATAGGTAGCGCTCGGTAAAGTCTATGCGCTGGGGGTCGTGCACCTTACCGTCGAGCGAAACCCAGTCCTGGTTGGACAATCCGTTTTCCGTGATGACGATGGGCAGCCCGTAGCGCTCGTAGTAAAAGCGCGGCCCCCAATAGAGCGCCTCGGGCGTCACCGGCCACTTGTTGGCGCAAATGGGGTTGCCCTGGGGGCGATCCACCTGGCGAAAGCGTCCCTGCTCGTTGCGACCAAGGGTCCAGCCGTTGTAAATATTCGTGCCATAGAAATCGAGCGGCTGGCACATGGTATCAAAGTCGCTATCCTTGAATTTGGGCGCTGCACTGCCGTAGGTAGCAAGCCCGTCTTCTGGATAGTGACCTAGTATGACCGGGTCAGACCACCACGAAATATTCCAGCAGTTTCTGTTTTTAATCGCAAACATCGCGCGCCGCGCCTGCTCCACGTTCTCCTCGTCTCCCTCGTCAGCCGGCACTACGGGGCTGCCCGTAGGCGCATAGCCGATGACAGAGTCGAGCTTGGCGCGGGCGCGTATGACCTGCACCGAACGGCCATGGGCCAGCAGCGTATGGTGTCCGGCCAGCAGCACCTCTTCCAAGCCCAGCTTGTCGCCGGGTGCGTGGATGCCGTCGAGCAGGCCCAAGCCGATAAAGCACTGCGGCTCGTTGAGCGTCATCCAGTGTTTCACACGGTCGGATAACCGGTCGACGAGCACTTCTGTGTACTCGGCAAACCACTCCGGACTCTGCGGGTTGAGCCAACCGCCGCGGCAGTAGAGCGCGTGCGGAAAGTCCCAGTGAAAGAGCGTCACGTAGGGCGTAATGTCGACGGCCAGCAGCTCGTCGATTAGCCGGTCGTAAAAGTCTAGGCCGGCTTCGCTGACCGGCCCCACGCCCTCGGGCAGCACGCGCGGCCAGCTAACGGATAGGCGATAGGCCATGAGGCCCATCTGCTTCATCAGCGCCACGTCTTCCTCATAGCGGTGGTAGTGGTCTATGGCCACGTCGCCGGTGTGCCCTGCGTAGACGCGCCCCGGCTGGCGGCACATCATATCCCACACCGACAGCCCCTTGCCGTCGTCGTAGGCACCCCCCTCAATTTGGTACGACGCGGCGGCCGCACCCCAAACAAAACGGTCGGGAAAACTCATCATCAGCTCCATCTTTGCAGCGAGAACAACTGCCCATTATGCGTTATATTGGAAAACCGCGATCGAAATCTAAGCATCCGAAGACTCGCGCCCAACGGTGGCCCAACGAGAGAGCAAGCATGCCCGAAGACTCCATTGACGCGCTGCGTCGCGACATCCAATTCAGTGAAACGCTGCGCGGCCGCACGCTGTCTTTTCACACGACGTGGGGACTTTTCAACCCCAAACACGTCGACGAAGGTTCGCGGCTGCTCATTGATTGCGTCGAAGCGCCGACCGATGCCGTCTGTCTCGATATAGGCTGTGGCTACGGACCCATTGGTCTGGCCTTGGCACAGCTGTGCCCACAGGGCACCGTGCACATGGTCGACAAGGATTTCGTCGCCGTAGAGTATGCTCAGAACAATGCCCTGCGCAACGGGCTGAGCAACTGCCAAATCTATCTGAGCAACGGGTTGAGCAACGTCCCCGAAGGCACTCAATTCGACCGAGTCGTATCCAACTTACCAGCCAAGGTAGGCAACGAACTGCTATCGATTTTTCTGCACGACGCGCGCGAACACCTAGCCGTTGGCGGCAGGCTCTACGTCGTGACGATCGCCGGGCTAAAAAACTACGTCAAGCGCACCTTTCGCGAGACGTTCGGAAACTATAAAAAAATAAAACAGCGCGGAACGTATCTGGTATCGATGGCAGAAAGGGAGTAGCGAAAAATCGCCGACTCGATCTACTGCTCCAAGTAGCGAATGCGTTTGTTGATATCCGTATTCACCGAGTGGTAGGGCAGCATGAGATTGCCCGAAGCAAAGAGCGTGCGGCGAATATGCTCGACGTCGTCGTGGCCAATGGCCGTCGTAAAAATGGGCAACAGGTAATCAATGCCTACCTGCGACGGCTTCATGCGCTCTGCATCGTAAAACGATGCGTGCATAAAGCGCGCGTGTATCTGCCCCCAGCGGTCGCGCAGGCGATGGCCTTCAAAGCTATCGACATAGAAGCCGCGCTCGTGACTCCACTGCAGCACCGATACTGCGTTGTTTTGGCCTTCGAGCAGCATATCAACCGCCTTGCCACCCAGCTGCGAGGCGTAAAAGCGATCGAATAGCACGGGCCGCCCACCGCGCTGGGTGTGACCCACCTTGCGCGTAAATATGGCCGCGCTAGCGGACTCACCGCGCCGCCGACTGACAAAGTAGCCATCGCCAATGCGCTGTATTAGCATCGTGCGCAGCGCCTCGGCCGCGCCGCTGAGAATGATGTTGCCCGCCGGGTCGGTCGTGTGCTGAGCCGCGCCCAACTCGTTGCCCTCTTCATCCGTAATGCCCTCTCCGCATACGATAACGACGTTTTTTTGCAGCTCATACAGCTCCGTAATGCGTTCGACGAGCGGGTCGATATGCACGGGCGACTCGGGAATCAGAATTATGTCCGGTCTACCGAAAGCCGATCCCAGCGCGATATACCCAGAGTGGCGACCCATCACTTCAATAATGGCAATGCGCCGGTGGCTTTCGGCCGTCGTGCGCACCCGCTCGACGCCCATGGCCGAATCGAATACGGCCGTGGCATAGCCGGGCGTAGCATAGTTGACCATGTGCTCTTGCCTAAAGGCTATGCGCGAACGCCGGTGCTGATAGCGACCGCTCTCATCGCGAAACCACTCGTCGGGCTCGCTCGGGTAGTTCAGCCCTAGGTCGTTATCAATGGTCTTGGGAGCTAAGACCACGGGCAGGCGTTCCGTGAGCGGTTGGAGGCCGTTGAGCGTGCCGTCTCCGCCTATGCATATTAGCCCCTCTATCTGCAATCGCTTTAACCGATCGTATATCTGCTCTATTTGCTGCGGATCGTCGCCCGACAGGTAGTCGCGCGAAGCGCCCAACACCGTGCCGCCCACCGTGGCATCGAGCTCGGGGATTTCGCGCATAAGCGGATTGAGCTGCACGTGCGGCAGGTGCGGGTTGAGCAGGCTGTTAAATCCCTTGATAAAGCCAAAAATCTCTAGGTGAAGCTGGCTAGCGCGCGCTACCGCCCCGTGAATTGTCGCGTTGAGCGCCGGCGTGTCCCCACCTGCCGTGAGAATTCCTATTCGCTTCATAATGACTCTTTCTCACCTCGTTCCATTGTTCAACTCCCCTGGATCGTCACCGGACGGCAAAACCAAATCGATTGCTTCGATAAGTCGGCATACCTCGTCGTAAAACGCCGCAAACATCGCCCCGCCCAAGTACGCTAGGTCAGCGTTAATATCGCCGCCCGCACAGCATCGGGCAAAGGCGCTGCCAACGGCATCGCGCAGACTGCCAGGGCCCTTCGGTTGACCACCTGCCGCCTGGCCGTAGAGCGCCAGGTGGTCTCGCAGGTCTTCGCCCAGACCCAGTCCCACATCGTCTTCCAAGCGCTGCCAGTGCTGGTACAGCCGATTCTGCATGTCCGCGCGCGTGGACTCGTCGGCCAGCGTTGTTGCAAACGCTAAATCGGCAGCATAAGCGCGCAAAAACATCAGCTCTGACTGCACGCGGCCCAGCTCTACTCCCAGCGCGTCGGCCAGTGCACCGAGCGCATCCTGCTCGCGCTCGCCCGGCAGGCAAATCGCATCCATTAGCACGGCAGCCAACTCCATCGTTGAAACTCGCTCAGCAGTCAACGCTATTTGCCTTTTCTGGCACTGATTTAATTCCTTTACAAACCTTTTTATATTCAGTAAGATACATCACATGGAAGCATTGGAAGCCATCCTTAGCGCCCCCGTTCTTTTCGCCGTTATAGCCATTGCCTCATTTGCCTTGGTGGCCAGAGCCGTGGTGGTCGTGCTGCGCCAACTGCCCTCGCTGAGCACGCAGCTCGAACAGGTCCAGCGCCAGCTGGCTAGCGCGCACGATGGCATACCGCAAAAACGCGCAGAGCTCAGCAAACTACATGAAAGAATCAAGCCGCTCAAGCTGACGGCCCAGCACCTGCAGGACTACAGCACGACGCTACTCGACATTGAGCGCAAGGCTGTACGAGAAGAGGAAGATAGGCTGCACCGGGAAGATATTCCCATCCATCGCCCTGGAGCGCCCAGAGATATTTGAGCTTCTGAAAAAATTCGCCTCATCTACCCGTCGTCCGCTGTCTGCCGCAGCGGGTGTACAAAGGGTCGATTCCACTCTCCGCTGTGAGCGGCCTGCCCACCTATAAATCCGACTCCCGTGCTTAATATACGGCGCCCTTTCCTGTACTACGGCCTCTTCCTCAGTATGGTCTCATGGCTGTGCTTTGGCTCACTGCGCCACCACCCGCTCGATGGCCACGACGCCGAGA
>JAYPJE010000079.1:0-15073 GCA_038128265.1 Gemmatimonadota bacterium
AGCCGCGAAGAGGCGCTGCAGGCGGCCTGCGATCGCTTTTACGGTCGCCACGCCGAGCGCAACGATATCGCCGAGGAGTTGGAGGCGTTCTATATAGAGCAGGGCGGCTTTCTGCGCCGCGAGGACTTGGCTGCCCATCGCACGCTGATAGAGGAGCCGGTCTCGGTCAACTACCGCGGCTACGATGTCTACAAATGCGGTACCTGGACGCAGGGGCCCTACCTGTGCCAGGCGCTGCGCCTCTTAGAAGGATTCGACGTGCGCGCTCTGGGTCATTTTTCGGCCGACTACGTCCACCTAGTCATCGAGGCAATCAAGCTGGCTATGGCCGATCGCGACGCCTACTACGGCGATCCAAATTTTGTCGACGTGCCGCTGGATGCGCTCTTCTCCGAAGAGTATAACGCGCTGCGGCGCGCGCTGATCGATATGGAGCGGGCGTCTGGCCAGACCCGCCCCGGCGATCCCTATGCGATGAAGGCGCTGCTCGAGGGGGGCTTGCACCGCCAGCCGGATATCGGGGGCACGACCACCTGCACCATTGCCGATCGCTGGGGCAACGTAGTGGCGGCCACGCCGAGCGCCAACGTCTATCACGCCGGCGGCAGTGGGTCGACGGGCGTCTCCTACGGCAACCGCCTGCGCAGCCTCAACACGACGCCGGGCCATCCCAACTGCATAGCGCCGGGCAAGCGGCCGCGCATTACGCTGACGCCGACGCTGGTGTTGAAGGAGGGGCAGCCGCTGCTGGCCATCAGCGTGGCCGGCGGCGACCTGCAGGATCAGGCGACGCTCAATCTCTTGCTCAACCACGTCGAATTTGGCCAACTGCCCGCCGAGGCGGTGGTGGCGCCGCGCTTTGCTACGGTGCACCACCAGGATTCCTTTGATCCCAATCCGCGCCGCGAGGAAACCATCGGCGCGGTGGGATCGCTGTCGATCAGTGCGGCGATTCAAGAGGACGTGCGCACTCACTTGGCGCAGCGCGGCCATCAGCTCGATGTGAAGGAGGGGGCCATTGCAAATCCGGTCATGCTGCACGTCGATCGGCAGAGCGGTCTGCTGCGTGCGGCCGGCGATCCGGCGGCCAAGCGCCACGCGGCGGGTTTGGATTAGCGGCAAAAATTGTTTTTAATGAGGCGAGCACATGGCAGGTTGTGTTGCTCGTATGGGAAAGGAGATTTCTGTGAACGCTCTATATGCGCTTGTTGGCATCGCCCTGTTGGCGACAGCCGGTTTGGCTCAGGAAGCAGGGCAAAGCGGCGGCGACTATCCCGATCCGGCGCGTTTTGAAGAAGCCGTACAGCAGTTTGAGGAAGAAGCCTCCAAGCAGCGCGTGCCGCGCAAAGCCATTGTATGCACCGGCTCTTCGAGTATGCGCGGCTGGCATGAAGATCTCTACGATGACCTGGCGCCGCTGACGGTTATTTCGCGCGGTTTTGGCGGCAGCAATATGAACGACGTGCTGTTTTACGCCGATCGCATGATTCTGCCCTACAGGCCGCGCGCCGTCGTGCTCTACGAGGGCGACAACGACATTGCCCAGGGCATTGCGCCGGAAAAGATTCTCGAGACGTTTCGCGCCCTGCTCGAAAAGGTGCATGCCGAGCTGCCCAAGACGCGCTTTTACGTGCTGTCGATCAAGCCGAGTCCCAGTCGATGGCATATGTGGCCGCGCATGCAGCGGGCCAACGAGTTGCTGGCTCAGGCGTGTGCCCAAGACGGGCGGCTGACGTACGTAGACGTGGCCTCTGGCATGCTGGGCGAAGACGGCGAACCGCGCGGCGATATTTTCAAAGAGGACAAGCTGCACATGAACCGCAAGGGCTATGAGATTTGGCGCGACGCGCTGCGCTCAGTGATTATCAAGGCGGAGTGGCCGCACGAATGAGCAACCCGTGGGACGAACGCTATGCGAGCGAAGACTACGCCTTTGGAACGGAGCCCAACGACTTTCTGCGCGCAGAAGCTGGGCGGATTGCACGCGGAAACGTGCTGTGTATGGCCGATGGAGAAGGCCGCAACGGGGTTTATTTAGCCGGTTTGGGACATGCAGTCCTCTCGGTTGATCTCTCTTCAGTAGGTCTGCAAAAAGCCGAAAAGCTGGCTGCAGCGCGCGGCGTGCAGATCGAGACGCGCGTCGCCGACTTGGCCGAATGGCCTATTGAAGTCCAGCACTGGGACGGCATCGTTTCGATTTTTTGCCACATGCCTTCCACGACGCGGGCGCAATTACACCAGCGGGTCGTAGCCGGCCTTAAGCCGGGCGGTGTCTTTATCCTCGAAGCCTATACGCCCGACCAGTTAGCGCACGACACGGGCGGACCTTCTACCATCGATTTGCTAATGAACTCAGCGGCGCTGGAAGCCGAACTGGCCGGGTTGGATCTGATGCATAACGTGCAGTTGGAGCGCGATGTCGTGGAGGGTTCGTTTCACACGGGTCGGGCCGCCGTAGTGCAGGTGGTGGGCATCAAGCCGTCCGATTGAACACTTAGATCTGGCGTTCTTTCCACTCGCCTTGTGCAAATTTTCGCGCCGTAAGCCAGCCCTGCAGCGCGCTAAAGGCGATGAGCGAAAACCACAATCCCTCGATATCGTAGCCGAGCCAGAAGGCCAGCGCATAGCCAACGGGTAGGCGCACGATCCATTGGCCGATAACCGTGTAGTAGAGCGCCGGCTTGGTATCGCCGGCTCCGCGCAGGCCGCCGCCGGCGGTAATGGCCATGCAGTGTAGCGGTTCGGCTAAAATAATAGCCCAAATGTAGACGGTGCCGACTTCAATGATGGCGGTGTCTTGGGTGAATATCCCCATGATTTCTTCGGCGAACAATGCCAGCGGCGCGCCGAAGAGTGCCATGCTGATGCTGCCGATAAAAATGGCTGTCCAGCCGCTGCGCTCTGCGCCTTCGCCGTCGCCTGCTCCCAGTCGCTGTCCGACCAGCGTGGTGGCTGCCGTGCCAAAGGATAGCGAGGTGCGGCGCACGATGCGCTCGACCTGATTGCCAATGGAGTAGGCTGCCACGGCAATGGTCGGTTGGGCCGTCAGCGCGACGAGTTTGACAAAGACGACGCCCGAGCCGTTGCGGAACAGTCCCTGGATGGCCGAGGGAATGCCGATGCGCAGCATGCGCTCGGCTCGTGCGCGTTCGGGCAGGAACGAGGTGTCGGGTAGAAAGCGCACCTTGAGGCGGTCGCTCTTGACCAGCACAATGGCCAGCGTGAAACCTGCGGCTCGGCTAAGCACGGTGGCCAGCGCCGCGCCGTTGACGCCGAGTGCGGGCAGCGGACCTGCGCCAAAGATCAGTAGGTAGCTCAGGGCGATTTTCAGCGCGCTCATAAAGAGGTTGAGGTAGAGCGGTGTGCGCGCGTCGCCGGCGCCGTAGAGACAGTTGTTGAGCGTGAAGTTGAGCGCCATAAAAGCGAGGCCGGCAAAGAATACGTGCAGGTAGCCCGTGCCCAATTCGACGACGCCGGCCGGCATGCTCAGTACTTCGAGCGCGATGCGCGAAAAGGCGATGCCCAGCAGGCTCAGCAGTGAGCTAATGGTGGCAACCAAGACGAGGGCCTGCTTGGTGGTGGCGCTGACGGTGCGCTCGTCGCCGGCTCCCGTGCCCTGTGCTACGAGTGCGAAGGCGCCGGTGGAGACGGCGATCATCACGACGCCGACGACCATGGTTAGGATTTGTGAGATGCCGACCGCAGCAATGGCGTCGGCCCCGAGGTCGCCGACCAGGTAGATATCGGCTACGCCGACCAGCGTGTCTAACTGCGAAGAGAGGGCCACGGGCGTAGCTAGGGCGAAAATGGGTCGGATTAGCTGCCTATCGAGGCGGCCGGATGCAACGCGCCTAGTGTTGATGGTATGGACTCCCTTTGAGTGGAACTGCGAGGAAAAAGAATCGCTCTGTGGGTGATCCAGCGCAAGCGCGCTATAATCGGTTCGGTCCGTATTGCCGGCGAGAAGAAAGCGCACAATGCCATTGCTTAATGTGCGCTCGCACCTATTTTTGCTCAGGTCTACCCTGAGAATGTGATTTAATAAGGAGAGTGACGCGATGGAGGGCCCTGGTTTTGCCGCTGAAGAAGCGGGATGGATACAGCGCGTGCAGCGCGTTTTTTATGCTCCGCAATCGACGTTTGCCGCCGTTGTTGGGCGCGAAAGTTCGCTGGACTGGCTGCTGCCAGTCGCCCTGACTAGCTTGGTCGGTTTGGCCTGCCACTTCCTGACGATCGATATCGTGAGCAGTCTGGATGCGCCAGCCGTGCAGGAAAAGCTGCGCGGCCTAGACGAAGCGCAGCGCGTCCAGTATGAGCAGAGCGTTGCCATGATGCGCGCGCAAGGGTGGACGATGGTGCCGGTCGGACACTTTGCTTCGCTGGTCTTTGTCGGTGCCATTCTACTCGCTGTTGCGCGTATGGCTTTTCGGGTCGAGATGAGCTTTCGCCAGGCGCTGGTGATCAAGGCTTATGCGACGCCGGTCGTTGCGCTCGAGTGGCTGCTGCGCGCGCTCGTCGTGCTGGCTACGGGGTCGCCCTTTGTCTACACTGGTCCCGGTATGTTTATGGGGGATGAAGCGACGTCGACCTTTATTGGGCGCGTGCTGGTCAACATCAACTTTTTCGATCTGTGGCAGATATGGATTATGAGCATCGGGCTATCGGTGCTGGGCCAGATCGACGCGCGGCGCGCCCTGTGGTCGCTGAGTGTGCTGTGGCTGCTGTGGCTATTAGGTGGGTCCGGGTTGGAAATGCTGGGCGCACAGGCCGGTCTCAACGCGGTAAATTAATTCTCTAATCGGGGTATGAGACGGCGTAGGTAGCCATCGTAGAAAGGGGACTCGAGTCGCAGTGCAAGACGACGTTATCGAGCAGGTGTTACAGGCGCATCCCACGCTTTTTGGTGACGTGCTGGAGCGCATCGAAGAGCGCGAAGTGCAGATCCTCTACACGCAGATCGATCGCGATAGCCAGCAGCGGCCCCACTTTAGGGAGCACGCCTATCGCGTCGACGCCGACGCCTACTTTTACCCCGCTAGCACGCTGAAGCTGGCCGGTGCGCTGCTGGCGCTGGAAAAGCTTGGCGAGATACCAGACGTCGATCGCAACACACCCCTGCGCATTGGCCGTGCGCGCGAAGGCCAGCAGGCCGTCGAGGTCGACGAGACCGCGCCCGACGGCCTGCCCACCCTCGCCCACTACATTCGCAAGCTCTTTGTCGTAAGCGACAACGATGCCTATAACCGCCTCTACGAGTTTGTCGGTCAGCAGCGCATGAACAGCGGTCTGTGGGAAAAGGGCTATCGCGATGTGCGGCTGACGCATCGCCTGTCGTTGGCGCTGTCAGCCGAGGAAAACCGCCACACCAATCCCTTCCAGTTTTATCGCGGGTCGGACGTGCTCTACGCGCAGCCGGCCCAGTATAACGACGTCTGCTATCGAGCCGAACACCCGATAGAAAAGGGGCGTGCACAGATGGTTGACGGCAAGCTCGTCGAAGAGCCCAAAGACTTTTCCGGCTCCAACTATATGTCTGTGCGCGTGCTGCACGATATGCTAAAGGCCGTCGTATTTCCACACAGCGTGCCGCCGGCCATGCGCTTTGCGCTGAGCGACGCCGATCGTCGCTTTGTCTTACACGCCATGTCGATGCTGCCGCGCGAATGCGCCCATCCGCAGTACGATCGAGCGAAATACTACGACAGCTACGTGAAGTTCTTTATGTTCGGCGATCGCAGAGAGCCCATGCCCGATCACATTCGCCTGTTTAACAAAGTCGGTCTGGCCTATGGTTACCTGATCGACAATGCCTATATTGTCGACTTTGAAAACGGCGTGGAGTTCTTGCTGACGGCCGTGGTTGCCGCCAATGACAACGGCATATACAACGACGGTCAGTACGAGTATGATGCGGTGAGCTTCCCCTTTCTCGCCAATCTGGGGCGCGTTCTATACGAGCGCGAACGGCTGCGAGCACGAGAGGTTACGCCGGACCTGCGCGCGTTTATGATTCATTAAAGCGGCACGGGGCGCTCCCATTATAGAGCGTGTGTTGCACCGTGGCGGCGGGCGCTATTCAATACAAAAGGAAGGACATGCTCATGGCTAAGAGAGAAAAAGTGCGCGCAGTGCTGGTTGGTTGCGGTGGTATGAGCCGCGCCTGGCTTTCGGCGGCGAGCGAACGCAGCGATTTGGAAATTGTCGGTCTCGTCGACATCGATAAAAAAAA
Organism: Gemmatimonadota bacterium; assembly: GCA_038128265.1. GTDB lineage: Bacteria > Latescibacterota > UBA2968 > UBA8231 > UBA8231. Next base: position 6,230 of record JAYPJE010000079.1, read on the forward strand.
TGCGCGCTGGCGTGCCGAAGAGTATCGCTTGGAAAACGCGGAGGTGGGCAGCGATCTCAAGGCCGTGCTGCGCGACGTACATCCCGACGTGGTATTCGACGTAACGGTGCCGTCAGCCCATACCGATGTTACCGTTACGGCGCTGCGCCACGGCTGCCACGTGCTGGGCGAAAAGCCGCTGGCCGATTCCATGGCCAACGCGCGGCGCTCGCTGCGCGCCGCCGCAAAAGCGGGTAAAATCTATGCCGTCATTCAGAACCGCCGCTACAATCCCAACATTCGCCGCCTGCGCCGCCTGCTGGCCAAAAACCCCATCGGCCCATTGACGACGGTTAACTGCGACTTCTATATCGGTGCGCACTTCGGCGGGTTCCGCGATCGCATGGAGCACGTGCTGCTGCTCGATATGGCAATACACACCTTTGATCAGGCGCGCCTTATTACCGGAGCCGATCCCGTATCGGTTTACTGCCAAGAGTGGAATCCGGCCGGATCCTGGTACGATCACGACGCCTCGGCCATCTGCATTTTTGAGATGAGCGATGGGTTGGTCTTTACCTATCGCGGCAGCTGGTGTGCCGAGGGCCTCAATACGAGCTGGGAATGCGATTGGCGCATTGTTGGCACCAAGGGCAGCGCAACGTGGGACGGCGGTGAGGGCATCTGCGCGCAGGCAGTAAAAAAAGGCGGTGCGTTCCACGCGCAGATGCGCGACCTGCCGGTGCCGGCGCTGGCCGCCAAGGACCGCGTCGGTGGCCATGCTGGTCTGATCGACGAGTTTGTAGACTGCGTGCGCCGTGGCCGCACGCCCGAGACGGTGTGCACGGACAATATCAAGAGTCTGGCCATGGTCTTTGCAGCCATCGAGAGCGCCAAAAGGGGGCGCAGGGTCGCGGTAAAATACTAGCGCACAGGCGTGGTGCTCAGCCGACTTGGACGCCCTGTACCTCGAAGACTTCACGGAGAAAGTGTTCGCCCATGAGGCGGTAGCCCTCGGCGTTGGGATGTAGATTGTCCGGCAGCAGGTGGGCCAGGTCTTCGCCGAAGAGCTTTAGGCCATCGACGTAGTAGATGTGCGCATCGCCGCGCCGCCGGAACGACTCGACGGCTTCCTGAACTTCAATGCGCATTTGCCGCAGCGTCAGTCCAACGGCGTTGGGGGCGTCTTCGCGATCGTGCCCCCAGATGGGCGAGCAGACGGCAAAGGGCGTGTCGGGATGGCCGTCGCGGATGGTGGCAATGGTGCCGATAATGGCCGGTCTAAAGGTGCGTGGTCCCAGGCTAGATCCGCCGTAGATATTGATGCCAATTTTGACGGATAAAAAGTCGGCTGGCCGGTCGCGGATCAGGCGGGCCATCATGGGATCGGCGTGGCACTGGCCGCCAAAGCCAAACGACGTCAGGTTGAAATCCATGCCGCGCGCGACCACGCCTGGCCAGGTAAACGAGGGCGAACCGGCCGTGCGGCAGTGGGTGATAGACGAGCCGTAGGTGACCCATTTGCGTCGATGGTCTTCGCACTTTTCCAGCGTGCTACCCTCGGGAAGTTCGATGGCGCGCACGGCCACCGGCATGGCCTGAGAGAGCCAGAGTTCGAGCGCGTTGTCGCCGTCTGGCAGGTTGGTAAACTCCGTGGCGGTCTGACCGGCGGCAAAGTCGATGGTCGCGACTAGATCGCCGTTGGCGTAGAGGTCGAAGTTGCCCTCTTCAGCAAGCGGCTCGGTGTGCAGCGTGAGGGCTGTGGCATCGCTGGCAAAGCGCAGGCGCACGCCGGAAGCCATTTCGGCGCGTCCGGCCAGTTCGCTGACGCCGGGTGAGTAGAGGTCTTGGTCTTCGTGGGGAATGCGCCAGGGCTTGATCCATCCTGCGCCCCGTTCGAGCGAGGCAATGCCGCCCCAGCACAGGCGCGGATCGTCGGCGGGTATGGTGGGCATGGTGTGTGTCCTTTAGCTGCCGTTAGCGGGTTGTAGTGGGTAGGCCGCTAATCTAACGCGCCGGCGCGCGCCTGTCATATGGCCCCCTGAACGGAGTGGAGCCCCGACCAAACGAGGTCGGGGCTCCATCCTGGGGCAACGCGGTAATGGACTTCAGCCCGCGTTAAAAGAGCGGGGGTTGCTGCCGGAACGCTGCCACTTCGAAGCCGCGTCCGCTCTGCGCTCGCCGCGTGCCAACGGCATGCGGATGCTGCGACCCCGCTGTCACTGGGGCCATGGCAGAAACGGGGCTATCGCGCGCGAAAGCGGAAGCGAGGCGCTCCGATTAGAAAGCGCAAACCCCCTATTCAAACTATATCGGCATTTTCATTAGCAACTTTAATGGCTTTGAAATAAAATAACATAAGTGTATTATTTACAATATTTTATAATATATTTAATTTGTGTCGAAACCGGTCGTTTTATGGCAGCGAGATGCCTTTCCATGCGCAAATGCCCTCTAACAGACCGGCACCGAGGCGGCGATACGCCTCGCGAGTGAAGACGGTGTCCCCGCTGGCGGCATAGGGTATTTCTAACGTAAGACAGGGAATCTGCCACATGTCCCAAGCGTAGTTGTCGAGGGTGGCCTCCCCATCCCAGCGCGACGGATAGTCCGGCTGGCGCAGCAGGTCGGCGTGGACGAGTTCGGTCGGCAGTGAGGGAGCGATGGCTTCGATCGCTTGGCGCGCCGCCTGCAACTGCAGTTCGGGTCGGCCCGCGCGCGGCAGAAAAAAGTAGGCGCCATCGGCTTCGCCCGGTCCCGGCGCGTGCAGGTCGAGCGCGAGGGTTGGAGTGCAGCGCTGATGCCAGCGCTGCATATCGCTCTGCACGACGCGGACTTCGTGGCGCATGGGCGGCGTGCTCCAAGCGCGGTTTAGGTCCCAGGGAAAGGGGTCTTTGCCATAATCGCCCTCTACCACGCCGTCCAAATGGGCTAGGGGCGTAGTCCATATTAGCAGCTGTGCGGGATCGAGGGCCTGTGCGGCGCGGCGCAGCAGGCCGTCGAGCACCCACGAGCCCGGCATCTCGCCGGCGTGCTGCCGCGCGATGGCGTAGAGACCCGGAACGCCGTCGCCTCGATAGCTATTGGCGAGGCGCGGCAGGGGGTTGCCTCGGCTTGTGACGCCGATGGGATCGAGTTCCCAATAGCTGCCGCAGGCGCTGCGCGTCATCTCCAAATCGCCCAGCGCGTAGGGATAGCAGAAAGCTACTTCAAACGCGTCATAGCTTGGCTCGATGCGCCAGACGACCTGATGGCGCCCGTCGTCTAGGGTTTCTACTGTACCCGCTGCAAGGCGCTCCCAGGTGGCGCCGGCCTGGCGCCATACGGGCCGTGTGCGCTGCCAATTATGCGCACCGCCCAAACAGGAGTCGACGTTGGTCAGCACGAGGTCGACGGGGCGCTGGGAGCACTCGACGACGCGGAAGTAAAACCACAGCGCCTCGGTGCCGCCGTGCGGATCGGCGGCGAAATGGACGATGTCGCGCTCGGCCGTGGAGCGGATATCTACGGCACAGGCGTTGCCGCCGGGAAATTGAGTTTGCACGTGTAGCGACATGGGCGTTTCCCTCGTGAATAATAGCTCTAACAAGAACGCCAATTGATGCGCGCATGCCAAAGAGAGGATTGCATGGATATCGTCGAAACGGCCGACGGCTCGCATACGCTCGCCTCGCCTTACCCGGGCGAGCACTACCACTCGACGCACGGTGCGCTGTGCGAAGGCCAGCACGTATTTGTGCGCCACGGCGTGGCCGATCTCGGACCGCGCGCGCGCATCGGCGTGCTCGAAATGGGGTTTGGCACGGGGCTTAACGCCCTGCTGACGCGGCTGTTTGCCCAGCAACATCGGCAGCCGATCGACTACGTGGCCATTGAAGCCAAACCGTTGGATGCAGCGCTCGTCGCGCAGCTCAACTATCCGCAGATCATTGAGGAAGCCGGCGCGCGCTTCGCCGAGCTACACGATCTCGCATGGGGCTTGAATGCTCGCTTAGACGCGTTTTTTTCGCTGAAAAAAGTGCATGTGCGCATCGAAGAAGCCGATTTAAGTGAGCGCTTTGACGTGGTGTATTACGACGCCTTTGGTCCGGCCTATCAGCCGGAGCTGTGGACACGAGAAGCCTTTGCGCGCATGTACAAAGTGCTCGTTCCCGGAGGTGTTTTGGTTACCTACTGCGCCAAGGGGCAGGTCAAACGCGATCTGCGCGCGGTGGGCTTTGCGGTGGAGAGCCTGCCGGGACCACCCGGTAAGCGCGAGATGACGCGTGCGCGAAAGGGAGCATAGGGTTTCTATAGCGCGAGCAGCATGTCGTAGTTATTGGTGTCGCGCGTCTGGAACTGTCCGCATTCGACAAAACCCAATTTGCGATAGAAGTATTCGGCGCGCGGATTGTCGGCGCGCACGCCGCCCCACAGCACGATGCGCCGGCGCCCGAGCCGGCGCGCGGCGTCGACTAGCCGGGGGAACAGGGCACTGCCCAGGCCGCGCTCCTGATAGGCGTCGGCCACCGAAGGGGCCAGCGTGCAGTCGGTAGCCGGGTCGAGCGTCTGTCCGCGCTCGCGATAGCGCGCGGCGTCGCCGTCTAACACGCCGAGTCGCAGGATAAAGTAGGCGACGATGTGCTGTTCATCGAGGGCGAGAAAGCGCAGCGTGTGTCCGTAGTCTATGTCGCGGCAAAAGGCGTGCCCCTGCTCGGCGCTGAAGGGGTGAGGGCCGTATACGCGGCGCGTGGCTTCAGAGAGGTGAGTAAAGTAGTGAGCCAAGCGCTCACCGTCGTCGGAGCGGTGCAGTCGCGCCACGAGTGCGGTGCCGTCGCTTAACGCAATTTCTCCGTCCAATAGGTGCGGGTTGCGCTGTAGGTCGTTTCCCGTCAGCTCGCTCATGCCACGGCTCCTTTCTGCTGCTCAGTGTCCAATCAGTTTGTCGTAGATGGCCTGGGCGACGCGCGCGTTGCCGGCGCGATTAAAGTGTCCGTCGGTCGCGTAGTAGTAGCGCTGCGCATCTTCGCTGCCGTCCATATAATCCAGCAGGTCGAGTACGGCAATATCTTGGTCGCGACAGTACTGGGCCAGCAGCTGTCCGGGTTTGCGGCCCATTGACCAGCGGCCGACTAGACCATTTTCAACGGCGTAGCGCGGGTAGATAACGGCGATGGCCGGTCGTGCGCGGTTTGCTCTGGCGAGCGCTACAAAGTCGTCGATGAGCCCATAGGTGTGCTGCAGGAAGCGCTCTTCAGCAGAGAATGCGTAGCGCAGCCGCGGCGTCCACGCCTGCAGCGCCCAGGCGCGTAGCGCCAGGCTGGGCATCAGTGGGGCCAAGTGGCGGTGCAGTTCCGCGCGCAGCCGAGTGATCTGCCCTTCGTCATAGGCGAGGCGACCGTCTGCACCGACGTGTGAAATGGCGTTGGGAAGCAGGTCATTGCCCAAGAAGATGCCCAGCAGCATATAGTCGGCTTCTAGTTGCGGCGCAACGGCGTGCGCGGCAATGAGTGCCTGCACCGAGCTAAAGCCGATCATGGTGAAGTTATACACCCGCAGCGGCGTGTCCGCGCTAGTGCCGATGCGCTCTAGCTGGCCGGTGAGTGCGTGCTTCTCGTCTTGTCCCACGCCAAAAAGCATGGAATCGCCAACGATCAGCAGCTGCTGTTGGCGAGCATCGCGCGGCGCTATTTCTCGCGTGCGGAAGCCTAAGCTGTTGGTGCGGATTGTGTAGGTATACTCGTCGGTGCGGATGGTCTCGCTCGTGTTCGGGGTCAGCGCATAGCCAAAAGGGGGGCTGTGTGGTTGGTTGGTTGTCGGAATGACAAGTGAGTTGAGCAGGCGCTCGAATGCCAGTTGGAGAAAGGCCTCGTCGTCGGCATAGGCTGCGTAGCGCCCTCGTGCATACCATTCAACTAGTAGCAGGGGGGCGATCAAACAGACAAGGATAAAAAGGGCGTAGCGCCACATGGTCTTCTCTGTGCGGGTGCTGGGCTGGGTCCGTTGCTTGACAGTGCATGGGCGCTCAATAGATTGCAGGTGGCGCGCTAGGAAAATATAGCGGGTAGAACGGCGTTGCGCACGGATGCACACTGTGCGCGAGTCTAATGCAGAGAAAGGTTTGTATGAACGCAGCGATATACCGAGGAGTGATTGTAGGGACGTTGTGGTCGGCGTTGATGGCGTTGCCGCTGATGGCCCAAGTAAATATTGAACACTATCGGGGCAAAGAGGGCGTAACCGGCGGGGCGCGCCTCTCGCTGCACTCCAATATAGGCAATGTCGACGTCGTCAAAAGTGACGGGGCCGGCAACCTGACGGTCAATACGGCAACGGGCACCTATTTGGCCGTGTTCAAAGGGGGCATTGGCTTTCTTGGCGGCAAGCGCTTTGCCAATAGCGGCGTGCTGCACCTGCGCTATACGCACACCAACAATGCTCGCTGGCAGCCAGAGCTTTTCGCACAGGGCGACTACGCCAAATCGCGCCGGCTCGATCGGCGTCTGCTATGGGGAACGGGGATGCGTCGGGTCTGGCGCGCCGATAAGGCGACGGCTTTTTCTCTGGGCTCTGCGCTGATGTGGGAGCGCGAAACGCTTAACCTATTGGCGGGAGATATGCATCCGGCCAACACGTCGGTCTGGCGTTCGAGCAACTACTTGAATGCGCGCTTTAATCGGCGCATTGAGCTGTCGCTAACGGCCTATTATCAGTTCGCCTTGGGCGACATCGGAGATGCGCGCCTGCTCGGCACCGGCGAGTTGACTACGCCGCTTGTTGGTCCGCTCAGTCAGACGACGGCGATAGACTTTCGTTCGGACTCAGACCCGCCGCAGGGAGTCAAAAAGACCGACGTGAAGCTGTCTACCAGCTTTGGTGTCAGGTTTTGATCGCGCGTCGGCAGCGACGCGCTGGGCAACGCTCGTTAGAAAAGGAGAATAGATCGTGGGAATAAACAACTATCCGATAGGCATTGGTTTTCTAACGCAGGTCACGCCTGAGCGCATGCGCTATATGGCGCAGATGGGTGCCGAGCACGTCGTGACTTCACTGCCCGGGGGTGGGCGCAATCGCAACGGCGATGTGTGGACCTTTGAAGGCATGCTGGCACAGCGCAATGAGGTCGAAAGCTACGGGCTCAAACTGTCGGTCTACGAAGGCATTCCGGTGCCGCAGCGAGTTAAACTGGGCGAAGAGGGGCGCGACGAAGATATCGAAAACTACTGCGAGTCGATCCGCAATATGGGGCGGGCGGGCATACCCACTCTCTGCTATAACTGGATGGTGGGCTTTGGTTGGCTTCGCACCGATTTTACGACGCCGGCGCGCGGAGGGGCCGTCGTGACGACTTATCGCCACGCCGATTTTGAGCGCGGTGGTCTGACGCCACTGGGCGAGATCTCCGAAGAGCAGCTGTGGGACAGCTTGGCATATTTCCTCAACGCCGTAGTGCCCGTTGCCGAGGAAGCAGGCGTCAAGCTAGCCATGCATCCAGACGATCCTCCACGCTCGCCGGTGCGCGGTATCGGTCGCATTATGACCAGCCCAGAAAATTTTCAGCGCATGCTCGATATGGTCGATAGCCCGGCCAACGGCCTGACTTATTGCCAGGGATGCTTTACGGAAATGAACATCGATAACCCGACCTGGATTCGCCGCTTTGCAGAGCAGGGGCGTCTGCACTTTGCCCACTATCGCAACATTAATAAGGGTGGTCATGCCGACGAATTTTCCGAGACTTTTCACGATGAGGAGGGGGAAGCGGATATGTACGAGGCAATGAAAACGTATATTGACGTCGGTTTTAACGGGCCAATGCGGCCGGACCACGCGCCGACGATGGAGGGCGAAAACAACGATCACCCCGGCTATGCTCTGCAGGGCCGTCTGATGGCCGTTGGCTATATGAAAGGGCTGATGGAAGCGATTGTAAAATCGCGCCGATAGGCATATAGGGCGGCAGCGGGTGTGCCGTTTCGCTGCCGCCCTATATGCGCTACTCGCGCCGCGGCGTAACGACGGTCACGCCATCGTCTTCAATAAGCGGGCGGTCGTATATGTAGGGTGGTTCGAGGACGGCCTGCTGCGCTTCTGTCAACTCAGACACCCAATCTGGCTGACTGGTCTGGTAAGAGCCGCCGGCAAAGTGCAGGTATTTGGGACTGTAGCGGTAGAGCAGCGAACGGCGCTCGTGTTCGGCCGTCCACGGCAGCGTGCCGTGCAGCGTGGCTTCGTTGAAGATGACCATATCGCCTGCTTTACAGGGCACGTTATAAACCACTTCGCGGTGTTCATCCCAAGTGCGTATGGCTTCCGGGCAGGAAAAATTGGCCTTGTGGCTGCCGGGAATGCAGGCAAATCCACCGTCGCCCTCGTTGACGTCGGTGAGCTGGAACTGGCATACAATCATTCCGCAGCGCATGACGCCGTTGGCGTATTCGTAGTACTGCGAACCGTCAAAAACACGGCTCGTCGAACCGTGCAGGACAAGGCCTTCCGTGCCTTTGCCGCCGGTCAGCATAAAGGGCGCGTGATCCATTTTCCAGCCGCGCCCGAAAAAGGTGTTCAAGTAGGGAATCAGCTTCTTGTGCGCCAGCAGATCGCGGAAAGGCAGGCAGTGCGGCTTGTCCCACTGCAGCATATTGGTGAACATACCGCGGCGCAGCGGGCCGTGGGTGCTGCCGTGCGGTGCGTGGTTGGGATCGTCGCGGCGCTGGTCCCAGTTGGCGTCAAACGCATCATTGAGGGCGCCGACCTCTTCGGCGCTGAGAAAGTTGGGAACCTTGAGAAAGCCCTGCAAATCAAAGAGAAATTTTTCCGTGTCGTTCATGCGTATGGCCTCGCTTTGTAAATGCGCACTGGGTGAGAATGCGGCTAAAGTAGGCT
>JAYPJE010000080.1:0-14989 GCA_038128265.1 Gemmatimonadota bacterium
GAGCGCGGCGTGTCGGCCGGCCAGTAGGACCCATCCATATCTTCCTTCCACGGCGTGCCGCACATATTGGTGAGAATATGCCACTCGGCCGCGCCTGGCTCGGGGTCGGGATGGAAGAGAAAGCGCTGGAGACCGGCCTGGCGCGAGGCGTCCAATATCTTATACAGATCGCGCGCCGGCATGGCATCGCCGGCGTGCGGTGCCCGTCCGGTAGACACCCAGCAGATAGTCTTGTCGGGGCCGATGGCCTCTAGGGCCCGCTGCGTCTCGCCGTAGACAACCTGCGAGAAGAATTCGTCGGGGAATCCCATCTCCATATCGAGCAGGCAGTGCACGCCGGGCAGTTCAATACCGAAGAGCGCGCGCACGACGGCCAGTCCGTCGGCTTCGCTGAGCGTGGGATTCCAATCGAGGAGCCGCTGCACCCAGCGCGCGACCGTGCCGTAGAGGCCGTCAAAGCCGCGGTGCCAGTAGTAGTGCTTGGGAAAGACGTAGTCAAAGAGTCGGCCCATCTCGACGTAGTCCTGGCAGGTCAGCGACGAAAACGCCGCCGTGCGCGGGATGCCGCCCAGCTCGACTTTGCGATTGAGTCCGGGGAGTTGCCCTGCCAAGCCCTCCATATAGCCGAGCGCCATTTGCCGCCGCGCGCGCAGCCAGTAGATCACGTCCTCGTTGATATCGAAGAGCTGCATGCCGGCCAGCGTGCCGGCCGCCGCCTGGTAGCGCACGGCCGCCGGCGTCAGCCCCTGCAGGCTGGTGCGCAGGTGGTCGATGCCGCGCTGTAAGCGCCCCAGTTCAAAGCCGAGCGCGGCAAAGCGCTCCTCGCTGCCAGGGCGGATTTCCAGCAGTTCGCCGCCGTGGTGGAAGGCCAACTCGTAGTGCTGCTCGCCGGGCCCGTCCTGCACGATGCCGTGTGCCTGCGGCAGGGCGTTCATGGTGTCTTGGATGCGCGCGGCATAGGAAATGACGCCGTGTGGGTCGTCTTCGATGGGCAGGCTACCGCCACCGCCGCCGGCGTAAAAGGTCATAATGTGCCAGCCGCGTGCGGCCGCGTTGTCGAGCATGGCCTGAAACTTCCTCTCCTTTTCCGGATCGCGTGGCCCATCTTCTGGTGGCGCAATGCCAAAGGATGTATACACCGCCGGGTCGGAGTGAAAGGTGGGCAGGCTCTCGCCGTTTTCTCCGCGAAAGCGCAGGTAGCCGACGACGATGCCGCGCACGCCGCCCGCTTCCCAAGCGTCAAAGATGCGCTCGTAGTCGTCTAGGTAGCGTTCGAGAGGATCGTGCACAAAAATCCAGGCTTCCATATCGGTCTCCTGAGGCAGGTGGTCTGCGAAGCTGCGTGCTGATGCCAGCAAGGATAATGCATGGGGATCTCGCCATCAATCGGCGGATGGGTTCATTGGTCGCGTCGTCTGTGCGATCCTATATTGTCGCTACGTCGATCGCACTAAACTCGCGCGCCTGTTCTGTCCCGTTGAACGTGCAGTGAGGCGCTGTAAGTGGAGGGAGCATGGCCAGCAGCAATACCTTTGCCCTGTGGGTTTTTGGTGACGCGCACGTCGGCACGGACCTAGCGCGCGCCAATCGACGCAGCCTAGCCGATGCGCTGCGCACATCCGAACGGGGAGGTGATTGTGGAGGACCGCCGTTCGATTGGGATATTGCCATCGATATCGGCGATATGTCGGGCGGGCAAGCCGTGCCCGACGACGAAGAGGGCCGCGAAGTCGTGCGGCAGTTTTCCGTTTTGGAACGGCACCAGCGCGAGGACATCTACAGTATTTGCGGCAACCACGACCGCAGCGGCCTCGACGAGCCGCCGGCTTGGTGGTGGCAAAAGTGGGTCGATCCGATGGGGGCCCATACGGCCTATTCCGGTGTTGATCCTAGCCGCCGTCCCTATCCGCTGATGGGCACGTGGGAGCGCTACAGCTTTACCGTCGGCAACGTGCTCTTTCTGTTGATGAGCGATATCAACGAGCCATCGCAAACGGTAGGACGCGGCACGCTGGGCGGCAATCCAGCCGGCGTGGTAACGGGCGAGACCTTCACTTGGTGGAAGGAGCAGGTGGCGGCCCATCCCGAGCACATTATTGTGTCGGCACACCACTACATGCTCAAGAACACGACCGTGGCCTCTGGAGATTGGGAAGGTCTGAAAAAGGACGCTGACGGCACCTGGCAGAGTCACTATCACGGCTACAAGCCGCAGGGTGCTCCTATCGGCGCATCGTATTTGTACTTTGTCGACAGCCAGCCCGATTCGGGTGCGTTCGAGCACTATTTGGCGTCGCATCCTGGCTCGGTAGATCTGTGGTTTGGCGGTCATACCCATACGCACCCGGACGATACGCACGGCGGAAAGTCGCACGTCGAAACCAAGTGGGGCGGAACGCACTTTATCAACGCGGCCTGCTTGAGCCGCTACCACGGGCCGGAAAACGTGCCTAAGAGCCGTCTGCTGACGTTTGAAGAAGGCAGCAATACGGTGCGCGTGCAGTGCTATATGCACAGCGACGAGTTTCTGCCGCAGGGCTGGTACGATCGCGCCGAGCGCACGCTCCAGCTGACGCGTCCCTTCCGTTGGACGGCGCCATAAATAGGCGTGCAGCACCAGTAGACCGCTATGGTAAGTGAGAGATTCGAAGTGAATGCTACGTTGAGAACAGAAGGCAACAAATGGCTCTATTGCCCCCCTTTGTAGCGCGCATCGCACACGCCGAGCTCGTCGACTTCTGCGCGCGCTGCCTGCAGGCTGTCGGCATGGGTCCGGCGGATGCGCGGCTAACGGCCCAAGTACTCGCAGATACCGATGCGCGCGGCATTCACACGCACGGCACGGCGTCGCTGCGCCGCTACGTCCAGCTGATGCGCGACGGCGGCATCGACCCGCGCGCCGAGCCCGCGGTGACGAACGAAGGTCCGGCCTGGGCGCAGATGGATGCGGGCCAGGCGGTGGGCATGGTCGCCGGTCAGCGCGCCATGGTTCGGGTCATCGACAAGGCAAAAGAGACGGGGATCGGTCTGGTGACGGTGCGCCGCAGCAACCACTTTGGCGCGGCTTCGGCCTATGCGATGATGGCACTAGAGCACGGCATGGCCGCGCTGGCCATGAGCAATACCGACGTGGTCATGAACCTGCCGGGCGGTCGCGGCCCGCAGTTGGGCAACAATCCGCTGTCCTACGCAATTCCGGCAGGGAAGTATCCGCCGCTGGTGTTGGACATCGCCATGAGCACGGTGGCCGGTGGCAAGGTGCACTCGGCCGCGGCGCAGGGAAAGGGCATACCGGCCGATTGGTTGACCGACGCCGAGGGCCGGCCGACGAGCGATCCGGCTCCCTTTGGTAACGGTGGTGCGCTGACGCCCTTTGCCGCCCACAAGGGCTACGGTTTGGCACTATTGGTCGAATGCTTTTCCGGCGCGCTGGCCGGTGCGGCTATGACGCTCGACGTGCTGTCGTGGGCCAAGGTCTCGGATGCACCCTGCGACGAGGGGCACGCCTTTATCGCGCTCGACGTGGCGGCGATGATGCCCCAGGAGCAGTTTGAGGCGCGCGTCGACGAACTGATTGAGCGCATGCATGCTGCACCCAGAGCCGATGGTGTAGAACGCATCTACGTGCCCGGCGAAATCGAATGGGAATGCGAGAGGGAATCCGCGGAGCACGGTGTGCCGCTGACGCAGTTGACTGTCGACAGCCTGCGGGGATTGGCCGCTGACGTTGGTATAGAGGCTCCTTTCTAAACGATACAGACCGCGTTTTATGACGCACATTTAACGGAGAGTGATGACCTATGGCGATGACGACCATGCGCGACGTGCAGCCCTATGTAGACTCGACGCCGCTGCTGCACGACGCGGAGGCGCTCAGACAGCGCGCGCGCGCAGACGGCTGTTTGTTCTTCAAGGGACTGTTGCCCCAGAGCGATGTGCTCGATGTGCGCGGGCAGGTGCTCGACGTCTGCCGGCAGCACGGCTGGCTGGTAGAGGGCAGCGATCCGATGCAGGGCGTGGTGCGCGCCGAGCGCGCGGTGATCGAATCGGGCGATCCGCGCTGGCAGGCCTTTTACTGCGACGTGCTCAAACTGCGCGCCTTCAACGCGCTGGCGCTGCACGAGAAAATCATCGACGCGCTGGGCGTGCTCTTTGGCGAAGCGGTGCTGCCGCACAGCCGCAATATCTGTCGGGCGATGTTTCCGCAGACGCAAACGCATTCGACGCCGCCGCATCAGGACCACTTCTACATTGGCGGCAGCGACGAGACGTGGACGGCGTGGATTCCCTTGGGCGACTGCCCGGCCGAACTGGGCTCGCTGGCAGTGGCGTGCGGCACGCATGCGGGCGGCTTTATACGCGATGTGCACGAGGCGAAAGGAGCCGGAGGGCGCGCCGTCGATGTGGCGGAGGAGGCGGCGTGGTTCGGCGGCGATTTCGCGTGTGGCGATGCGCTCTTTGTGCACAGCTTGGCCGTTCACCAGGGCCGCGACAACGAGACGGCCGATCGACTGCGCCTGTCGGTGGACTATCGCTACCAGCCGCAGAGCCACCCCGTGCGCGCAGACTCGCTGCTGCCGCATATGGGTTGGCTGGGCTGGGAAGATATTTACGCAGGCTGGGACGCCGATGATCCGCTGCGCTACTACTGGCAGGCGTGGAACCTAGACGTGCAGGCGCGCTAGTCCCAGACGGGCCAATCGCGCTCTTGTAGCTGCGTCCAGATCTGCGTGAAGTCGTCGCTGCCGTCGTCTTCCCACTCGCGCAGGCGCACGCCGGGTGCGAACGCTTCGTCGACGCCCCTCTTCATCAGATCTTCGGCCTGCTGTAAGCTGCGGTAGTAGTGCCGGATGCCGCCGGGCAGCTCCACGACAGAGACGTGGCGCGGCCACTGCACGGGTTGGGTATCCCGGTAGCGCGCGACGGCATCCTCGTCCAGTTCGACGCCGAGCCCGGGGCCTTCGGGCACGCGCATAAAACCGCGCTGCACGTCCAACGGCTGCGCGATGAGGTCGTCCTCGTACGAGTGACTGGCCGTTACGCCCGGCAGCGTCGCCGTATGCATGACGGCACCCAACTGGCAGGCAAAGGCACTGGTGATACCCGTGCCGACATACTGCAAGAGAATCGGCGTGTTGGCCGCGGCGAAAGCCCACGAAGCGGCTAGCGCATTGCGCACGTTTTCGTGGCTGCACAGCGCGCCGTCAAAATCGCCGGCGCGCAGGCCCAGCCACGGCCCGGACGGCTGGCGCGAGGGGCCGTCGAAGATCGTGCTGACACCGTGCAGGTAAAAGGGTATGCGAATTTCGCGGTGCAGGCGCCGCCAGCCCTCCACGTCGTAGGCGAAGATGGGCTCTTCGACGCCCTTGACCACCGGTATCTTTTCGAGCGCGCGCAGCACCGGCAGCGCCTTTTCTACGCTGATCAGCGCGCCGTTAAAGTCGAACTCAACGCGGAAATCGGGTGGGGCGACCTGCTGCATGGCCTCGGCCTGCTCGACGACGTCGTAAAAGGCGCGCGCCTTGCACTTGAGGCCGCGGTAGCCGCGCTCGGCGGCCATTTCCACTTCGCGCGCTGAATCTTCTGGCGACATGCAGGGCATCCACCAGCCCATACTCACCCACTGCCGCCGCTGCTGGCCCATCAGCTTCCAAGCCGGCTGTCCCAGGTGTTTGCCCATCAGGTCATAGCAGGCCATGTCCAAATTGAACGGCCCCGTACCCATTACGTGGTCAAAGGGATCGCTGCCCAAATAGGGCGCTAGCTGTGTCGGGTCGAAGGGGGGTCCAACGCGCTCGCCCAGTCCGACTAGACCGGTGTCGGTGTAGAATTTGTAGAGCGTCAACTCCTCCGTCATGGCGAAGTGGTAGTACGCTTTGCGGATGCGCTCTTCGTAGGGTATGCGCAGCGCGATGGCTTCAATGTCGACGATTTTCACGGGGCACTCTCCCGGGGAAGAGGGAATGGCAACTGCGTGCAGTATACGCAGCGGTGTAAGCGCGCGCTACTCGGCTTGGCAGCGCGGACAGTAGTAGAGCCGGCGGCTATTGACGCTGATCTTGTCGATGGCCTCGCCGCACTCGTAGCAGGCCTCGCCCTGGCGGGCAAAGACCCAGTGGCGGCTCTCGGCAAAAGTGCGTCCGGCCTTTCGCATGGCTCTATAGCTAGCTAGGTCGTTAGTCACGCCCTGCGTGTCGTAGGACTGTTGCGTCAGGGCTAGCGTGTTCTGGGCGAGGGCCGCTCGCGCCGCGCTGGATACGTCGCCCAGGCGGCGCAGGGGATGGACGCGTGCGCAGAACAGGATTTCGCTGCGCAGATAGTTGCCCAGGCCGGCGAGGAACCCCTGGTCTAACAGCAGCGCGCCGAGCTGGCGTCGTTGGAATTGCGGCTCGGCGTAGCGGGTCGCAATCGTCTCGCTTGTCGTTTCGCTATCGAGGACGTCCGGACCGAGCTTGCTGAGAAAGGGGTGGGTCGCCATACCGCCTCCGTCGAGTACTTCAATGTCGGAGGCCGAGTAGAGCAGGCAGGCGTGGCGACGGGTGTGAAGGGCCAGGCGCAGCTGGCGGCCCGTTTCGGGCTCTGCGCCGCGCTCTGCGACAAACCAGCGACCGTAGAGCTGGTTGTGCGAATAGATGGTGCGATCGCCCAGCTCCGTCAGCAGCGCCTTGCCGCGCGGCCGCACGCGCTTGACCCTGCGCCCGCATAGGGCCGATTCCCACGGCTTGAGATGGTCGAAGGCGAAAAAAACGTCTACGAGTTTCTTGCCGACTAAGGCGTCGCCCAGCTCGTCGGCGACGCGCTTGATTTCTGGTCCTTCTGGCACTCAGTCCTCCCAGTCGATGGCCTTGCCCTCTAGAGCGGCCGCTAGCAGCGCGCGGGTGTAGTCTTCCTGCGGTTCGTCGAAGATGCGTTCGGTTGGGCCGCGCTCGACAACGAGGCCGTCCTTTAGGACGATGACCTGGCTAGCCATGGCGCGCACGACTTTTAGGTCGTGGCTGATAAATAGGTAGGCCAGGCCGTGTGCCTTCTGCAGGCGCAGCAGCAGTTCGATAATCTGCGCCTGCACCGTTTTGTCGAGGGCGCTGGTCGGTTCGTCGAGCACGACAAAGCGCGGCTCCAGCACCATGGCGCGGGCAATGGCGATGCGCTGGCGCTGGCCGCCGGAAAACTCGTGCGGGAAGCGGTCCATACTCGAGGCATCTAAACCGACTTCGCGCAGGCTGTCGGCCACGCGCTGGCGCCGCTCTTCGTAGGTGGTGCCGAGGCCGTGCACCAGCAGGCCCTCTTCGATGATTTGGAACGCCGACATGCGCGGACTCAGGCTGGAGAAGGGGTCTTGGAAGACGATCTGCATCTGTCGGCGCAGCGGCCGCACCGCGCTCTGCTTCCATCCTTGGATATCGCGCCCCTCAAATTCGATGGGGCCCTCGCTGGGCAGCAGGCGCAGCAGCGCTTGGCCCAGCGTGCTCTTGCCCGAGCCCGACTCGCCGACTACGCCCAGCGTCTGCCCGGCGCGCACCTGCAGCGAGATGCCATCAACGGCCTTTACGTGGCCCACGGTGCGGCGCAGCAGTCCGCGCAGAATGGGAAAGTGCACCTTGAGGTCGCGCGCTTCGACGACGACGTGGGCCTCTTCGTCGAGGGCCGGTGCCTGGCCGCTAGGCTCGGCGTTGATGAGCATTTTCGTGTAGTCGTGCTGCGGTGCGCTAAACAGTTGGCGCGTGGCGTTATGCTCGACGAGGTGCCCGTCCTTCATGACGTAGACGCGGTCGGCCATGTGGCGGACGATGCCCAGGTCGTGGGTAATGAGTAGGATCGCCATACCTAGCTGCTGCTGCAGGTCCTTGAGCAGCTGCAGAATCTGCGCCTGCACCGTCACGTCGAGCGCAGTGGTTGGTTCGTCGGCGATGAGCAGATCCGGCTCGTTGGCCAGCGCCATGGCGATCATCACGCGCTGGCGCTGACCGCCCGATAGCTGGTGCGGCCAGGCGTCAAGGCGCTCTTCGACGTTGGGCAGGCCGACCTGCTTTAGCAGCTCTACGGCGCGCGCGCGCGCCTGCGGCCGCTCCATGCCGCGGTGTAAGACGAGCGTTTCGCTGATTTGCTTTTCGATGGAGTGCAGCGGGTTGAGCGAGGTCATGGGCTCTTGGAAGATCATGGCGATGCGCCCGCCGCGCAGCGTGCGCAGCTGCCGTCCCGGTGCGCCGAGCAGCTCCTGGCCGTCAAAGCGAATGCTGCCGTGCGGATGGCTGGCGCGCGGATAGGGCAGCAGCTGCAGGACGGACAGCGCCGTGACGGATTTGCCCGAGCCCGACTCGCCAACCAGCGCTACCGTCTCGCCCTTTTCGATGGATAGCGACGCACTGTGCACGGCGTCGACGTCGCCCTCTTCGGCGTGGAAGCGCACGCCTAGGTTTTCTATTTCGAGCAGGCTCATGCGTCGTCTCCAGCGCGGGCAAAGGTTTTGCGCGGATCAACGGCGTCGCGCACCGCTTCGCCGATAAACACCAACAGAGAGAGCATGACGGCCAGGGTGAAAAAGGCGGAAAAGCCCAGCCACGGCGCCTGTAGGTTGCGCTTGCCCTGGCCGAGCAATTCGCCCAGCGACGGCGAGCCGGGCGGTAGGCCAAAGCCGAGAAAGTCGAGTGAGGTGAGCACGGCCACCGAGCCGGTTAGCACAAAGGGCAGGAAGGTCAGCGCCGAGACCATGGCGTTGGGCAGGACGTGGCGCCACATGATACGCGCGTCGCTCTGGCCCAGGGCGCGGGCCGCCTTCACAAAGTCGAAGTTGCGCGCGCGCAGGAATTCGGCGCGCACGACGCCGACCAGACCCATCCAGCGGAAGAGCAGGAGCAGGCCCAGCAGCCACCAGAAACTGGGCTCGACGAGGCTAGCAAGAATAATGAGCAGGTAGAGCATCGGCAGGCCCTGCCAGATTTCGATAAAGCGCTGGAAGAGCAGATCGACCCAGCCGCCAAAGTAGCCCTGCACCGCGCCGGCAGCCATGCCGATGGTGGCGCTAAAAACCGTCAGCAGCAGGCCAAAGAGCAGCGAGATGCGATAGCCGTAAATCAGCCGAGCCGCCACGTCGCGCGCCTGGTCGTCGGTGCCGAGCAGGTTGTCGGCATCGGGTGGCGAGGGCGCCGGCTGTTTGAGATCGTAGTTGACGGTGTCGTAGCGGTAGGGAATGGGCGGCCAGACGATCCAGCCCTTCTCCTCGATGAGCTCCTGCACAAAGGGGTCGCGGTACTCGGCTTCCGTTTCGAAGTCACCGCCAAAAATCGTTTCGGGGTAGGTGAAGAGCACCGGGCAGTAGAACTGGCCGTCGTAGCGCACCATCAGCGGACGGTCGTTGGCGATAAACTCGGCCGGTAGACAGCACAGGAAGAGCAGCGAGAAGATCCAGGTGCTCCAATAGCCGCGTCGGTTGCGGCGGAAATAGGTCAGTCGCCGCTGGTTCAGGCGCGACAGGCGAAGGCCCAGCAGGCGCGGTTCGGCCGGCGGTGAGGACGGGGCGCTCACGATGGCCTCGACGGGTGCATGGGTGTGTGCGACCTCACTACGTCTCCCTGCTGTCAAAGTCGATGCGGCGGTCGACCAGAGTGTAGGTCATATCGCCGATAAGCTGCATGACCAGGCCCAGCAGGGTAAAAAAGTAGAGCGTGGCAAACATCACCGGATAGTCGCGTCCGATCGCCGCTTCGTAGCCGAGCAGGCCGAGGCCGTCGAGCGAGAAGATAATTTCCGTCAGCAGCGATCCGGTGAAGAAGATGTCGACAAAGGCGCCGGGAAAGCCAGCGATGACGATGAGCATGGCGTTGCGGAATACATGGCCGTAAAGCACGCGGCGCTCCGTCAGGCCCTTGGCGCGCGCCGTGATGACGTACTGCTTGTTGATCTCGTCTAGGAACGAGTTTTTCGTCAGCAGGGTCAGTCCGGCAAAGCCGCCAATGAGCATGGCGCTGACCGGCAGGGCCAGGTGCCAGAAGTAGTCGATAATTTGCTCGAGCGGCCCGAGTTGGTCCCAGTCTGTCGAGGTCAGTCCGCGCAGGGGAAACCAGTCGAGGTAGTGCCCGCCGGCAAAGACGACGATGAGCAAAATAGCGAAGAGAAAGCTGGGAATAGCGTAGCCGAGAATGATGACGGACGAGGTCCATACGTCAAAGCGCGAGCCGTCGCGCACGGCCTTGGCGATGCCGAGGGGAATGGAGATGCAGTAGACCAGAAGCGTCGTCCACAGCCCCAGCGAAATGGACACGGGCATTTTTTCAAGCACGAGGTCCACCACGCGCTGGTCGCGGTAAAAGCTCTGGCCAAAATCAAAGCGTAGGTACGAACCGATCATGTCGAAAAAGCGCTCGTGCAGCGGCTTGTCAAAGCCGTACATACGCTCCAACTCGGCGATCAGTTCGGGGTCGAGACCCTGCGCGCCACGGTACTTGCTGTTGAGATCGCCGCTCATCGCCGCGTCCATCGCCTCGCCCATTCCAGTGCCGCTGACGCGCTCCGTAGCGTCCGTGCCAAAGCCCTGAATCTGAGCGATGGTCTGTTCGACCGGTCCGCCGGGTGCCGCCTGGATAATGAGGAAATTGATGGTCATAATGCCGAACAGCGTCGGCACGATAAAGAGCAGGCGGCGTAGGATATAGGCGCCCATTGGCTAGTTGCTCTGCTCCTCTAAGCGCGCGGCGCGTTCCGCGTCGTACCACCAGGTGTCGGGCAGGACAAAGTAAGCGCCGGTATAGGGTGCGCTCTGGGCGGGCTTGCCGAATTTGTCCCAGTGCACGATGCGAAAGCTTTCGCTGTACCAGTGCGGGATGACGTAGTGCCCCCACAGCAGCACGCGGTCGAGGGCGCGCGTGTAGGCTATAAGTTCTTGGCGATCGGGTGCGGTAATGATTTTTTCTACCAAGGCATCCACGACCGGGTCGCTGATGCCGGCCCAGTTGCCGCCGCCCTGTTCGGCTGCGGCCGCACTCGTCCAGTAGTTGCGCTGCTCGTTGCCCGGGCTGTGGCTCTGGCCGCGCACGGCGACGATTAGGTCGTAGTCGTAGTCCTGCACGCGATTTTGGTACTGCGAGCTGTCGACGATGCGGATGGAGGCCTCTATGCCGAGGCGCTCCATATTGGCCACCATGGGGGCGGCGATGCGCTCCCACGAAGCCTGGGCAAAGAGAATCTCGATCTCCATGGCCTGACCCGTTTCCGCGTTGCGCAGCACGTTGTCGACGACCTGCCAACCGGCCTCTTCGAGCAGCTGCTTGGCCCTGCGCAGATTGGCGCGCAGGTTGCCCGAGCCGTCCGTTTGCGGCGGCTGGTAGGTCTCGGTGAAGACCTCGGCGGGGATCTGGTCGCGGTAGCTCTCTAGGATTTCTAATTCGCGGCCTTCGGGCAGGCCGCGAGAGGCCAGCTCGCTGTTGGAAAAATAGCTCTCAGCGCGCGTGTAGGATCCGTAAAACAGGTTCTTGTTGGTCCATTCAAAGTCGAAGGCGTAGGCCAGCGCGCGGCGTACCTGGGGGTCGGCAAATTGGGGGCGCCGCGTGTTGAACCAGAACGCCTGCATGCCGGAGGAGCGCTGGTGCTCGATGGGGGCCTTGAGCATGCGGCCGTCTTCGAGCGCATCCGTCTCGTAGGCGGTGGCCCAGTCCTTGGAGCTGTTTTCTCTGCGGTAGTCGAATTCACCGGCCTTTAGGGCTTCAATGGCGACCGTTTGATCGCGGTAGCAGTCGAAGTGAATGCGGTCGAAGTTATGGCGGCCGCGGTTGACGGGCAGGTCCTCACCCCAATAGTCGTCGACGCGCTCGTAGGTGATCGAACGCCCTGGGTCGACGGCGGCGATTCGGTAGGGACCGCTGCCCAGCGGCGGCTCCAGCGTGGTCTCGTCAAAGGCGCGCCCTTCCCAGTAGTGCTTGGGCAGGATGGCCAGCTGGCCCACGATCAGCGGCAGCTCGCGGTTGGTCTCCTCGCCAAAGACGAATTTCACTCCTCGCTCGCCCACTTTTTCCACCCCTTTTACCGAGGCGTAGTAGGCGCGCAGGCCGGGGTGCCCCTTCTCCATCATGATGTCGAAACTGAAGATCACGTCTTCCGGCGTTACGGGCATACCGTCGTGCCAGCGCGCCTGCGCGTTGAGCGTGTAAAGGGCCCAACTCTGATCGGGCGGCACCTCGACGCGTTCGGCCAGCAGGCCGTATTCGACGGCAATTTCGTCGTCGGCCCCGCTCAGCAGCGTGTCGTACATCAGCGAACCAATCCTGGGTGGCTTGAGACCCTTGAGGATAAAGGGATTGAGGCTGTCGAAGGTGCCGATGTCGGCTAGACGGATCTCGCCCCCCTTGGGCGCGTCCGGATTGACGTAGTCGAAGTGGGTAAAGTTGGGGCCATATTTAAACTGGCCGAACGTCGAATAGCCGTGCCCGACGAAATTTTCCGCCGCTGCCAGTGTGGGCAGCAGCAGGGCCAGGGCAAAGAGTGTGCGCATGGGATCTCCTAATCGTCTTGCGTTGAGGCGGTCGCTTGCCACCACCACGTATCGGGGAAGCCAACCCCGTTGCGCGGTGGCTCCGGCGGGTGGCCAAATGTATTCCAGTAGGCCAGGCGATGGGTGCGGCTGTGCGAGCCGGGGATGACGTAGTGACCCCACAGCAGCACGCGATCAAGGGCGCGGGTGAGCGCTACCTGGGTGGGGCGATCGGGCGCGGCGATCTGCCGTTCGATCAGCTCGTCGACGACCGGATCGGCGATGCCGGCGTAGTTGCGGCTGCCGGGCGATTGGGCCGCTGCGCCCGACCAAAAATTGCGCTGCTCGTTGCCCGGGCTCAGCGTCTGTCGCCACGAGGCGACGATGATGTCGAAGTCAAACGACTGCACGCGGTTTTGGTACTGCGCCGCGTCGACCGTGCGCACGGTGGCGGCAATGCCCAGCCGCTCGAGGTTTTGTATCATCGGCCCGAGCACGCGTTCGTATGAGGGAGAGCCCAGCAAAAACTCAATGCGCATAATCTGGCCCGTTTTCGCGTGGGTCAGCGCGCCGTTTTGCACGCGCCAGCCGGCCTCTTCGAGCAGCTGCTTGGCCCTGCGCAGGTTTATTCGGTTGTTGCCCGATCCATCCGTGCTGGGCGGCTCGTAGACCTCGGTGAAGACCTCCTCGGGCACGCGTCCGCGGTAGCTGTTAAGGATATCCAACTCGCGTCCTGTGGGCAGGTCGCGCGCGCCCAAATCCGAGTTGCCCCAGTAGCTGCTGCTGCGCGCAAAGAGACCGTAGTATAGGTTTTGGTTGGTCCACTCGAAGTCAAAGGCATAGGCCAGCGCGCGGCGCACCGCGCGATCGGCAAATTGGGGTCGGCGCGTATTGAAGCAAAAGCCCTCCATGCCGCGGATGAGCTGGTGTGGAATGGATTCTTTGACCATGCGGCCGTCGTCGATGGGGGCGAAGTCCTCGTAGGCTGTGGCCCACTCCTTGGAATTGCTGAGCCAGCGCACGTCGTACTCGCCCGCTTTAAATGCTTCAATGGCCACCGTGTTGTCGCGGTAGTACTCGTAGCGGATCCGATCGAAGTTGTGGCGTCCCTTGTGTACGGGCAGATCCGTGCCCCAATAGTCCGGAACGCGCTCGTAGGTGATGGAACGGCCCGGATCGAGCGCGGCGATGCGATACGGGCCGCTGCCCAAAGGAGGCTCCAGCGTGGTAGCGCGAAAGTCGCGTCCTTCCCAGTAGTGCTTTGGCAGCACGCGCAGCTGGCCGATAATAAGCGGCATTTCGCGGTTGGTGCCCTCTCGAAAAGAAAACCGCACGCGGCGTGCGTCTAGCGCTTCGACGTCCGTCACATCGGCGTAAAAGCTGCGATAGAAGGGAATGCCCCATTCGACCAGTGCGTTGAAGCTGAATACGACGTCCTCGGCGGTAACGGGTTGGCCGTCGTGCCAGCGCGCCTCTTCGCGCAGGGTGAAGACCACCCAGGAGCGGTCTGCCGGCATGTCCATGTGCGCCGCTAGCTGGCCGTACTCGGTGAAAGGCTCGTCCTGGGCCTTAGTGCACAGGCGGTTGTAGAGCAGCAGCGAGCCGGCGGCCGCTACGCCCTTGAGTATGAACGGATTTAGGTTGTCGTAGGTTCCGATGGCGGCCAGGCGAATGGTACCGCCCTTAGGGGCCTCGGGGTTGACGTAGTCGAAGTGTTGGAAGTCGGCTTCGTAGCGCGGGGCACCGTAGAGCGTGAGCGCGTGGGCCGTTTGCACGGACGCGTCGTCGGCACGCGCAGCGCTGGACCACAGCGCAATACACAGCAGCAGAAAGGGCATGCATTTTCTTTCAAATTGGGCGGGTGGGAGCCACTCCGGCTAATTTCTTTGCGCCATAAGACGATACGCGCACGGGACCGCCTGCGCAAACGAGGGGTGCGCTTCCAGTGGGAGCATACGGGAGCACGGCGATAGTATGCGCGTGTGAGAAGAGGCCTGTTTGTCTGCTTGCTGGCGAACGTGGTGTGCGGAGAGAACAGTATAGAGTGAATACCATTCGCGGCGGCAGCTGTTCTTCGTTTGTTTTGTCTATTGCACAAGCGAAATAGAAAGGGAGCGAAATTGCGTTATGGCTGATCAACGCTTCGCATTTGCCGGTCCGTTTTGTAGGTATATCGGCTCCGCCTTTATTGGCGTGGCCCTAGTGGTCAATCCCTTAGCCAGCAAGCTGTGGCGATCGGCCTGGTTCGATTACGCCGATGTGACCCTTGATTTTGCTCTTTGCGCGCTGGTGGGTGGCCTCGTGCTGTGGTTGATCAGCTTCCGGCCACCGAGCGGCGAACGCGGTGTGGGCATGTTGTTGCTGCTGATAACGCTGACCGTTCTTCTGCTCGTCGACCGCGGCCTGCTGGTTTTCTGGGGTCGGTCGCCTTGGATAACAGATTCGATGTTGTACTATCGGCACCGGCCGTCAGCGCAGCACTCCTTCGCCTACTGGTATCGGGGACACGAGGGAACGCTGATGTACGAT
>JAYPJE010000081.1:0-14668 GCA_038128265.1 Gemmatimonadota bacterium
GCGCTGCTCACATACAGTCGCACGCCCCGTAAACAGCCGGAATAGCGCAGCAGCAGCATCTTACCGACGCCGAGAAACCCATCTCAATCAAACGACAGTAATGGGTTCAGCTAACAAGATCACACCCTCTGCCATAGCGCCCATCTCAGCAGTATGCCGACTAAGCGCGCACTTTACAGCACGGGTCTTTCCATACAACAGGGCCGTGCTGCGCCCCTTTGCGCCCGGCGCAGTTGACAAAGGTCGCGCGCCGTTCTATAGGTTCTGAGAGCATGGGTTAAATACTACGGGAGCTAACTATGAAAATCAAAGACGTTCGCATTATTCCCCTGGTCGGTGCCACCCCCGACGGCGGCTGGGATCAGGGCTTTGAGGAAGAGGATAATTTACATTCGCTGATTGAAATTATCAGCGACGAAGGCGTCGTCGGCCTCGGCAGCGTCTACACATCGGCCAAGCTGGTCGAAGGGGCGCTCGGCATCCTGCGCCCGATGCTGATTGGAGAGAGCGCCATCGAGCCGGTGCGCGTGTGCGAGAACTTGCACCAGTCGACCTTTTGGCAGGGCCGCGGTGGCTCGATCACCCACGCCATTTCCGGCATCGACATCGCCCTGTGGGATATTTTTGGCAAGGTGACGGGCCAGCCGATTAGCCGCCTGCTCGGCGGGCGCTACCGCGACAAGATTAAACCCTACGGTTCGCTGCTGATGACCGAGCCAGAAAACCTGCCGCCGCGTCTCGAAGACGCCGTGCAGCGCGGTTTCAAAGCCATCAAAATGGGCTGGGGGCCCTTTGGTCGCGTATCGGCGGCCATGGACGAGGCCATCGTCAAAACAGCGCGCGAAACCGTCGGCCCGGACGTGGAGATCATGGTCGATGCCGGCGGCTCCGACCGCTACTGGCCGCACGGCTATAAATGGGCGCTGGAAACGGCCAAAATGCTGAGCCAGTACGACGTGACCTGGTTTGAAGAGGCGCTGCGACCCGACGACCTGCAGGGCTTTATCAAGCTAACGGAGCACGCCCCGCTGCCCATTACCTCCTGCGAGGTCATCACCCGACGCCAGGCCTTTATGCCGTGGATTGAACAGCGGGCCGTTGACTATATCCAACCGGACGTGACCAAAGTGGGCGGCATTTCCGAAGAGTACCGCATCGCCATGCACGCCTACGATCACTCGATTCTCTTCGTGCCGCACGGCTGGAATACCGCCGTTGGCCTGGCTGCCGACCTGCAGTTGGTCGCCGCCGTGCCCACGGCGCGCTGGGTAGAGTACATCACCCCCGCCCCCTATATTGAGGACTTGGTCGAGGAGCCCTACACCTTGGACGAAGACGGACTGCTGACCATACCGGAAGGACCGGGCCTAGGTGTTGCCTGGAGCAGCGAAGGCGTAGAGAAGTTTTCCGGTATGAAGCTGACGCCGTCGACGCTGTAATCGCTAAGTCAAAGAATATTACAACGCTAATAGAGCCGCCTAACGCGGCAGCGGGAGACTCGCTATGAGCTCAAAAATTCCCTTGGCCATCATCGGCTGCGGCGGCATGGGCCACCGCCACATGTACGGCCTGGCCGAGCTGCAGGAATCCGGCCTTTCGCCCTTCGAACTAGTCGGCGCCTGCGATCCCAATCTCGACAACGCCAACTCGCTGGCCGACCAAGCGCTCGAGCGCCTCGGCACGCGACCCCAAGCCGTTGCCAGTCTGGAAGAGCTGGCCAAGTTGGGCGACGTGCAGGCCGTCGATATCTGCACCCTACCAGCGCACCACCACAGCGTCGCCGTCGAAGCGATGGAACGCGGCTGGCACGCCCTCTGTGAAAAACCGGTCGGCCTGACTGCGCGCGCCTGCAAGCTCATGCGCGAAGCGGCCGAGCGCACGGGGTGCATTCTCTCGGTGGCGGAAAACTACCGACGCGATCCGGTCAACCGACTGGCCAAAGCCCTGCTCGACGCCGGCGTTATTGGCACGCCGCGCCTGATGCTGCACAACACCATCGGCGGCAGCAACCGCATGCTGATCTCCGTCTGGCGCCACCAGAAAAACGCCAGCGGCGTGCTGCTAGACGTCGGCGTGCACTTCACCGACATAATGGAGTTTTTCCTCGGCGATGCGCTCAGCGTATACGCGCAGACGCGCCTGCACGAAAAGACGCGCCTCAATCCCATGTCGGGCAGCACCGGCTCACACCAGATTTCCTCTTCGCAGGTCTACGCGCGCTGGCAAAAGGATATGCCGGCCGAGTTTGAAGCCACGGCCGACGACGCCAGCTACTCGACGATTCTCTTTAAAAACGGCGCCGTCGCCCAGTACATCGAGGACCACGCCGCGCGCGGCGAGGGCATGTGGAAACGCGCCATTTACGGCGGCCTCGGTTCGATGGACCTACCCGGCGACCGCTCGGGGCGCCGCATGAAGCTGCACCGCGAGGGCGAAGAGTCGATTGACGACGCGCGCCTGCTCGAATTGGTGCCCGATTTCCACCTTGACGAAGCCACCGCCACCCTTTTTGGCGGCGAGCGACTCTTTGAGTACGACCTCGAGTTCCAGCTGACAGACCGCAAGTTGATCGCCGTCGAATACTGGGAGCTAGGCCAGTGCATTGAGCGGGGCATCAAGCCCGAGGTCGACATCGTGCAAGGCGCGCGCTCCGTCGCCCTGGCCTACGCCTGGATGGAGTCGCAGCAGGCGGGGCGCGCCGTAACCGTCGACGAAGTGTACGAGGATCAACTCAACGCCTATCAGGCTGAAATCAACGAAAGTATGGGCATTTAATTGGCGGCCATTCTCTGTCCGAGCTGTCATAAACTCGTCAGCCAAGACGCCGAGACCTGCCCCCACTGCGGTCAGCGCAAACCGGGATTATGGGGCCTGACTTCTGCGGTGCGCAAACTCGGCGTTCGCGTCGATTTTCCCAACGTCATCGTCGGTCTCTGCATCGCGCTCTACGTGCTCGGCCTGCTGCTCGACCCGGGCGCCCTATTCGGCAACTTTAGCAATCCACTGCGCTTTCTGTCTCCTAGCATGGAATCGAGCTTTGCGCTGGGCATGACCGGCAGCCAGCCCATTTTTGGCTACGGTCTGTGGTGGACGCCGATCACCGCCATCTATCTGCACGGCGGCCTGCTGCACATCTTCTTTAACGCAATGTGGATTCGCCAGCTAGGGCCCCTCGTCGAAGAGCTCTTCGGGCCATTCCGCCTCTTCATCATTTTTACCGTAGCCGGCATTGTCGGCTTTATTGCCTCGGCCCTGTTTGGCAGCGCCTTCACGCTGGGCGCATCCGGCTCGATCTTCGGCCTGCTGGCCGCCGCCATCGCCTACGGCCGCCGCGTCGGTTCGAGCCTATTCACGCGCCAGTTTATGCAGTGGGCCGGGCTCATTTTTATCATGGGCTTTATTATGCCCGGCGTCGACAATTGGGCGCACGGCGGCGGCTTCGTCGGCGGCTATATCACCGCATCGCTGCTGGGTAGCACCGTCGAACGCGAGGGCATCGCGGCCTACGTAGGCGCCGGCCTCTGCGCGCTGGCCACGGTGGGTGCCTTTCTACTGCAGCTGCTGGCTGTGTGGGGCTTGCTCTAAACGCACGCCATGAGCAGCGCCGAACGCATAGCCCTGTTTGACGCCGACGGGCGCGCTGTAGGTGCCGACAAGCGCGCCAATGCCTATGCGCGCGGCGAGCGCGTTGGCCTGGTCTTTGTCTGGGCGATATGGACGGACGCTGCGGGTGTTGGACACATGCTACTGCAGACGCGCGGACGGGCCGGGGACCCTTACTTAGGCAGTCTGGACGCCGCTGCCGGAGGACACATCGGGGAAGGCGAACACCCCGACCAGGCCGCCGCCCGCGAATTCTCCGAAGAGGTGGGTATCCCGTTAGAGAGCGATGAGCTGGTTTATTTGGGCCACTGTGCACTGGAAGACACGCGCGCGGGCACGCCGCGCCGCGCCATGCAGTTCTTCTACGCGTGCACGCGCCCAATAAACCTGAGCGAAGCCGTTTTTAGCGAAGAGGTCAGCGCCTTTGTCCAGGTCACGCTAGACGATTTTACCGCGCTGGCAGACGGCACCGCAGCGGAAATCGCCGGCACCGTGCGCCGAGCCACAGCCGCTGATCACACGGAGCCCGTCGCCGTTGCAAGCACCGCCTTTGCCGCCTATTCTCCCCCCATTATGGATGCGATACGCCGTTCGGCCCGCGCCCTGCGCCACCTGCTCGATCACGGCACGGCCGACCACTCCATCTGGCAGCGCTGAGCGCTCTGCCCATCAGGACGCCTCGTGCGTAGCCTCTATGTAGCGTGCCAACGTCCGCTGCGCCGCGCCGCCGTCAAGGGCACCGCGCGCCTGCTCGACCCCCTCGTGCAGGCTGCGGCAAAAGCCCAGATAGTAGTCGACCGCTCCCGCGCTAAGCGCAATGCGATCGTAGGACGGCCCCTTGGCGCCGCTGAGCGCGCGCATGCCCTCGCGCGCAAAGGCCAGAGCGCTGACCTCTTCGGCGCGTGGGCTCTGCTCGTAGACTAGACCGACATCGCGCGGCTGCACGTCTTCGGCCCAGAGCTGCTGCCCGCAAAACCCCTCCGTGTAGTTGATGGCTTTGCGCTCGGCATCGGACGGCTTGCCCAAGCGCAATCCGTAGTGCGAGCTGCCCTCTTCGCCTTTTATTGCCAAACCCGCATCACAGCCGCGCGCGCGCAGCATATCGAGCAATTTGCGCTCGTAGCCGCTGTGATAAAAACCGAGCACGGCGCAGTTGCGCCCGCTGCAGCGGTAGAGCTGCTGTGCCTTCTCCGTGGTCGCCCACGGCGGCCGCTTCTGTATATGCGCGCGCAGCGCGCGCAGCGCATAGGCACCCGGCGCATACGCGCGCTGGCTCACGTAGACCATGCCGAGCTCTTCCAACAGGCCGACGCCCCCTTGCAGCGACACATCGACGCGTGCGCCCAGCGCACGCAGGATCTGCTCCTCGGTCACGCCCTCTTTGGGCGGCATACAGTCCACGCCGTGCAGCACGGTGGGGCGACCTAGCGCAGCGCGCACGGCGGCGACAAAGAGCGTCGGGCGGAAGTAGCGCAGCGCCCCGTCAAAGGGTTCGCCCAAGTGCGTCAGCGACGGCGCGTTCGCGCTCAGCACCGCCTCTGCCGGCAGAACGGCGTCTAAATAAGCGCGCACCTCCTCGTCGTCTTCTATGTTCATGCGTTGCCCGATAAGAAAGGCCGCAGCCCACTCGGCGCGCACGCGGCCGTCCAGTATGTCGCGCAGCGCGGAACGCGTTTCTTCGTAGCTGATATGGCGCCCCTTCAGCACGTGTCGCAATGCATCCACTACGCGCTCTTCGCCGTCGGCAACAGTCATGTCGCCATCACCGTCAAAAACAAAGCGCAGCGATGGGGGCATATCTGCCAGTTCGCAGTGGGCGTGACCAAAGGCAGCGCGCTCGGCATCTGACCAGCCAGTTTTCTGGCCAAACGTGCGCCGTATACACATCGCCGCAAAAAACGCACCCATCTGCGCGCGAGAAACGCATTCACCGTCCGGCTCTGCTCCGCGCAGGGACTGAAATACGAGCGCCAAGATGCGATCGGGCTGAGGGTCGTCGGCGCTTATACCGAGCGGACGACTCTGGTGCGGACCCGTACACACACGCGCCTGCGCTTCTAACACCTCCCTGTTGGGACGGCCCAATTGGTCCATCATAACCCGCACGTCTCCTCGTTTTACCTGTCTCTGCCGCATCAAAAATGCGATGATCGTCGATCGCTCCGTTTCGCACGGATCCATATCGACCCTATGTTCTATGCCTATGCACGACAAAGAACGGCTCTACCAACGCCTTATTCAACTCGACGGCCGCAGCTATGCCACCTATAAAGAACTGCGTGGCACCTACGACTTTGGCGCGTTTGCACTCCACATCGACCACGTGCAATCCGATCCTTTTGCCGCGCCGAGCCGAATGCGCGCATGCGTTCCGCAGGCCAGCGCCGCCTATCCGCCTCACACCTACCAAAACAGCAGCCGCAGCGTCGCTCTGTCCGCCTACCTGATCGATTCGTTCGCCGCCCAAGCACGCCGCCACACACAGCGCAGCGGGTCGGGCTACAGCGGTCTTATCGAGATTGCTACACCCGGCCAACTGCTGCTTGAACGCAGTGCTATGCGCATCGACTCCACGGGCGTGGAGGCGCGTTTCACAGTCGGGCTTCCGGCGACCGGGCGCCGCGCGTTGGGGCGCCAAGCGGCCCACCTGCTGTGCGAATTGCTGCCAGAGATCATTGAAAACGCGCTGCGTTATGCAGCCAACGATGCCGAGGAAATAGAGCGCTATATCACCGCGGGCGAAGACGCTGATATCCTGCGCACACAGCTGCGCGCGCGCGGGCTCGTGGCCTTTGTCGCCGACGGCAGCGTGCTGCCGCGCCGTTCGGGCATTGACGACCGCCCCCTAGCAGGCGCCGTGCCCTTTCTCAGTCCCCCATCGCTGCGCGTCGAATTTGACCTGCCAAACGCCGGCCGCGTATCGGGCATGGGCGTGCGCGAAGGCGTCACGCTTATCGTCGGAGGCGGCTTTCACGGCAAATCGACCCTGCTCCGCGCCCTCGAGCGCGGCATATATAATCACCGGCCCGACGACGGACGCCAGCGCGTCGTATGCGAAGCCAGCGCCGTCAAGATTCGCGCCGAAGATGGGCGCTCCATAGCCGGAGTCGATATCTCCCCATTTATAAACGAACTGCCCATGGGACGCGACACCACCTGCTTTAGCAGTGCCAACGCGTCGGGATCTACTTCTCAAGCAGCCTATATCGCCGAGGCCATGGAGGCCGGTGCGCGCACTCTACTCGTCGACGAGGACACGGCGGCGACTAATTTTATGATCCGCGACGAGCGCATGCAGCAGCTGGTTTCCCACGAACCCATTACGCCCCTTGTTGACCGCGTGCACGCACTGTACAGAGAGCGTGGTATATCGACAGTATTAGCGATGGGCGGCAGCGGCGACTACCTCGACGTAGCCGACTGCGTTATTGCGATGGAAGATTACCTGCCGCGCGATGTAACCAAACGGGCGCGCACCATTGCAGCAGCCCATCCAACAGCGCGAAAAGCGGCCACGGCGCATCCATTGGCTATACGAGAGCGCATACCCCAGCCACACAGCATGGACGCACGGCGCGGTAAGCGCTCGCTCGATGCGCGCACGCGCGGCGATCACTGTGTGCTCTTTGGCCGGGAAACCATCGACCTGAACGGCGTCGAACAGCTCGTTGACGGCGGCCAAACTCGTGCCATTGCCCGCGCGCTTCTCTATGCACGGACACACTACATAGACGGACGACGTTCGCTGGCCGATGTGCTCGATGCCGTAGAGCGCGATCTAGCCGAACGCGGTCTCGATGCGCTGGATGATCGATGCTTAGGCGATCTGACCCATTTTCGCCGCCAAGAGTTGGCCGCGGCGATCAACCGATTGCGTTCGCTCCAGGTGCTCCAGATCGAAGCATAGAAGACTCATTATGCGTATATTTCTTCCTGGAACTAACACTTAGGAGATAGCTATGTTCCAATACGCTTTGCTCTTTACAAGCGTTTTGCTAGTCGCCTGCGCGCCCGAAACGCCTCCCACCCTAGTACACTACGTATCTGCACAAGAAGCGCTAGCCAACGACGATTTTGCCAGCGCACAGCAGGCGCTCAAAACAATGGGCGACGTCGCCGCAGCGCCGTTGAACGGGCTGGCCACTTCAGCGTCTAATAGCGCTGATATCGATGCGATGCGCACAGCGTTCAAAGCCCTATCTGCAGAAATCATTAAAAGCGACGTGCCCGATGGATACGTCTTGGCATTCTGCCCCATGGCTGAAAACGACCAGGGCGCGCACTGGATACAAAAAGATGGGCCGTCGATTATGAACCCCTACTTTGGCTCTTCCATGCTGCACTGTGGCGTATTTAAGGACTGATCGCCACCTTGTCCCATCTCAAAATGGATTGTTAATTCTCGACTATGATTCACGTAGATAACGTCACGCGCCGCTACGGTTCGCTCACCGCCGTAGATCGAGTCAGCTTCGACGTCAACACCAACGAGATCGTCGGCTTTGTCGGCCCCAACGGCGCCGGCAAAAGCACGATGCTCAAGATGCTTTCGACCTTCCTCCTGCCGACGGAAGGCCGCATTACAGTGGACGACCTCGACGCCATCGAGCATCCGCTAGCCGTTCGCCGTCGCATAGGATACCTCTCCGGCGACACGCCGCTCTATCGCGAAATGCGCGTCGATAAATTTCTCCGCTTTATCGGGCGCGCGCGCGGGCTAGAAGGCGATGCGCTCGAAAAGGGATTTGACTGGGCCGTCGACGTATGCAGATTGCAAAACGTGCTGCTGCAGCGCGTCGACGAATGCTCAACGGGGTTCCGCCAGCGCATTGGACTGGCCACCGCCCTCATCCACGATCCGCCGATCCTGCTGCTCGACGAGCCTACGCACGGCTTTGACCCAATGCAGGTCATGGCGTTTCGCGAAATGCTAATGCGCCTCCGCGACGAGCGCGCCATTCTCTTTAGCACGCACATCATAGCCGACGTAGAAGCCGTGTCAGATCGCGTGTTGATCATCCATCAGGGACGCCTGCTGGGAGACGGCCGCATTGCCGATTTGGCCGAGCAAAACGACATTGCCGGAGCCGGCCTAGAAGCCGTCTTCGCCCACCTAGTGCGCACCACGTCGGACGGAGGCTGAAATGAGCGACGCGGAAACCAACGCACTCGAGGCACGCGACAAATTGGGCGTGGGCCCGTTCGCAAAGGGGCTCAACGTAGTTTTCTCGCGCGAACTGTCCGCCTATTTCGATTCGCCCATTGCCTACATCTACGCCGCCGTATTCCTCGTGCTGTCCTGCACGACGTTTATGAACTCCTTCTTTCTTGAAGCAGTTGTCGATATGTCGGCCTACTTCGACGTCTTACCGTTCCTGCTCATTCCCTTTATTCCGGCCATTACCATGCGCACCTGGGCCGAAGAGCACGCGCAGCACACCTTTGAAATGCTCATGACGCTGCCCCTGCATCCGGCCCAAGTCGTGTTGGGCAAATACGCCGCGGCACTCGCTTTTTACGCGGCGGTGCTGTTGGGCAGTCTACCGCTCGTTATCATGCTTGTCTTTTTGGGCGAACCCGACCTAGGCGTAATTGCTACCTCCTATGTGGGCGCCCTATTTCTCGGCGCCTTCTTTCTATCATTCGGCCTCTTTGCATCGGGCCTGACGCGCGACCAAATTGTCGCTTTTGTGCTGGCTACGCTCATCGGCTTTGCCTTTGTCCTATCCGGGCACGAGAAGGTCGTCGAAGTGCTAGATGGGTTGGCGCCAACGCTGCAAGCGGGCACCTGGCTCTATGAGTCCGTATCGGTGCTCCCGCACTACGAGATCTTTGGTCGAGGCATCATCGCGCTAGTCGACATCGTCTATTTTGTCCTGATGAATAGCTTTTTTGTCTTTATGAACTACATCAGCCTGCAGAGGACTCGCTATTGAAGCGCCGCTTTCTGCTGCAGACGGTCCTGGCCTGTGCGCTATTGCTGGGCATAGCGGCCTATGTCGGCCGCATTGTGCGCCTGTCCAACAGTTGGTCTATTGGGCAAGCCGATATAGCACAGCTTAGCAGCGATACGCAGCGCTATCTGCAGGCCCTGCCCGAGCCGCTGTCCATCACCTACTTTGCCACCCGCGCCGAGCGCATGCCGTCGCACCTGAAGGAAACCGAACGCCAGGTGCAGCGCCTGCTCGAAGCGTTTAAAGAAGCCGCGCCCAACAAAATTGATTTTCGCGTTATCGATCCAGATGCCAGCGGCGCAGCCGGCATATCGTACGCCGCAAGGCGCAAGGCATCGTCGTTCAGCGTGCGCCGCGTTCTGCACGACGAGCAGTCAGAGCAAAAGATTTGGTCTTCGCTCGTGCTGGCCCCTGCCGGTCGACCAGACGTCCTGATACAGAGTATTCAAGAGCAGCATCTACCGCATTTGGAAGGGCTCATCGTAGAGCACCTCAAAGCACAGCAAAATCCGCCGCGCCCGGTATTCGCCGTCGCCGCAAACGGACCCTATCGCCTGTTGCCGTCCGTGCTCAACGAGCATGGGCAAGTCATCGAAATCGACCTCGACCAGAGCGCCGATATCCCGCTTGAAGCGGACGTTCTGTTTTGGGCCCAGCCGGGCGTCGTCACGCCAGAGCACGTGCGCAGTTTGCAGCGCTTTATCGAATCGGGTCGCTCGGCCGTGCTAGCCGGCAGCGCCTACACCGTCGGCTATGCCGTGGCGGACGAAGAGGTGCAATACGTCGCACAGCGTTTTGATAGCGCCTGGCACGACCTGCTGCGCCCCTTTGGCCTGCGCCCCATTCCCGACCTCTTACTCGATACCAATAGCGGCGTCGTAAACCTCAACGTGGAAGGCCAGCTGCGCGAAGTGGAAGCGCCCTTTCACCTGCGCATGCTCCCGGCCTTCTACAATATGAAGGGGTTTCGCCTGCCGGCGCGCGGCGGTATCAATTTTGTGGCACCCAGTGCGTTAGAAGTAGATCCCAGTCGCGTTGCCGAGAGCGGCTTTATCGCCGAGCAGCTCGGCACAACTACGGAAAACGCCCGCGTACTGCCGCTGCCCGAAGGACCATTTGATGACGGCTATCTGCAGGGTGGACTGGGCGTGCCCAAGCAAAACCTGCTGGTTCGCCTAAATTCCCAAGATGCGTGGCACGGCGAAGTGCTGGTGCTGGCCAGCGCCGCGCCGTTTCAGGACGGCATTATAAACCAACCGGGCTATGCGCACCGGGTCTTTGTCAACAATCTGGCGCGCACCTACGGCGAGACCGAGCGCCTAGTGCGCGCACGCGTCGATAAACGCCCGCCGCCGCGGCTGGACATGCCCGGTGACGGCCAGCGCCTGCTATGGCGCTTTTTTACCGTTTTCCTCGTTCCGCTCATCGCCCTAGGCGTTGGCGCAAAGCGCTACCGTATCTGGCAGCGCTTTGCCCTACAGCGCTATGTGGACGCGCAGCGGCTGCGCTGGCCTGCCATCGGCGTGGTGGTCCTGGTGGCAAGTAGCTGGATTTGGTCGGGGCCGCGACAGGCCTACTTCGACATGACGGAGGAAAAGCTCAACACGCCGGCCGCTACGACGCTTCAGCTGCTACAAGAGAGCGCCGACAAGGTCCAAGCCAACCTCTACATAAGTCCGCGTGCCACGCTGCCAAGCCCGTTAAAAGGGGTAGAAACGCGCGTAGTCGACCTGCTGCAGCGCGGAGACATTCCCGTCCGCGTGCAGCGGCCAGAAGGCATGCTGCCCGCCGACATCTCGCTCCTTGGCAATACGGGTATCGGCCCCTTTTCCGTGGAACGCGTGCAGTACGATACGCTGGCGACCCAAGAGGTGTGGAGCGCACTGCACCTGCAGCGCGAAAATAGAGAGATTGGCCTGGTCCGTCTCGACGAGCGCGCCATGCCTCATTTCGAATTTCTACTCGCTGCTAGTTTATACCAGCTGCGGGAAGGGCGCGTGCCGCGCATCGCCGTCATCTCCGACCTCCCGCGCCTCTCTCCGGCTGAAGCGTTGGAAGACTTTCATAAGAAGGGCCTAATTCCTCCGGGCGGGGCCGACGTTTACAGCCAGCTCAAAGAACTGCTGGCAAGCCACCTGTACGACGTGCTGCATATCAACCCCAAAGACCCCATCCTGCCGCCGCAAAGCGACGTGCTGCTCTGGCTGCAGCCGCGGCGCGATGCCAGCGCGGTAATCGCCTTGCTGAGTGAGCACCTGCAGCGCGGCGGCCGTGCCATTGTCGCCCTACAGCACTTTAATATTCAGCAGCGACAGTACCGCGGCAACGGATTCCAAACCGTCTACTGGCCGCAGCCGCAGTTCCAGGATTTCGACCGCTTCAGCCGGCTGTTTGGCGTTGAGCAAGTCCGCGAAGTGCTCTTTGACCGCACGCAGTCGCACCTCGACTTGGAGACGCAGGTCAACCGCACGGCCGTGCGCGAATACGACGCGCAGCAGGTGGCGCTGCCCTTTCTCATCCGCGCCGTTGCCGCCAATTATGCGCGCCAGACTGCGCTGACGCGCCATCTGGGTGACCTGCTGTTTATATGGGGGAACCGCTTTGCCCTCGATGGCGAACGCCTCGCCGAGCTCGGTATTGACGCCCAAACGCTCGTGGCTACTTCCGAGCGCAGCTGGGTCTATCCGTGGAGCGGTGGATGGCTGCCGCCCGACGTTTTTTCCAGCACGGACTACTTGCCCGGACGGCAACCTCTGGCGGTGCTATTGAAGGGCCGCTTTGATCGCGCCGATCCGATTGAAAACGAGAGCGGCCGCACGGATCTCGTCCTGACGGACAAAGCACAGGGCGAGGGGGAACTGCTGCTCATCGGCTCGTCGGAGATGTTTAAAAACGAGTATCTCTACGCGGACGGATTTCAGCACGACCAATTTCTGCTCAATGCAACGGCACAGATGGCCTACGGCGAAGCGCTGGCCGAGCTGCAGGCGCGGCGGCCCGTTTCGCGTGGTTTTGCCTTCCAGAGCGCGCAGGCCAAAAGCCTGTGGCGCGCTTTTGCCATCGGCCTGGCACCAATGCTCTTTGCCGCCTACGGCGCTCTGCGCCTGCGCAGGCTGCGAGGTGGCTCGTGACCCGTCTGCTGACCATCCTCGCTGGCCTCTTTGCCGTGCTCGTGCTGACTGAGCGCTACGCCGTCGAACGCGAAGCGGCGCGCGAAGCGCTGTACGGCACGCTGCGTCCATTGGCACCAGTTGCAGAAAGTGACGTCGCACAAATTGTAGCACAGGCCGGCAACGGCCGCATCTGGCGCTATGCGCGCGTCGATTCCAGCTGGCGCTATCCCGACTATCACAGCGCCTTTGTGCAGCCGCAGCGCATCGAGCATCTGCTCAACAGCCTATTGCAAGCCGCATCGAGCATCGCCTCCGTCGAGAGCGGCGATCTACCACACTATGGCTTTATGCCCAACAGTCCACTGCTCACCCTGCTCGACGCCCGTGGCGCGCCCGTACTCACCGCTCGCCTAGGGCGTGGTGCGCCCGACGTGCGCGCCGGCGAATCGTATGTACAACTAGCCGGTGCCGACACCATCTACCACCTACACGCCAATCCGGCACACGCATTTGACGGCGGCGATCCGCCCATGCTGGACCGCCGCATCCGCCCACGCGCCCTGGAGAGCAGAGCCATCGATCGCATTTCCTTTAGCCAGCCCTCGCCCATTCGCTCGCTCTACCGCGAGGAGCGCGAAGCGGCCATGCCCGAAATGCCCGGCGCCCCCCCGAGCGGACCGACGTATGCTTGGATCGGCGAGTTTGCCGACGGCGCGCGCGAATGCGTCGCACCCAGCGCCTACGCCTACATCGGTTTTCTCGATAGGTTAACCTGGACAGAGCTGCGCGATCCCGCCTCGCACGCCCAAGCCTTTAATGAGGCACGCGCGCTGTATATGGCCGCTGAAGAAGGGCCTGTCGATACGCTGGAAATAAGCCCTCCCATTGACGGAATCAACCTGCTGCGCTACCGCACGACGGGGCAGGTCTTTGCCGTGCCCAGCGACAAGGCAGACCTGCTCTTTCCCACTCCGTCGGCCCTATTGGATAGCCTGTCAAAACCCAACGCCTACGAACAGGTCGAGCCCTATACGCCCTTCTAACCCCAAGAGGCGCCCCATGATCATCGACGTCCATAGCCATGCGTGGCAGTTTCCCGAGCACTTTGACGACCGCTTCCGCCAACAGGCGCGCGACGTGGCCCGCGCCGATCGCGAGCTCGATCTGAGCGTCACCTACGACGCCTATCGCGCCGGCGCCCAGACCACCGACAAAACAGTTGTTTTTGGCGGCAAAGCGCGGCTGTCCGGCGTGTGGGTAGACGATGCCTACGTCGCCGCCTATGTCAACGCGCATCCCGAACGGCTCATCGGCTTTCTCTCCGTCGACCCCACGCAGGACGGCTGGCAGGAAGAGATGCGCTATGGACACCAGGAGCTGGGCTTAAAAGGCATCAAGCTACTCTCCATGTATGCAGGGTTCTACCCGCACGACGAAATACTCGACCCGCTGTGGGCCTATGCTAGCGCGCATCAGCTACCCGTGCTCCTACACACCGGCACGACTTTTGTCGCTCAGGCACCCATAGACTGCACGCTGCCGCGCCATCTCGATCCAGTAGCGACAAAGTTCCCCGACGTCAAGATTATTATGGCGCACCTAAGCCATCCCTACGAAGGCGAGTGCGTAGCCGTTATCCGCAAGCACCCCAACGTCTACGCCGACGTCAGCGCGCTGCACTACCGGCCGTTTCAGTTTTACAATAGCCTGATGCTGGTGCAGGAATACGGCGTCTGGCACAAACTACTCTTTGGCAGCGACTATCCGTTTACAACGATCGATGCATCCATAGACGGTATCCGCTCGCTGAACGACATGCTGGCGGGAACGGCCCTGCCGCGCTTAGACGAAGGCGAAATCGAGGCGCTGATTCACCGCGACAGCTTGCACCTTCTCGGAC
The DNA here is from genome assembly GCA_038128265.1 of Gemmatimonadota bacterium. Taxonomy (GTDB): domain Bacteria; phylum Latescibacterota; class UBA2968; order UBA8231; family UBA8231. Next base: position 14,571 of record JAYPJE010000081.1, read on the forward strand.
TTTAGTATGCATACTCGACGCCTCTGGTTGGCCTATGCCGTCGTTATGGCAGGGCTGGCCTGGCTGTGCTTTGGCTCGCTGCGCCACCACCTGCTCGA
>JAYPJE010000082.1:0-14437 GCA_038128265.1 Gemmatimonadota bacterium
GTATACGAAGCACCGGACGAGTCGCACCACGCGCGTTTTTAAGTTGGATTGAACATATCGCTGGCCGAATGGGCCGCCCTCTCCTGCGCGCTAATCTGGGCGACCAACGGCCTGCTGCTGCGCACCCAATCCGAACACGTCACGCCCGGTGCCATGAACGCCATTCGCTGCGCCGTGGCCGGCGTGGCCTTTTGGCTGGCCATCCCCTTTGACAGCGTGCCCCTGACCGGCCTGCTCGAGGTAACGCTGGCCGAGTGGGGCATGATGCTGGCTGCGCTCAGCCTGGGCGTTGCGCTGGGCGACACGCTCTACCTGATCGCCATGAAGGAAATCGGCGTCTCGCGCACCCTGGCGCTAACAGGCACCTTTCCGCTGACGACGCTGTTCTGGCAAACCCTCCTGCTCGACGCACCCTTTAACCCAACGCTGCTGCTGGGCAGTGCGCTGGTCGTGGGCGGGCTGTTCTTTCTTTCGCGCAGCGGTGCGGCCGACGAGCGACCCGTGCGCCTGCAGTGGGGCATTGCCCTATCGCTGATCGCCGCTCTATGCTGGGGCTTCTCGGCCACCCTGCTCAAACCGGCCACCGTGCACATGAGCGCGATTCAGACCAACGCCATCCGCATGCCGCTCATCGCCCTGCTGCTCTTTGTCGCGCGCGTGCTGCCCAGCGGCAACGAGCGCCTGCGCGGCATCCGCCCGCGCAGCCTGCTCATCGTCGGTGCCACCGGCCTGCTCGGCATGGGCGTGGGCGCCTACCTCTTTATTTATGCGCTCACGCAGGCCAATCCGGCCAAGGTCGTTACGCTAACCTCGAGTTCGCCGCTCTTTGGCATGCTGCTGGCCGCTGTTTTTTTGGGGGAAAAAATTACGCTGCAAATCGCCCTAGGTATGGCGCTATGCATGGGCGGGGTCTACGTCGTGCTGTAGAAGCGCTGGGATTTCTCTACCGCGCGCCGCCGGTTACTCTGGCCCGTACCACCACACCTTGCGCCGTATCCGCACGCTGGCGCCCTTGGCGATACTGGCGAAAGAGCTTTTCAGATATAGCATGTCGAAAAAGCGCTGTCGAGGCCGGGACTGCACCATGCCATCGGCGACCTGCTTCCACTGAGCCGCTGTTTCTACGATCACGCGATCCTCGCCTATCAGGGTAGCGGATATGACAGTGCGAATAAAGTACGACCCCTTTGACCACAGCTCCACGTTGTCTCTGTGCTCCAACTCATACGGTATACCCATCAAGTCTCTGCCGTGGTGCGCCTTATCGTATACGCGCTGGCGCATACGCCGATCGCTCTCGGGGGCGCGCTCGTCCCACGCACTACCGTCTTCCAACTCGACGTTGGAAATTTCCGTATAGTGGTGCGTACAGCACAGGTAGTCCCTTGTCACGTACTTGCCCAGCCCCTCGACACCGGACTCGGTCATCTCGCCGTATATATCCACCAACATCGCATCAATGGCCGGCACGCCTGTCCAATTGCCCGTGATGGGGTCCTCGGATAGCAGCAAACTCGGCTCGTAGTCCATCAGCTCCATCGCGCGACAGCAGAGGTTCATATTCAACCGCTCCTGGCCGGCGATAATGCGCCCTAGCGTATTGTTGGTAACGCCCAGTGCTTCTGCTAGCTGAGTTTGGCTCCATCCCCGCACCCCCATAGCTTGAGCGAGGCGACTGCCAATGGTCACAGAGTAGGATACATCTGTACTGCTGAGGTCTGCGCGCGCGCTGGGCGCGCCCCTACCCGCGTCGTTTGACGATGTACTACGCACAGACATAGCGCCATATCCTCCGTTAACCGCCCGCACTGGGGCGGCCCAAGCTAAACCATACCTTGCGCCGTATCCGCACGCTGGCGCCCTTGGAAATGCTCATAAATGTGTTCTTCAGGTAAAACATATCTGCACAGTTAAACCGACTCTCTAGCGCATCGCTGTCGATCATTCTCCGCTGGACATCCACCTGCACAAAGACGCAATCCTCGTCTATCAGGACCGCTGAAGCGACGTGGCGCACATAGCGCGTGCCCAATGAACCGCGCAGATTTTCTTTTCTCTCCAACTCGTACGGAATCCCGATGAGTTCTCTGCCGTAATGCGCCCTGTCGTATACGCGCTGTCGCAGCGCGCTGTCGCCTCGTGGCGCGTCCTCTTCCCACGCCCCTCCGTCTTCCAGCTCGCACGTAGATTCGTCGACGTAGTGGTGCGAACAGCACAGATAGTCACCCGTCACGTACTTGCCCAGCTCCTCGACGCCAGACTGACTCGTCTCGCCGTATACATCCGTCAGCATCGCATCGATGGCGGGCAAGCCCGTCCAACTGCCTGCAATCGGCTCCTCGGATAGCAACAGGCTTGGCTCGTAGCCCATGACCTCCATCGCGCGACAGCAGAGGTTCATATTCAGCCGCTCTTGGCCGGCGATGACCCGCCCCAGCGTATTGTTTGTAACGCTCAGTTCGCCCGCCAGTTGGGTCTGGCTCCAGCCGCGTGCGCGCATCGCCTTAGACAGACGACTACCAATATGCCGCGAGTACTGCACATCTGTGAACTTGGGGGATTGACGGCCGCTGCGCGGCACCTTTTCCACGCTCTCTATCAACCCGTCGCGCACATCCATATAGCATCCTCCAGTAGAATCTTTGAGTAGCGATCCCCTGTATAAGAAAACGGCTGCGACGGCGCAAGCTATTTTATGGAACACTTAACGGGCACGTTCGACTGATTAACCCTGCGTATTGGACCCAAACCGCACTGCGCACAAACACGCCAAGCATTGCCTGCATCCTGCGGTGGCATAGATTCAGACAGGCATAGTAAATGCGGCATACGGCACCGCAGACCGATCTGCCTGTGGGGCGGGCTCGCACGAAAGAAATTCCATATGAGAAGTCGACCCGAGAATGGACATCGCCATTGGCGCCGACGCGCAGTGCAGCGGCTGTGGGGACTCGCCCTGCTGGTGCTGCCAGTGGCCTGCGCGGACGAAGGCGACCCATCCACTGGCGATGCGGTCGACTTTGCGCGCTGGACAAACCCCGTTACCGGTGCCGTTGTCGAGCTGCCCGAAGGCTGGCGCCACAGTCCGGACACGGCGGCCAGCGGCCGGACCGTCGTCGGCTACTTTCTGCCGCGCTACGCTTGGATGAAAGGCCAGTACGGCCATATCAGCCTGCACCGAGAAGACCTAGCGGACGCGCCCCTCAGCATTGAAGAGTACAGCGAGCGTCTAGTGGCCTATCTACAACCCCAAGCAGAAAGCGTTACGCAGACCGTCTTCGCCAAGGGTGCCGACGTAGAAAAGGCGCATTTTGAGGTAGAGACTATTTACCAGCGCAAACGCAAGGTGCTGCGCTGCCTGGTATGGACGCGCGGCGACGGCCACTTCTGGTACGCCATTACCGAACTGCTGGCCAGCGACCGCGCGTTTATCGCCCAAGCCACGCCCGTCGTCGACCGACTTGTCGACAGCACGGCACCTATACCCGCACCTTAACGACGACCTTTTTAACCGGCTGCGAGGCATCAATAGCCATGCCCGGCATATGCGCATCCTGCGGCTTTAGGATGGTGAAGTAGCCGGCGCGCAGCGTGTAAAATTCGCCCTCGCCTTCCAGCGTATAGAAGTCTTTTTCCTCGTCGTAGGGGTTGGCCTGCATGCCCTCGACCGGGCGATAGCCCATGTGTTCAGCACCGGCGGCCACATACTGCACGTCGAGATAGGCGTGATGAGCCTCCCAGAAGCCCTCGCTCTTGGGCTTGGAATCGTATTCCTGCACCAGCGCATAAACCTCGTCGCCGTCTATGTCGTAGCGGTCGGGGGCTACCTGGCTAAAGTCCGTTTCCTGCAGGTAGCGCAGGGCCTTCTCAATGCCTGCGCCCAGCGCATAGTACTGCGCGGCATTTTTTAATTCATCGACAATCATTCTCTCCTCCATGGTGTATATGACCATCGCACGGGCGATGGAGCTGCTTGTAATGCCGTGGACCTTTCGCGCTACTTCGCGCTATCCCGTGTGTAATAGGCGCTACAAAATGCCTCGAACGTTATACGCATAGACGCACCCTGTGCCGAGCGTCACCGCGCCCAACGCGGCGAACATTCTACGCATAACTGCACGCCGACACAACTAGTTAATCCATCGCAAAAGCCCCGTCCCACCGCTTAGCACGCCTTTTGCAACGCCCGCTCCCATCGGCACGCACCGCACGCGACAGCGCTGGACGAATATGGGCGACACTGGTATAACACATCGCTTTTTGAGCAGCATTCCGCACAACGCAGAGGCGCGATGCGCCGCGCGTGTACCTCCCTGGAGGCTCGCTACTATCGTCTTCTGGCTGGTTGGGTTCGCGGTGCTGTCAGCCGTCGTCGCCGGTGGCTGCGCGCTCGGCATCTGGCACCTGTCGTCGCGTTACTCGATGCATCTGAACCACCAAGAAATGGCTTTTGCCGTTACCACATCGTCCTATGCGCTCTGCAGCGCAATGGGTCTGACTTTTATACTGCACCAGCTGAGAAAATCATCGCACTCACTGCGCGACCTGTGGGGTCCACCGACCCTGCGCGGGCGGCACATTGCGCTGGGCCTCGCCGCCGGCGCACTGCTGATGGGCATGCAGGCGTGGCTGCACGCGCTCTTGGCAGGCTTTCCCACGTCGCCGCCCTACGCCATGCGGATAGGCTGGCCACTGGCCCTGGCCATAGAGCTGCTGGTAAACGCCGTTTTCATTGGCTGCACTGAAGAAGTGCTCTTTCGCGGCGCCGTTTTCCGCACGCTGCAGGGGCGCTTTTCAAGCGGACCAGCCGTCGTCCTTTCCACCGCTCTATTCGCACTATTCCACTTTGACTACGCGCACAGCCTGCCAGCCATGACCTATGTCGTAGCCCTGGGCGTTTCGACGGCGCTGCTGTTGGTGCATACGCACTCGCTCAACGCCTCCGTCGCCCTGCACGCGGCCGGCAACGCGGCCGAGCGCCTGATACACTACGCGCCCTACGCGCTGCCGCCGACCTAAAGAGCCGTGCGAGACAAGACCATGCGCCAGGGAAATAAATGCGTTGAGCCGCCGCTCACCGCTGGGGATGCCAGCGCGAACCAGAGACGTGCGATGGGGGGCATACTCCTACTGATAAGTGCCGTGGCGTTAGCGAGCAGCCTGTATGCCCTTGCACCGCCAGAAACTCGAGACGGCGCACGCCGCCACTGGGCGGCCTGGTCTAAGGGTGCCCAATACAAAGGGCTGCAGGACGTCACGCTGCAGACGCATCGCACCAACTGCGGTCCGGCCGCCCTGCACATGGCGCTGGCCCGGCTGGGCATTCACCGCCCACTGGAGGCGATCGAGGCGTCCACCGGCACCGACCGCAGCGGCACCTCGCTCTTTGCGCTGGGACGGTATGCCGAAGACCAGGGCGTAGGCGCAGCTCTATGGCACCTAAATATGGACGACCTGGTCGAGCGCAACCAACTGCCAGCCATCGCCTTTGTCGAGAACAACCACTTTGTCGTCATCGACTCTATCGGGCACGGCGGTGACCTGTGGCTGCGCGATCCGGCCATTGGCCAACTGCACATGACGCGCGCGGCGTTTCAGCGCATATGGCAGGGCGAGGTCATCCTGCTCGACGCGCCGTAGTCTTTTTCACCGTGTGGGGGAACGGCTGTTCTAACGACCGGTATTTCAAAGGAGCATTACATGATTAAACGCATCTGCAGCAGCTACGCGCTGGCGGCAGCCATGGCGATGGGACTCTTTGTCCAGAGCATCACGGCCAACCGCAGCGAGGTGATATCCCGGCCAATCTCGCTGTTGGAGGCACAGCATACAAAGGGCGCGGCCCTGGGCATTGTCACCATACCTTGGTCCGTTTACATCGCGGCCATAACCGTCGATGCCGCCTTTGTCGCGAGCATGGTAAACCTATTTATCGCATCGAGCGAAGCCGAAGAAAAATAGACCTTTCACGCGCACTCTAAGCGCTGACAAGTAGAGCGCTCCACACGGTGAATGGGCAGGGCTGTCGACCTCGGCAACGGGGTCGACAGCCCCGAGCCTAGCGGCGCTCCGCTACGCCGAGCAGCGCACGCACCCGCTTACCGAAAGAGGCGAAACTATGGAAATGAGAAACCGTTCATCAGGTAGCTTTATGAGTGACAGCGCGTTCACCCGCATGCTGAGCCTGCCTTTTGGCCACGTGCACGGCAGAGCGACCAGCGCGCTCCTGCTGTGCGCTTCCACTTACTTCTTGCTGCCTCAGCTCAGGCTCTCCGTTCAGCGCGCCTTCGCACTGAGCGACTACGCCGCCGTCTTCCAGAACGCGCTGCCCTTTGCGCTGTTGTTGCTGTCGCTCTTAGCGTTTGCCCACATAGAACGCGTACCGCTCACGGCGCGCACATTGGGCCTCTCTCTCGATATGCCGAACGAGCGAAAAAACTCCGTGCTCCTGTATGTCGGGATCATGGCGCTGGGCGGTTTGTGCATTGCCCTATTCCTGGGCTACTTCAAGCAACTGGGCATTCCCATACACCGCATCAGCACCTATATCGGCCAAGATGCTCCGCTGCTGCATGCGACCACCGATGCCAACAGCTGGCACTCCCTGCTGCTCGACGTGCTGCCGCACTGCATAGGCGTTTTAGTGCTGGCACCCGTCATAGAAGAGATCTACATCACCGCTATCGTATTCCCCGTGCTGCGCAACAGGTTGGGCTTTGTCGCAAGCGCCGGCATTGCCGCTTCTATCTTTGCGCTATTTCACGCCAGCGCCAACCCACTAGCCGACGGGCAGTGGCTGCCCTTTGCCATCATTGCCGTCGGGCAGATCGCATCGTTCACGCTCTATCAGGGCACGCGATCGCTCTATCCATCCATCGCCTCGCACGCCCTGCGCAACTTTGCCGTCCTTTTTGTAGAGCTCAGCGCGCTCGTTGGATGACGCGCTGTGCGTGCGGTCGCGCCCGACTCAAGCCTCGTCGCCGAGCCGAAAGTTGGCCATGCCCTCGAGCACTTTTAGAATGGCTATGTGGTCTGCCTTGCCGTCGCCGTGCGCCAGGCAGCTATTGTAGAGCTGCCAAGCATTGGTCGCGTTGGGCAGCACCATGCCCAGCTCCTTGGCCGCGCTGACGGCCAGTCCCAGATCCTTCTGCTGCAGCTCTACGCGAAAGCTCTGCTCAAAGTTCCGCTCTAGCATGCGCTGGCCGTGGTTTTCCAAAATGAGCGACTGGGCAGCGCCACCCATAAGAGCCTGGCGCACCCTGTGCGGGTCGGCTCCCGCTTTGGCGGCAAAGAGCAGCGCCTCGGCAACCGCCTCGACCGTAATACCGACGATAATTTGGTTGGCCACTTTGCACACCTGGCCATCGCCGTTGCGCGTGCCGATCAGCGTAACGGTGCTACCCATTACCTCAAAGAGCGGCTTGATCTGTGCAAAGGTCGCTTCGGGACCGCCGACCATAATGGTCAGCTCGCCCGTTACGGCGCGGCCCGCCCCGCCCGAGACGGGCGCATCGAGATAGGCGCATCCCAGCGCGTTGATACGGCGAGCAAAGTCGACGGTAGCCGTTGGGGAGATCGAGCTCATATCGACGACCACCTTGCCGGGCTGCAGGCCGTTGGCCACGCCGTCTTCGGCAAAGAGCACCGTCTCCACGTCGGGCGTATCGGGCACCATCAACACGACGATATCGGCCGCCTCGGCCACTTCGCGATTGCTCGCCTTGACCACAGCACCACCGTCCAGTATCTCCTGCGGCAGCGGCGGATCAAAATGGACGACGACCAGATCGTAGCCGGCGCGCTGTAGGTTGAGCGCCATCGGACGACCCATAATGCCTAAACCGATAAAGCCTACGGTAGGTGTGTCGCTCACGACCGCTGCCTCCTATAGATCGCCCTCTTCGGCGATGGTGTCCCAGCCGGCAATGCGCACGCTGTCCTCGATTTCACCGATGGCGATATTGGCAAAGGTCAGCGCCAGCGTGCCCTCTTCTAAGTGGCCGCCAAAACCGTTGCGCTCGTCGGAAAAGTCGATGTGACAATGCACTTTGCCATCGAGAATAAATCCATTGAACGAACAGATATCGAGCGGCTGAATGCTCTTGGGATAGCTCTCTTTGGGCGGCAGTTCGTTGCTCATCACCACGTGAAAATGCGAATGGCTGCAGGAACCGAAACCGGTCAGGATCAGTCCGTTTTTGATGCCGTGCTCCTGCACGGCCTGACGCAGGCCCAGCAAAATATCTTCGCCTGGCGCAATGCGCACCAGCACGACTCGCTGCATACTCGTCTCGCGCGAAATCACATCCGTCTCCTTTGGTCACGCTTCACCGCGTCTATGCGGTGCAATGCATGGAATAGTAGCTGCTACGCAGCATAACATAACACGGTTATCTAGGCGACAACATGGCGGGTAAAAAACGGAGGGCGGATCTCGCGGATTCAGCGACAGCCAATGCGTTCGGTAGATACGACGATGTGATCGAAGTAGCGCTCCTGCTCCTGTGGCGAGCCGGCGTTCCAGTAGTTTTCGAAAAAGAGGCCGTTGATGGCATAGGCGCCGTAGCTACCAACAAAGTCGAGGCTATCGCGCCGCGCTTCGAGAAGGTCGTCAATCCAGAATGCGTGCACGCCGTTGCGCTCGCCCGGATCGTTAAGACGCACGTACGCTTCTACGCAGCGCCAGGTGCCTGAATCAGCCGTCGAAAAAATGGCCGTCGAGCCGGCGCGGTAGCCCAGCCAGCGCAGGCTGTCAAAGTCGTTGTACCCCACGCAGGCAACCGAGTCACCGCGCACGCAAGAGGCCGGGTCGATGAGCAGATGCCCCGCATCATCGCTCCATAGGTGCGCGATCATGGCCTGCGACCAGTCGGTTGCCGATGTAAAAACTGTGGCGCGCGACAGCTTGGCCGGCGAACCGCGCCAGCCCTCCTCGTGCTTGAGATACATGCGGTAATACACCGCGCGAAAATCTTTGTCGCCGCGGATACCTCTGTTCATATAGGCGTTGGGATTGCGACCGAAGCCGAGCTTAAAGCCCCCTGCACTCACCTCACCCACTTCAAATCGCGTGCGCATGCCGCGCGAACCGCCAACGCCGGCGGAGTCGCGCACGACAAAATCGCCGTCGTCATCGCCGTATTCAAAGTAGCGACCGGTGGCAACGAGCGGCCCGTCTGCCTCAAAGTCGTCGCAGAAAATCCACTCGGGATGAGCGGTCTGCCAGTTTGCACATTCATCGGATGGGGGAAAAACGACGCCCTGGGCGCTGGCGCTCGGATTGGATCCGCAGGCCCCTAGGGCAAGGAGCAGAAGATATGAGCGGAGAGCAATACTCATACTGGGCGCGCTCACGGTGAACAGAACAGGCCTACGCGACGCAGCAGCGCCGGCGCGCGCGACGCTTCAATGCGCAGGCGCACCCGCCGGACGGCCACCCGGCTAAAGCGCTCCAGCCGCTGGTAGCCGATGCAGCCGCCGCGCACCATTTCCTTCCACTGACCGTCGTGCCAACCTTCCAGCACAAAGCGCTCCACGCGCTGGCCCTCCTCGATGAATTCCTGCACGAGCAGGCGATCAATGGTCTTTTCAGCACCCAGCTCCAGCTCCAGCACATCCTCTTCCGACTGGGCTGACCAGCAGCTTTCCCACGCCCCATCGACGGCCGCCCCACCGCCCTGCGCACCGCGCGCCAGGTCTTCGGCAAAGGTCGCATCGAGCACGGAACGCAGCTCCTTCAGGCGCGCTACGTCGTTCTCGTGAAAGAGGCCGCGGCGGTCGGGCGGCACGTTGAGCAGCAGCACGCTGTTGCGCCCGACAGAGCGGTAGTAGATGTCCAGCAGGTGGTCGAGGGACTTAACCTGCAAATCCTGCGCAGCGTGGTAAAACCAGCCCGGACGGATCGATACGTCGCACTCGGCCGGATACCAGAAGCACGCCTCACCCTGCGCCAAATTGTCGCGACTGCCCAAGTCTTTGGCGCCGTTGTCCACCGCGAGAAAATCGACGCCGCGCTCACCGGTCGCGCGCGGTCCGGCCACTACGCTCCATTCGTCGGCGCGCGCCAGACCCGACTCGTTGCCGACCCAGCGCACGTCCGGTCCACAAATGGCTATGGCCGCCTCCGGCTGCAGCTGGCGCACCACTTCGTAGTAGCGCGCCCAATCGTACTCCTGTCGCTTGCCGTTGGGCCCTTCGGCACAGGCTCCGTCAAACCACACTTCTGCTAGGGGACCATAGTTGCTCAGCAGCTCGCGCAGCTGCGCACAGAAAAACGCATTGTAGGCCGGCGAATCGCCGTAGCTGTGCTCGTGGCGATCCCACGGCGAGCAGTAGACGCCAAACTTCAAACCGGCGCGTGCACAGGCTGCGCTGACCTCAGCGACGACGTCGCCCCGACCGGCGCGCCACGGGCTGTTTTTGACCGAGTGCTCGGTGTGTGCGCTGGGCCATAGGCAAAAGCCATCGTGGTGCTTGGCCGTCAGAATCAGCAGCTTCATACCGGCGTCGCAGCAGGCCGCTACCCACTGGTCGGCGTCGAATTCGGTTGGATTGAACAGGCTGGGATCTTCCGCGCCGTCGCCCCACTCGCGGTCGGTAAACGTGTTAATACCAAAGTGGGCAAACGCGATGTATTCCAAGCGCTGCCACGCCAGCTGGCGCGGCGTCGGACGCGCCGCCAGCGCGCGCGCCAGCACGTCGTTACTCACCTGTGGACCTCCTGCCTGCGCCGCCGAACACACTGCTATCGCGTCGCGTTGTCCCTGCGCCGCTCGCGTGCGCTGCGCGGCATTTTTTCCTGCAGCGCATTCACGCCGCCTTCGCCCTTGGTCAGGTTAAACGCATCGTAGAGCTCGCCCGTCGCCATATAGGCGCGGTAGACCAACTCGTCTCCATCGACCTCAATGATTTGATAGAGCTGGGTATCTTCAGCCACGCGGCGCATCAGCGGGTGGACGCCGCTCTCGTACATTTTTGGACCGCTGACCGAAACCACGTACACCGTACCGCTGTCGTCGTCGCGCACGCTGAGCCCCTCGCGCACGTTGCGCGTGCGGCCATAGGTGTGGTCGTGGCCCTGCAGCACCAGGTCTACCCGGTGCCGATCGATAATCGGCATCCACAGCGCGCGCAGCGTTTCGTTGTCGCGCCCGGCAGCAGCTGAAAAAATGGGATGGTGAAAGACGAGCACCGTCCAGCGCTGCGGGCTGTCGTTGAGCACGGCATCGAGCCAGGCGACCTGCTCCTCAAGCATCTCGTTGGTGTTGAGTACGACGATGCGCACGCCCTGATAGTCCACGTAGTAGACGCTCTCCTCTAAGCCGGCGGGCCCGTGCGTCGGCAGGGCGAACTGCGGACGCCAGTGGGTGGATAAATGACGCGCTCCCGACGCATCGGCTCCGTATTCGTGGTTGCCCGCCGCCGGTATGCTCGGCAGCATGCCGTTGAGCCAGCCGGCCGCATAAAACCACTCGCCCCATTCGGCATCGCGATTGTGCCTATTGATCAGATCGCCTGCGTGGATGATAAAGCGCGCATCGCTGGCGTGCTTGTAGGCCTGGCGAATCACGCGCGACCAGTGCGCCTTGACCTCGTTCTGGGCGTCGCCGAAGTAGATAAACTTGAACGGCTTGCGCTGGCGGCTAGCCGTGCGAAACTGGAACCACTCACTCCAATTGGCCCCGTCGCCAACGCGGTAGGCGTAGAGCGTCTCGGGCAGCAGGCCCTTAAACTCGGCCGAGTGATAGCTGGCTTCGCCCAGGTCGGTGGCCAACCTCTGCGTTGTGGCCAGTATCGTCACCGCGCTATCGCGCATGCCCTCGATTTTTCCGTAACCACCGTGCGGCGTGGCCAGCGTCAGTTCAGCCACCGCGCTGTCGACGCGCGCGGCCGTGCGCCAGGTGACCGCCTGAGAGGTCGCCGGGTCGTCCGTCCAGGTCAGCACGATGCGATCGGGCACGTCGAGCGGACGGTGCACCTCGGTCTCGGCGACGGGCTCGGGCGTATGGGCGTAGGCCAGCGCAGCCTGCAGTGCACATGCCAGCGCAAATAGCGCCCGTTTTGCTATAAAAAACATTCGTTTCCTTTCGACGTATACAGCGATGCAGAACGGCGTTGCATCTTAAGAACGAATACGGGGCGTGCACTTGGCAAGGCGCGCCAAAACACACCCGATGGCGCGCGTGCGCTAGCCCAAATCGGTATACTGGGCGATGGGCGCCGAGTGCACCGTGCGCTCGGTGCCGGCCTGCAGCGCGTCGATTTCCCGCTGTGCAGCCTGCACCTGCTCGCCGCTGTCGAGCACTTCGAGGCCCATGCGCACGCGATGCGTCTGGCCCGGACCCAGCTTGATCAGACGTCCCTGCGCGCGTTCAAAAGCCTTAGCATTGGGATAGTCAGTGGCCGGTTCCAACCCCGTCACGTAGCCATCGGCCTGCGACGCCGTGTTTTTCCACTGGGTAAACGCCGGCAGTTCGCGCTTGTTAAAGCGCAGCAGCAGCGCCCGGTCGGCCGCGGCGTTGCGCAGCATGGCTAGCGTGGCTCCGTCTTCGCCCGCGAGCAGATCGTACCAGTACACCTGTTCGACGTAGCCTGCCGTCGGTCCCAGATATTCCTCGTAGGCATCTAACCCTTCGACGGCGCGCGCATCGCGCGGGGCCACCTCGCGGGCGGCCACCTCTAGGCGCGACCCAGCCTCGAGAAAGGGCGCGCCAAAGTTGCAGTGATAGAGCAGCTCCATCTCGGCATCAATGCCCTTCATATTGGTGACCTCGTCCTCAATGAGCAGTTCGTTGGAGCCCACGCGCGTCGAAGCGGTAGCCACCAGCCGGTACTGCGGACAAAATAGACCGGCCTCGTGCACTTCGCCCCGCACCACGAGCGTTGCCGGATCGCCGGGCAGGACCCGCACTTCCACGCGCCAGGCCGGCAGGTTGGCAATCTTACCGTGCAGCGTCAGGTCGACCTGCGTCGGCACGCCCATATTATTGGGCACGACATCGGGGCCCGGCGCACCCGTCGAGTCGAGGCCGCATCGCACGATGGCCTCGTCGAAGCCGGCTAACCAGCCCAGGCCGCCGCGATCCTGCAAATCGACCAGGTTGGGATGTACGGGACCGCGCACCGGCGAGTTCCAGCCGACATCCAAGCCCTTGTACTGGCCCTTCCAAATGCCCATGCCGCGCGTGGGCAGAATGGAAAAAGACAGGGCGCCGTTGTCCACCTCTATAAGGTCGACGCCGTCTCCGGGACCACCGCGCAGCACGCGCTTTCTAATGGACCAATTGCCCTCCATGCCGAGGTCGGCGGCCGCAAGCTCAAATGTCTCTAGCCAAATTCCCTGTCCTGCATCCGTCAGCACCCAAGATGTTTCTTCTGTCATAGCGGTTTCTCCCCGTAAAAACCCACGGTTTTGTTTTGCACCTATTTCCCGTTTTTGCACGGCACGAGCGCGCGCTAAAGGTATAGCAGATGGCGCGCGCGGCGTCAACGAAGCAGCGAGGCGTTGAGGCGCGCCGCAAACGGAATTATCTTGCTGCTGAGTACCACGCAGTGCTAGCAACGGAGAATGCGGTATGAGCACAATTCCCAAACGCACGTTGGGCCGCACGGGCCTCGACATCAGCGCGCTCGGCTTTGGTGGCGCCCCGCTGGGGGATCTCTTTGACGCGGTGCCCGAAGAGCGAGCCCAGTCAACCCTGCAGGCGGCCTGGGACGCCGGCATTCGCTATTACGATACCTCGCCCTTCTACGGCTACGGTAAGAGCGAGCACCGTTTAGGCTATTTTCTGCGTGGCCAAGAGCGCGCAGACTTCGCACTGTCGACCAAAGTAGGCCGCGTCTTCAAGGCGGCGCGCGACTTGAAAACCTTTGATAAGGGCGGCTGGGTCGGCGGTCTACCGTTCACGTTTCACTTTGATTACAGCTATGACGGCATTATGCGCTCATGGGAAGACAGCCTGCAGCGCACCGGACTCAACGCCGTCGAGCTGCTGCTAATCCACGACCTGGACAGCTTCTTCCACGACAGCGAACAGCGCTTCTCCGCCTACTTAAACCAGCTGATTACCAGCGGCTGGCGCGCGCTGGACGAGCTCCGTTCGCAGGGGCTGATCAAGGGAGTGGGCGCCGGACTCAACCGCATGGGCGCCATGCCGCGCCTGCTCGACGCCGTCGATTTAGACTTCTGCATCGTCGCCATGCCCTACACGCTGCTCGACCAAGAAGTGCTCGACGAGGAGTTTCCCCTGTGCCAGGAGCGCGGCGTCCACATCGTCATCGGCGCCGTCTTCGCCTCCGGCATCCTCGTCAACGGGCCGGTAGAGGGCGCGCGCTACGCCTACGCGCCGGCCTCGGAAGACATACTGGAAAAAACGCGGCGCATCGAGGCGGTGTGCCAGCGCCACGAGGTGCCGCTACCGGCCGCCGCCATGCAATT
>JAYPJE010000083.1:0-12704 GCA_038128265.1 Gemmatimonadota bacterium
CGACCAACTCGGGAAAGAGGATCAGCTCGACGCCCTGCTCGGCGGCCTGACGACAAAAGTCTTCGATCGTCGCCAGCGAACGCGCCGGTTGGCCCAAAAAGCCGTTCATGCTAACACATGCCACGCGTATGTCCTGCATAGTCGACCTCTCTCCGTTATTGGGGCGCTATTTCGATGCGAATCATCGACAGGTCCGTCGTCCAGCGGTCGCTCTCGTCAAACGTCTTGGCGAAAAAGCGCGGTAGGAACACCAGCAGCTCGCCCGTCTGGCGATCAGCGCGTGCGTAGAAATTGGACAGCGTCAGCATCTCGTGCTCCCCTTCGCTACGCGCGTCAATGGGCTGCAGCGAATCGCGCAGCAGCAAACCACTCTGACGATCTACTTCGGCTAGCACCAGCGGGTAGCGCGGGCGGTTTCCCTGGGGATTTTCGCCGCATATATTGCCGATCCACAGCAGGCGGCCGTCTGCCCAGGGCACTAGCTGCGAGCAGGCCGACGGCGAGAAGGGGGCCGTACCATCGGTGTAGGTCCACGGGCGCGGCACGTCCCACGTTTGACCGCCATCGGCCGACAGGGCCATCCACTTATGGCCGGGCCACTCGGGCCGCGCGTCGTTGCTGCCGCGCATAACCATCAGCAGGCGACCGTCGTCGAGCTCGGCTATTGTCGGCTCAATCAGTCCGCGCGTCGTGCGCTCGGGATCGCCGCACACGCGTTCAGAGCAGCTCCACGCCAGGCGGCCATCGGGCTGCCAATGACCGATTAGCAGCAGGCAGTCGGTGTAGGTAAAGCCGGCGCCGGGATTGTAATACTCGCCGTTTTCATCGACCGGACTGCTCTGCACGGGCACGAGAATGGCCCCATCGCTGCGCGTCAGCGGCACCTCGCCCAGGTCGCCGATCATCACGCAGTTGTTGCCAATGTGCACACCGGGCAGCGGGTGCTGCGCGTCGTACGCTTCTCCCGCGCAAATGATCTGCTCGTCGACGATCTGCGTATGGCCGCCATCTTCGGAGACGGCGTAGTGCAGCTTCCACTGGCGCATGCCCTCCAGCGGTTCATCCGTCGGCAGCACGCCCTCCGTCCACACCTGTATGTAGCGACCCGTCGGCGGATCGACGTAGCCGCCGCGCACGTGACGCCGACCGGTGCCGCCGGCCGCTTCAAAGTGCATGGGCCAGGCCTGCGCCTCGCTCCAGGTCAGGCCGTTGTCGGACGAACGGCGCACGTAGGCTATGTCCGTCGTGTCGCTACGGCTAGTCAGACTGTGTATGCCGATTAGTTCCAGCCCATCGCGGGTGGTGTAGTAACTGCCGCCCATCACGCCAACGCCGCGCGCCGGGGAGGGCACAAATACTTCGCGGGAAACAACGATAGCTCGCACGAAACCTCCTCGTTGAAAACGGCCCGCGCTAGCGGGCTACGGGGCGCACGCGCATCGCTCAGGGCGATTCGACGACAACTTCCGTGCGCACCGAATTGGCAATGAAACACTCTTGGTGGGCCAAGTGGTGCATCTGCTCGAGCTGCTCGGGCGTGGGCTGCACATCGCCGCCAAAAACAATCTGCGGCCTGAGCACTACGCGCGTAATGGCCCATTGGCCGCTTTCGTTTTTGGCCAACTGACCCACGGCATTGTCCTCGTAGCGATCGACGACAAAGCGCTTTTTGGCTGCTACGGCCAGAAAGGTCAGCATATGGCAGCTCGACAGCGAGGCTACCAGCGCCTCTTCCGGATCGACGTGCCCGCCCTCGCCCAAGAAAGCCGGCGCCGCCGAAGCCGGGACGCTCACGCCTTTCTCGACAAAAGTCCAGCGGTGATTGCGCGTATAGGTCTCGTACTTAAAATCGTCTGTTGTTCGCTCCCAGGCTATTTTTACCGCGTGCTCCGACATAAAACTCGCTCCTCCATTCTATCGCGCATACATAGATACGCCCAACTATTGGCTCCTAAACAAAGGTGGCTTCTCCCCATGTGCAACAGGGAGGGCGCACGCGCGGACAGCGGTGCAAACGCACGCAGGACGCGCTTTGCTTATCTTTGACCTATGCTCATTCGAATAATAGCCGTCTTAGTCTTTGCTCCCCCCTTGCTCGTCGGCCTAGCGGCGGGCCTGGCGCGTGCCGGTTGGGATGCCTCTTTTCTACCTAGCGCAGGCCTAGCGTTTCGCCACGGCGTGCTGCTGTGCATCTGGATGACGGCACTGGCTGGTCTGGAGCGGGCGCACCGACAGGGAATGCTGTATGCGCTGTGCCCACTCGCCCTGGCGCTGAGCGGCGGCTGGATGATCGCCGAGCCCTTTGCGCGCGGACCCTTTGTCCTGCTGCTGCTGGCCACCCTCCTGCTGTTGGTCTCCAATATCGTCGGCGCCCGCGCGCGCGCAACCGAAGTATCGACCTGCCGCATTGTCGGGAGCGCGTTCTTACTCGTTGGCAACGCACTGCTCTTCCCCGACATGCCCTCGCACGCGGTGACGAGCTGGTGGTTGGGGGCAGCGCTCTTTTACCTATTGGGACTGCATCTGGAAGGGCGCACGGCGGTCCTAACGTCGGGCGATCGATTGCTGTTCTACGCGCTGATCGTGCCCACTCTGCTGGGCGCCCTACTGAAAAACTACGCGCTGGGGTCCGAATTTATCGACCCCTACAGCGTTACGCCTAGCATGCGATGGGGCGGAGACCGACTGCTCGGCCTAGTGATGTGTGCAGCGGCAGTGTGGCTTTTTGTGCGCGATAGCGGCGATGGCTGGCAGCGCCTGTGCGCGCTCGGCGGTGGCTTTTTCCTCGCCCTAGCCGGCGGTCTGGCGCTCTATACGGGCGAGATTCTCGCCGGACCGCTCTACGAGGCCATTGTGCACGCCTTCTTTGTGGGGTTTGCCTTTTCGCTGATGCTGGCTCGTTTTCACCTCAACAGCTATCTGGCGCTGTCCGCACTGCTCCTGCTGTATGCGGCCCTGCTGGCTTGGATTGTGGGCGCATTGAGTGGCGCACAGCCGCTGGCCGAAGGCGCGCGCACCGCCGCCGTGCCGTGTCTGCTGCTGCTGACGCTGCTCGGGCTGCGCCAGCAGTATCAGGCGGCGCGTTACCTGCATTGACAAGGTCCACCTGACGGCCGACCATGTAGGTCTATCCTGCGCGAATGGCGCATGCTTGCGCGCTCCCGCACACAGAATCAACCCACTTCTCGATGGAGAGCGATGTGAACGTATTGATAACCTCGGCTGCGTCGCCTACGGGTGCGCTGCTAGCGGCTGCTCTGCAGGGCGAATACACCGTGCACTGCACCGATCTGCGCAGCCGGGCCGGCGGCGATATCGAGGCGTGCGAGTTGGAACACGATGATGCCACAGACGCCATCGTCTCCGGTATAGAAGCGATCGTGCACGTGGGCTATGCGGGGCAAGATGGCGACGAGACAGCGCTTGTCGACTATCATACGCGCCGCACGTACAACCTGCTATACGCAGCGGCCCATGCCGGCGTGCAGCGCGTGATCAATATCAGCACGCTGCGTCTATACGAGCCCTACGAGGAGAATCTCACCGTTACGGAAAACTGGCGGCCCATGCCCACTGCCAGCGAGCCGCAGCTGCTAGCCTGTCACTTGGGCGAGATCGTCGCCAAAGAATTTGCACGCGATCGCCTGCTGCGCGTGCTCAACCTGCGCTTGGGTTTTCCCTTTGTCGAAGGCGATGCGGCGGCCCACGCTGGAGACCAAACCGCGGCCATCACCACAGCCGATGTGGCACATTCAGTGGCGCGTGCACTGCACTGCGAACTCGATTACTGGCAGTGCGCCCACGTGCAGTCGCCGGTCGACGGGCAGCGCTTTCTCACACAGCGGGCGACGTCTATGGGCTTACTGGGAGAGGAAGTGTCGGCATGAATATTCTACTGCTGGGGGGCAACGGTGCGCTGGGGCCGTGGGTGGTCAAGGCACTGGAGGACCGCCACGCGCTGCGCGTCACCGATGTAAACGAAGCGCCAGACGGCTTTCGCCACGACTACATCCAGCTCGACGCGTCCGATCTGGACGGCGTGCTGCGCGCCGCCGAAGGCATGGATCTCATCGTCAACCTTTCGGTCCTGCGTCAGGACCGAAAGATCGCCTTTGACGTGAACACGCGCGGCAACTACAACATGATGCTGGCCGCACGCGAGCACGGGATCGCGCGCGTTATAACGACGGGGCCGCATTTCCAATTGGTCGGCCCACAGTACGAGTACTGGGACTACGACCTCAATCCGGATATGCCCGCCGCGCCCGGCACGCGCCTCTATGCGCTATCCAAATCGCTCGGCGGGGAAATCTGCCGCGTATTCAGCGAACAGTACGGGATCGAAGTGCTGACCATGCTGTTTTACAATATGCGGCATCCCGATACGCTGCGCGTGCGCAACAGCAGCGGCCCGCGCCGCGACGTTGGACCACACAGCGACTTCACGCCCTTTACCGTGGCCTGGCCCGACGGCGGCGAGGCGATTCGCTGTGCCGTCGAAGTCGAATCAGCCAAGCTGCCTTCGCGCTGCGAAACGTTTTTTGTTTTCGCAGACCTACCGCACCGCCGCTTTCGCAACGACAAGACGCGGCACATCCTCGGCTGGCGTCCGCGCTACCAGCTAGAGGCCATGTGGAACAAACCCTGGAAAGTCGACTGAGCAACCTATACGAAAAGCGGACCCCAGTTTACGTTTTGGTCTTCGCCGGGATCGGCACCCAGCGCCTCGAGGACGAGGCGACGAATCCCAAGTAGTTCGTCTTTTCCCTGCGGCACCAGCGTGTTGAGCAGCAGGCGCGGCAGGTGGTTGGCCAGCCACTGCTCTACAAAAGCGGGCGGTGCACCCAAGCGTTTACAGGGCCAAATAATTTTGTCGGCCACCATGCGCTCGCGATTGAGCAGTCCGAAGGCGGTAACCGGCTGCTCGTTAAAAGTGCTGCGGTTGACCAGCACGAGCCGCGCGCCTGCCAGCAGCGACTCGACCGTCATAACGGCTTCGCAGGCGTGGCGGAAATAGGCGTCTTCACCCACATCGCACATCAGTGGTTCACCGAGAAATGCGGCGCCTGCCGCTGCGCGGCTAAAGAGCTTGAAACCCGAGTGAAAGTCCGGATACTCTTCGAGTGCCGTCGCGTATTCCAGGCGCAGCGGCGCACCGCTTTGGGCGGCGTGATAGTATAGGGCATCGAGCAGCACGCGATCGGCCAGCTCTTCTAACTCGCCGCGCAAAAAGCCCATGGGCCGGTGCTTGGACATGCGGCGCCCCAATACCAGCACCTCGCCGGCATCGGCATCGCGCACGTGCAGGGCGGCGCGCAGCAGGTTGAGCAACTCATTGGCAAAATGGTCTCCATCGGAATCCACTTCGACAAAGTAGTCCAAATCCTCGCGCTCCCACAGCGCCGCAACGCCGTTTCGGACGCCGTTGAGCTTGCCCTTATTCCCCTCTGAGCACGCCGTGCTGGCACCGCACTCTTCAGCTATCAACCGAGTAATTTCCCAGCCGTGCTCCGCTCCATCTACGCTCAGACAAACGCTGCGCGGATCGTCCACCAGCGCAGTATAGGCGCGCGCCGTATCGCGCAGCAATTCGGTTCCCGGGCCGGCGTCTGCCCCAGCGGGAAAGTAGACGGGTATGACAATGCCCGTGCGGTGTCGCTGCACGCGCAGGGCGTGTTCCAACAGGTGATGTGGCATAATACCTCATATGCGCTAGCGATTCGTTGAGCGCCGAACGGGCGCTGCTGAGCGAATCCAATATGCTGTGAAAAAGGGAACGGCGGCTAGTCTACTTCGGAACGGGCAGCGCCGCACTGCCAGCAGTCGGTAAACTGGCCCTGTATCTCTTCGCCACACCCAGCACAAACCCACGGACGGCTGGTCGGCCCCGTTATGTAGAGCAGTTTGCTGAGCAGGTTTTCCGCTTCGACATACTGCTCTGGGACGCGCACCCAGAGCTCGGGCCAGCATTCGATGGGCGGCAGTTCTCCCATGCCGACGGCAAGGTGTTGACCGCGCAGTTCGCAGTCTATGCCGCAGGCCTTGAGCGCGTTTTCCAAGTGGCTGATCAACGCTAGGTCTTGCGTAGTATACAAGCGTTTCATCGTGCGAAAGAAGGG
This sequence comes from Gemmatimonadota bacterium, assembly GCA_038128265.1. Lineage (GTDB taxonomy): Bacteria > Latescibacterota > UBA2968 > UBA8231 > UBA8231. Next base: position 6,120 of record JAYPJE010000083.1, read on the forward strand.
GCCTGCTACCTGTTGGCGCGCAGCACGCCCCGGGCGGTAGCTGCGACTCGTTTAACTCGTGCCAACCTGGCCCCCCTCATCTACCGCCGCGTCTACGGCCGCACAAACGGCCAGCACCAGGCGTTCGGCATTGATGTCCGTCTTGACCAAATAGCTGTGTGCACCGATCGCAATGGCGCGTTCTGCCCACTCCTCGTCATCTAGTCCCGTGAGGACGATAATGGGAACGGCAGGGATGGCTGCCTGCACGCGCTCGAGGGTGACCAACTCTTGGCTGTCGGGCAGGATGAGATCGAGCAGCAGCACGTCGAACGCCACCTGACGCGCCTGCGCGATACCCGAAGCCAGGTCGTTGGCGACGGACACGCTGAAGCTCCGCTCCTCTGCCTGCTGCAAAAAAGTCTGCAGCAGATAGATATGCATGGGATTGTCTTCGATGAGCAGTACGGAAATGGGCTTGGGCATCATCACCTGCGATCACCGCGTGTAAGTCGACCAAATATGGCGCGCCGGCGCCGGCAGCACAATTGCTAATTGTCGCTTTGACACGCTAGGCGTCTCTGCTTAGCCTATGGCGCCCATGCCACCCTCTGCCGCCGCGCGCCCGCGCCTCTTTTTTGGCTGGTATATCGCGCTAGCCGCCTACGCCATTCACGTGCTCAACGGCGGCCTGCTCTTTCACGCCTTCAGCGCCTACATCCTACCGCTGCAAGCCGAGTTTGGCTGGAGCCGCGCCGCCGTATCCGGCGTTTTTTCTATGGTACGCGCCGAAAGCGGCATACTCGGTCCGCTACAGGGGTGGCTTGTCGACCGCTATGGTCCGCGCCCTATGATGCGCGTTGGCATCGCCCTATTTGGCTTGGGCTACATCGCCTTCAGCCGCATCGACTCCATCGCCCAATTCTATCTAGCTTTTGCGCTAATCGCCCTCGGCTCGAGCCTTGGCGGCTTCATACCCATCGCCACAACCATCACGCACTGGTTTGTCCGCAAACGCGCAACGGTGCTCGGAGCAACAATGACCGGCATGGGCGTTGGCGGCCTGCTGGTCCCGGTTATCGTCTGGAGCCTCGACGACTACGGCTGGCGCGAAACCGCCTTTTACTCCGGGTTGCTCATTTGGCTGGTCGGCCTGCCCTGCACCCAATTTATGCGCCACCGCCCCGAACAGTATGGCCTACAGCCCGACGGCGACGAAACGCCTGCCAGCGCAGCCAACCCGCAACGGGGCGATGATGAAGTGCAGTTCAGCACGCGCCAAGCGCTGCGCACACCGGCATTTTGGTTTCTGTCCGCCGGACACGGCGCGGCGCTCTTCGTCGTTGGCACGGTGCTGGTGCACCAAATACCACATATGATTGAGCACGTCGGCCTGACCGCTGAACAGGCGGCGGCAAACGTCACGCTGTTGCTGGGTTTTTCCATCGCCGGTCAGCTGGCCGGTGGCTGGATGGGCGACCGCATGGACAAGCGCTGGATCATGATCGCCTGCATGTGGATGCACGCCGTAGCCCTAGTGCTGCTTGCCTATGCCGACTCGCGCTCCGACACCGTCCTTTTTGCCGCGCTGCACGGAACGGCCTGGGGCGTGCGTGGCACGCTGATCAACGCCATTCGCGCCGATTATTTTGGACGCGCGTCGTTTGCGACCATTTCGGGGTTCGCCTCGCTCATCATCATGATCGGCATGACGACGGGGCCGCTCTTTGCTGGCTTTCTGCACGACGCGCTGGGAAACTACCGACAGGCCTTTGTGATTTTAGCAGCCCTGGCGGCGCTGGGATCGGTCTTCCTGTGGATGGCGCGCAAGCCGCAGCAGCCCGCCGGCTAAGGCCAAGCATTGTGCTTTGCTATCGCACGCGTATACTCCCCTTACTCAATCCATTCGGGAAAGGACTGCGCTCATGGCTGCCCCACTTGTCCTCATTGCCCTGCTCTGCGCACCAGTCTGCGCCCAACCGTCGGCTGGCTATGCGCCGGAAACCGACGACCACAGTGCACCACTCGTCGGCACGTGGCTCAACTGGTCGCTGTATGTGCACGACGGCGCCGAGGGCGTGCCGCTGTGGCAGCGCGTTGAAATCCGCACCGACGGCGAAATGGTGCACGACTATTTTTACACCGATCCATCGCTGGGCGACTCGATTCCCTCCGAGCGCCTGTTCGCGCGCTGGAGCGCCGGCGAATACACCGACCCTGATCCGGCTCAAGGAACCTACCGCGTCATCCGCATCGCTCCCTATGAATCCCATTCGCTGGTCGCCGGCACGCGCGAGTACCGCCGCATGCGGGGCAGCTTCATACCGGTCTATCGGCGCTTCGCTCTTTCCGAGGTCGACCGCTCGCTATCGCTGTCCGAACCTGTAGTCCTCGTCCTGCCCTTTGTCGAAGAGCTGCGTTCCTTCCCACCCGACGCCGCCTTCTTGAACTACACGCGCGATGCACCGACGGCGCTGCCTTCGGCCGTCTCGCCCGCCAGTTGGGGCCGGATTAAAAGGCAACAGAGCGACTAGTCGGCTTGACCCATCGCGCACAGAAGCGCGCTAATCAATAATTCTATCAACGATTAGCTCGGCCGCCTCGTCGATCGACGTCGACGTCGTATCAATGCGAATCTCCGGCATTTCGGGCGGCTCGTACGGGCTGTCAATACCGGTGAAGTTTTTGAGTTCGCCGGATCGCGCCTTTGCGTAGAGCCCCTTCACGTCGCGCTCTTCGGCTACCTGGAGAGGCGTATCGACGAACACTTCGATAAACTCGCCCGGCTCCATCATCTGACGAACCATCTCGCGCTCGGAGCGAAACGGTGAGATAAAGGCCGTGATAACGATGAGCCCTGCGTCGGTCATGAGCTTTGCCACCTCACCGACGCGGCGAATATTTTCGATGCGATCGGCTTCCGTAAAACCCAGATCCTTATTCAGGCCGTGCCGGACGTTGTCTCCGTCGAGTAGAAAGGTGTGGCGGTTCATGCGGGCAAGCCGCTTCTCAACCGCATTGGCAATGGCCGATTTACCCGCGCCGGACAGACCCGTCATCCATAGGACGAGGGGCTTTTGATTTTTGAGACGGGCCCGGTGCGCGCGATCAATATCTATCGCCTGCCAGTGGATGTTTTGCGAACGCCTCAGCGCAAAGTGTATAAGCCCTGCTCCAGCGGTGCCGTTGGTCATCTTGTCGATGAGGATAAAACCGCCGAGCTCTCTGTTTTCGGCATAGGCAGCAAACGGTATGGAGCGGTCGGTCGTCACGGTTACCACGCCAATATCGTTGAGCTCCAAGGTCTTGGCTGCCGCGTGCTCTAGGGTATTGACGTTCGTCTGATATTTGGGCGGCGAAATGGTCGCCGAAACCGTTTGCGCGCCGATCTTCATATAGTAGGAGCGCCCCGGTATGAGATGCTCTTCGTCCATCCAGATAAGCGTGGCCTCAAACTGGTCGGCTACCTCGAGTGGATCTTTGGCCGCCGCGATAACCTGACCGCGAGAACAGTCGATTTCATCTTTCAGGGTCAGCGTAACGGACTGACCTGCAGCAGCCTGCTCTAAATCGCCGCCAAACGCAACGATGCGATCTACCCTCGACGTCTTCCCGGACGGCAAAATGCGCACCTCATCGCCCGGCTTTATCGAACCGCTGGCCACTTTTCCCGCAAACCCTCTGAAGTCGAGATTGGGCCGGTTGACCCACTGCACTGGCATGCGAAAGGCTGCGTTTTGCCCCGCCTGCACGTCGAGCTCCACTTCTTCTAAGTGCTGCATCAACGTCGGACCTTGGTACCAGGGCGTATGGGCGGAGAGCGCGGTGATATTGTCTCCCTTAAAACCGGAAATCGGAATCGCTGTAAACTCTTTGACACCGATCGATTGAGCAAAGGACGCATAGTCAGCGACGATGGCTTCGAAGGGTTCGCGCGCATAGTCTACCAAGTCCATTTTATTGACGGCCAACGCGATGTTCTGGATGCCGAGTAGGTGGACCAAGTAGCTGTGGCGTCGCGTCTGGGTCAGCACGCCTTTTCTCGCGTCTATTAGAATAACGGCGAGCTCAGCCGTGGAAGCACCGGTGACCATATTGCGGGTGTACTGCTCGTGACCCGGCGTATCGGCGACGATAAACTTCCGCTTTTCCGTCGCGAAAAAGCGATAGGCCACGTCGATGGTAATGCCCTGTTCGCGCTCGGCCGAAAGACCGTCTACCAACAGCGCAAAATCGATTTCCTGCCCCTGCGTACCCTGCGTTTTGCTGTCGGCTTCTAGCTGGGCCAGCTGATCCTCAAAGATCATCTTGCTATCGTAGAGCAGGCGCCCGATCAGGGTAGATTTTCCGTCGTCCACCGAGCCGCAGGTAATAAACCGCAGCAGCGACTTGCTCTGATGCGCTTCGAGATAGGCGTTGATGTCTTCGGCAATCAGCGCGTCTGCTTTGTATACTGAATCGTCCATGTACTATTGCACCGCTCTCAGAAGTAGCCTTGCTGTTTCTTCACTTCCATAGACGCGCTCTGCTCGTTGTCGATGGCGCGCCCCTGGCGTTCAGAGGTCGTGGTAAGAAGCATTTCTCGAATGATATCGGGCAGCGTGTCGGCATCGCTCTCTACGGCACCCGTCAACGGATAGCAGCCGAGCGTCCTGAATCGGATGGAGCGCATGACCGGCTGTTCGCCCGATGCCAGAGGAAAGCGCTCGTCGTCGACCATTAGGATCAAGCCGTCGCGTATCACCGTCGGGCGCGGCGCCGAAAAGTAGAGCGGCACAATTTCAATGCCCTCTAGGTGGATGTACTGCCAAATGTCGAGCTCGGTCCAATTGGACAGCGGAAAGACGCGAATGCTCTCCCCTTTGGCCTTTCTGGCATTGTAAAGCGACCAGAGCTCGGGACGCTGGGATTTGGGCTCCCACCGGTGTTGGGCCGTGCGGAAGCTGAATACGCGCTCTTTGGCGCGGGACTTTTCTTCGTCCCGTCGCGCACCGCCGAAGGCCGCATCAAACGACCACTTGTCCAACGCCTGCTTCAGGCCTTCTGTTTTCCACATATCCGTATGCAGCGCGCCGTGGTCGAATGGATTGATTCCCTTCTCCATCGCCTCGGGATTGTGATAGACCAAGAGCTCCATGCCGGCTTCCTTGGCCGCTTTGTCTCTGAGCCTGTACATATCCTGAAACTTCCACGTGGTATCTACGTGCAGGAGCGGAAAGGGCGGAGGTGCTGGGTAGAACGCCTTTTTGGCCAGGTGAAGCATTACGGCACTGTCTTTGCCGACAGAGTAGAGCATCACCGGGTTTTCGACTTCTGCCACGACCTCGCGCATAATGTGTATCGCTTCGGACTCTAGGCGAGAGAAGTGGGTGGAATGCGACATAAAAAATCTCCAAATGCTATTGCTTTTTAAATGCGACTGCGCCCGTCTGTTTTCACGCGGGCAAGGCAGCGGCGCGGAGTCTCAGAGAACCCCGCGCCTGCCGACGCCCCTCTGGGCACCCCTGCCGGGTGCGGGCACTCAGCTCAGTCCAGCAGTTCCTCGACGCGCTCCGAAGGACGGGCAATAACGGCGCGTTCCCCGCGCACGACAATCGGCCGATTCATCGCTTCGGGATGGGCAACGAGCAAGGCAATGAGCGCTTCGCGATCACTGTAGTCGTCAATATTTAGGCCCAGCTTACCAAAGGAGCCTGGGTGCAGCATCTCTTTGGATTCGACATTGAGAAGCGCAACGACGTGCCTGAGCGCCTCTTCGCTGAGCGGATTGTCTATGTATTTGACAACGTCGAACTCGACGTTGCGGTCGCGCAATATGGTTAGCGCGCCGTTGGACTTGCTTCAGTTGGGGTTGTGGTAGACGGTAATTCGGTCCACGGTGGCATTCTCCTTATTGAGCCGAGTTCAGCGGATTGCCCTATTGCGGTGGGCACGCGCGGTGTGCCTGCCATCTAATGTAGATAACTGCGGATTGCATACAAGACCTCACAGCCCGTTTTACTGGACCATGCCATCGGGAAACCCGCGCGGATCGGCCACGTGCGGCGTCACATCGCTCGTGCGCAGCTGCCAATCGAGCAAGGTCTGCTCTAGGGCGCGCTGCGCCGCCTCGTGCGCTGCGCGACCGTATGCGTTGTCCAACTCGTGCGGATCGGCCGACAGGTCGTACAGCTCGTGGCGGCCGCTCGAACGCCGCACGAGCTTATGCGTAGCGGTGCGCACCATCTGCGCGCGGCACACGCTCTGGGGATGGTCCTGCTGCTGCATGCCCTTGGGATAGTAAATGCCGTTGGGATCGCCGGCCACGCCGTCGGAGGGCTTGCCTTCAAAGCAGTGCGGTTCGTGCAGATCGTAGCCGCCCTCGGCGAACACCGCGCGGTCGGGATCGGCGCTGCCACCGCGCAGCGAGTCGACCTGCGAACGGGCAAAGTGCGTGTGTGCAGCCTCGATGCCAGCGAGTTCGAGCGTCGTCGGCACAATGTCGAACAGCTCCACTGGAGAACTCACCACATGACCTTGCTTCATTCCCGGCACGCGCATAATCAGCGGCACGCGCGTCAGCGTATCGTCGAGTCCACTCGGCCACTTTTCCACCAGCCCGTAGTC
>JAYPJE010000083.1:12804-14192 GCA_038128265.1 Gemmatimonadota bacterium
GGACGCAGCGGCGGCAGGTCATCTGGGTCGTACATATCGTGCCACGGCTGCGGTGCGTGATAGATCGGGTGCGGAAAGCTGGTCGCTAAAAACATGAAGAACGGTGGATCGTCGGCGCGACGCGCGCGTATGACTTCAACCGCGCGTTCATACAGGAGCTCGTCGCGCGAAGGGCCGTCCATCGGACCGCGCAGAAAGCTGTAGTAGCCCGGTTCGCCGCGTTCGAAAAGAGCCGGCGACTGGCCCGCCGCCCTGTCCGTGCCGTATACATGGGTGACAGAAGAGGCAAACGCACCGGGGGCCAGGCAATCGTTTTTGCCAAACCAGTGCACGTCATAGCCGCTGCCCTTTAGGTAGCGCATGGTATTGGGCTCGTGCGGCTGCAGCGGATTCCACAGCGTGCGATGACCGCTCACGTGCGGATACCACCCCGTCATAAAGGCGCAGCGCGACGGCGTGCACACCGTGTGCTGCACGTGGCACTGGTCAAAGCGCGTGCCCTCGGCGGCCAGGCGGTCAAAGTTGGGCGTCTGCGCCAGCGGGTGGCCGTAGCAGCCCAGCACGTCGGCGCGCATCTCGTCGGGATTGACGTAGATAATATTCAAGGGCAGACTCCTCGCACTAGCTCCATTTCGGGCGCTCCATGCTAAACGTCTCGGATACGACGACGTAGTCGAGATAGCCTAGACGGCCCAGCGGTCGCATAGCCACCGTGTCGACAAATCCGTCTTTCAGATAGCCGTCGTCGATATGCACGCCGACGACTCGTCCGAAAACAGCCGTGTTGGGTTCGTCGTCGTCGGTTTCTAGCTGCACAGATTGGGTAAAGACGCATTCGAGATGGGCCGGACTCTCGGCCACGCGCGGTGGCCGCACGATCTGCGAGGGCGCCTTGTGCAGACCGGCGTACTCGAACTCGTCGATGGCGTGCGGTGCGGCTACCGCCGATGCATTCATCGCCTCGCGCAGATCCCACGTCGCTAAATTGACCACGAACTCACCCGTTTCTATGGCATTTCTGATCGAGTCTTTTAAACCGCCAAAGGCGTGGTTACCCGTTCCCGAAAACATTACCTGTGGCGGCGTGTAGGCCACGGCATTGAAAAACGAGTACGGCGCTAGGTTGACGCCTCCGTCGGCATCCAGCGTTGAAATCCAACCGATGGGGCGTGGCACCACGAGGGCATTGAACGGATTGCGCGGCAGTCCGTGGCCATCTTGCGGTCGATAAAACATTTAGTCGTAGCTCCCCCTTTTGTGGTCGCCCAATAGCCGCCGCTGGCGCGGCGTAGCCTGCGCCAACAGCGCCTCGTCAAATTGAAATCGGTTTAAGTACGGCGGAAATTTCTGCGTTATCATGCGCTGCGCGTAGTGCACCTGCAGCAAGT
>JAYPJE010000084.1:0-13778 GCA_038128265.1 Gemmatimonadota bacterium
ACGCTGATGGCAAAGGTCACGTAGAGCGGAAAGAACGCAAAGAGCAGCACGCCCAATATAAAGAGGTGTTTGCCGAATTCGCCCCAAGTTGAACGCATTTACTTCTCCACGCGCACGAAGCGGTTGTTGATTTCGGTGAGAATAAGGATAAAGAAGAATACGATTAGGCCAATCGCGCAGGCCTTGCCCGCATAGAGTTCGACAAAGGCGCTGCGGAACATGTAGAGTCCCGGCACCAGCGCCACGCCGCGCGGACCGCCGCTGTCGCCGAGCAAAATCAGAATCTGTCCGTAGGTTTGCAGCGTGCCGATGATCATCAGCACGAGGTTGATACGCACCTGTGTGAGAATGAGCGGCAGCTCGATATAGAAAAACTTTTGCAGCGTCGACGCGTTGTCCAAGTCGGCCGCCTCGTACACGCTCTCGTCGATACTGGCCAGGCCCGTCAGGTAGATCAGCACGCCGACGGTGCCCACCCACGGAAAGCCCCAAAAGATCAGCGAGGGGATAACTAGCGAGGCATCGCCCAGCCACGAGGGATTGGTCCCGGCGTGAAATACGTCCCAGCCAAACAGGCCGTCTATCCACACCAGCACGTCGAGAAAGCCCGAGCCGAGCAGAATGCGGTTGAGAATACCCTGCGTCGGGTCATAAAAGGATTTCCACACCAGCAGACCCACCATCGCCGGCACGATCATCGGCACGACAAAGAGCACGCGGTAGATATACTGCCAGCGCTCGCTCTTGAGCCGGTGGATAAAGACGGCCGTCACAATGGAAGGCACCATCTTCACCAGATTGGCCAGCACCAAAATGAAAATTACGCCGAAGCCCGACCACAGCGTCTGGTCGCCGGTGCTGATCATAGACTGGTAGAAAAACCACAGGAAGCCGTAGAGCACGCAGATGCCCTGCACCCACTGACTCCACCCCGTGCGGAAGACCTGATGTACGGCAACGCCGACGAGCGTCGCCCACAGCGCGCGGCCGTACCAAACCCATGCCTCACCCGCCGTCATGTGGAGCACGGTCGAGGTATCCGCCGCGGCAAAGAGCGCCGCACCCAGCGCGACGACCAGCGCCGATAGACCCCACGGCGCCGCGCGCGCCAGCCACAGCGGCTTGCCGACCAGCACGGCCATCATAAGCACTACCCAAGCCGCCATGACCAGCCAGAGAAAGGGCGACCAGCCCAGCAGCTGGTGAAAGTTATACAGGCCAACAAACTCTTTTACGTAGGAGCCGTTCCAGCGAAAAAACGCGTGGTAGATCGCGCTGGCCGCCGGAAAGTAGGAAAAGATGCCCACCAGCGCCGCGGCCGGCAGGGCAAATAGGTAGAGACGCCAGTAGGAGACCAGACGGCGCACGCTGATATGTTTAGCCATCTAACTCTGCTTCTCGCTCAGGTCGATCTTGATGTGCTGCTGAATCTCGCGGGCCTTGGGCGCTCCCTGCTCGAGCAGCGTCTCCCACTCCAGCAGGCGATAGGAATTGCGGTAGCGACGCATGCGCATTTCCCATAGGTAAATCATCTTGCTCTGCACGCGCTCGGGCGACGGTGCACCCTCATCCCAAGTCGGACCAAACGTGAAACCGGCCAACTGATGCGACAGCGACATCTCCTGCGCCAGGCGCTCTTCCCACTCGTTGTTGAGCAGGCGCTCAAATTCCTGCGCCAGCGCGCGCGGCATCTCGCGCTCCATCATTTGTGCAAAGCCATCGTAGTCGATCTTGTGTTCAACCAGCTCCCAATTGGCCTGGTTAAAAGCCGCCGTCGCCGGGCCGTTGCCAACGACGCGGTGCACCTCGCCAGTCCAAAAGCCTTCCGGCTTGCGCACAAAGGGACGCATGAGCGGATGCGGTTCGGCGCCGCGAATAACCGGCGGCCAGCGCGACAGCTGGTTAAAGCGCTGGTTGTTTTCGCGCGAGGTGAGGAATTGGAGAAAGCGCAGAGCGATATCTGGGTGCTCGCTAAATTTCGACACGGCCAAGCGGAACACCGCCGGCGCATTGGCTTCGCTCACCCGTCCGCGCACGTGCTGGCCGAATTCGGGGTCGCTGCGATCGGGATAGGGAAAATCGCAGATGCCCATTGGGAAATCGACCTGGCTGTTGAAGCTCATCGCATCCCATGAGCCGGAGGCGCAAAACAGCGCCTTGCCCTGCGTAAAGCGAAACTGCGCCTCCATGCGATCCATCGCCATAAAGCCGGGAGAAAAATGCGCCGTCAGGTTGGCCACCGTCATCTGGTCGGCGCGGATGCGCTCGTCGTAAAAGTCGAAATCGCCGGCGGCATAGGCCAACAGCACCTCGTCATTGGCGCCAAAGTAGCCGTCAAAATCGCGATCGTTTTCCAGCATCAGATCAAAGAGCGTCGCCGCGCGCATGGTGCGAAAAACGCTGGCCTGGTAGCTGGAAGCAGCCACCGGCGTTAGATCGGTGCGCCCCTCGCGCTCGGCCCACTCGCCAAAGCGGCGACACAGGTCGAGAAAGGCGCGATAGTCGCTCGGCGGTTCGTCGATGCCAAAGGCCTCGCGCAGCAGCTGGCGATTGTAAAACATGCGAATGGAGTAGGTGCTCGACGACGCGCCGTAGTACTCGAGGTCCGTTTGGTCGACCGATCCGACCATGCCGTCCATATAGGTGTCCATCCACGGCACGTCTTCCAGATCGGTGCCCCTATTGTAGGGGTTGGGCTGTTGCACGTCTTCTGTATTGCTAATAAAAAAGCGCGGCACGGACCCCGCTTCTTCACGCCCCAGTTGCACTAGATCAGGCAGCGTGTGACCAATTCCCTGCGTCTGGACATACTGCTTGTATACCCGTTCAGAAATGGCGTTTTGCACCACGCGCACCGGACTGCCCGTCTCTTCGAGGTAGACCTTTTCAAAGCGGCGCGCAATGTCGTCAAAGGCTTCGCGGAAGCCGGCTTCCAGCTGCCAGTGCACCACGCGAATGGTAGCCATATCGTCGGACTGCTCAACCTGCTGCACGGAGTAGACGCGCCACAGCGACACGCTGAACGAGATGACCAGCACCACGACGGCCACATAGTTGCTCAGACGGCTCCAATCCATTTTACTACCCTCTCCGTGCGAGCGCGCTTCAGCGGCCATCCGGCTTCTCCTTTACTCGCTGGTCTTCGACCGGCGTGGAAAGCGGCGGCGCGTAGTCCGAGTCGAGCTTGCCGACCTTGAGTTCGTCGGCGCGCAGGGTGGCAAAGTGCGCCTTTTGCGAGGAGGGCACCTCGCTGGCCAGCAGGCGATAGTAGGCTTCGGCACGCGCGTATTGGCCCAGCTCCAGCTCGTGTATGCGCGCCAACCGGAAGAGCACGCCCTCTTTGACCCGCACGTTGCTGATGCCGGCGCGATACTGCGCGTCGAGGGCCTCGGCTAGCGCGGCATAGTCGCCCACGAAAAATGCCATTTCGGCGCGCATGCCGTGAAAAATGGACTCAAAGGCCGTTTCTGCAAAGCGCGGAGCCATCTCGGCGGCAACCTGCAAGCCGCGAATAATTTCCCCTCGATCGGGACGCTGTAGGTAGGAGCTAAGCAAGCGCAGCTGCGTCTCCTGGACCAGCGGCGAATCGGTGGGCAAAGCTGAAATCGCCTGCTCGTACAGGCTGCGCGCTCTGTCTACCTGGGCCGGTGCGAGCTCCATATGGCAGTCGGCTAAACGACCCAAAATCTGCCCGCGCCACAGGCCGCGCTGGCCAACCTGCTGCAGCAGCGCTTCGTACTGCGGAATAGCCGCCTCCGGATCGCGCCCCGGCATCTGGTAGTGCGTTATAAATGCCCGCCCTAGCTGGCCCTGCCAGCGCTCTTCTTGGCTGGCCTGCTCAGACTGGGCGACTTGGGCAAAGAGCGCGTCGGCGTTGGCAAAGGCCTGCAGCCCATACTCGCTCCAGGCGCGCCCCAGCAGCGCGGCGGGCCGTTCCTGCGCCCATAGCGCACCCGCCAACAGACAGAGCGTCAGCGCCAGTGCGCACGGCCACATTTTATCTCTATTCTCCATGGTCAACTAAATAGTTTAACAATGGCACTGGCGTCAAATGACGCGCGGTGGCCACCGCTTGCTAGGAGCACACCCAAGGCAATACTTTTATGCCGCTTGTCTGCCTTAGACCCTTTGCCAACTGGAGGACGTATGGACGCGCGCTGCTTAGAACACCTGCTGACCGAAGAAGAGAAGAGCCGCTTTGAGCGCGACGGCTATTTCATCGTCGAAAATGCCATCCCGCAGCAGCTGGTCGACGAGCTCATCCCCGCCGTCGACCGCGTCGATGCCGCCGAGCGCGCGCGCATGGGCATGGAAGCCGACGCACGCATCAACCACTACGACTTCATTGGCAAGGACGATCTGTTCTTGGAGCTGCTCGACTGGCATACGACTTTCCCCAAGGTGTGGGACCTGCTCAACTGGCACATTCAGCTCTACCACACCCACATGACGGTTTCGCCCCCCGAGGCCGAAGGCAAAACGCTGGAGGGAGACGGACTGGGGCTGGGCTGGCATCAGGATAGCGGCCGTCTCAACAACGACTTCGAGCTTTCGCCGCGACCGCGCGTCTCGCTAAAAATTGCCTACTTCCTAACCGACACGCGCGAAGAGGGACGCGGCAATTTTTACGTGCTGCCCGGCAGTCACTTAAACGATGATTTTCCCGGACCCGACCGCAAAGGCCCCGTCGAAGGGGGCCTACCCGTTCGCGTCGCCCCCGGCACGGCCGTGTTCTTCGACCGCCGCATCTGGCATTCGGCCAGCGCCAACTACTGGACGGAACCGCGCCGCGTGCTCTTTTACGGCTACTCCTACCGCTGGCTGCGACCGCGTGACGACATGCAGGTGACCCACTATCTCGAGCGCTGCGATCCCATCCGCCAGCAGCTACTCGGCGTCACCCATTCGGGCGGGCGCGGCTACACCTCGCCGACGGATGCCGACGTGCCGCTCAGAGCGTGGATCGAGGAAAACGCGCAGACCGCAGCCACACAGTGAAAGGCGGCCTGACGGATCTCGAGCAGCTGCTGCGCTCAATGGAGCCCGAGTTGTTCGATGAGGTCTACGCGTTTTGCACGATAGCGCCAGAGCAGCTGAACGAGCTAGCCGTTCAGCCGACGCTACTCTTTGGCGAGCGAGAGGGAATGACCGCCATCCTACCCAAGGCCGAAGCCGAACGCGCCGGCCTCGAATACGCCTTCCCGTCGCGCAGAATCACACTTACGGTGCACTCGAGCTTAGACGCCGTTGGCTTTCTGGCCGCCGTAACGGGGGCGCTGGCCGATGCCGACATCAGCGTCAATGCCGTATCCGCCTTCTACCACGACCATCTGTTTGTGCCGGTGCATCGCGCCGAGGAAGCGCTGCAGGTCTTATCGGCTTTAGCCGATGCACCCGCTCGGTAGACGACGGCCCAAACGCGAAAGAGACGGCCCCCACAAAACGGCTCGTACTTATACGTGAAAGATGTAGAGGTCGCGCGCGGCCAGCGGCAATTCGACCCACGCTCCGCCGCACAGATGGCTTTCGGCCACGCCGATGCATGCCTCCGTGATGTGGTGCGTCACATCCACATTGCCCGTGCTCGGCTGGCCGCTTTCATAGGCGGTCACTAGGTCTTCCAAGCACTGCACCACCGGACTCTTTGGCTCGACAAAATCAAAGGGCTCTTCCTGCCATCCGCGCTTGCCGCTCGGCTTGCGCAGCAGCACACCGGCACCGTTGTTGAGCGAGCGAATACTGCCCTCGCTGCCCAGCACCTCAAATTCCCAATAGCCGCCGGGTATTGTCCACGCCTCGACACCATTGGCAAAGCGCAGCTGGTAGGTCGCGCGCGGATCAGAGGCGATGTGGCGCCCGCTGAAGTCTTCGTCGCGCGGCAGCAGCTCACCGCGCACCGCTTCTATGGACGGGTCGCCGAGCAAATAGGACACCGTGTCAATAGAATGAATGTGTCCGTGCATCAGGCTCGACGGCGCGTAGTGGACCACGCTCTTCACATCGCCCACCGCACCGGCTAATACGGCATCGCGCACGACGGTATAGCGGTTGTCAAAGCGCCGCAGCACACCGGTATTGAATACCGCGCCGCTCTGTTGCACGGCGGCCAGCACCTCGTCGGCGCGCACCATCGACGAGGCCATGGCCTTTTCGACGTAGAGCATGGGCACGCCCATTTCGCATAGGGCAACCGTCAGATCGGCGTGCGAATCGTCGCGATGCTCAGGCCCCGGCGAGCGGCTGTGCGGTTTGGGCAGGCAGGCCGCCGTGCAGATGGCCACCAGGTCGAGCGACTCGCTGCCGACCATCTCGCGAAAGTCGCCGTAGACGGCCTCGACATCCCAGCGCTCGGCAAAAGCCGCGCATTTTTCGTCGTCCAGATCGGCGCCAGCTACCAGTTCCAACCGCGGGCTTTCTACGGCCGACGCCGCAATGGAATAAGGCAGCTCCGAATGGCCCTCGTCGTCGATGGTGCTGCCCATGCGACCCAGCCCGATAATGCCAACGCGATACGTTTTTTCCGCCATGGCTTATGCTCCTACCTTTTCTCTTAGCGCCCTGAAAAAGGCGACTTCGCGGCGAACGGCGTCCATCATGTCGCTCTGTTCTACCTCGAATTCGCAGTGGATTGATACCGGACCGTCAAAGCCAATGCGCTTTAGCTCACTAAAGACCGCCGTCCAGTCGCACATACCCTGACCGGCCTCGACGACCCGACGCCGCACCGCGCCGTGGTTTTCCCTGTCGATGCGTTCCAGCAGAAAGTCCTTTACCGCCACCATCGACAGATGCTCGCGCACAATGGCTACGGCTACGTCGAATTCCTCCCCTTCGGCGCGCAGGTGTCCCGCGTCCAGGAACGCACCGATCAGCTGGGGATCAAAGCCGCGAATCATATGGGCCAGCGTGCCCGCATTGAGCCCTAGACAGCGCTGCGAATGCGTGTGATAGCAGGCGCGCACATTGTATTTTTGCGCCAGCGCAGACCAGCCTTCCAGCGCCGCGCGCGCTTTACCGACCTCGTCCCAATAGTCCATCTCGCCCGGGACAAACTTGAAGTAGCCCAGCTTCAGACGGCGCACGTCGGCCGCATCCATCGCCGCCAGCAGGCGCTCGCCTTCGGCATCGGGCAGCAGCACGTTGGTATGAGCCGTCACCATCGGTATGTCCAATCCCTTGGCGCGGAACTGGGCTACCGCTTCGGGTAGGGCCTTCTCGACGTTGTCGGGGTTAACCGGATAGCCCGGTCGCACCGCCATATCGTAGCCTTCGATGCCCAGCTCTTGGGCGAAGTCGATCAGCTCTGCAATGCCCAGCTCCTTCAGCATCTTCGAAAAAACAATCAGTCTCACCCGTGCTCTCCTTTGTAGCGAGTGCGGTGCACTCCGTCTGTTTTCACCAAACGCGCCCTGCGTCTAAACCGCAGACCAGTGCGCTCATGCCGCGCAGTGGGCACAGGCGGCGAGAAAGTCGCCGTTGGCCGCCGAAAACCCCAGCTGTTGCTCCACTTCTCTAACCGCCATCTCCGTGGCCGTTTCCGCTGCTAGCGTATCGGGAAATTCCACGCCCATCGTCGCCTCGCGCAGCAGGACCATATTGTAGCCGCGACGCGCCATCGCGCGCATGCCGTAGTCGCGGTTGAGAATGCACCAATTGGTAGCAAAGCCGGCGTATACTAGGTGCAGCACGCCGCGCTCCCGCAGCAGCGCGTGCAGCTGATCGCCGGTGGCCACTACGAATTCCCCGTCCTGCACGTCGATGTGCGGCGACATGCCCAGCGCATCGATCGGTGGAATACCCGGCGGCTGTGCGCGCGGACCGCGAAAGGCGGCGTATGCTCCCTGCCGGCTGCGGAAGGCAGCGGGTGGCCAGTCGGGCTCGGATGCCGGTGGCGGCGGTGCGTGCCGCTCCAACTGCTCAAACTGTTCGGCTACCGGCGGACTCGGCGCGTGCACGACGGTCAACCCGACCTGGCGCGCTGCCGCCAGCACCGGCACGACGGCCTCGCGCGTCACGCGCTCGGCGCGCTCCAGCCAGCTTTCGATAAAGTGGTTGTCCCACATATCCACCAGCACGAGCGCCGTCTGCTCTACGGGCAGTTCCATCTGCACGTGGCGGCGAATAAAATGCTCCTCTCGATAGGGCAATCCCGCCGGTGGGCTGTCCTGAAAGTACTGTACCTTGAGGTCGAGCATGGCGCGCTCCTGGGCTGGTGTCGCGCATAGTATAGCCAACCCCCTGTCGCCTCTCAAGCGACTGGTCTGTGCCCGATAGATATCCTATGTTTGCTGCCATCGAGACCGGTGCACTACGGCCGCATCCGCTAACCTGGGTCCGCTACGCGCCCAAAGATATCCCGCATGAGCAAACCGCTACGAGCCATTATTGTCGGGGCCGGCCACCGCGCCCTCACCTACGCCCGCTACGCGCTATCGCACCCAGACGAACTGCAAATCGTCGGCGTAGCCGACCCAACGCCGCTGCGCCGTCAGCAGACGGCCGCCCAATTCGACCTGCAGCCCGAGCAGTGCTACGAATCGGCGGCCGCGCTAGCCGCCCTGCCGCAGCGTGCCGACTTTATCATCAACGGGACGATGGATCACCAGCACGTGCCCACCGCCGTTCCCCTGCTGGAGCGCGGCTACCACATGCTGCTGGAAAAACCCTTTGCCACCAGCGAAGAAGAAATGGAGCAGCTGGTGGGCGTGGCGCGACAGCAGCAGTCCACCGTTTCCATCTGCCACGTGCTGCGCTACGCGCCCTTTTACGCGGCCATTCGGCAAAAGGTCATCGAGGGCGCCATCGGCGATATTCTCAGCGTGCAGGCCGTCGAACACGTATCCTACCATCACATGGCCGTCGGCTTTATCCGCGGCAAGTGGAGCCGCACCGACTACTGCCACTCGCCCATGCTAATGGCCAAATCCTGCCACGACCTCGATCTGATTACCTGGATGAAAAGCGGCGTAGCGCCGGTGCGCGTATCCAGCGCCGGCAGCAACTTCCAGTTTCGCCCGGAACGCGCGCCCGAAGGCGCCGGCACGCGCTGCCTGGTCGACTGCCCCATTGAAGCCGAGTGCCTCTACTCGGCGCGCAAGCACTATATCGACCACCCCAAGCGCTGGTCGTTTTACGTCTGGGATAGCTTGGAGCACATCGCAGACCCAACAATCGCGGACAAACTCGAGTCGCTGCGCACCAGCCCCTACGGCCAGTGCGTGTGGAAGACGGATATGGACGTGGTAGACCACCAGTCGGTGGTCATCGAATTTGCCGACGGCTGCACGGCGACGCTCAATATGATCGGCGGCAGCGCCAAGCCCTCGCGCTCGATACATCTGGTCGGCACGCACGGCGAAATTCAGGGCACCCTAGAGGACAGCACCTTTGCCCTGCGGCACATCGACCCGCGCCCCGGCTGCGAGTACGGCGAAGAGACGGTCGACGTCAACATTCGCGGCGATATGACGGGTGCACAGGGCGGCCACGGTGGCGGCGATATGCGCCTGGTCGCCGATTTTCTGGCCCTGCTCAACGGGGCCCCGCCCTCCATTTCGTCGACGTCGATCGAAGACTCCATCAGCGGCCATCGCATCGGCTTCTGCGCCGACCGGTCCATGCGCACTGGACAAACCATTTCGCTAGTATAAACGGAGAGTTGAATATGGACGCAGCATCCTATCGCATCGCACCACCCGGCTTTTCCGAGGCGCAGTGGGAGACATTCAACCGCGACGGCATTCTCTTTGTAGAAGACGCCATCGACCCCGACGCCGTGCGAGAATACGTCGAAGCCATCGATCGCGTCTGCGCCGACAGCTCCAAGTATGTCGAGGGCGAAACCTTTGGCTGCGAGAATATCGTCGAGCGCGATCCGGCCTTTGCCCGGATGATCGATCACGAGCGCCACGTCGGCTACGCCTACGATCTATTTGGCGAGCTGCTCAAGCTGCATCAGAGCCAGTTTTTTATTCGCCCGCCCGGCGGCCAGCGCTATAACATCTGGCATCCGGACGGCGCCCGCGCCGTGCCCTACGGGGTATTTTCCGATAAGCTGCCTCTGCAAATAAAAATCGGCTACTGGCTAACGGATCTGCCCGAGGAAAAAATGGGCAACCTCGTCGTGCTGCCCGGCTCACACCGCCAGCAGTACAACGACGCCTACGACACCCACGAACACGTGCCCGGCGAACAGGTCGTGCGCGTGCGCGCCGGCACCATGACCATTATGCATTCGGGCATTTGGCACCGCGTCGAGCCCAACGATTCGGACGTCGTGCGCAAAAACATCTTCTTCGCCTACTGTCCGGCCTGGCTTACTTCGGCCGATCGCGTGCTGTCCGACGAGGCCTGGCTGGCAACGCTCAACCGCGAGCAGCGCATCATGATGCGATCCTATCCCCACGCCTACAGCAACGCCAAACCGTCGGCCAGCGAGTTTCCGCTCTTTTTGGACCGCGAGACGGGCGAAGATCGCGATCCGGACACGCACCGCCAACACGTCGAATTGCACCGCCGCAAACGACGCACTTGGGCCGAGCGCATGCTTGAACAAGAGGAGGTATTAACATGATCCGCTGGGGTATTATTGGACCGGGAAGTATCGCGCGCGTCTTCTGCAACGGCCTGCGCTTTTCGCAGACGGGCGAAGCGGTGGCCGTGGCCAGCCGCGACGAGGGGAAAGCTCAGCACTTTGCCGACCTGTTTTCGATTGGCACGGTGCACGCCTCGTACGAAGCGCTGCTGGCCGATGATGGGGTAGACGCCGTCTACGTGGCGACCATCCATCCGGCTCACTTGGAATGGGTGGAAAAAGCCGCCGCGGCAGGCAAGCATATCTTGGTGGAAAAACCAATGGGCATGAATACCATGCAGGTCGAAGCCATGGTCGAGGCGGCGCGCAGCAACGACGTCTTTCTCATGGAAGCCTTTATGTATCGCTGCCATCCGCAGATGCAAAAGGTAGCCGAGCTCATTGCCGACGGGGCCATCGGCCCGGTGCGCGTCGTGCGCTCGGCCTTCGGCTACCGGGCCGGCTTCAGTCCGGACTCGCGCGCCTACAGCCGCGCGTTGGGCGGCGGCGGCATCATGGACGTGGGCTGCTATCCCGCTTCGGCGGCGCGTTTTGTCGCCGGGGCCGCCTCAGGACAGCCCTTTCTCGATCCAACGGAAGTCAAAGCGAGCGGCGTCATTGGCGAGAGCGGCGTCGACTACTACGCGGCCGCTACGCTGCGCTTTGAAAACGACGTCATCGGCGAAATCAGCACGGGCGTCGCCTGCAACCTGCCCGGAGAGATTGCCGTCTTTGGCGAAGAGGGCATTCTGCGCGTGCCGGAACCGTGGCTACCTTCATCGCCGTGCCGCACCGCACAGCAAGCGCTGCCGCCCGACACGACTTTTCCCTCCAGCGAGCTCATATTGGAGCGCGGAGGCACAGCCGAGCACATTGAAGTGGCCGTCGACCGCGACCTCTTCACCTACGAAGCCGACATCGTGGCCGCACACATCGACGCGCGCCAGTCGCCGACGATGCGCTGGGACGACAGCCTCGGCAATATGCGCCTGCTCGATCAGTGGCGCGCACAAATCGGGCTGCGCTACCCGCAGGACGATTAGAGCAGGCGCAGGCGAAACAGGCGCCGGGCCAGCGCTGGCCAATCGCGCTCCGTCAGGGCGGCGCTGCCCGTGCCCATGTGCAGCGCCAGTACATCCACCTGCCCGCTGCCGACCCGATAGACGATGCGACACCAGCCGCCCTGCGTGCGCAGTGCATATAGCCCCCGCAGCGAAGAGACTAGGGCCAGTCCTTGTTCGGCCGGATCTTGGCGCAGCCCCTCTATGCGCCGCTCGAGGGTCGCGCGCAGCCCCTTGTTGAGCAGGCCGTTGAGCACGGCCTCGGCCGCAGGAGCCAGCGCAATCTGATAGTTCACGGTCCGCCCTCCCCGCTCTCTTCCCACATCCGCCCCGCTCCCGCTTCGACCTCAGCCACGGCGCGGCGCAGCTGGGCCGTCTGCTCCTCGTCGCCCAAAATATCGAGCGTCTCGACCAGCGCCTCGTACTGCGCCCAGGACAAGACCGCCAGCACCGGTTTACCGCGGCGCGTTATGGCCACCGCACCGGCATCCGGGGTCTGCGCAAAGTGATCTGGCAGGCGATTGAGGGCGCGACGCGCCTCGGCTATTGAAAGCATCTTCTCCATATGAGCATCCTTTTGTACTTTATTTGTACTGAAATATGTACTTTTAGGGCATTTTTAGAAAGCAAAAACAGGCCCTCGAGCAAAAGTCCCGAGTAAACGGTCGCAATATCTCGCGTACGGCTCACGCAGTAGCGCAAGAAATCACCGCTCTGCTCATATATACATTTTTTAGTACTTTTAGTTGTACAATAATACCCTTTCTCTGCGATTATCATAGTGCACCGCTTGGACAACCGGTGCCCACACCCCCCTCACCGCTCGACAAGTTAGATTTTTTTGGGTATACTTGGCTGCCTTATGACCATTCGACACGCCATTGCCCTCCTAGCCTGCGCGCTGCCCCAGTGGGCCTACGCCACCACACTCAGCCTGACGCCCTGCCCGGCGGGACAGATCAAAGCGTCGGGCGCCGAGTGCGGCACGTTTGAAGTGTACGAAGATCGCCAGGCCCAGCAGGGCCGCACCATTTCTCTCAATATCGCCGTACTGCCCGCCTTTAGCCGCAACCCGGCCCCCGATCCGCTCTTTGCCTTTGCCGGCGGGCCGGGCATGGGATCGACGGAGCTGGCCAATTTGGCTGAATCAGCCCTGCGCCGCGTGCGCGAGAAGCGCGATATCGTGCTGATTGACCAGCGCGGCACGGGGGAGTCGGGGCCCTTAGACTGCGCCATCGACGACGCCGACTCGACGCTCTACCAACAGGATCCCATTGGGTGGGCAATCGAACGCTTGAGCGCATGCCGCGATGGCTACGATGCCGACCTACGCCTCTACACCACGCCCATCGCCATGGACGATATCGACGATGTGCGCCAGGCGCTGGGCTACGAGCGCATCAACGTCTGGGGCGGCTCCTACGGCACGCGCGCAGCGCTCGTCTATATGCGCCGCCATCCCGAACGCGTGCGCAGCGCCATTCTCGACGGGCTCGCCCCACCGGAAATTCGCCTGCCGCTGCACATGGGTGCCGACGCCCAACGCGCCCTCGACAAGCTCTGGTCCGACTGCGCGGCCGACGCCCAGTGCGCAGCCACCTATGGCGATATTGGCACTAAGTTTGATTCGCTGCTAGCGCGCTTTGCCGAACCGGTAGAAATCTCGTTCC
Organism: Gemmatimonadota bacterium; assembly: GCA_038128265.1. Taxonomy (GTDB): domain Bacteria; phylum Latescibacterota; class UBA2968; order UBA8231; family UBA8231. The sequence goes on from JAYPJE010000084.1 coordinate 13,305, forward strand.
AGCACCCGCGCACGGGCCAGACCATCCGCGCCCCGCTGCGCAGCTACGGCATCGCCTCGCTCGTGCGCGCCGCGCTTTACAGCGCCGAGCTCTCCGCGCTGATACCGCTCGTCGTTGATCGAGCCCACGCCGGCGACTACGCGCCGCTGGCGGCGCTGGGCGATCCGTGGGAAGACATCTCCAGCAAGATGAGCCAGGGCATGTTCTACTCCGTCGTCTGCAGCGAGGACGTGCCCTTTATCGGAGAGGCTGATAGGGAGGGTCTACCCGGCAGCTTTTTTGGGCCCGAAGCCACGGATATGATGCAGCAAATCTGCGCATCGTGGCCGCGCGGCGACCTGCCGGCCAACTACCACGCCCCCGTCGCCACCGAGCATCCGACGCTCGTCCTGTCCGGCGACCTCGACCCCGTTACGCCACCGCGCTGGGGCGCATCGGTGGCCGAGCACCTGCCCAACGCGCGCCACATCGTCG
>JAYPJE010000085.1:0-13653 GCA_038128265.1 Gemmatimonadota bacterium
ATTTTCCGCTACGCCAAAGGGCACGGCCAGCTTCTGCTCGGGGTAAATCAGGTCCGGGTCTTTGATCGCCTCTTTGTTGGCGCGGTAAATGCGCGGCCACATATAGGGGTCGTCGTAGACGCTCTCTTTTTTGGCGATATTCCACAGGTTATCGCCCCGCTCGACCATGTAATCAACGGTGACGGGCTGGGCAATACGGGCTCTGATCTGTTCCAGAAGCGCATCGATCTTGGACAGCTTGTCGGCCATTTCGGGTAGGGCGGCCATCTTGTCGCCCTTCATGTCGGCGATTTCGGCGGCGAGTGCTTTGGCTTCGCCGCGGCGCTGAATCAGCACTTCCGGGGCCAGGGCCAGCAGGCCCTCAAGCTGGCTGGCAATGGCATCGAGACGCTTGCCGAAGGCCGCTACCTCGTTCGTGGTTGCTTCAACGTGGGTGAGGATCTGGTCGTTGAGATCGGCTATGGCCAGATCGCATGCACTCACTTGGCCGTTTAAATCCTCAATCTGACCGTTCAACGCTTCAATCTGCTGGTCAGCAGCTCCTTGGCGCTGCTGCAAGTCGGCCATCAGCGCGACGTACTCGTCGCGCGTCATCTTCTTCTCTTCTTGGGCTTGCGCGGGACCGCTCAGGCTAACTAACAGCGCCAGAGCTATGCCGCTTACGAACGTCTTTTTCATGGCAATCAGGCTCCTGCGCTCGACTAGTTATTTAGGTTGGCTTTGGTGGCGGTCAGCTTCTGCTCCAGGGCATTCTTTGCCGACTTCTTCTCAGCGAGTTGGCGTTCCAAGCCCGCCTTCTCAGCCTGGAGGTCAACGACCTTTTGCTCGGCCGCTTCGGTCGCTGAACGCTGCGTGTCCAGAGCGGCCATTTCTTCCTGCGAAACGCCTCCGCAGCCGACCACGAGAGGCAGGGCCAAGGCAGCCAGGCCAATGCCGAATCTCCTGCTAATTGCAAAACGACGGCTCATCTAAAATTTCCTCCGCTGGCGATACTTCACAAATGGGAGACGGAACACCCGAACACCGGTGTCCGAATACGTTTCAAATTTACTATAATACGCGGTGAAAAGGTAATATGCGCCTAGGGCGATGTCAAGTATAAAACAAAGAGTTATGCACTGTTACGGCATGGTTCGGATGCCCAATTCGCGCAGCTGTTTGTCCTCGGTATGGGAAGGGGACTGTTCCATCAGGCCCACGGCTTTGTTGGTCTTGGGGAACGCGATTACGTCGCGGATGGAATCCTCGCCGGCCAACAGGGCGACCAATCGATCAAATCCAAAGGCGATCCCGCCGTGCGGGGGTGCACCGTATTCGAGCGCTTCGAGTAGAAAACCGAATTTCTCGGTGGCTTCGTCCGGTGTAAGGGCCAATAATTCAAACAACTTACTTTGTACGGAGCGCTGCGAGATACGGATGCTGCCGCCGGCGATTTCATTGCCATTAAGCACGAGATCGTAGGCGCGTGCGCGCGCGCAGAGCGGGTCGCTGTCCAGCAGGTGCACATCCTCTTCCATCGGCGAGGTAAACGGGTGGTGTATAGCGACCATGCGGTCCTCTTCTTCGTCCCGTTCCAGCAGGGGGAACTCGGTAATCCACAGCGGCTTCCAATTTTCTTTGTCGATCAGGCCAAGCCGGCGAGCCAACTCGAGTCGAAGGGCTCCCAAAACGCGGGCGACGATAGGGGGCTGGTCGGCGACAAAGAGCAGCAGGTCGCCTGGCTCCGAGCGTAGCTCCTCGATGAGCGTTTGTTGTGCTGCTTCGGGGAAAAACTTGACGATAGAGGATTCGAGGCCGTTATCGGTATGCTTGATCCAGCTGAGTCCTTTGGCACCGGCAGCCTGTGCGAAGGCGATGAGGTCGTCGACTTGGCTGCGGGAAAAGTCGCTGCAGCCCTTGGCGTTTATCGCTTTGACCTGTCCTCCCGACTCGAGCACACTTTGGAATACCTTAAATTCGGAGGCGCGTGCAGCCCCTTCCGCCTTTTGCAGTTCGAGTCCGAAGCGGAGATCGGGCTTGTCGGAGCCAAAGCGGCTCATCGCTTCCGCGTAGGTTAGCCTGGGGAAGGGGTCGGGCAATTCGATGCCGCGCAGCCCTGTGAAGAGCGCTCGCGTGAGGTTTTCCGCAATGCCCATGACGTGATTTTCGCGGACAAAGGACATCTCGATGTCGATTTGGGTGAATTCAGGCTGGCGATCGGCGCGCAGGTCCTCGTCGCGAAAGCATTTGACGATCTGAAAGTAGCGATCGTAGCCCGAGACCATGAGCAGCTGCTTGTATGTTTGAGGCGACTGTGGAAGGGCAAAAAACTGGCCTGGGTGCACTCGACTGGGAACCAAATAGTCGCGCGCGCCCTCCGGCGTGCTCTTGGTTAAAAAGGGCGTTTCCACCTCTATGAACTGGTGGCCGTCCAAAAAGGAGCGCGTCGCCTGATAGGCTTTGTGGCGCAGCATCAGATTGTGCTGCATGCGGGTTCGACGCAGATCGAGATAGCGGTGGCGCAGGCGAATTTCTTCGCCGGTATCGATGGAATCCTCTATGAGGAAGGGGGGCGTCGGGCTGGTGTTGAGAATGCGCAGGTCGTTGCAGTTGACCTCGATGGCGCCGGTGGCCAGCTTTTCGTTGACCATGCCCTCGGGACGCGCCTCGACACCGCCGCGCGCGGCGATTACAAATTCGCTGCGGAGGTGGTCGGCCTTGGCGTGTGCGGCGGCATCGTGCTGTGGATTAAACACGAGCTGCGTTAGCCCGTAGCGGTCGCGCAGATCGATAAAAATGACCCCGCCGTGATCGCGGCGTCGGGCCACCCAACCCATGAGCAAAACGCGCTGGCCCACGTCGCTGGAACCCAGTGCACCGCAGGTGTGAGATCGCTCCCAATCGCCGAGAAATTCCGTTTCAAGCGTCATGATCAACTTCTTTAGATTAGAGTTGTTTTGCAGTAAAATTCGGCAAACAGGCAAAATTAAAGGTTGGTTTTGCAAGTGTCAAGCTGGTGCGCGGCTAGTTTGACAGCGGCTAGGAGGCCGATATATTTGCTCTGTCCTAGCAGCGGAGACTCCAATTGGGAAGCGAGCGGTTTTGCAGGGAGATATGTGGATGAAATCCGGCGCCCAGCAGGGGCAAGATCGGTGCGGTCGGCGCGGTGGGGGCCGAGCGTGAGTATACCCTTGCAAAAAGTCGAGACGGCGCGCGACCCGCTCGGTCGCTCAATCGTCGAGCAAATCGGCCAAACGCCGCTGTTGCGCCTGCACGACGATGCGATTCCCCGCGGCGTAGAAGTCTATGCCAAGTTGGAGTATTTCAATCCGGGTGGTTCGGTCAAAGATCGTCCCGCTCGGCGCATGATTGAGGACGGTGAGCGTGCAGGTAAGTTATTGCCGGGCAAGACAATTCTCGACTCTACTTCAGGTAATACGGGAATTGCCTATGCCATGATTGGCGCGGCCAAGGGCTATCCTGTAAAGCTGGCGATGCCGGCCAACGTCAGCCGCGAGCGCAAGGCGGTGCTGGCCGCCTACGGCGCCGAAGTCATCTACACGGATCCCGGTGAACTCTCCGATGGCGCCATCCTGGAGGCCCGTCGCATTCATGAAGAAGACCCGGACGCCTATTTCAAGCCCGACCAGTATAACAACCCGTCCAATTGGCAGGCGCATTTCGATACGACAGCGCCCGAGATTTGGCAGCAGACGCAGGGGCGGGTAACGCACTTTATCGCGACCATTGGCACCAGCGGGACCGTGATGGGCACGGGCAGAGGGCTAAAGCAGTTTAACGAAGCGATTCAGATCATTGCCGCCGAGCCGGCCGATCCGTTCCACGGTATCGAAGGCCTCAAGCATATGGAGAGTTCCATTGTGCCGGGCATTTACGACGAGTCGTTTCTCGACCATAAAATCGCTGTCGATACGGAAGATGCTTACGATACGGCGCTGCGTCTGCCGCGCGAGCACGGCGTGCTGGTCGGTCAGTCATCCGGGGCGGCGTATTGGTCGGCCATCGAAGTTGCCCGGCAGCTGAGCGAGGGCGTTGTCGTGACGATTTTTTGCGACGGTGGAGACAAGTACATGAGCACGCCAATGTGGCAAATTGCCCTCGAAGAGGCCGTGCAGAGAAAGGGATAGGGCGAACGCGGATGAAGACCCTGGTGATTAGGCAGGCCGATTACGAGCGCATTTGCGCGCAGTCGCTCGACGAGTACGAGCAGGGCGAGTGCTGCGGTATGCTCACCCACGGCCCAGAGGGTGGAGCCGTTGAAGTGCACGTATGCGAAAATATCCAAGGGCTGATGCACGAAAGGGATCCGGAACAGTATCCACGCACGACGCTCAATGCCTATTTGATCGATCCGGCCGAGCAGCATCGCATTATCTCAGATGCGGAAAAGCGCGGCGGCGGCATCGCCGGATTCTATCACTCGCACGTTGACTGTGATGCCTATTTCTCCGACGAAGACAAGGCGCAGGCTTGCGCCTTTTTCGGCGACGAGCCGACCTACCCCGATGCGTTCTATCTCGTCGTGTCCGTGTACGGGCCGCGCTCCGAGCGGGAAGTGCCCGTCGTCAAGGAGCATAAGTGCTTTGCCTGGAGCGAAGATCGCGCTGACTTTGTCGAAGTCGCTCTGGAATTCATCGACTGAGCTCGACGGTGCGTATCTGCCGCAAGTGGACTCTGCTGCTGGCGCTGGCGGCCGGCTTTGTCCAATGGCTGGGTGGACAGGGCGCATTTCACTACGACGATTTCCACTCTATAGTGCACAACCCGCACCTGCGTTCGCTGGAGAATATTCCGCGTTTCTTTAGTGATCCAACGCTCTTTTCTGGCGATGCAAAGCAGGCCATGTACCGCCCGGTTGTGCTGACGACCTACGCGCTGAATTATGCGTTCGATGGGTTTGATCCGCACGTTTTTCGCCTCTTCAACATCGTCATACATGCGATTAATTGCGCGCTTGTTCTGCATTTGGTGCATGCGCTCACACGGCTGCCCGCCATCGCCTGGACGGCGGCGCTGCTCTTCGCCTTTCACCCATTGTCCGTCGAGTCGGTCCAGTATATCAGCAGCCGTTCGGAATCGCTTATGGCGCTGGGGCTGTTGTCTGCGCTGCTGTGCTACGAGCGCTGGCAGAGGGAGGGGGCTCGGCGCTGGTACGGCCTGTCGCTAGGGGCGTTTGCCCTGTCTGTGCTGAGCAAGTCGGTCGGCTGCGTAGGCCTGCTGCTGCTGCCGCTGTGCGATTGGCTGCAGGGGCGTTCCATAGCGCGGAGGGGCCGCCTGCTGGCATACGCCCCCTTCTTGGTGCTCGTTGGGATGTACGTGTCGGTTTCTCACCAGGTTGTGGGCAAGGCGATCGGCGCGCCGGTGCGCCACTACGACGTGCAGCTGTGGACCCAGCTCAAGGCGTGGGTCTACTACGCGTGGCTCGGCACGATGCCAGCACAGCTGAGCGTCGAGCATCAGTTTTTTCTCTCGCACTCGTTGGGTGTGCCCGCCGTATGGTTGGCGCTGCTGCTGATTGTTTCCCTGCTTTGGGTGGCGGCCGTCGCGCGCCAGCGCCTGCCCCTTTTTGCTCTCCTGTGGTGCGCCCTTGTTCTGCTGCCGGCTTCGGTGGTGCCCCTGATTGTGCTGGTCAACGAGCACCGCCTGTATCTGGCGCTGGTGGGGGCAGGCATCGGCCTAGGCTGGTTGGTCAATGCGGTCCCAATAAATAGGCATAGGGTGGCTCTCTACAGCGCGGCTGTTTATACTTTATTGTTGGTGTGGATGGCCTTCGAGCGTGCTCAGGTTTGGCGCAGTGAAGAGGCGCTTTGGGCCGACGCGGCATCCAAGGCACCGGGCATGCTCAAACCGCATCTGCGTTTGGGCGATGCCCTCGTCGAAGCGGGCGCCTTCGCGCGTGCCGAGGCGGCTTATGGCCGCGCTCTGCAGCTGCGTCCTCAGCATCCGGCAACGCGCAACAATTTAGGCCGACTCTATATGCGCCAGGGACGTTTCGAAGAAGCCGAGGCGCACTTTCGCACCCTGCTGGAGGTCTCGCCCGATATTGTGCAGGCGCGGCTAAACTGGGCCCTGCTGCTGCTGCGCAGGGGAGCCTGGCTCGAAGCCGAGGGTGCCTATAGGGAAGCGCTGCGCTACGGTGATACCGGAGGTGAGGCACAGAAAAAGTTGGGCTATATTGCGCTGCACCACCGCGCCGACAGCCAACGCGCTGTGGACCATTTGCGGGCGGGGCTGGCTCTGCGACCCGACGCGTCGACTTGGACCGTCCTCGGGGTGGCCCTGCGCAGCGGTGGGCAAAACGAACAGGCCGAAGCGGCCTATCGCGCGGCGCTAGCCCTCGATGGCGAGAGCGCTGACGCTTGGTTTAATTTGGGCAATTTATATCGCGATACGGGGCAGCGGGCCCAGGCGCGCGATGCCTACCGCCGCGTTGCCGAAATGGCCGGCGAGCCGCTGGCGCAAAAAGCCGTTCAGGAACTGCAATTACTCACGCCACAATAGGAGGCAATAATGGCTGTAACTGTCAATATTCCAACGCCGTTGCGCAAGTTGACGAACAACGAATCGGAGGTGTCGATTGAGGCTGGTTCGGTTGGCGAGCTGGTCGACAATCTCGAAGCGGCCTATAGCGGCATCGCCGAGAAGCTGCTCGACGATAAGGGCGAGATTCGCCGCTACGTCAACGTGTTTGTTAACGACGAGGATATCCGCTTCCTCGACGGCAAGGAAACGGCGCTCAACGACGGCGACAATATTTCGATCGTGCCGGCCATCGCCGGCGGTTGTTGAGCACGATATCCAACGCGTTTAGCGGGAGCCGTCCGACGCGCCGTTGGGCGGTTCCCACTCCGCTACAGACTTGCACATGAACGAGCGCTCAGCGTGGTTGGTGGCGACGGCCCTGCTGGGCTCGGTGCTCTTTCTTGCCTACGGCAATTCTTTTGGTAACGGGTTTCACTACGACGACTTTCACTCGTTAGTCGACAATCCGCACGTGCGTTCGCTCGACCATTGGCGCGCGTTCCTCAGCGATCCCACCGTATTTTCTTCCACGCCCGATCGGGCCATGTACCGCCCGTTAGTGCTCGTTAGCTACGCCTTCAACTATCGCTTGGGCGGCTATGCCGTTGGCGGCTATCATCTAGTCAACTGGTTTGTTCACCTTGGTTCGGCCCTGGCCGTATTTGCCCTGGCGCGTGCATTGACCGCTGGGGCCTGGGCGGCGCTCGCTGGGGCGCTGGTCTTTGCGCTGCACCCCCTGTGCAGCGAGCCGGTAAACTACATCAGCAGTCGCTCGGAATCGCTGTGTGCGCTCTTTTTTTTGTTGGGATTAGTGGGCTATGTGCGCGGACGCGCGGGCGATAGCCGCTGGCTCCTATCGGGGCTGCTCTGCTTCGCCTTGGCGCTGCTGGCCAAGTCGGTCGCTCTCGTGCTGCCGGTGGCCCTGCTGTGGTACGAGCTTGTAAACGGGCAGCGGGAGCGCGGGCTGCGTCCGCGTCGCCTCGTTGCCATACACTTAGCGCACTGGCTGGTGGCGGTGCTCTATCTGTGGATGGCGCGCACCTGGCTGGGCGATTCGCTCGGCGAGCCGGTACGCTCCTTTAGCGTGCAGTGGATCACCCAGATTAAGGCCATGGCTTACTATGCTTATCTGGCGTTTTTCCCCGTTCGGCTCAGCGTTGAGCAGCCCTTTTCCGTTTCGGAGAGTCTGATGGCCGCCACGGTGCTGAGCGCGCTGGCCGCGCTGTGTTCGCTGGCCTATTTCGCTCTGCGCGGTCGCGGTGCGGCGCTGCACATTCTCGGCTGGGCGCTGCTGCCGCTGCTGCCCTCATCGCTGATGCCGCTTAATGTGTTGGTCAACGATCATCGCATGTACCTGCCGTTGGCGCTGCTGTGTGTAGGGCTGGCCTGCGCTGTCGAGTGGCCAAGAGGGAAACGCGCGGTGCTCGTGGCCGCGTGCGTGGGGCTAGTTGCCTTTGTCGGCATCAACCGATCGCGCAACGCCGTTTGGCTCGATGAGCGCAGCCTGTGGCAGGATGCGGTCGAGAAGGCGCCCTTTGCCTACCGTGCGCACATGCATTTGGGTGAGGCATTGGAGCAACAGGGGGCGCGCGCATTGGCGTTAGCGCATTTTGAGCGCGCCGTTCAATACGGGCCCGAAGCGGCCGAGCCGCACTATAACTTGGGCAACGCGCTGCGCGTGCGGGGTCGCTTCGAGGAAGCGCTTGCAGCGTACGGGGCCAGTCTGCAGGCGCGGGCGCACTTTGCCCCCGCGCTGCTCAACCGCGCTGCGCTCCTGCAGGATTTGGATCGCTATGAGGAGGCAGAAGCACTGCTGCAGCGCGGGCTAGCCGAGGGCATCGGTGCCCGTGCGGAACTGCGGCGGCGGTTGGGCGTGCTCTTTGCAAAGGGGGGGCGCTACCAGCAGGCCGAGGCGACGCTGCGCCAGGCGCTGCAGGACGATCCGGCCCTGGTCGAAGCGCAGTATAATCTGGGCAACGTATATTTTGAGATGGGTCAAGTCGAGACGGCTATGCGGGCCTACGAGTCCGTTCTGCGCGCACAGCCGGCGCACGCTGGGGCGCGGCGGAATTGGGGTGAGCACCTGCTCAAAATGGGGGAATACGGGCGAGCCGAGGCGCTTTTTTCCGAGGGCTTGCGCCTGCGCCCCGACGAGGTGATTTTTCACTACGGTGCGGCGCGGGCCTACGAGGCGCTCGGCCAACGGCGAGCCGCGATAACCAGCTATCGCCGTTTTGTCCAGGGAGCCGCACTCGATGCGGCTGGGCGGGCGGCCCTAGTGGCCCATATCGATCGCTTAGAGCGCCAACTGCGCGGGGAGCAATAATGAAAAAAGCCAACAGCGTGCTTGAACTGATTGGAGCGACGCCCATCGTGCGCTTGGGGCGCGTGGCCGACGAGGGGATGGCCGAGGTGTGGGGCAAATTGGAGTCGGCCAATCCAGGGGGCAGCGTCAAAGACCGAATCGCCCTGGCGATGATCGAAGCGGCCGAGCGCGAGGGGCGGCTCAAGCCGGGCGGCACGATTGTCGAGCCGACCAGCGGCAATACCGGTATTGGGCTGGCCATGGTGGCCGCTTACAAGGGCTATAAGCTCATCGTCACCATGTTTGATACGGCCAGCCGAGAGCGGCGCCTGCAAATGCAGGCCTATGGGGCCGAAGTGGTGCTGACGCCGGCTGCCGAAGGGATGCGTGGAGCCATTGAACGGGCCCTAGAGCTCAAGCAGAAAAACCCAGAGTACTTTCTGCCCCAACAGTTTATGAATCAGGCCAATCCCGATATGCACCGTCGCACGACCGGCAGTGAAATCCTTTCGCAGCTGGGCGACAAGATCGATGCGTTTGTCGCCGGCGTCGGCACCGGGGGATCCGTTACGGGCGTGGGCGAAGTGCTTAAAGAGCACGTGCCTAGCGTGCGCGTTATCGCCGTCGAACCGGCCGGTTCGCCCGTCCTGTCGGGCGGCGATCCTGGCTTCAGCTATATAGAAGGTATAGGCGCGGGCTTTGTGCCGGAGATATTAAACCGCGAAGTGGTCGACGAGGTGCGGGTCATTGAGGACGACGAAGCCTACGAGATGGCGCGGCGCCTGGCGCGCGAAGAGGGGCTGCTAGTGGGCATTTCAGCCGGGGCCAACGCCGCCAAAGCGGTTGAGGTCGCGCGCGAATTGGGCCCGGGGCATGTTGTTGCGACTATTCTGTGCGACAGCGGGCTGCGCTACCTGAGCACGCGCGCCTTCGAATAGGGGGCGAACGGGACCCTCTGAGGTTCCAAACCGGGCAAATAGAAGCGCCCGCTTTCCGGTGGGGAAGGCGGGCGCTTTGCCGTTCATATCGGCGTGTATTTTATTCCATGCCGCGCACAAAATGGGTCAGGCGCGATTTGTAGCGGGCGGCCGTGTTGCGATGCAGGCGGCCTTTGCGCACCGTGCTATCGACGACGGAAATGGCCTGGCTGAGGGCGGCTTCGGCCGTGCTGCGGTCCTCGGCTGCGCGCACCTTTTTGATCGCCGTGCGCATGCGCGAGGTAATGGCCTTATTGCGCGTCTGCGCCTTCAGATTGTTGCGAAGTCTCTTTTTAGACGATTTCAGATTAGGCACTCTTGCACTCCTTTAACGAGGTTCGGGCAAAAAATTCCAGCGTGTTAAGCGGTGGATCGCCGCCCGTTTAAAAATTCGTAAGTCGTTGTTATTCATTGGCCAGAGAGGGCTGCAAACGCCTTCTGTTTGCTCTGGCACGCCGCTTGCTAAAGTCTGTCCGACAAGTCAGTCCTACGGGACCGCGGGCGCCTTCGGATCGAGTGACCCCCAAGCGCTCGGCCGCGAAAGAGCGCCCGGCAATCGCAACCGGGACACGACGCAGTCTGAAAGCGGAAACGGGGTCGGCCACTCGTGGAAGGGGTGCCGGCCCCATTTTCAGCCTTACGGCGGAAACAATCTCAATAAAGTAATGGCCTCTCCGCTAATTTGCAAGGGTTCTGCGCAGCGCCTCCTCGCGCCTAGCAGATGGATCCGTTCCATCGGGTGGATTCGTGAGTGTCCGATCGGCTGACTGGGGGATAGCCGATGGGAAAATTATGTTGAAGTTTGAAGTTTGCCTGCCGATAAGTAGATGTAAGGATTCAAATGTCTGGATAGGTGGACATCCATTTGCCCACCACAAACAAGTGAAATAACGTGACGAAAACAATTCACATGCGAATGACAACACCTAATTATAGGAGGGATGGCTTTAAGGAGGTAGAACGCTTTCTCAATCGTCTGAGGGAATCGGAGGTCCGTGGGGGCGGACGGCCGCTTTCTTCTTCCGCACTGAGTTGGCAGGTGACCGATAGGGAAATGGGTCGCAGCCGACGAGTTTGTTCCGCTTTCAGCAAATCTAGTCGTGTCCATGGAAGGAGTTTCTAACATGAATTCAAAGCGCAATGCTTTTTGCTTGCTGCTGTTTGTTGTTCTGGTCGGCCTGGGGGGCACTGCCTTTGCCCAGCCGATCTTTGAAAACAACACGCCGACGGGTTTTTCGCCGTCGGACAGCACGCGTAAGTCGAGGTTTGTAACCGATACGGATATCACCGTATTGGTCGACCTCAACGAGGCCGCTAATGCGACCTACCCCGTTATGGGTAACTTTCAGAAGGTCGAAAAGAGCGTGCCGTTTTTCGCCGATGGCGATGCGGCCGGCTATATGTCGCAGGCCATAGCCGTTGACGACAACGGCATCCTCCACCGCGCCTGGGTACAGCGTCGCGGTCGAGTGCGCAACGACGTTTCGACCTCGTCGCCGGCCTACGGCGTTGTCTACGCCAAGAGCTTTGACGGCGGTAAGACCTTTACCGACACGGTGTCCGTATCGGGCACTATGCGGTTCGATATGATTGTCGCTACGTCTACGCCGAAATTAATTAGTGGTTTTTCGACGGTTGATCTCGTCGTCGATAGCAAGGGCAACCCGCGTGTCTCCTATGCTATGGACTGGTCGGCTGATGGATTCACAAACCCTCGGCTGAGTGCTTTTGCCGCCAGCGGTACGATTCGGGGTTTTGATGGGATCTTCTTCAACTACTCCAACGACGGCGGTAGTTCCTGGCTGCCGAGCAATAATACGGTGGTCCTAAACGATACGATCACCGTTGGTAGCCAACCCGCCACTGCAGACTACCCCGGTCGCCATACGGCGTTCCCGCGCATGGCCATCACGGAGACGGACGATATTTTTATCGTCTACCAGCGCGGCTTTTGGGGTTTTGATGACGGCGTAAATAGCTCATCAACGCCCGATATCATGCTGACAAAGATGGACTCGGACAGTCTATTGCTGGGTTCGGCTCAGCCGGTAAACCTCGGTAGCACGGGCAATCTGGGTAGCTTGGGTGGTGTGCGTCTGGATCTGAACGATATCACGGGTATCGCCCCCGATATCGCTGTGGGTGATGACGACATATTGCACGTCACCTGGTACGCGCCGTCGGCGACTTCTTCACGCCGCATCTATCACAAGTCGGTGCCGGCTGAAGATTGGAGCGTTACGGGCGCACTGGGTTGGAATCAGGATGTTGCCGGTGCAACGGTGGGGACGTTCAATTCAGAGATTGCCGATAACGGGACTGCAAACTGGGGTATGGACTTCGTGTTGGCAGGCGATCAAGGTCCAGTGCTTCGGGCGAACTCCAATACTAATTTGACTGATGCGCTCGATTCTAAAATCCACCTTTTCCCGACGATTGTTGTCGATCGCGAGCGCACGCCGGACCGTGTCTATGTTTTATGGAAGCATACTGACGCTCTTGAAACGTTGGTGGCGAACGGTAACGACGAAAATATCCGCTACAATACCTACACCTACGATGGGCTGGTAGGAGGTAGCGCTACTTGGGGTTCGGTGACCGATGCCTTTCCGGTAGGTGGTACAACGGACGGATATTCTAGTGCCAGCGGGGCCGGTCTGTTCCAGAACGGTGCCATTCAGCAGATCGAGAGCAACTGGATCTTTGTCGACCGAGTATCTGCGGTTGTGGATTCGCGCATCCCCGGTACGCGCGGTGATTTACATATTGTGTTTTCTGCCGGTGAAAGTACCACCGGTATATATAGTAACACCAACAACGCAAAGGCGAATGCGCTCTACTATTCGCGTTTTAATGGCACGGAATGGGAGCTGCCACAGGTGGTGGCCACGCAGGCTAATACTGACGACGGCGTATCGGCCAAGCACAAGCACCTCTTTGGAATCGATCTTGCCATTCGCGAGGGCGATGAGAATCTCTACATGACGTTTGTAGGGGGATCGCCCACGAAGGGTGACGCTGCAAATGTTTACAACAATGGCGCTGCCCTCACTGGAAGTGCAAATATTGATCTCCAAACGCCTGGTATGGGGTATGCCGCACTCAAGCAGGGGGATATCCAGCCTCTGCCCTACTTCAAGGTGTTGGGTCGCGTGTCGACGTTTGAAGACCAGTCGATACCGGTCGGCGCGCATCAGTATTACCTGACCTACAATCCGGTGAACCCGCAGACCAGCGCGGTGTCTAACAACCTGGTGAGCGTCACGGTGGCCGATAACCAGACTGGTGTAGGCATCGGCGGTGCCCAGCCTTCCTCTTCGAAGGCGCCGGGCGGTTTTCTCACCGGTCAGTGGCGGTCCTTTGGCAATGGGGGCACTCTTGGTGTCTCCTCGCTGACTCCGAGCTCGTCGGGTGCCGTTTATAAAGGTGCATCCAGCCAGACTGAGGCGCAGAACGACGCCGGCGTATTCCAGGGCCAGGTCGACGATGACGGTTCGAGCGGTTTTGGCGAGTGGGGCGACAGCGGCGACAAGAACGGGTTGTTGGTCAAGCTCAATATCTTGGGATCCGACTCGGCCAGCAATGTGCAGCTGATTTACGCGAGCACGGCCTCCAAGCAGCTCAGCGGTTCGTCCAGTCAGCACATTGCACTAGCCCCTCAGCGAGCCGTGTTTGCTGGCAATGCAACCAGTTCGGCCTCTTACACCTTCGTTAGGCCGATAACTGGTTCGTCGACAACGCAATCTGCTTTGGCCTATGATTTCCTTCACCCCGGCATAGGGCGTTCGCCCGCCCTGGGTTCGTACTTTATGATTGGTCCCGACATCGACATCGTCGCCGAGAACAAGG
>JAYPJE010000086.1:0-13457 GCA_038128265.1 Gemmatimonadota bacterium
CGTACGCTATCCGACGAGGCCATACGCGAATGTGAAACGCGGGATTGGCTGTCAGAAGCCGCAGCAAAAGCGGAGCAGATGCGTCGTGAGGAACAACATGTCCAATAGAGCAGCACATACACTACACGCCTATTTTGCATGCGTATCTGCACTCATTGTCCTAGTGAGCTGCAGCGGCGATAGCGGGGTCGCACCTGACGGCGAAGGCGGCTGCGAGACGCGCATACTCAACGGCAACTACATCATACGCTCGGTGCGCGATATCGATGCATTAGAGCGCGCCGGTGGCTGCAGTTACACCATTGCCGGCAATTTGGAAATCACCGAAGTGCTAGTAAAATCGCTGGATGGCTTGGCCGATCTGGGTGCAGTCAACGGCGATATACGCATTTACAACAACGAAGAACTGCAGCGCTTCGAAGGCCTTGCCGACCTGACAACTGTCGGCGGCAGCGTCTATATCTACGACAACGAGGAGCTAACCTCAGTTGAGGGATTATTTATCCAAACAGTCAGCGGTGACGTACAAATCCACCACAACGAAAAGCTTTTAGACATCGCCGCACTTTCCAAACTGGTCAGCACGGGCGGCAGCGTGCACATCCACAACAACAACCGTTTGGCCAATATAGAGGACCTATTCAACCTAGAGCGCGTCGAAGGCCATTTGCTAATCGAGTTTAACCCCGCCATCGAGCAGATTGAAGATCTTTCAAAGCTGGTGACGGTCGGCGGAGATCTGGCTATCGAAAACAACTTCGCTCTGGAAGTAATTGAAGATGTGTCGGGACTGCAGTCGGTAGGCGGCGCCCTGCGCATCGGACGCAATGCCACGCTAGATCGCTTGGAAAATATGACCGGGTTGGCCAGCGTGGGCGGCGACTTGAGTATCTACAGCAACGAGCGCCTCACCAGCGTGAGCGGCCTGTCGAACCTACAAATGGTCGGTGGAAACTTCAACGTCTATAACAACGAAAAACTTACCAACCTGCAGGGAGTCAACGCGCTGGTCGAGGTGGGAAATGATCTGAATATCTACGGCAACAACCGACTGCAGAGCGTTGCCGGCCTAGCGGGTCTCACGCGCATTGGCGGCAACTTTTTCATCGTCGACAATCCCGGACTGCCTACGCGAGAAGCAGAAGAACTGGCCAATCGCGTGGCCTCGCGCGACGTATCGATCCTCAACAACGGCAACTAAACCCCAACTAGGGTGCCTCAGCTGCCGTCGATTCGATGCCGAGCAGCTCAATTTCAAATACCAGAACCGCGCAGCCGGGAATATCAAACTTTTTACCCTTTCGTCCGTAGGCCAGTGCGGGCGGAATTGTCAGCTTCGCTTTACCCCCGTTTTTCATCATCTGCAGTCCCTCGACCCAGCCCGGTATCGCCTTTTCCAGAGAAATTTTACGCGGACTGCGATAGGTCGCCGTATAGTCAAAGACCGTGCTGTCGGTGAGCATGCCCGTGTAGCGCACAAATACTTTGTCGGTGGGACCAGGGCTGGGGCCGAGTCCGGCCTTGAGCTCTTCAAAAATCAGGCCAGAAGGCGTGCGCACCGCGCCGGGCGCGGCGGCAGCCGCATCGAGAAACGCAGAATCGACCTGCTCTGCGCAGGGGTCGCCGCAGCCGATTAGTGCCGCAGCCAAGGGAATGAGGGTCGAGGCGAGCATTGGATGCATAGGACTTCTCCCGATGTATCTTTTTTTAGTATGCGCTAGGTATCTGACGCCATGCGGCGCAGCACTTCGACAACGGCGGCGTTGTCCCAATCACCCAGCCCCTCGGCCAAACCGCGGCCCAGCACCTGCGCATGCACTTCGCTCAGCGGCAGCGGAGCCGCACAGCGCCCGGCCAAGGACCGTATTAATTCAACGTCTTTGGCGTGCTGTGCAAGGCGCGCTTGGGGTGCAAATTCGCCGTCGACCATCTTCTGCCCCTTGTGGTCCATAACGCGCGAGTACGCAGCACCCGCTTTGAGCACATCGAGCAGTGCGTTGAGATTAATACCGGCGCGCTCACCCAAGACCAATCCCTCGGCAAGAACCAGCCGGTTGAGTCCTAGCACCAGATTGACGACGAGCTTGGCTTCGGCCCCTTTGCCGTTGGCGCCCATGTGAAACACCGAGCGCGCAAACGCATTGAATACGTCATCGCACGCGCGCACGTCGGCCACAGCACCGCCGGCCATCACCAGCGCATCCCCCTCACGCACCTGCTGACTCGAGCCGAGAATGGTCGCATCGACAAAGTGCACCTCGCTTGCGCGCAGCTGCTGTGCTAATGACACCGTGGCAAGCGGATCGGCCGTCGTCGTATCAATCAACGCATCGCCAGCCCGCATGGCGGCCAGCATTCCATATTCGCCCAAAACGACCCTGTCGACCACGGCTGAGTTGGGTAGCGAAAGAACGGTGCGGCGCGCGCGCGCAGCGACTTCAGCCGGCGAAGAGCACGCTGCTACACCCAGTCGACGGGCACGAGCGAGTGCGTCGCCGTCTATATCAAATCCACACAGCGACCATCCGGCGCGCGTAAAGCGCTCACAGAGCGCCGAGCCGACCAGACCTAACCCTATGATACCCAACATGTGCCGTTTCCTTTCTCCGCAATACTAAACAGCCCACTGTAGACGGGCAACGTAGCGCGCACACGCACAGCGATATAGCTTAGAGGCATGGACTTCTACAGAGCAATCGTTCGACCGCTGCTCTTTTCCTGCGACGCCGAATGGATACACAACCGTGCGCTCGACGCCGGTGCGGCCTTCGGTGCGACCCAGCTAGGCCGGACGCTGCTGCGCGGTCTATTTGCCTACGACGACCCATGCCTGCACACGGACGTGGCCGGACTGTCCTTTTCCAACCCCCTAGGTCTGGCCGCCGGCTTTGACAAAAACGGACGTTCCATTCGCGCGCTGGATGCCCTGGGCTTTGCCTCCGTTGAGGTCGGCTCGGTATCAGCCCATCCGTCGCAGGGCAACGCCAAGCCACGCCTCTTTCGCCTGCCGGAAGACGAGGCCATCGTCGTCAACTACGGCGTGCCCAACGAAGGGTCACAGGCCGTTGCTCGCCGCGTGCACAACAGCGGACTAAACGGCCTACTCGGCGTCAATCTAGTCGAAACCAATACCGGCCATGCGCTCGAAGGCGATGCCGTCGTAGTCGAATTCGTCGAGGCGGTGCGCCCCTTCTGCGGCGTGGCTGACTACATCGCGCTCAATCTCAACTGCCCCAATACTACGGGCGGTCGCAGCCCCTTTGATGACGAGTCCCTGCTGCACACCCTTATGCTGGAATATGCGCGCATAGAGGCACTGCCACCCGTTTTTTTGAAGTTTACTGCACACGCCGAAGGTGCGCGTATGGAAGCCATGCTGCGCGCGGTAGAGCACTGTGATTTTGTGCGGGGTTTTATTTTCAACCTGCCGCCGGGCACCGACTACTCGCTGCGCTCACCGGCATCAACCGTAGAGCGCATGCCGGGCACGCTGTGCGGACCGCCCACGCAGGAGCGCATGGACGCGGCGCTGCGCTTCTGGTATCGCCATATAGACCGCCAGCGCCATGCCATCATCGGTTCGGGCGGGGTGCGCACGGCCGAAGACGCCTATCGCAAGATCCGCTTGGGCGCTTCGCTGGTTCAGCTTTATACGGCGCTAGTCTACCGCGGCCCTTCTCTGGTAGGACAGATCAACCGCGGCTTGGTCGACTGTTTGCAGCGCGACGGCTTGCGCTGCATTAGCGAAGCGGTGGGCCTGGATAACGGCCGCTGACGCAGTCGCATTCAAAAAAGAGCGCTGCGCCAGAGCAGTGTCCGGCGCAGCGCTAGCGGCAACTTCTATTGCTTTACTGCTTCTTCACAAAAGTAATCCACAGCGGGCTCTCACCCACTTCATGCTGTTCCAACGGCTCCAACGCACCGCTCTCCGTATCGATCGCGTAGGACTGCAGGCGCCCCGATCCCTGTCCGACCGAATAGAGAAAGCGGCCGCTTGGGTCGATGGCAAAGAAGCGCGGCGTTTCCTCGGTGGGATAGTGGCCTTTAGCCTCCAAGGTCCCATCTTCACCAATGGAAAAGAGCGCCAGCGAATCGTGCCCGCGATTGGATCCGTAGAGAAATTTACCGTCGGGCGTGATATCGATCTCTGCCGTCGTGTTGCCCTCGACCGGTCGACCGCCAGGCAGCGTCGAAATCACCTGAAACGATTCGAGCGTGCCACCTTCTGCATCAAAGCGGTGGGCCGATACCGTGCTGCCGTTTTCGTTGATTGAGTAGAGCAGATCTCTGTGCGGATGGAAGGCAAAGTGACGCGGTCCCTCGGGCGTAGCCGGCTCTATTTTGGGCGGATCGTTGGGCGCGAGCTGACCGGTGCGTTCGTCAAAGCGAAACTGATAAATCGCATTGGCTGGGTTGGTGTGTGGCACAAAAGCAAAGCGGTTGGCCCGATCCGTCTGAATGCTGTGCGCATGACCGTCCGTCTCCAGCGTCTGCAGCGGCTCGGGCGACAGCGTTTGATCGTCGTTGATACCGTGCACGCAGACCTGACCGCCGCCGTAGTAGGACGACAGCAGAAAGCGACCGGTATTGTCGACGTAGAGATAGGGCGGTCCCTCTTCTTGCCCGCTTGTACCGACCTGCGTCAGCTGACCAGAGCCTGCATCGATGCGGTAACTCGCCAAATACTTGGCGGCGCGCAGGGCGACAAACATATGCGACTGGTCTGGACTAACCGCCACGGCGCCGGGCGCAGCGGGCAGCTCAATGTCGGGCTGTTTCTCTAAACGGCCGCTGCTCTCATCCATAATGAAGTAGGAGAAGAACGCGCTCGCGGCATTCGAAATGTAGACGTGGTAAGCCATATACCTAACTCCTCTGTTTCATACGTGGGATTGTCAGTCCCGTGAATATGTGCTTTTTTGCCTAGCGTCGAAAGGTACGCACGCTCTTCCGACCTACTCTCCACAGCAAACCGTCTGAGGTATGCGCCCATGACCAACCTGCTCTTTATAACGACCGATCAGCAGCGCTGGGACAGCCTGCCATGCTACGGTCTCGACTTTATGCAGACGCCGCACATCGATCGCCTAGCGGCTGAGGGGCACGTATTTGACCATGCCTACGTCGCCGCGCCCGTGTGCGTTCCCTGCCGCGCCTCTATGCTCAGCGGCCGCTGGCCCACGGCCCACGGCGTGCTGGGCAACTCGGCTTGGCTCGACGATAGCACGCCAACCTGGCCTGCCCTATTGGGTGCAGCCGGCTACCGCACGGCCGCCATCGGTAAAATGCACTTCTATCCATGGGATGCTTCGGGCGGCTTTCACGAGCGCATCAGCGCCGAGGACAAACGCCACGTTTACCTACCCGATGACCACGTAAAGTTTCTGCGTCAGCACGGCTTAGAGCGCGCCCACCCAACGGAGAATCCGGGCTATTTCGAACACCTCGGCGCGCCGGTCACGCCGCTGGACAAGCGCTTTCACGTCGACGGCTTTATTGGTGATCGCGCCGCCGAGTGGCTCGGTGCCCACGGCGACCAGCCTTTTGCCGCGTGGGTGAGCTTTGCCGGTCCACACGATCCCTACGACCCACCGGCAGATATGGCAGCTATGTATTACGACGCCCCCATTCCCAAACCTATTGGCGCACGCGACGAACTAGCCGACAAACCCGCGGCGCAGCACAGCGCCGGCGATGCGCGCAACAACTCGATGTTTCGCATCGACATGCGCAACCCAACGCCCGAGCAGGTGCGACGCTGGCGCGCGCACTACTACGCCAATATCAGCCTGATTGACGAAGGCATTGGCAACATGCTGGCTGCGCTCGAAGCACACGGCACGCTGGACGATACGCTGATCGTCTTTACCAGCGATCACGGCGATGCGCTAGGCGATCACGGCCTAGTATTCAAGAGCTTTTTCTACGACAGTATGGCACGCGTACCGCTTATCGCGCGCGGTCCAGGCGTACAGAAGGGCGCACGCAGCAGTAGCTTAGTCAGCACCATCGACCTGGTGCCGCTCTTTTACGATGTATGCGGTGTCACCCCGCCGCAGGGTCTACAGGGAAACAACCTGCGTGCCCTGCTCAACGACCCCGATGGCATACTCCGCGCGCGCGTGTTCAGCGAATTACAGGGACGTACTATGGTGCGCGACGCCTCGTTTAAGTATGTATTCTACGATACGGGCGAGGCCGAGCTCTACGATATGATCGACGGCGACGAGACGGAGAACCTAGCTGGGCACAGCGCATATGCCGAGGTCGAGCACCGCATGCGTGCCCATCTCTTGCAACACGGCTTTGACAACCAGCGATCGTTCGCCGCCCAGCGCGCCGTGCCGCACCATCCCTACCGCGCAGCCTTAGAACAGGCATACGCACAGCAGAGAAGCATTACCGAATAACACGACCCGCCTGCACTCAACGCGCGGGCCACCCAACGAAAGCGATCCAGCAATGAACGACGATATACAGACACTCCTTCAGCGCATCGAACGCCCCCAGCTGACGATCCGCGCCGTCCGCGTAACGCCGATCACCTACAGACCCGCCGATGGCTCACCCATACACGAATGCGGGCCGGTGATTCTCAGCAAGCGCGACGAGGCAATTGTGGAGGTATGGACCGAAGAGGGCCTAAAGGGCATCGGACCCGGTGCCGTGGGCGATGCCCACCACAGCTACGACCATCTGATCGGCCAAAACCCCTTTGACCTTTTGGGGACCGACGTAATTCCAGGCATCGACGTAGCCTGCTGGGATTTGGTAGGTCGCGCGCTCGGCCAACCAGTCTACCGCCTTTTAGCGCTCGATGTAGAGCCCAACCCACGCGTGCATGTCTACGCCAGCGGCGGCGTTATGTGGACCTATTACGACCGCGGCGACGGCGGCGCCTGGGGCGCAGAAGCGCTTATCGAAGAGGCGCTGCGCTACCGAGAATTGGGCTTTGATACGTTCAAATGGCGGCCGGGCACCGATTGGGAAGAAGCCGGTATCAACCCGCACAAACTGGGCGAAATCTGTCGGCAGCTGCGCGAAGCGGTAGGTGCACAATTTAAGCTCGGCTTAGAAAAAAAGGGCTACGATTCGTGGACTTTTGCAGAGTGCTTAGAGATCGCACCCATCATCGATGAACTGGGCTTCTACTTTTTCGAGCAGCCCATGGGCGACGAGGGACCTTCCCAGTTTGCCGACTACCGAACGCTCAAAGAGCGCATGCCGCGCGTTATGCTGTGGGGCGGCGAGCGCTTTCGCACCTACGAAGAGGCCGAGCCGTGGATGCGCGAGGGAATCTATGATGCCGTGCAATCCGACTGCCTGCACATGGGCCTAACGCAGAATTGGCGCGTGGCCCAGCGCGCACGTGTCGCCGGCGTAAAAATGGTGCCGCACAATTGGAGCACGAGTCTCGGCACCATGTGCAACGCGCACTTAGTAGCCGGCACCGGTGGCCATATGTGCGAGTTTTTTATGTACCCATCCGACTTTCGCTACGGCCTTTTCAAAGAGCCCTACCGGCCGCACGAGGCACATATTGCGCTAGGAAACGAACCCGGCTTTGGCATGGAACTAATCGACGATTTTGCCGACCAATTTCCCTACCAACCTGGGCCCAACACGCTGGCCAACCCGCGCTTTCCCCACGCGTGGAAACGGGCCCAAGAGCGCGAGCAGGCCGTGGTTTCTCGCTACGCTTAGTGCAAACGCTGCACGCACCGCAGGGATCGTTCCATCTGACGCGCTACCCGCAGCAGCGGCGCGATGCGCTGCGCGCGTGGGACGCCGCCGACGAGTACCTACTCACGTATTTGAGCGAGCAGCAGCAACCCGCTCCGGGCCAGCGCGTTCTGATTCTCAACGACGGGTGGGGCGCGCTCTGTACGGCCCTGGCCGATTGCGCTCCGCAGTCGCTTTCCGATTCGCTATTGGCGCATAGAGCGACTGGAGAAAACCACGCGCGCAACGGGCTACAGATGGACGATACCCGCCTGCTCACACCGGTGGAAATGCCAACCCACTCGGTTGATTTGCTGCTCTTTAAGGTGCCCAAGAGTCTGGCACTCTTAGAAGATGAGTTGCACCGCCTGCGACCCTTTTTACGCGAAGAAACCACCGTTGTCGGCGCGGGCATGGTGCGCGACATTCACACCTCTACGCTGGAACTGTGCCAGCGGCTGATTGGTCCAACGCACACCTCGCTGGCCAAGAAAAAAGCCCGGCTCATTTTCTGCGCACTAGACACAGCGCTCACCCCTGGCCCATCGCCCTACCCCACTCACTACGCGCTCGAAGGCACGGATTTGGTATTGGAAAACGCGGCCAACGCGTTTTCGCGCGCACGCCTCGACAACGGCACGCGCCTCCTGCTCAAACACATTCCCCACGGCGGGCAACAGTGGCGCATTGCCGACCTAGGCTGCGGCAACGGCGTGCTCGGCCTAGTCGCTGCGGCACGCAACCCAAATGCCGAAGTGCTCTTTGTCGACGAGTCATTTACAGCGGTAGACGCGGCGCGCGCTAACTTTCAGCGCGCGTTCGACGCGCGCACCGCCCAATTTATTGCCGGCGATGGCCTCGCAGAATGCGCCCCCAGCAGCCTAGATCTCGTACTCTGCAATCCGCCTTTCCACCGACAAAAAGCCATCGACGAGAGCGTGCCGTGGCGCCTGTTCCATCAGGCGCGAGCAGCGCTGCGCAGCGGTGGTCAACTATTAGTAGTCGGCAACAGCGGCCTAGGGCACTATACCCGCATCAAACGGCTCTTTGGCACCTGCAGCACCGTCGACAGCAACGGCTCATTCACCGTGCTATCCGCCCACAAGCGCTAGCCAACCTCCTTAAAAGACCCGAATTACCTGCCCTCGCTCGGTCTCTACGCGCGCGCGCACGGTTTCCGGCGTTTGCGGATTGTCTGGCCATTCCCGTGGAGGCACATGCGAGAGGCGCAGCAGCAGCCGAGCCAGTTGACCGGCATATTCCTTCAATTCACGCACGTTGATTTTGTCGCGCGTATCGGCCCCTTCGTGATGGTAGTTTGAGTCCGCGTGGCGGCCGTGAAAACGCCAGCGCCACAGGTGCGCTGCATCGACACCGAGCCGCAGAAAGGGGTAGTGGTCAGACGTTGAATCAAGCTGTGACATAACGTGACACCGCAGCCCATCGCCCAGCCCATCGAGCTGCTGCTGCACCAGCGCCTGCAGATGATCAAAAGCCAATACCACGCCTTTCATGTGGCCGGTCGACAGTTCGTCCAAATTGATTACCAAACGCGTCTGCGCGCTCTCTCCACAATGGCGTCGTGCATATTCGGCCGCTCCGGCTAGGCGCTGCTCTTCGGCGCTCAAGGTGGCAAAGCGCAGCGTGCGCCCCGGTGCGATTCCCTGCGATTGGCGCAGCGCTGCCAGCGCG
Organism: Gemmatimonadota bacterium; assembly: GCA_038128265.1. Classification (GTDB taxonomy): domain Bacteria; phylum Latescibacterota; class UBA2968; order UBA8231; family UBA8231. Next base: position 9,415 of record JAYPJE010000086.1, read on the forward strand.
CGCGCCGTCTCTAGCACCGCCAGCGTGCCCGAGGCGTTGTCGTTGCCGCCCGCCGTGCCCAACACGGTATCGTGGTGGCCCAAGAGCACAATGTGCTCTTCGGGCCAGTGTGCACCGGGCAGGTGGGCGACGACGTTTTGCGTCTGTGCCTCAAAAAAGCGACTCTCGACGTGCAAGTGGAGCGACTGCCCCCCGTGCCGGCGCAGCAGCGCGCCGTGCTCGCGCGAGGTCGTCACGCAGGGCACGGGAGCTTCGGCCGATTCCGGTGCACGCCAGTCGCCGGCATTGTGGTATTCGACGCGGCGACCGTCTTTCGGATCGACGCAGACAACGGCGGCGGCACCAGCCTCCGCCAGCAGTTTCAGACGCATGTAGAGCGGGACAGGCGTCACAAAGGGCTCGTAGGCAATATTCATCACGGCAATGGCACCCGGCAGCGCAGCACCTGCCGATTCCAGGTGGCGTGCGGTACCAAATTGCACATCGACGAGCGGAGCCGTGAGTTGGCAAGGAGGACAGCGGTTAAAAGGAAGCAGGTCTATCGCAATGGCACCCGCTTCGAGCAGCGCCTCGGCGCGCGTATACTCCCACGTCGGCAGTTCAAACTCCTCGAGTGCGGTGCCCTCTAGCCCATCTTCGGCAAACTGTGCGCACACATATTCAGCGGCGCGACGCTCTCCGGCGCTGGTGGCCCAGCGCGGACCGATTTCTTCGCAGAGTACACCCGCGCGTTCGGTAATGCGTGACCCCGTCCACGCCTGGCCAAATAAAAAGCGATCAATCGAACTCCAATCGAGTTGCATGCTACCTCTCCCGTTTTCAGCATTGCTCAACATGGATACTCTGCGCGGGAAACAATGGATTTGACGCAGGCCAGGCAACTGCGTAGCGTATCCGCGTATGACACCTATGGCCAGCAATGGCCTACTCGCTTGCATGTAGAAAGGCATCCGCAGTGCAAGAGCATTTAGCCCATTTAATCGATCAGAGCGGCCGCGTAGCGCTAGTGACGGGCGCTCGACGCGGCATCGGCCGCAGCATAGCCGAAGTCTTTTTACAGGCCGGCGCTAACGTCGCGCTGGTTTCGCGCAATGCCGATGGCCTAGAAGAAACTGCACGCGTGCTGGCCGCTCAGTACGGAGCCGAACACGTGCTATCTCTGCCCTGTGATGTTGGCGACCGAACCCAAGTAGATCGGGCTATTGAGCACCTAGTCGACACCTGGGGGCGGGTCGACGTGCTAGTCAACAACGCCGGCCTGATTGGCTTTGGACCGCTCGAATCGATTGAGCCAGACGATTGGAACAGCGTAATAAACGCCAACTTGACGGGCGCTTATCTGTGCAGCCGCGCCGTCGCCCCGCACATGCGCGCCGGCGGCAGCGGACACATCGTCAACATCGCTTCCGTAAGCGCACAGACCGGCGGCGTGTCGGGCGGCGTGCACTACTCGGCTTCCAAAGGCGGCATGCTGGCCCTGACCAAAACGCTGGCGCGCGATCTGGCCAGCGACGGCATCACCGTCAACGCCATTTCGCCGGGGCAAATCGACGCCGACCCCAACCTACTGACGCCCGAGGCCCGCCAGCGCGTGCTCGAACTCATTCCGCTTGGCCGCATCGGCCTGCCCGAGGACATCGCCTACGCCACGCTCTTTCTGTGCTCGAAAATGGCCGGCTATATAACGGGAGCCACGCTCGACGTCAACGGCGGCATTCTCAAGCGATGAGCAACCGCGCGCCAGCACAGGAGATCGGCGTGAACTGCGCGGGAAATGTTTCTCCCCTGTACTAAACCCCGCACCGAACCGATGGGTATTCGACACAGCTATACCTAGCCGACATACGGCAAGATCTCGGCGCAGATACCGATCCATAGGAGACAGTCCCAATGGAAAATGAGGCCAACGACACCAGCGCACGCATGGCAGCCGACCTGCGCGCGCTCGGCGTTGAACTGGGCGATGTGCTGCTCGTCCACTCGTCGTTTAAGTCGCTGGGCACCGTGCCCGGCGGCATAGAAACGGCAATACGCGGACTGAGAGAAAGTATCGGCAGTGAGGGCACACTGCTGCTTCCCGCCCTCAGCTATATGCAAGAACCACACCACCTGCACGACGCGCGCAACACGCCCTGCTGCGTCGGCGCCATACCCGAGTTTTTTCGCCTGCGCCAGGGCACGCTGCGCAGCCTGCATCCGACCCACTCCGTGTGCGGCGTTGGCCGGCACGTCGAAGCGCTCTTTGCGGATCACAACAGAGACCACACGCCCTGTGGTCCCCATTCGCCCTTGCGCACTATGATCGACTTCGACGCTAAAATCGTTATGCTCGGCTGCGGCCTGCGGCCCAATACGACCATGCACGCCATTGAGGAGTTTGTCGAACCTCCCTACGTATTCGGTGAGGAATGCACTTACCATATAACTGACCTACGGGGACGCACTTTTGAAAAAACCTACATTTGCCACGGCTTTGACGGCTGGCGCCAGCGCTATGACCGCGTAGCCAACCTGCCCCAAGCCACCGACTTTATGCGCACGGGACGCGTGCTGCAGGCCGATACGCACGTGCTCTACACACCCCTGCTCAAAGAAGCCGCCATAGCCGCGATGAGAGAGGAACCGTTTTACTTTGTCGAACGCGAATCGGCGTAGTCCAGTGGATCTAATCCGCACTCCACTTGCGGCGGCCGGGGCTTGCCATATTGGGAACGCACAGTGCATTCTGAGCATCGCCCTGTTCCTGCTAGGCACAGGGCTGTGTCCGCCGGCGCATGCCCAACCATTCGATCGCCCACCGATGGTTGCCGCCGACGCCGAATTAGTAGAGTTATCCAGCGGACACGGCTTTGTCGAAGGCCCAGCCGTCGACGCTGACGGAACGCTTTTTTTTACCGACTTGGGCAACGGCACGATCAACGCGCTGCACGACAGCGTGATCCGCATCGTGCGAAGTAGCCGCGCCGATGCGGCCAACGGTCTTTCTTTTGACGCGCAAGGTCGCCTCTATGCCTGCGAAGGCGGCAGCGGGCGCGTGACCCGCACCAATGTGGACGGAAGCCTCACCGTGCTAGCTGATCAGTTCGAAGGCACGCGCTTTAATGCGCCCAACGATCTGGCCGTAGCCAGCGACGGCAGCGTCTACTTTACCGACCCCTATTTCGGTCCACGCACCTCTCAGCCCCAGCCCGTTACCGGCGTCTATAGAATCGCAGCAGACGGGCAGGTCAAATTGGTAATCGCTCACTTGGATCGCCCCAACGGCCTCGCCCTGAGTCCGGACGAGGCCACGCTCTACGTTACCAACGACAACCCGGCAGGCGTCGGCGAGATCCACGCATTTGACGTAGGCGCCGACGGCACGCTGAACAACAGACGTCTCTTTGCCACGGCCGCGTCCGTCATGGATGGCATGGTCGTCGACGCGGGCGGCACCCTCTACGCCACTAGCTTTATCTCCGGCCGCAACAGCAGCGGACGCGGCGTCTGGGTTTTTGCGTCAGACGGCCAGTTGTTGGGCCTGATTCCCACGCCCGAACAGCCGACCAACTGCACGCTAGCCAACGGCACACTCTATATAACGGCGAGTTCGCGCGTGTTCTCTATTGCATTGGACTTGCCTCCTGGCAACACGGCCGTGCAGCAAAACGTATGGGCACGGATTAAAAAGGTCGGTGTGGACTAATGCTGGATCCCATCTATTTACAGCGCGGACTCGACGCGCTGTGCCGCGCCCACGCATTCGACTACTTTGCCGACGGCCACCGCGGTGGTGCCATCGTCTCGGCCTACTTCTTCTGCCGCGAAGAAGCCGTCGAAAAAGAAGCCTGTGCCCAGATCGCCGCGCTCATCGATGCCAACTGGACCTCTACACCGCTCTGCGCACCTTTTGCCGACGAAGCACCTACCGGCAATGGCACAGAGCGCATCGCTGAGCACGTCGAGCGCAGTCTCGATCACCTGCGCCAGGCCGGACACAACGTCATCTTGCCCTCGCTAGCGCTCAAGGCCTTTGCCCAGCGACCCGACCTACTAACTGAGTC
>JAYPJE010000087.1:0-13433 GCA_038128265.1 Gemmatimonadota bacterium
AGCGCCCAGCCGATGCCCTGCACGGCACCGCCTTGAATTTGTCCCTCCACATACGAAGGATGTATCGCCTTGCCGGCATCTTGGACCGCCGTATAGCGAAGGATAGTGACCTTGCCCGTTTCTGGATCGACTTCCACGTCGACGATGTGGGTGCCCAGTGCCGGACCGGCGCCGCCCTTATTAACGCCAGAGCGACCGACGATGGGTCCGCCCGTTTCGTTCTGCTTGGCCGCTAGTTCCTTAAACGACATGCGTTTGTCGGCGTCTTTCGTATGCTGGAGCGTGCCGTCGACGTATTCGACCTCTTCGGCAGCGCATTCCCAAAAGTCGGCGGCGCGTGCGATGGCCTGCTGTCTGATGTCCTGTGCCGCTTCGTAGGCGGCCCAGCCCGTTTTAAACGTCACGCCGCTGCCGCCTGTCATCGAAGTGTAGCCGATCGTATCGGTATCGGCGATCTGCGGCTTGACGTCTCCCACGTCAATGCCGAGGACCTCGGCCAGCTGCTGGGCGATAGAGGTGCGCGTGCCGCCGATGTCGGGCGAGCCCTCGGCCAGCGTTACGGTGCCGTCGGAAATGACGGTCGCCACGGCGCAGGACGGACCGGAACCGTTGCCCCAATAGCCCGAAGCGACGCCGCGGCCGCGATAGGGGCCTTCCAACGGTGCGCTGTAGTGTGGGTGGTTGCGGGTGGCTTCTAGCACTTCGACAAAGCCGACGTTGGGCATCAGCGTGCCAAAGACGCGGCGCGTGCCTTCGCGCGCGCTGTTTTGCACGCGCAGGGCGATCGGATCAACGCCTAGCTTTTCGGCCAGCTCGTCGAGGGCGGTCTCGAACGCAAAGGCGGCGGCCGGCGAACCAGGCGCGCGGTAGGCGGCGGTTTTCTGCGTGTTGCAGACCACGTCAAACCCTTCAATGCGCGCGTTGGCAATGTCGTAGGGCGACATCATGCAGCGCGCGCCGCCCTGAACGGACGAGCCGGGAAAGGCGCCAGCGGCATAGGTCATAATCGCTTCGGCAGCGGTGATCTTGCCGTCCTTGGTCGCGCCAATCTTGACTTTGATATGCGAGCCGGAAGTGGGTCCCGTGCCCTCGAATACCTCTTGGCGGCTCATGACGACCTTGACGGGAGCGCCGGCCTTGCGCGCTAGCAGCGCGGCCACCGGCTCGCAGTAGACGCGCAGTTTGGCGCCAAAGCCACCGCCGATCTCCATGGGGACCGCTTTGATTCTTGAGCTAGGTATGCCGATGCAGCGGGCGGTGAAATCGCGCACATTGAAGTGGCCTTGGCTACTGGACCACAGCGTCAGACGGCCGTCTTCCTGCCACTGTGCGGTCCCAGCGTGCGGTTCTATATAGCCCTGGTGGACGGATTGGGTCGTCGTCTCTTTTTCGATGCAGATATCCGCTGCGGCAAAGCCCTCCGCCAAATCGCCGATGGCAAATTCAAAGCGGCTGGCCACGTTGGGCGCGGTGGCCATAGTTTCACCGGCCGCCGGCGGAGGCGTGGGCAGGTCCGGGTGCAAAACAGGGGCGTCGGGCCGCATGGCATCGAGTGCGGTAAAAACGGCCGGCAGCACCTCGTACTCTACTTCGATAAGCGCGAGCGCTTCTTCGGCTATATGTGGGTTGGTGGCGCAGACGGCGGCCAGCGCATGGCCGCGATAGAGGACTTTGCCGCGGGCCATGACGTTTGTGCAGGTAAAGGCGAAGTTGCGATCGTCCTCGGGCAGCGGTGCAAAGTCGTCGGCGGTAATGGCGGCGCGCACGCCGGGCAGCGCCAGTGCCTTGCTCAGGTCGATTGACTTGACAACGGCGTGGGCGTGCGGCGAGCGCAGCACTTTGCCGTAGAGCAGGCCGGGCAGCGATATATCGGCGCTGTAGCGGGCTTTGCCGGTCACTTTTTCCACGCCGTCGTGGCGCACGGGGCGTTTGCCCACGCTGTTGTATTCGCGCGTTGAAAGCACCTGATTTGGATGGTATGTAGCGGTCATTGCGTCGTCCTTTTATCGCGTCAGTTAGTCGTGGGTCTCGGTTGGGCTGTGGTCTAGGCCAGCGCGAACACTTCTTCCAGATAGTCCAGGTTTTCGTCGACCTGCTGCTCGTCCATCATACCCAGCACCATGGCGTGCACGCCATCGACGGCGAAGGAGTAGTGAATGGCGCGGCGCGGATCGTTCGTCAGTTCGCTGCCGCCGCCGACCACTTTCATGGCGTAGACGCCTTTGCCGGACAGAGCCATGCGCGCGATAACGGGGGCGACGTTGTCTGGCGTATCGTCCATGGCATGGCCGGCATAGTTGATGCGCGCCAGCACGACATCGACCCAATCGCAGTCGGCCGCCGCACAGAACGCGCCAAAATCGTGACAGGAGACGCCGACGGCGCGAATGACGCCGCGCTCTTTATATTCGCTGAGCACGTCCATGGCGGCGCGGTGCTCAATGGGCCAGTTGGCGTTGGTTTGGCAGTGCAGCAGCACGATGTCGAGGTAGTCGGTGTCCAATTCGCGCAGAAAGCGCTCGAGATCGGTGCGCACCGCGGGCGCCTGGCGTGCGGTGGTCTTGGTTGTAATCGTCACATTTTCGCGCCCGACGCGCCGGTGGGCGCAGGCCACGTGCGGATGCGTGCCGTAGCCGTCGGCCGTATCCCAAAAACGGATCCCACGTTCGTAGCCATAGCACAGCAGGTCTGCGAGGCGTTCAACACCCAGATCGCCCTGATTCGAACGCCCGTTGTAGCCGTTGGTGCCCGTGCCAAAGCACAGGGGGGAAACGCTCAGCCCGCTCAGGCCTAGATCCACTTTCTGCAGCATGACGCATTCTCCGCGTTGGAACATGATGGCCGGCGATATCGCCGGCGGAAGGATACTATTAATTGCGAATGAGGGCGCTCTGCGCAAGGGCGGCATGGCGGGGCGTCGATTTGAAGGACTGGACCAAAAAAAGGGACACCCTCTTTGGGTATCCCTTTTTTCTTTGCTTCCGTGCGGCGCGAACGGAAGCAACATGGCGCTCCCACGGAGACTCGAACTCCGGTTACAGGGTTGAAAACCCTGGGTCCTAACCGCTAGACGATGGGAGCGAACTTCACTCTGTAAAGCGAAAAATATAGAATAAGCGCCCTTTTTTAGCAAGCGCGATGCGGCAAATTATCCCGCTGTTCTACGGCTAGGCGAAGGGGGTCATATCCGGGTGTATATCGGTCCAGTCCGTCGCCTGCTCGTAGGTGCGCGCCAGGCGCAGCAGCCGCGCCTCGTCTCCGGGTTTGCCAATGAGCTGTAAACCAATGGGCAGGCCGTCTCGGGTCAGTCCACAGGGGAGGCTTATCGCGCAGAGCCCCAATGCGTTAACGGCACTTGTATTGCGCAGGCAGAGTCCGTTTATGCGGAAGTAGACGTCGTCGAGATCGACGTCCTGCACGGGTGGAGCGGCAAAGGGCGTAGTCGGCGTAATAAGGAAGTCGACCGCTTCTAGGGCTTCTAGTGCCTTGGCGCGCAGGGCGTCGCGCGCGCGCAGTTGGGCGAGGTAGTCGACGGCGGCAATGTCGCGCCCGTCCAGTATGCGTGCCGAGACGATGTCGTCGAATTGATCGAGGTGTTCTTCTAAGTCGCGGCGGTGATACAGATAGCTCTCTACCGCGGTGACGTTGGCGCCGCTGCGCCAGTGGCTCAAGTCGTCGAGCACTTCCAGCGAGATTTCGTCGACGTGCACGTTGAGATCGGCAAAGACTTGGGCGGTGGCGCGCACGGCCGCCTCGACTTCTTCGTCGACGTCGGCCCAAAAAAACTCGCGCGGAAAGCACAGGCGGAGTCCCTTCACATCGCCGTCCAGGGCGTCGAGACCGGCGAAAGGCGGTTGTCCTGCGGTATTGGAGTCGGCCGGATCGGGTCCGCACAGGGCCTGAAAGAGCACGGCGCAGTCTTCGACCGTGTGGCAGAGCGGACCGATGGAATCGAGCGTCGGATCGAGCGGCAGCACGCCGCTATTGGATATGGAACCAAAGGTGGGCTTGAGGCCGACCAGACCGCAAAAAGAGGAGGGAATGCGCACCGAACCACCGGTGTCCGAGCCGAGGGCGGCCGGCGCCAGGCCTGCGGCAACGGCGACGCCCGAGCCGGAAGAGGAGCCGCCCGGCAGGCGCGCCACGGCGGCGTCCCAGGGATTCCACGGCGTGCCGTAGTGGTGGTTGATGCCGGCGCCGCCAAAGGCGAATTCGACCATATGGGTCTTGCCCAGCAGCACCGCTCCCTCGCGGAACAAGCGGCTGGCAACGTGGGCATCGGCTTCGGCCCTTTGGCTGCGGCGCAGAATGGAGCCGGCGGTCGTCACCATGCCCTCGACGTCGATCAAATCTTTGAACGCCATTGGTATGCCGTGCAGCGGGCCGAGAACATGGCCGCGCGCCATGAGCGCCTCGCTCGCCTGTGCCTGGGCGCGCGCCCGTTCATGCGCAACGGCGATATAGGCGTTGAGCGCTGGGTCGAACTGCTCTATGCGCTCGAGAAAAAATTCGGTCAGCTCGACGGGCGAAATATCGCGTCGCCGCAGCATGCTGCCCAATTCGACCACGGATGCAAAAGCGAGCGACTCGTCCATATGCACACGTCCTTGATATCGCCGGCCAGGTGCGGCCGTGCACGGCTAAAAAGTGCGAGTGGTGGTCTAATCTAACAAGGAAAAACCCGCGTAGCCCATGCGGTCTTCCTCGCCCTCGACATCGCCGTTGGGAAAATACTCGCTCCAGCGGCGCGTTACCTGTTTGACGATGGCCTCATCGGCGATCACCTCGCCGGGGTAGCCCGGCTTCATGCGGCAGTCGAGAACGATGGGTGGCTGGTAGCAGGGGTGATGCCGGCGCAGCTCGACGTCGGCGGCGTAGATATCGGCTGCCGGCTCAAAGCGCGTAAAGGTGCTCCATAGGAAGGTGATGTTTTTTTCTACGACGCGCGCATCGTCGACCAGAAAGACCAGCGGCCATTCGGCCAGGTTGGCATCGCGCGCTAGCTGCTGTGCATAACCTGGATCTTCGGTGTAGGATGGTCCCTGAACAGCTAAGCAGCCACCACAGTACACGCCGACGGCCTGCGCGCCGGCCGGAAGTGCTCCGGTAAATTCACCCGGCAGGTCGCGCACGGGATCGCCGACGCCGATGAGAATGCCTTTGCTGCCCTTGTTTACTTCGGGGCCGGTGTAGTCGAGCGTATCCATAGCGAGGTTGGCAAGGACAAAGAGATCCGTTTGCAGCTGGGTGCGCGCCAGTGCGTATTCGAGCACGCGGCGGAAGTCGCCCAGGTCAAACGGCGCGTCGACGACGACGAGAAACTTGGTCAGGTTGAGCTGGCCGCCGTCTTCGCCAAGAATGCGGAAGGCGAACTTCATGGCCTCGCGCGGGTAGCGTTCGGCAACGGCAATGGCAGAGAGCGAGTGGTAGCCGGTTTCGCCGTAGCTCCAGATAGCGCGAATGGCCGGCATGACCAGCTTGCTCAGCGGCGCCATCAGCTCTTGGATGTAGGTACCCAGGAAGAGGTCCTCCTGCGGCGGCTTGCCGACGACGGTCGCCGGAAAAATGGCATTCCTGCGGTGAAAGACGCGATCGACCTGCAAGATGGGGTAGTCGTGCTGCAGCGAATAGTAGCCGTAGTGGTCGCCAAACGGCCCTTCGGGCTGGCGCACGTGCGGCGGTACTACTCCACAGATGGCAAATTCGGCTTCGGCGACCAGCGGTAGGGCTGCCTCGGCATGGTTGACTTTGCGCAGGCGTTCGCCCTGCAGTAGGGAAGCCAGAACGAGCTCGGGCAGGTCTTCGGGCAGCGGTGCAATAGCCGATAGCATCAGTGCGGGCGGGCCGCCGACAAAGAGCGTCATGGGCAGGGCTTGGTTGCGCCCTTCGGCTGTGTGATAGTGAAAACCACCGCCCTTTTGAATTTGCCAGTGCACGCCCACGGTGCGGGCGTCGTGTCGCTGAATGCGATACATGCCGAGGTTGTGATGGCCCGTGTCCGGATGGTGGGTATAGACCAGCGGCAGGGTTACAAAATGACCGCCGTCTTCGGGCCAGGTTTTGAGCATCGGGATGCGCGTCAGATCGGGCTCGCGCTGCACGACCTCGGTGATGGGTCCGCTGCGCACGGTTTTCATGCCGACGCGCAGCGCCTCAGGTACAATAGAGCGATGCCCCCACAGTTTACTCGGCGATAGGGTCGGCAGATCCTGGGCGATCTGCACCAGCTGCTTGATAAAGCGATCGGGTCGCGTGCCAAAGGCTAGATCGACGCGTTTGGGCGTTCCAAATAGGTTGGTAGCGCAGGGGAAGTCAGCGCCCTCGACGTTGTTAAACAGCAGGGCCGGTCCGCCGGCGGCAATGACGCGGCGGTGAATTTCGGCTAGCTCTTGGTCCGATGAGACGGGCGCATCTACTTCGACGATTTCCCGCTCGCGGCGCAATAAATCAATGTACTGTCGCAGATTTTTCATGGGAGAGAATATACGCTAGTGCGCGCCTTGTGCACGCTGCAGCCATACCCGCACGCGCGCGGCTGGAGGCAGGTGGATCGGGTCGGTGGTAGCGGCCATGCGCGCGCGTATCTCGTGCTCGTCCAGCTGCCCAAGCGCCTGCAGCGAATGGATGCCTGCACGCCATAGGGCATTGCCGCTGTCAACGCCGATACCCTCGTGTAGATAGAGCGTTACTACGCGCTCTAAATGCGCGTATTCTTCGTCGCTCAACGCGTTTTCTAACGCGCGCCAGTGCCGCTGTCCGCGCCATCCCTGCAGGTCGGTCAGGTAGCGTATATCGAGCGCTGCCAATGCAACCCTTGTGTTGGGTTCGATGGCAACGGTGTCTGCAACGGCAGGGGTTAGCGAACCGGTTGATAGATACTCGAAGCGGTCGATGACCAGCATGCTTGCGCACGCGGCAATGAGCGCTGCGTTGCGCACGGCTCGCGAATGCGGATCTGCGCGCTGTTGGCTGTAGTCGCCTAGCGGTGGCGCTAGGTGTTGGTATACTAGCCAGCGGTAGAACACGACGCACTCCAATGCGAAAGGTGGGAAGCCCAGAAAACCGAGCAGCGGCATCTCAAAGAGCTTGAGCTCATCGAAAAAGGGCACGGTATAAACCCACTTAGCGCGCGCCCAGTAGTTGAGCGCTTCCCACAGCAGACCGGCGATCAGTCCGGCCAGCAGAGTGCGCAGCAGCGGGCCCCATTCGCCGCGCTCCCACTGGCGCAGCAGGCCGTCGACGCCGCGTCGGTAGTGAATCGGCGCCAGCAGCAGGGCCACGGCGCCCCAGATTAGGGGAAAGAAATAGCGCGGCCACAGCAGAGGCAGGGCCAAAAACAGTACGCCGAGCAACTGCAGGCCGTACAGAGCGACCGGGGAAAAGCGCAGCCTATATCCCTGTGCGCGTTTGGCTACGCCGCGCAGGCGCAGATAGTATTCGATCCACAGGATACCGGGAAATACAGTAGCGAAAGAGAGAATGCCAAACACCGTGCGCAGCGCGGCGTGGTCTACCACAAAGATGTAGTACCAGTTTTGCAGGCGGAAGTTGATCAGCTCGAAAAAATACCAAAAAGCCGCCGACCACAGCATCATCGACGCAAAGCCGCCGAGGCCGCAGCGCGCGATGAGCGATCGGCCTTCACGCCGGCGGATAAGCTGGTCGAAGAAAAAGATCAAGCCGCCCCACGCGCACAGGTAAAAGGACGTGGCAAAGGGCTCGACCTTCAGCGCGTTGAGGGCAAAGGTGCAGGCTATGAACAGCGGGCCGAGATATACCATGCGAAAAAGGGGGCAGCTCAGCGCAGAGGGCCGCGCCCGGAGCTGCCGTCTGTAATGGGCATAGGCGCCGAAAGGGCCATCAGGTCTTCCACGTCAAACGCGCTCAGCAGGCCAAAGCAAAACAGCGACGGTGCCGTCGCATAGGGCGTGGGCCATTGGACTAAGCGGGCAAGCGAGTCGAGCATATTAAACGTCTGCAGCGCGCCGGCTACCTTGGGTTGCAGTGCGCAGGCGATGAGTGCTGCCGTAGAGGTGACCTGGCCGCGTGCGACGAGGTGGGGTGTGCCATGGCGACGGTCAGCCCACTGCGCCAGCGCTAGCAGGTGGCCTACCTGCAGTCCCAGGGGGCGTAGCCCAGCGGCGGCCACCAACATTTGGTGCTGCCAGCCGACGGCCAGTTCGCCGGTGCCAAAGACGTCGGCCACGAGCGCGCGCCGCCCTGCGCTAAGTGCGGCCTGCACGGACGCTTCGCAGCTGCTGCGCCCTGCGTCGGCGACGATCAGATCGGTGCCCCGTGCGCGCGGCGGCGCGAACTCTGTTACGGGTAACGTCCACTGCTCGTCTAGGTGCAGCGCATAGTAGCGCACGGTGTGCGTCTTGCGCTTGCGCTGTGCGCCGATGGCCTTGGCCCGCACGGCATGCCATTTGGGGAGAGCTACCAGCGCGGACAGGTGCTTGCGCGCGGCGGCTGGTGTGCGATGCGCTGGACGCGCAGCACGTGCCTTTATCAGGGCGTCCTGCGCCAGCGAGTAGAGCGTCGCGTTGTCGGAGGGCAAGCCGACGTTGAGCTCCCTTTCGCTGCGCAGCTCGTCGCGCCAGGGCAAATCGTCCGGTGGCCCGTTCAGCCCAAAGTGCTCTTTGAGGAAGCCGTAGAGCTGGCGGCGATTGTCTGCCTCGTAGTTATGCGTACCGGGCTCGGCGTTGTCGTAGAGCGCCAGCGCGTCGCCGGCGCCCAGCGCCGAGAACACGCTGCGCGCCGGCAGAAATATGGAGCGCCGCGCGCGCTTTGTCTGAAAGCAGCAATCGTCGTGGCGGTTGTAAATGAGCAGGGTGGGACGCGGCGCGTAGAGGCCGGTCAGCACGTCGTAGTCGGCTACCGATGCCATGTCGGATGGGCACTGCTCCAGGTCGCCGATGTCCTCAATGCAGGTGCGGCGCTGCCACAGGGCCGAGTAGCCGGCCACCGGCACGATGGCGCGCACGCGCTCGTCCAATGCCGAGAGAATGGCCGTCTGCCAGCCGCCGCCCGACAGTCCGGTCATCGCCACGCGTTCGCCGTCGGCGTGGGGGTGGGCCAGCAGCACGTCGAGTGCCCGCTTCATGACCAAGTAAAACACGCCGATGCCGGCCGTGCCGCACAGGTCGAGGGCGCCGATGCGGTTGTGGTCCAAGTCGGCGCGCAGCTCGCCCATGCCGATAAACTCGCTGTTGAGCGCTAGGACGCCGCGCTTGGCCAAGTTGATGCAGCGCGCCTGCTTGTAGTCCATCGCCTTGCCGCCCATGTGGTGGCCGTTGGGGTTGAGCACGACCGGCACGCGCCCGCGCAGCGGCGTTGGCTCGTAGAGCAGTGCGGGTATCCACATGCCCGGATAGCCCTCGTAGCGCAGCTTGCGAATGCGGTAGCCTCCATCGGTCTCGATCACGTCGCCCCATACAACGCGCGGTTTCTCACCCAATAGGCCCTCGGCGTGGCCGCGAAAAAACAGCGCGAGCATCTGCTGACGCACGCGTTCGGCGCGGCGCTGCCAGGTGCGTGCCGATGCGGGCTCTTGAAGCTTGGGTAGGTGCGCTTCGAGCAGGCTCTGCAGCTGGCGCGCGGGCGCTTTTCCAAGCAGGCGGCGGTTGAGCTCGGTGCGCATTAGATGGAATCTCCTATAGACACATCCGCAGTGATAAAGTAGTGGTCGCTGGGGTAGCGCCCATCGCGGTGTGTATCGATGATCTGCGCGTCGACCACTTGCACGGTGCCGCGGCAGAACACCCAGTCCATTTTGCCAATCTCGCTCTCGTATGACGGCCCTTTAAAGGCGTGATAGGTATGTCCGGGATCGTCGGGGCCGTGCATAGTCGCATAGGTATCGCGCCAGCCGCCCTGGAGAAACGTTTGGATGGCTTCATTCTGCACATCGCAGTTCATATCGCCCGTCAGCAACTGCGGGTAGTCGGCTGCGTAGGCGGCGGCGTCTTCGCAGATCAGACGCGCGCCGTTGGCGCGCGCCGGCTGGCTAATGTGGTCGAGGTGCGTGTTGACGATGCGAAACTCGCGCCCCGAGCTGCGCTCCTTGAGGCGCAGCCAGTTGGCCAGGCGCACGCAGGCGCTATCCCACGAGCTCGAGCCGCTGATATGCGGCGTTTGCGAAAGCCAGAAACCGCCCGGTGAAACTAGGTCAAAGCGGTCGCGCCGATAAAAAATGGCATTGGTTGGCCGATCGGTCGCCGCTTCGTCGGCTAGGCCAAAATGCGCGTACTCTGGCAGGGCGTGCTGCGCATACTGACACTGCTGCATCCATAGCTCCTGAAAGCAGACGACATCGGCGTGCAGCGCGCGGATGGTGTTGAGGGCATATTCCTTGCGCAGCTCCCAGTGGTCGGGTCCATCGTTGGCGGGGAAGCAGCGGATATTACAGGTGGCGACGCGCATGGGGATTGCCCTCCATTGCATGGACGATCTATGTTAAGTGCTATGGTTGAATCTGCGAGTAGGGACGGTACTACGGGTGCTGTCGGCGCGCAAGGGCTAGGCTCTATGCGGCTCTTTATTACGACCAACCCCGGCCTAGAAGACGTTGTCGTCGAGGAGCTATTGGCGCGTGCGCAGGCAGCCGACCTCGGGCCTATTGTGGCTCAGCCCAAACCCTTTGGCTTTGGCGGCCAGGTGTGGGTTGAAGGCGGCCAGCGTGCTGCCCTGTGCGAGGTGGCCATGCAGCTGCGCTCGGTGCACCACGTATTCGAGCCGCTGCACCGATTTGACGTGCCCTTGGACGGTGCGCTGCAGCACATAGAGGCAGAGGTCGAACAGCTCGACATTGCCGAGATGAAAGCGGCCAAGACCTTCCGCGTGACGAGCCGGCGCAGCGGCCGGCACGACTTTGGCAGCATGGACGTGCAGCGCCGTGCTGGTGCCGCGCTGTGGCGCCGCTACGGCACGGCGGTGGATTTAGAAAACTTTGATGTCAACGTGCGCGTCGATGTATTTGAAAACGTGTGTATAGTCAGCTACCAGCGCACGCAGCGGTCGCTCAGCAAGCGCTTTCAGCGCCGCTTTCAGCCGCGCGTTGCGCTCAAGGCTTCGGTGGCGTATGCCCTGCTGCACGTAGCGGGCATTCAGGCACAAGAGCGAGCCGAGTTGCTCGATCCGTTCTGCGGCTCGGGCACCATTCTCTTTGAGGCGGCCGAAGTATTTCCCAACCTAGCGCTGTACGGCAGCGATATAGATCATCACGTTATTGACGGGGCGCGCGAAAACGCCCGTGCCTTGGGGTGTGCGGAACGCATGGTGCTGCAGCAGGGCGATGCGCGCGAACTCGACGCGGTCTTTCCCGATCGACGTTTTGATTATATCGTCACCAATCCACCCTATGGCGTGCGCTTTGGTCAGCACCTCAACTTTGAGCGCTTTTACACGCGGGTGTTGCAGCAGGTTTGGTATCGCCTGAAGACGGCTGGTCGCTTGGTAATCATTGCTTGGAAGTACCGCGAGTTAGCACGCGCCATAAGACTGACGGGACTTTTTCGCATTCGACTGGAGCGCGCCGTCGAAATGGGCGGTTTGCATCCGCATATATTCGTGCTGGATCGAATGGACCGGGAGGAGAAAACGTGACCAGGCTCTATCTGATTCGCCATGGCGAAGTGTATAATCCGCAGGGCATTATCTACGGCCGCCTGCCTGGATTTGGTCTCAGCGAGCGCGGCCGTCGTCAGCTTATAGAGGCCGCCGATGCGCTGGGTGAGGTGCCGCCCGCTGTGCTCTATGCCTCGCCCATGCAGCGGGCGCAGGAATCGGCCGCTATACTAGCCGAGCGCTTTTCCCTCCCCGTGCGAACAGACGAGCGCATTATCGAGACGAGCATAGGTACCTTCCAAGGTCGGCGCTTTGAAGAGTTGCCCAAGCCCTACATTACCGAAGAGGGCGCCCACCCGGAGCTGGAAAGTGCTGCCTCTATGCGCGCGCGCTTTGTGAGCTGGGTAGAAGACGTGCGCAGTCGCCATACCGGCGAAGTCGTTGCCGCCGTATCGCATCGCGATCCGATTATCGTTGCGCTGCTGCACTGGCAAAATCGCTCGCTCGACGCGCTGCCCGACTTTGACCTCGAACCGGGTGCCGTGTATGCGGTAGATTTTTCTGACGTGGTTGCGGTCCGTGCCCTGGTCTGAGCGAGGAGTTCTTATTGGCATTGTGCTGGCCGCGGCCGGCGTGCGCTTGCTCGGAGCTAGTTACGGCGTGCAGCATCCGGACGAATATAGCTTTGCCCATTTTCCACTTAACTTTTATAGCCTCGACTTCAACCCCCATTTCTTTACGTATCCCACCTTTCACTACTATGTGCTTGCCGTCCTATTTGCTCTTGTATTTATAGCGCAGTATCTCTTTGGCAGCGGTCTAGTGCTGGAGCATTTCATTGCGCTGCACTACCTGTATGAACCCCAGTATTTAGTCTACTGGGCGCGGTTGCTCAGCGTTGCCTATGGCACGGGCTGCGTCCTATTGGGTGCCCATCTAGCTGGGGCGCTCTACGGATCCCGTGCGCGGCTGCCTGCCGCTGGGCTACTGGCCGTTTGCACGGTGCAAGTGCGGCAGAGCGCTCTGGCCGGAGTCGACACGGCGGCGCTGTTTTTCTTTGCGGCCGCGCTGTGTGCGTCGGTGCGCCTGCTGCACTGCGACGATCTGCGCAGCTACCTTTTTTCTGGCCTGCTAGTTGGCGCGGCCGCCGCCTGCAAATATCCGGCGGGCCTCGTCGGCAGCGCCGTTCTCGCGGCGCACCTGCTGGCGCGTCGGCCTCTGTTCGACGTTCGTCCGTGGCTAGCTGCGGCAATTTCCTTGGCGACCTTTTTCATCCTTTCGCCCTACGTGCTGCTCGATTTTCACACCTTTGCCGCGCATTTTACCGCTCAGTTTTCCCAGCTAGGCAGCGGGCGCGGCGGCGACGTGGGCAGGGGCTGGTGGCATCATATGGCGTTTAGCTTGCCGGCAGATAGCGGCTGGTTGGCACTGGCTGCGCTAGCGTTGGCCGCCGCACTGGCAGTCAAGGAGCGCCGTGCCGCCGTGCTGGTTGCGCTGGCCACCTTCTTTGTTTACTACGCCGTTATGGGATACGGGCGCACGGTCTTTGTTCGCTATGCGCTGCCGCTGATGTTTATCCAAGCCATTTGCGTTGCGGGCACAGTATCCGTGTTGGCTGTTGGCCGTTGGCGCACCATCGCAACCGTGGTCCTTTTGGCCCAGCCGCTCTACGCAACGTCGCAGCAGGCGCGTCTGCTGGCCGCTGACGATACGCGCGAGCAGGCTAGGCAGTGGATTGAAGAGCATATTCCACCCGGAGAGACCATTGCTAACTTTGGCGGCTGGGCGGGCGACGTGCCGGTGCGCACCTACGAAAGTCTGTGGTGGCGCCTTTTGTACTACGAGCGCGCTTTTGGTCGCGCTGCCCT
>JAYPJE010000088.1:0-10525 GCA_038128265.1 Gemmatimonadota bacterium
TATAAACGGCACGCGCACCGCCTCTTCCCACGGCGAAGTCTTGAGAAACTGTCCCTGCGAGCCGTGCATATCGCCGTGATCGGAAAAAAACACAATATGCGTATCGTCGTATAGGCCGCGCGCACGCAGGGCCTCGACCACACGCCCGACGTTCCAATCGAGGTTTTCAATCATGGCGTAATAGCCGGCCAACTCGCGCCGGGCGCGGGCGCGCACTCCATCGACGTCCGGCACGTTGGGCCGCAGCTGCACGCGCGCGGGCGTATGTCGACCCATCCATTCGGCCGGTGCTACGTAGGGGTTGTGCGGCGGCTGCGCACTCAGCGCGGCAAAGAAGGGGGCTTCTCCCGCAGCGCGCTCCTCTATGTGGCGGAGCAGCAGGTCCGTCAGCGCATCCGTTTCGTAGCGCTCGAGGCGATGGGATTCGACTTCCTCGTCGCCGACGTGCCCGTGCAGCCAGGTGTCGTACTGCGCGTTGTTGTTCTCGTAGCCCAGCCACGTATCAAAACCGCCGCGGCGCGCGCGCGGCACGCGGTGAAATACGGCGCGGCCGTCGCGCTCTTGAAAACCGTCCAGGTGCCACTTGCCGAAGTAGGCCGTGTGATAGCCCGCCGCGCGAAAGGGCTGCGCAACGGTCAGCAGCTCCGGCGGCAGGCGCATTTGGTGACCGGGCACGGCGCGGTGCGGATAGCGTCCCGACAGCAGCGAACCGCGGTAGGGACAGCACAGCGGGCAGCCGGACACCGCGCGAGAGAACGTCACGCCGTCGGCGGCCAGCGCATCGATATGCGGCGTGTGCACGTTGGCATCGCCCATACAGCCAAGCGCCTGCGCACGGTGCTGATCGCCAAAGATCCATATGAGATTAGGGCGGTCGCTCATGCATGTCCTCCTGGTGCGGCTGCCGTGCGGCGACAGCGCGTTCGACGTCTAGTCTCAAGCGGCGCTCCTACCACAACGGCAACTTCTCTGTTGCTGTCGCGCGCGACGCTCTCCGCTCCCAATATAGCGGTCGGGCGCGTCGACTACCACCTGTTGACACCCGTCGGACGAACGCTACTTTACCGTTAGGTCGCTAGCCGGCCTCTCCCGCCAGCCGTTGCACCCCTTGGGCACGAGTTTGCCACATGCCACTTCGCCACCTGATCGCCGCCGCACTACTGCTTGCCGCCGCTGGGCTCGTTCTATTCCACGACGGCGCCAATGCCTTTGATTTAGATGGCCGCCCCTTTGATCCCCTCTCAACCCATGCTGCGGCTACGGCCCTGATCTTTGTTGGTCCCGACTGCCCCATTTCCAACCGCTATGCGCCCGAGATCAAGCGCCTGTCGACCCGCTACGAGCGCGATGGAGTGCGGTTTTTCTTGGTCTATCCCGATCCGCAGCTGAGCAGTGCTACTATTCGCCAACACCTAGCGCAATTTTCCTATGACCTGCCCGCCCTGCGCGATCCACAGCACGCCCTCGTCGCCCTAGCCGAAGCCAGCGCAACGCCCCAAGCCGCCGTCTTTGATGGGGCGAGTGCGCTGGTCTACAGCGGCCGCATCGACGATCGCTACATAGACTTTGGCAAGCAGCGTCCCGCCGCGCGTACCCACGACCTAGAAGATGCGCTGCAGGCCATCCTCGCTGGCAGGCAGCCATCCGCCGCACGCACGCGAGCGGTGGGTTGCTATATCGCTGATTTGAAAGACTAATGCCTATCTCATTCTCATGCCGCACGCTCGGCTTCGCCATCGTACTCATGCTGTCTTTCTGGGCCTGCCAACCCACGTCGCGCGAAAAAGAAGTGCCGACGTTTAGCCGCGATATCGCCCCCGTCATCTTTGCCAACTGCGTGCCCTGCCATCGCGAGGACGGCCCCGGCCCCTTTCCCTTTACCACCTACGACGAGGTAGCCGACCACGCCCATCAGATCGCCGAGGTGACGGCCAGTCGCTACATGCCGCCCTGGCAGCCGGAGGCCGGCTATGGGCGCTTTGTCGGCGAACGGCGGCTAACGGATGCGCAAATCGCCCTCATCGCGCGCTGGGTAGATGGAGGAGCACCTGCCGGCGACCCGACGCACCTGCCGCCCCTGCCCGAGTTTTCTGCGGGCTGGCAGCTGGGCACGCCGGACCTGATCGTCGCCATGGACGCGCCCTATCTGCTGCCGGCCGAGGGCACGGATCAATTTCGCAACTTTGTCCTGCCCGTGCCCGGCGACGGTCCGCGCTATGTCGAAGCAGTGGAATTCCAAACGGACAACGCAGCCGTTATCCACCATGCCGTCATGATGTTTGATCGCACCGGTGCAGCGCGCAAACACGATGCACGTGAAGAGGGACCGGGGTTTGACGGTATGGTCTTTGGCGAAGCGCAGGGACCCGACGGTCATTTTCTCGGCTGGACGCCCGGCAAGCAGGCCTATCGCGACCCGGCGCTGGCCTGGAAGTTAGAACCCGCGACGGATTTGGTCGTACAGCTGCATATGCTGCCTTCGGGTCGCCCAGAGAACGTCGCCGTGCGCGTCGGCTTCTACTATGCCGACGGCCCACCGCAGCGCACGCCGGCGCTGCTGCGCTTAGGTCGCAAGGACATCGATATAGCCGCGGGCGAAGCGGACTACGCGCTGCGCGATGCCTTTACGCTACCCGTCGACGTCGACGTCGTCGGCATCTATCCGCACGCCCACTACTTGGGCAAGCGCATGGCCGTCTACGCCGACCTGCCCGACGGGCGCCGCGAGTGGCTGATTCGCATTGACGAATGGGATTTTAACTGGCAGGACGACTACCGCTACGCCGAGCCGGTCGCGCTGCCGCGCGGCGCGACCATCGTCATGGAGTACACCTACGACAACTCGGCGGCTAATCCATTCAACCCACACGACCCGCCGCAGCGCATATTCTATGGACTGCAGTCGAGCGATGAGATGGGCGATATGACGCTGCAGGTCGTTCCGCGCAACAACGACGATCTCAACGCGCTGCAACAGCACTATGCGCGCAAGTGGATTGCCCAGGAAATCCAAGGGTACGAAACGATGCTCTTACAGGATTCGACCCACGCCGAAAACCACCACACGCTAGCCATGCTCTATCTGCGCACCCGGCAGAATGCACAGGCACAGCATCATTTTGAGCAGTGCATACAGCTGCAGCCCGACTATGCCGAAGCGCGCGTCAACTACGCCATTGCCCTCAGCGCCGCGCGCGATGTGAAGGGCGCGGTCGACCAGCTATACGCCGCTGTCCGCAGCCGCCCAGACTATGCAGACGCCCATTTTAACTTAGCCATGGCCCTATTTCAAACGGGGCAAAAAGCGCAGGCCAAGGAGCACTTTTCCCACGCGGCACGCCTGCGTCCCGAGATGGCCGAGGCGATCGATCGCCAGATGCAGCGCCTGCAGCTGCGCTAGCGAATTCCTACCATTTCATATTCATCGCCAGGCGCGGGTAGTCCGTCACATTGCGGCTGCCCGAATGGGCGCAGAACACGTGGTAGAACAGCACGTCGCCCTGCCGGGGCACGATCTCTATGCACTCGCCAATATCGGCTTTGTCCAACTCGCCACCCAGCACCCACATGGGGCGATAATAATCGGGATTACTGCGGGCCAGCGCTGCGATCTTGCGATGCGAACCGGGCCACACCACCGTGCCCCCCCCCTGCGGCTTGACGTCGTGTAGGAACGTCATCGACGCCACGCGAAAAGCAGGTGGAAAGGTCTCGTGCCCGTGCTCCTTGATCGAATGATCAATATGCGGTCCGTGCGGTGCCCAGGGTTCTTGCGTTGGAAAGGTGTTAATTGCATAACCGCTCTTCGGCGCGCGAAAATGGGCGCGATCCAACTCGCCTTCGCTCAGCTGCCAGGCCGCCGCGAGCAGTTGATCGGTATATACAGCCGTCAGCTCGGCGTCTTCGTAGCCGGCGTGGCCGCTCGTGCGATCCTCCCACGAAGCTGGGTCGCTGCGATCTAACCCCATACACCGCCACATCGCCGCCTCAGCGCGCTGCGCTATGTCGGCAGGGATCAGGCCCGATACCAGCAAATAGCCGTTTTCGATATACGCTGCCACCTGCTGCTGCGTCAGCACCGGTTCCGTCATGGCACACTCCTCCTATATGGCGTCCTAGCCAAGTATGAAAATGATATTGCGCGTCTGTCCCGTGATGTAGTCAACGACAATCCACAGTCCATTACACAGCGCTTCACCGGCTATCAAACCGAGAAAAAAGCGCTGGCTGCGCAGGTAAAATGCCGGCCCGCCGTAGCGCATCACCAAGCGCTTTAGCACCCAGGCAATAAAGATGCTAAACCAAATTTTATTCATCAGGTGGTTGGCGGCCACGGCAAAACCCAGCGGATGCAGCGGCCACCACAGCAGATGCTGGCGCGCCCAGGTCAGCAGAACCATTACCGCACCGCCCAGCGCGAAGAAACCCCATTCGCTCCAAGCGATACCAGCCGGCTCTAGGTTTCGTACCGCCGTGTCGTAGACCACGGCGGGCCCTCCCTTGAAAAACCAGCCCACCAAATTGATACCGCCGTGCCGATAGGCCATATTGAGCACCATCCAGCACGATCCAAAAGCGCCAATGCACACGGCTAGGTAAGCACCGTATAGCACCATGCGCCGGCTGCGGCGATCCATATCCTCGATGAGCTTCAGTCCGTTGGCCATGAGCGCGAGAATAAAGATGCGAATATCGGCCGCCCATATGTAGGCCAGCGACATATTGAGCACGCCGCCCGAACCCACCAGCGTCGACCCCAGGCCCTGCACAACCAGGTCGGGCGCGATCATCGGCGAGCGCACGGCGGCCAGTCCCGCTTCGGCCACCACGCGACTGATGCCAATAAAGATGAGCAGCGCCAAAGTGACAAAGAGCAGCGCGACCCACAGCTTAGTCCCCATCAGCCACAGCCAGCCAACAACGACGGCGCTGCCGCCGACCAATCCGCACAGCGCTCCGCGGTAGGAGGCAACCTCATCGCTGTCGTCTATATCAGCTGCCCCCGTCAGCGCCTTGCGCACCACGTCTTTGAGGTGCTGACGCCCAACCCACAGTCCCATAAGCACCATGGCAATGAGCGCACCGCCGGCTTGGTAGGCCAGATAGGGCTGCTCGGCGATGCCGTATACGAACTTCTGCGTCGAACGCAGGCCGGCCAGCGCCAGCGCCTCCGACTCGGCTTTAGCCAGCAGGTGGAAAAACCATAGCCCAGCCGAGATGTGAGTATTGATCAGGTAGGAGAAGCCAATAATCGAAAAAACCACGCGCAGCTGCAGCGTCTGCGTGCCGACATAGGGCGTCACCCACGACAGGTTCAGCACGGGATAGGCCGGGTCGTAGTTGTGCAAACCCTTCAGCGCGCCAAAGAACAGCGGAATCGCCGCCCCGTACCACATCGCCCGACTTTTGAAGAAAGCGTTGACCAGGCCCTTCTCGTCTTCGCCGCGCACCATCGCCAATCCGACCTGCGTCAGCGGATAGGCCAGCCGCTCGCGCTCCATCCACTGGCGTCGCAGAATCACCGCGGACGAAATCATCGCCACGTAGAGCGCCATGAGCAAAATGCCCCACCATAGAAGCGGCTCTATCCACGCTTCCCACGGCACAGCCGCCTGCGCGCCCATACCCTCGTAGAACGTTTGATTATCGGTGCCGTCATCAACCAGTATAGCGTGCTTGGGAAGCAGCGGACCGAGCGTTTCCGCCCATTTGTTTTCTGGCGTAGCGTAGTAGGCCAGCGCCGATATAATCGGCAGCAGCTGCTGGCTCATGCCCATCGTGCACAGCGCAGAGACCACGAGCAGCATGATGTAAACTAGCACCAGGTCGGCGCGATTGAGCGCCAGCGTAGAACCGCGCACCGTGAGCGGCACGTTGGCGACAGCCGAAGCCACAAAAAAAGAGGCCAGCCACAGCCCCGGCTTAAGCCAGTCGACCTCCTCTCCTGCGTAATAGCCGACGGAGAGGACCAAGGCGACAGCCGCTAATCCCAGCGCCACAGGCACCGAGCGAGAGGCCATTTTGAACAGCGCGTTGAGCAGGCCGATCAACACCAAAAAGAGAAAAATGGCGCCCGGCGTATTGAAGTCCCACGCCATAAAGGTGGCGTGCATCGCCGTATTGGCATAGGGTGCGCCAATGGCCAGGAAAAAGCTGAGAAACACACCGGTCCAAAAACCGCGCCAGCTGATGGACGCTCCTTGGCCAAAGACCAAGCCATCGCTGCGCTCGTCGAGGTGCAGCGCGTATTCTTCGGGGATCGCTCTAATCAACCGTTTTGTCGCTCCGCTGCGCTCAATAGGCTACGGCAATGCTGCGCAAAACCGTATCGTCGGCAGCCGCGGTCCCCGCGTCGATGCGACACAGGTACATGCCCGGCGGCACGCGCTGCCCCGCATCGTCCGTGCCGTCCCATCGATAGCGCTGCTCGCCGCGGTCGATTGCGCCAACCAAGGTGGCCACCGGCCTACCGCTGAGGTCGAAAATGGCCACAGTGGGGACGGTCGCGGTGGCCTTGTAGACGACAAAGCGTATTTCCACATCGTCGTTGCGACCGTCGCCGTTGGGCGTACAAAGCGGTGGCTGAATGCGCAGGTCGCCGACCAGATGCGCACGAGCGGGCACGGCGGGCAGATAGACGATATGGGCGCGGCGCGAAGCCGGCTCGACCGACTGCCAGATCCCCGGTCGGGCGCGCAGCCCCAAATCGACGGCAAAGAGCGCTGCATCGTCTACCAACCGCGCCTGCAGGCCGATTTGCAGCGAATCACCGCGCACGGGTTCGGCCATGTATACAAAGAGCGAATCGCCGCGGTGCTGCACTTCGTAGTCGGCGTAGTCCACTCCGTCCATGCGCACAAAGCGAATAGCGCCCGGCACACCCGGTACGGCTAGGCGCACTGCGTCGAACCCGCTATCTGCCCCTATAGAGCGCGGCCACAGCGTATAGGTAAAATCCGTCTCGGCGTTGGCCTCCGCCTGGCGCGGTTCGATCCGCCCCTTGGCCTCGTGCAGCAGGGCGTCTTCAAACTCCACTTCTAACGCGCGCACCTGCGGCGCGCGCTCGGGCACATCGGTGCTCAGAATCATCTCGAGCTGCACGTAGCGGCGCGGGCTGGCCGACTTAAAGCGCTCGCCGGTATACTGGTATACATTGCTCCAAGCATCCCAATCTTCTCCCACCACGAGCGCGGTATCTACCGGTCCCTTGAGCACGGCCGGCAGCGACTGCCAGCTCTGCTGCGTAATGACCTCGCCCTTCCTATCGTAAAACGCATAGACCGATTCCAGCGCATTGCCCGAGCGCGAGCGAAGCTGCAGGCGGGTGCCCTCCGGCAGCTCGGCGTCCCAGTGCAGCGCCTTGATAACGCGCGGTCGTCCATCGCCCGACACGGCGGCCAAATCGATAAAGTCCGACCGCATATCCACCTGCGCCGGATAGCCATCGGAAAACAGCATGGCCTCCAAACCCCAGCCGGACGCCTGGGGTTCGTCGTCTATCTCGTGCCAGAATAGATAGCGCACTTTGCGCGGCGCAAATAGGTAGCGCGGGTGAAAGATCGAACCGCTGCACTCGGGGCGACACCGATCCTCTACCAGCAGGTCGTAGTCGACCTGCTCGGGCACCGGCAGACCGTTGCCCACCGCCATACGGCCGTCGGAGACGAGGAAGCGCCCGCCCGCCGCCGATGGATTTCCTCCCTGCACCTGCGAGCGCAGCCCTTCGCCGCGCTGGCTGAAATAGACGAATAATTCATCGATAAAGAACACGGCGCCCAGATCGACGCGCCACCAAATACCCGCATCCAGCCAGCCTCCCTCGGCGCTTTGCAAGATGGCGAAGGAATCCATATCGCCATCAAATAGATTGGCCGCCCCCGTCGTGCGTCCCCCCTGCAAAAAGCTCCCGCCGCGCAGCGCGGTGCCGAGTGAAACATTGTCGCCGACGGCGAGCACTTCTACTTCGGCCAGCGACGCATCTTCGCTCTTCTCATCGACCTCTATGATGATATATTGAACCACGCGATAGCCGCTCTCATAGGCCCGATTGATAGCGCGCTGAGGATCGAGCAGGTAGGTGCTGTCCGTAGTTGCATACGCCAAGGGCAGCCGCACTTCCGTTTGCGCGTTGGGCTTGGGCGTGCGGTAGAGCGGGTCGAACTTAAATAGATCGTCGAGCGCGTCGATGCGTGACCCAGCGGAGACAAAAACGCTGAACTGGCGCAGCGGGCGCGCGCCGGGACGGTCGGCAAAGTGCAGGCGAATTTCGCGTGCCAGCACCGGTCGCCCCAGATCAATTTGCACCGACCACTGATCGAGCGGATCGTCCGCATCGGGCTTCCACGCGCTCTGCACGTCGCCATCAATCAGCCGCTCGGCCGTCGCCGCACCGCTCTTGGCCTCCCAGATGCCGCCGCTGACCGGACCGCGCTTTTGCGTGGCGTGACTAAATAGCGGCGCATCGGCGGCGGCATTGATATCCTTGTGGAAACGGCGCAGGCCCAGTGCGCCCCCCTCAAACAGAACCAAATCCTGCGGCCGCTGCCAGCTCTGCCAATCGGCCTCCTCGGCAAAGCGCAGGCGGTCGGCAAAACCCTCCAATGCGGAAAACAGCACCAGCGGAAGCCAAATAAACCGGCGCATTAGTAGGCCAATCCCAACGGGCTAAATTGCCGCATAGAAGCGCCGTCACCGACCACCTCAATGCCTACTAAATACAGCCCCGGCGGCAACAGCCTACCCGCCTCATCGCGCCCGTCCCAGCGCACCTGCTGTGGACCCGCTCGCTGCACGGCATTGGGCACGCGCACCAAGCGCTGCCCATCTAAGCCATAGATGCACAGCGCCGTGGGCACTGCCTCGGGCAGCTGAAAGAGCGCGTAGCGCACGTCGACCACATCGTTGACGCCGTCGCCGTTAGGCGTCAGCACGGCGCTCGATAGTTCAAACGAGCGCAGCACAGAGCCGCTCGAGGCTTGACTGACAACCACGCGCAGCGTCTCGGTGCCCATCTCATCGCTGGCATTTCCAGCCTCTAGCGGCTGCGGCAATAGCTGGCCTGCCGCATCAAATACTTCGCCGTCAAAGGTCCACGCCAGCGCATATACCGATGCGGAAAAGCCGACGTACACGGTCTGGGGATGATCCGCATCAATGCGCTGCGGCAGGTGCACTACGAGATCTCCATCGCGCTGTTCGACGCGCAGAGGCTCAACGGTCTGAAGCGCCGAACCAATCGCCAACGAGCGAAAGGCGGTCTCGCTGCCCGTGCGGATGCGCAGCGCGTTAAAGCCGTTTTCACCCCCCTGAAAATCGGCGCGGATCGCGCAGGTAAAGTCCGTTTGGCGGCCCGCCTCGACCTCGGTAAACCCGCGTGCCGGATGCGGATCATCGGCGCGCACGACCTCGGCGATGACGCGCTGAGCCAACAGCGGAGCCGTATCGACCCACAGCGAATCGAGGCGCAGCAGCGATTCAAAATCGTCGCTCATGAGCGCAATGCGCAGCTGGATATGCGAGCCACCGCGCAGATCTAATGCGCTGCCCGATGCGCTGATGGGCGAAGTCCAATAGGACCAGTTGTCGCGATCGTATTGAATGGATGCACGCATGCCGGGCCGGGGTTCGCGCACCAAACCGGCGCGGTAGCGCGGCTGTAGTTCGAATTCGTAGCGGGCGCGTGAGACGACCTGCTCGCCGCCGCGATTGGTATACTCGTAATAGATATTAGGATCGCCGTCGCGCCCCGTGCGCACCTCTATTTCCACGCCGACATCGGCTGCGTCGACCTCGACCAACTGGCCTGCGACCATGCGCATCGGCGTGGCCGCCCAGTGCAGTCGCCCCCAGTTGACCGACTGGCCGAGATCAAAAATATCGGTGCGGTATATCGCGCGGCGCGGAACGCCCTGACCAAAGAGCTCGAAGTCGCCAATGGTGCCTGCAAACGCCGCCCCCGAACCGACCTCGCTGGTCAGGCCCTGCGCCTGATCCAAAATGGACTCGAGGCGCTTATAGCGGATAAATCGCACGTACTGGCGGGGAAATTCAATTTGCACGCGCGGGGCAAAGTTTTCCGAAACGGATGCTATGACCTGCCCGATCGGCTCGTAGGGACCATCGTCTAGCCAATCGGGCTCCCCCTCGGCTGCGATCGACACCTCGTAGGCCGGCACGGCGTCGAGCGCGAAGGGCGTCCCATCGCTGCGATAGCCGCGCGGCGGCGTAAAAAAACCAAAGCGATGCGCCGGTATCGGCACGCCCAGGTCGATCGTATACCATACGGAGCCCGCACTCGATGACACGGGAGGATTGAAGGTCATGCTGTCGCCATCGACCATATAAGTGCCGTTGTGCGCCGTCGTCTCGTTGCCCTGACTGCCCTTCCACGAACGCGGCACTTCGCCGTCGACAAAGTCGATCTCGCGCGGCTCGCGCAGCGGCTTCCAACCGCGCAAATGCGAAAAGGCGCTGGCGTCGGGCCTGATGTAGACGGGCCGAATCGCTGCATCCGACACATCGACGA
>JAYPJE010000088.1:10535-13005 GCA_038128265.1 Gemmatimonadota bacterium
CTCTGGCTCCAGGCCAACCCGCTGCTGCCTCCCAACTGCCAGCGGCCGACCTGCGCGCCACAATCGCCAATGGGCGCAAGCGCGCACAGCAGAGCACCTAGCGCAGCGATGCCGTAATTCATGGCGTTGTGCTCATGACGGCATCTAATGAGCACCCGCTTCTCAGATGCCGCAGAGGGATGAGGTCCGCTCGGATTGCCGGCCCCATGGGCACAGCGCGCAGCATAACGGACTACCAGCGATCGAATTGTGGATGGTACACGTCGTTAAAGAAACGCCGGCGCTCCGGCGTCAGCGAGGCGAGCATTTCTTCGCTAAAAGATGGCTTGTGATGGCGCACGTTGATGTGGTTGTAGGCGAAAAACAGCGCCATGCGCGGCGTCTCGCTCTCCCACGGACACGAGGCGTGGCGCACCGCTTCGGAAAAGATCAGCAGCGAGCCGGGAGGACAGCCATAGCTCGCCCACACGCCCGAGTCGCGGTCGTCAAAGAGGGGCAGCTTTTTGCGGTAGTTCGATTTGTGGCTGCCGGGAATAAACTCGGTGCCCCCCTTGCCCTCTTCCACGCCGTTGAGCTCCCATACCACGCGCGTCATGCCCGAGTGAATCTTGCCGTCGTGATACTGATACGAATAGTTCGGATTGACCGAGCGACCGCCGGCGTGCGGATTCCAGCCGCGGTGCCCATCGCCGATCGTGCGATAGCTGAGAAAGCAGTTCTCGCAGCGCAGCTTCTCCGTCTCGTCGTCGATGATTGCGTGCAGCACGCGCAGCACGGCCGGATGGTCGATCAGCGCGCTTGCCGCACCGCCGGGCAAGGTGCGCTCGGCCAGCGGCAGCGCCTCGCGGTCGCCGCGCAGCATGTCGCACTGGGCGCGGATCGGCGCCATATCCTCTTCGCTGAGCACGCTGGGAAAGAGCAGGTACCCTTTCAAATCAAAGAGCACCTTTTCGCGCTCCGTCAGCGGGGTGTATTCAGGTAAATTCATGGTCTACTCCTCAGTGGGCCACGGAGCCGTCGGCGTGAAAATAACCGGTGATCGGCACTCGCTTCTGCGCATAGCCCGCAATCCGATCTTCGTCTATTTCCACGCCAATGCCCGGCCGATCGGAGACGATGCGATAGCCCTTTTCAATGCGCATGGGCTCGTCGACTACGGCCGCACCGCCCGCGTTGCTTTCCATCAGCACGTAGTTGGGAATGGCCGCGGCAAAGTGCGCAAAGGCGGCGTTGTTGACGGCGCTGCCCATCAGGTGGGGAAAGATGCCGACAAAGGCCGACTCGGCGATGGCGGCGATCTTTTTTATTTGCGTGAAACCGCCGGCCAGCGAAACGTCGGGCCGGATCAGACTGACCAGTTTGCGATCGATCAAGTCCTTGAACTGCTGGATGCTGTAAAAGCGCTCGCCCGTAGCCACCGGCAGACGCACGCTGCGCGCCATAATCTCTAGGCCCTCGACGCTCTCGGGAGCCAGCGGGTCTTCGTAGTACAGAATGCGGTAGGGCTCCAATTCGCGGGCGAGCGTGATCGCCTCTTCTATGCGCAGATTGCGATGGATCTCCAAACCCAAATCGATGCCATAGCCAATCCCCTCGCGCACGCCGGCGACCATGGCCACCGCGTCGTCGATGACCTGGCTGGCCGGCTTTTGCTCAAAGCCGCTGTAAAACGGCGTCATGCGCAGCGAGGTATAGCCACCGGCGACGTGGCCGCGCGCACTGGCCACGCGCTCGGCCAGCGTTTCGCCGACGATGTTATCAAACACCTTAACTTTATCGCGGCACTGGCCGCCCAGCAGCTGGTATACGGGCAGGTCTACCGACTTGCCGAGAATGTCCCACAGGGCGATGTCGATGGCGCTCAGCGCCGCGCTCAGCACCGCGCCGGCAAAATGCGTCTGGCGGGAGACCACCTGGAAGTGGTGCTCAATGCGGCGCGGATCCTGGCCGACATAGTACTCGGATAGCTCGTCGATGGCTGCCTTGACGACGCCGTGGTGTGCCCATAGCCCCGCTTCGCCGTTGCCGACGATGCCGGCGTCGGTATAGACGCGTATCAGCAGGTAGCGATCGACCAAAAAGCTGCGAATCTCCGTTATTTTCATTCGTGTATTCTCCGTTTAATACAGGCTCAACAGCCCCTCGGCGCCGGGAATGCCTCGCGTTTCAAACGCCTCGCTGAGCCAGCGCGCGCGCGAAGGCAGGCCCGGATTGCGATAGGCATAGACGACCGTCCAACGCGTATCGCTGCCTTCTCTGCGCGGTGTGACCGCATGAGCAGCGTGCGTCCACATCAGTACAACCGAGCCTGCGGGCGCCGACAGTTCCTCGATTTCGAGCGGCTGGCCGGTGACCGGATGCACCTTGTCCTGGATCCAGCCGTCGCGCAGCTCCTCGTCGGACTCGGCGCGAATCCCGGCGTCGCGATAGAGGTGACTCCCGCGCACGATCTTCAGCGCTCCATCGCCCG
>JAYPJE010000089.1:0-12995 GCA_038128265.1 Gemmatimonadota bacterium
GGCTACGGTCGCATGCAGGAAATTCATCGCGATCAGCCGGAGATTTTGGCGCCGCTGCTGGGGCGTCGCGTGTATCAGCCCGCGGGTCAGGACGGGGTTGAGGGAACTAATTTATTCGATCGCGCCTATACGCTGATCATCTCGCTCGATGGGGAGATCTTGCACATCAACCGCTTTCACGATACGGCGTGGGCGCCGGTTGAACCGCGCGTAACGCGCCGCCTGCTCGATGATATACGTCCCGGTCTCAGCTTTGACCTGCACGAGTCGGCCGGCATGGATGATCGCTATTGGCTATCGGCGCGCAAGTTGCCCGATGCGGAAGGACAGGCGTGGGAGGAGCGCGCGGCCACGGCGATCATCGGTGCGATCGCCGACTCTGGGGCCACGTTGGCTACGGAAGCGGACGCCCCTTCGGCTTGGTTTGATATGTCGGAGCAGGCCGTCTTTTGGCTGGATGCTACGCGGCGCGGAGAGGGGTTTAACCTGATGGACTTCTGCTCGCGCGAATACGGCATGGCCTTTGGCACGGAGATGGGCATGTTTGGCACGTTTGACGGGCGCGTCGATATGGCGCTCACCACCGTGCGCACTGCCGTATCCGTTTTTGAAGAGCGCTATAAGTAGGCGTGTAAGCAGCTCAGTGTGGGTTGCTGGGGGCTAGCGTCCAGGCACGCATATGGTGTAAATGGGCGCTTCCCCCTTCGACCCACAGCGTGGTAGCGATGCTGTCGAGGTGCTGTGGATAGACGCGGCGGCCAATGGCCTGACGCTCGTTGGCAAAGACCTCGACTACCGAGCGGTCAATAAAGACGCGCAGGTGCAGTCGCTCCCCGGCGGCAAGGGACAGGGGTGCGCGCTCGACCACGGTTCGGCCTACGGGTCCGCTACGGCTGGCATCAAAGACCAATTCGCCGGCCTGTGCATCAAAGTAGACCAGCGTCTCTTCGCTGCCGTCGGCGCAGGCACGCAGGCGCAGGCCGTAGCGCGTGGCGGTTCCCATTTCAATTTCGATTTCCACTTCACAGCAGGTTCCGTCTACCCCGCTTATGGGCTGGGTGTGGCCGTCGTCTAGTGCGATATCAGACCACTGGTGCTCCGGTCCGCGCAGGGTCGCCAATTCGGGCACGGGGGCCATGCGCAGCGTGCCGTCTGGGCCAAGCCACAGCGTGCGCGGCAACCCGTATACGCCCGACCAGCCGCGTTCGCGCTGCTGCGGCGGATTGTCTAGCAGCCAGGCCCACATGATCTGTCGTCCGCCGTCATCGACCAGCGCTTCGGGGGCAAAGTAGGTATTGTCGACCCAACTCATGCGGCCGTGGTTGTCTGGATAAAAGCGGTCGTCGCGGTAGTCGCCGACATAGTACTGGCAGCCCATATTGTGGCTGATAAAGAGCAGCAGATATTTGCCGCTGGGCTCGCCGCCCTCGGGGCTGCTGGGCAGCGGCAGGAAGCTCGGGCACATATTGTCTTCGCTGCGCTCGGTCCACTGCGGATTGCGCTCGTAAAACACGTGCAGATAGCGCCATTCTCGCAGGTCTTCGGAGACAAAGAGATAGAGGCGGTCGCCCTGCTCGGAAAGCGGGGCCTCGTCGTCGCGTCCGACCTTGTTGAGCACGAGCAGATTGCCGGTGAGCATGTAGTAGCGCCCGTCCCGTTTCCAGATGTTGGATGGGTCGGCCGAGCCGTATAGAACCGCGTTGCCCTCGGCGTCTTGCGCCTCGGTAATACCCCATTCTGTTGAGGGTATCACGGGGTTGGACGGCGATTTTTCCCACGTTGAAAAATCGGGTCCACAGCTGGTGGCCAGGCCGATGCCCTTAGCCCCCCACAGCATCCAGTAGGACAGCGTTGCCGTGCCGTCTCTGTCGACAAAGGCGCCGCCGCTAAAGCAGCCCTCGTCTCCTTCGCCCGGTCCAATGGCGTCTGGATGGTGGCGCCAGTGCAGCAGGTCGGCGCTGGAGATGTGGCCCCAGCAAAAGCCCGATCCCGTGCGCTTGTAGAGGTACATTAGGTGATAGCGGCCATCGTGGTAAAAGGCGCCGTTGGGATCGCCCGGTTCGCCGATGTCTTCGGGCAGGCAGAAGTGGTAGCGCGGTCGATGCGGGTCGGCCAGCAGCGATTCGCGCACGCCGCGCGCCATCTGCACGGCGGCACTGGGCACCGGGTCGTCGGTGCGCCAACCCTGTTGCGTCGCGTGCGAGCAAATAAGCGTAGCACCCTCCCCTTCTAAGAGCAGGTGGCCGTCCTCAATGCGCGCCGTGCCCAGCAGCTCCATGCGGCTGAAGCGGCCGTTGAGTTCGCGCAGACCGCCCGTGGCAAAGTGCCACCAGGCCCAAGGTGGCTCGGCTCCGGCATCCCCCATTATCAGCGCGTCAATTGCGTCCCCGTCCAGCGCGCGGTCGTAGATGCGTGCATCGGCAATGCGGCCGATAAAAGATTCCCCGCCGTCGACGTCGAGGTGGCGTTTGCCAAAGAGCACGTGTGCGCGATCGCTAAAGGGCTGTGGGTTGTTCTCCATTGTGTAGTGCGCGTAGAGCGCGCCGTTGCGAACGATGGATACTGCTCGTCCTCGGTAGGCAATGGCGATTTGAATGAAGGAGCCGTCAGCCGATGACTCTGCTGGCCACGTTTCCTGCTGCCGTTGGCTGCGCAGGTGGCTATCGCTGCCGGCCATCCAGCGCCCAGGTTCAATTTCGCCGTAGACAATGGCGTCAAAGTGCGCGCTGCTATTTTCTAGGGTCAGCGCGCTGCCGCCGCGTTGGGTGAGGTGGGCAGGAGCAACCCACGCGACGAGCGTTTTGTCGAGTAGTTCCATAGCGGTCCGTCGCTTTCTATGCGTCGTTCGCAGCGGCGCGTTGGAGGGCGTCGCGTACGCTGTCTGCTCGGCCGTCGCCCAGTGAGGAGCCCAGCGCTTTGGCATTGGAGGGCAGCGCCGCGTAGGTCTGCGCCAAGTGCTCTGCGCCGTCGTCTTCCTGGGCGAAGGTCTGCAGTCCGCGCAGCACGTCGGCGCGTTCGGCGCGGGGAAAATCGAGCCACTGACCTTCGTAGGGTGCTCTGTCGACAGGCTGTAGCTGCGCGCGCAGGGGCGCTCGGCCGCTGTAGCGATCCATCAGGCGTGCCAGTTTTTCTACGCTGAGCTGCTCAGCCGATAGAGGCCGCGCCAACGCCCAGCGCCAGAACGGAGCGAAGCGCGTTTGAATGCCGTATTTGAAATGGCCGACGTGGGGCTCCGGTGCGCCTTCGTCGATGACGGTGATGCTCCACTGCTTGGATTGGCTGAAGGGCAGCAGCAACTCTTTGCTCTCTCCCTCAACGGTCAGGTCGGCCTTGTAGCGCCCCGCCTGTGCGGGAACCGACTTGGCAAAGAGCTGGTAGCATGCCTCGGGCAGCGCGTCGAACAGGCGCTGTCGCTGCGCTGGCTGCGCGAGCAGTGCGTCCATATCCTGCGTAAAGCCGCTGGGAAAATCTTTCCGTTGAGGGGGTCGGCTGTGGCCCGCGCCGAGCTGGTCAATGGGCACCAGCATATCGGCCGTGCTAAAAGCGGTGAGTATGGGTGCAGTGATGCCGCCTAGGTGGCAGACGGGCGATAGTGCGAAGAATAGGTCGGACTCTGTATCGGTGCCGTAGCGCCCTTCCGTTTGGTCGGTAATGGCCGTGACGAGGGCCAACACCGGGAGCTGCGCCGTCTGGCCGTCCGCTGCCAGCGCCGTGGCCAGCGCTTTGGACTTGGCAATATAGGAGGCGTTATAGGCCCAGTTGACCGGTGGCACCATGGCGATGGCGCAGCTTAGGGGAAAGGTCTCGGCGGCCAGCATCAGCGCCATATAGCCGCCGGCGCTGCCGCCCTGCACAAATACGCGGCGATCGTCGACAAAGGACAGTCGACGCTCGGCGTGCATGAGGGCCCATTCCAGTTTGGGGCCGCGCGCCAGCGGGTTGAGGGCGTGGGCGTGCACGGTGGAAACGGCGATGCCAGCGCGTAGGTATTCCAATGCGCTCTGCTCGTCGAGCTCGTAGCCGGCCACGTGCAGCAGCGGAACGCGGGCGCCGGGTGTCGCTAGTATCGGAGGCAAAAAGAAAACAACCGAGGCCGCAGTGGTCGCGCCGTCCATTTCTGGGTAGGTAAAGGTGCAAACCGCGCGCCCGCCCTGCTGGCCGTCGACGTCGAGCGGTGCGCTGTCGACGCGCTGAAAGCGATGGGCAAACTCGTCGGGCGGTTCGGTGTGGGGAAAGAGAGCTCGGAGCCAGTCGGGGTCTAGGTGCTCTGATGGGCGATCGTCGCTCATATCGAATTCCACTGGATACATGGGCGGTCGGGATGCGCCCTATTGAGTCGATCTACCGATCTAAGTAGAGCGCCTTGAGCGGCACATTGTCGTCGGTCGGCAGGTAGTGGCGCAGCGGATTGTCGTCGAGCGCGCCGAGGAGCTGCCGGCGATAGGGCGAGGCCCCTTCGAGCAAGGTGGCCGACGGCGTGCTGTAGTCCATCGGACGCATCCACATATAGCCGTAGCCGTACAGCAGCTGTCGGCGCGTGTGCTCTGAGCGGTTCGGCAGGCCGGCGTGCCAGGTGTTTTGCCCGAATAGAAATGCATCGCCCGGCTTGCCGCAGATCTGCACCTCGCCCTCGTGCGTCAGCCCGTCGGCGCCCGTCTGCGGTGCGCTGCCCCAGCGGTGGCTGCCGGGAATGACCTTGGTATTGCCGCGATTGGGTTCGGTCAAATCGCTGAGAATATAGGCGACGCGCAGATAGTAGAGCGAGGTCGCCCCATCCACCTTGGGAAAGCGCGGGTTGGGGCCGTCCTGATGCCAGTTGATCTGGGCCCAGGTATTGGCCTGCTGGTCGTCTGGGTTGGGATGGCGAATGCTCAGATTGGAGATGCAAAATTGAATGTTGTAGCCCATGATATTAACCACCAGCGGCAGGATCGCCGGCTCGTCGACGAGCGAGGCCAGTTCGGGGTGGCGGTCGATGCAGTGGTAGATATTGTGTGCTACGCTAGGCTCTTCTTCGGTCAGCACCTGGTCGATGGCCGCGTTGAGGCGATCGACTTTTTCCGGCGTCAGCACATCGGGCAGGACGAGGTAGCCATCGCGTTCAAACTGATCTACCTGTGCGCGTATTCCCTCCTCGCTGCGGTCCATACCTAGCTCTCGATCTGCGCTAGGAGAGCGGGGAAATCGGTGCGCTCGGGAAACGAGGGCGGTTTGAGCAGCGCCTCGTGCAGCGGCGATAGAGCGGATAGTTCGGCCAGCGTTTCCGGTGGAGCTGGCGGCGTGAAAGCCATGATGCCCGGACCGTAGCGCATGATGACGATGCGCCGCTGGTGGTCGGCCGTCCACGGTAGGGCGCCGTGCGTTAGCGCCTCGGTAAAGAGGATGGCCGAACCGGCTTTGGCCGGCACGTGGCGCACAAACTCCGCGCCAACTTCCATGCGCCGCATTTCCCACGAACAAAAGAAGTTGGCCTTGTGACTGCCCGGTATACAGCAGAAGCCGCCGTCGCCGGGATTGACGTCGCTGAGCAAGTAGGCGATGGCCATTTCCCCGTTGCGCATGCGGCCCTGTTCGACGCGGTGAAAAAAGCCCTGCTCTAAATCGGGCGAGTGGCCTACGCCCCCGCCGTGTAGAATTTGCCCTTCGCTTCCCTTGGTGTTGGTGATACCCGTCAGACCCTCAAAACGCAGGTCGTCGCCGATGGTATCGACCATGTACTCGAGCGCTTTGGGCAGAGCCATAAGCTGGTGAAAGGGGTCGCACCACGGCGCCGGCCAGTTGAGACCGCTGAACGTTTGGCGGCCGTGCGTACCGCTGAGTTGCTCCGATCCCGAGTTGAGCCCCGTAGGCGCAAGCGGTGCATCGGCTGCCATATGCTGGTCGATCGATGCATTGAGCGCATCGAGGAGCGCTGGGCTGAGGATGTCATCAACGACGAGATAGCCGTTGAGGTCGAAGAGGTATTTTTCGTATTCTGTCATAGTTGGACCGTGGGTGTGTTGGTTGAAAGAGTATGTTAATCAAATAAAAAACGGTGCTGCGCAAAACAGTAGTGCTGCTGGTGTCGAG
Source organism: Gemmatimonadota bacterium (assembly GCA_038128265.1). Classification (GTDB taxonomy): domain Bacteria; phylum Latescibacterota; class UBA2968; order UBA8231; family UBA8231. Next base: position 6,070 of record JAYPJE010000089.1, read on the forward strand.
CGATTTTAATCGAGGTGGCACTACTTGGCCAGCCGCTTATTGAAAAGGAGCGAACCATGAGGGACCTGCGCATAGCAGCAGTACAGATGAACTGCATCGTCGGCGACGCTGAGCGCAATATTGCGACGATTGAACGCTTTGTCGAGCGGGCCGTGCGCGAAGAGGCCGACATCGTCTGCTTCCCGGAACTGTGTGTGTGCGGCTACAATGCCGGCGATACGGACCGGCCGGTGGCCGAGCCGCTCGATGGCTCCTCGGTAGAACGGCTGGTTGAGATTGGCCGGCAGAGCGGCATTACCTTTCTAGCCGGCCTGTTGGAGCGGGCGCTGAGTGGCATTGTTTACAACGCGCAGTGCGTCTTTGGCCCGCAGGGCATGCAGGGCGTCTATCGAAAGACGCACGTGCCCACGAGTGAAAACGGCACCTGGTGTCAGGGTGACGAAGTGCCCATTTTCGAGCACGCCAAAGCGCGCTTTGGCATCGAAATATGCTACGACTCGCACTTCCCCGAACTGAGCACGCTGCTGGCCGAAGACGGCGCTGAGATCCTGTTCTTTCCGCACGCATCGGGTGGGGAAACGCCCGAGCAGAAGCGCGCGCGCTGGCTGCGCTATATGCCGGCACGCGCCTACGATAATGCGGTCTACATGGCCGTCTGCAACCAGGTGGGCGACAACGGCGCCGGCCGCGTCTTTGCCGGTGTCGCCTTTATCTGCGACGCGCGCGGAGAGGTGGTAGCCTCCACGGAGCGCGGTGACCGCGAGGAGATGATCGTAGCCGACCTACGGGCTGCGGATTTATACGAAGCTCGGCGCGTGCCGGAGACGTTTTTCCGCTATTTTCGCCGCCCAGACCTGTATGCGCGCAGTCGCATCAGATAAATCCGGTTTCGTCTGGGCGTGCCCAATCAGCCCGCTGCCTGCAGGCTGCCTAGCACCGCGCGCGAATCGTGTTCGGGCACGTCGCCAATTTCGGCCATTTTATCGTCGAGCAGGCCGAGCATGCGTTCGACGATGTCGCGCTTATCCGGCGCGTTAAAGCAGTTAAATAGCTCAAGTGGATCTTCCTGCGTATCAAAGAGCTCCCAGTCTTTTTCCTCAAAGTCGGGCTGCTGTGAGCCGGGCGTATCGCACGCTTCGTTATACCAGTAGATCAGCTTGTAGCGGTGGTCGCGAATGCCGTAGTGGGCGTAGGCGTTGTGATTGTGGTCCTGGTTCATCCAGTAGCGCTGGTAGGCCGTTTTTTGCCAATCTTTCGGCTCTGGTCCTTCGAAAATCGGCCGCATGCTGGTTCCCTGAACGTAGCTGGGAATGGGCGCGCCGGCATAGTCGAGCCAGGTGGGTGCGAAGTCGACGTTACTAGCCATCGAATCGATGATCGAGCCGGGTTCCACAACGCCGGGAAAGCGGATGAGAAACGGCATGCGAAACGACTCTTCGTAGATAAAACGCTTGTCGTACCAGCCGTGCTCACCGAGGAAAAAGCCCTGGTCGGATGTGTAGATGACCATCGTATTGTCGGCGAGCCCCTCTTCGTCGAGCAGGTCGAGCAGGCGGCCGATGCTTTCGTCGATAGAGGCGACGGTGCGCAGATACTTCTGCATATAGCGCTGATACTTGAACTTCTTTAACTCTTCGCGGTTAGCAAAGGTGAAAATCTCCCCCGTGCGTCGGCAGATTAACGTAAAGTCTCTGTATTCGGCTTCCGTCTCGGGAAAGGGCACCATCATCTGCGGTGTGCGTCGATGCATCAGCGCGTACTGCTGGTCTTTGCCCGGATAGTAGGGCTGCACGAGATCGAGGTCCTGGTACGTCATATCGGATTCAACGCGCATGCGGGCATGCAGGGCCGCTTTGGCGCGGTTGCTGTAGTCGTCGTTAAACGAGTCGGGATAGGGTATTTCGTCCGTATAAAGATCGTCGTATTTAGGGTTGTATTCCCACGAACGGTGCGGTGCCTTGTGGTGGCACATCATAAAGAAGGGCCGCTCCCTGTCGCGTTCCTTTATCCAGTTGACGCATTTGTCGGTGATGATATCGGTGGTATAGCCCTCTTCGACGATGTTCTGGCCATTTTCGATCATATCGGGATTAAAGTACTCGCCCTGTCCGGGCAGGACGGACCAGTAGTCAAAGCCCGTGGGGCAGTGCTGTGGCCCTTCGTGTAGGTGCCATTTGCCGACGATGGCCGTTTGGTAGCCAACGTGCTGCAGGTGCTTGGCTACGTGCGGCATGCGGTTGTTAAAGCCCGTCGCTAGCGAGGTAACGCCGTTGACGTGGTTATAGGTGCCCGTCAGAATAGCGGCTCGGCTCGGCGTGCAGATGCTGTTGGTCACGTAGCAGTGATCCAAGCGGGCGCCCTCGGCACCAATGCGATCAATGTTGGGCGTTTGATTGATGCCGTGGCCGTAGGCCGAAATGGCCTGTGCGGCGTGATCGTCGGACATAATAAAGAGAATGTTGGGGCGGGACATGGCGTCTATCCTTTGTAGAATGGGCCGGCTACAAGCAGGTTGGTCGGGCGCGATGATCGTCGGCTATTGGTGCGTTAATGGCTCAGTAAGCAGTCAAAATAGAGTGCGTGTATAATGGGGGCAAGGAATGGAGCGAACGCATGGAGGACTGCGCGTGCGCCGGGCCAGTATCAAGGCGGCATACAGGTCTTGCTACGGTCACCTATTACGCGATATTTAAGTTGAAGAAAATCAATTTAAAAAGGACGGGTGCTATGCGGCATATATTGCTATTTGCTTTGAGTATTTCACTGATGGGCTGTTTGGATGAAGATAAAAACCCGCTATCGACGCTGACCAGCGATCGCGACAAACTGATCGGCACGTGGTACCTGAATACCGATGATATAGCGGCTATCATTCAGCAGGATGAGGATTTGTTGGGGCTCGAGTCGTACGAAGCGACGTTTGCAGATGATGGAACCTATGTCGAGCGCTACACGATTATAGGAATAACGCTTGAGGTGGCGGGAACCTGGACGCTGGACGGCAACAAGCTGACCCAGGTTCAGGATGGAGATCGCTACGAATACACCGTGGTGATTACCGATGTAGCGCTAACGTTGACGGATGCCGAGGGCATGACCATCATTATGCGAAAGAAAAACGGCTAGGCATTCCTCATCGTCAATTAGCGGCGGGATAGCAGAGGCGCGGGTTGTTTCCGCGCCTCTGCTTTTTTGTTCTGCGCCCTCCTACTCGCGCGTTATATGGAGCCAGAAGCTTGGCATCAATAGCACGAGCAGCGTAGTCAGTTCGAGGCGTCCTAAGAGCATGCAGAACGATAGGAATACTTTGGCGACGGACGGCAGCGCGGCGTAGTTCTGGGTTGGTCCCACCTGACCCAAGCCGGGACCGATGTTGCCCAGGCATGCAATCACCGCAGTGATTGACGTCGTCAGGTCCAAGCCGAGATAGGTCATAAACAGCGAACCGCCGACAAATATGAGAAAAAAAGCAATGGTAAAGACGAGAATAGAATGCGATACCTCGGGAGCGACGACCACGCGCCCCACGCGTGTAGCAACGCGCATATGCGGCCTAAAGGTTTGGTAGATTTCTTGATATACCACTTTAAACAGCACGATAATGCGAGATACTTTCATGCCACCCGCCGTTGATCCGGCGCAGCCTCCCACGAACATCAGGCATAATAGAATAAACTTTGAGAATGTGGGATAGGCGTCAAAGTCATCGGTGCCAAAGCCCGTTGTCGTGATGATAGAAACAACCTGGAAAGAGGCATAGCGCAGTGCCTGCCACACGTTTTCGCCTTGGTGGTCGTAGGTGTTAAATGTTATGAGCGCGCAGGCAGCGAATATCAGCCCAGAGTAGACGTGTAGTTCGCTGTTGCGCGAAGCCGACCGCCAATGGCCGCGTATTACTTGGTGGTAGAGAGTAAAGTTTATACCGGCCATGAACATGAACATTGCAATGACCATTTCAATAGCGGCGCTGTTAAAGTGGCTTATACTGCTGTTGTAGTTGGAGTAGCCGCCGGTGGCCATGGTGGCGAAGCCGTGGCAAATCGCGTCAAATGGACTCATTCCGAGTAGAACTAGCAGCAGCGAAAGCACAGCCGTAAACGCGGCGTAGATCTTCCACATAGCCAGCGCGGTTTCGCGTATTTTCGGGTGCAGTGCATCGGTAATGGGTCCGGGCACTTCCGAGCGCAGCAGCTGTTTGGCTCCGACCCCGAGTTGGGCAAAAAGAGCGGTAAACAAAACGATGATGCCCATGCCCCCCAGCCAGTGCGTCATCATGCGCCAGAACTGCAGGCCGTGTGAGACGACTTCGACATCTTCTATGACGGTAGCGCCCGTCGTGGTAAAGCCAGACGTTGCTTCGAAGTAGGCATCGGCAAAGTGGTCCAGCGTGCCGGCGAGCCAATACGGAAGTGCACCGTAGATTCCGATGAGCACCCATCCCAGGCCGACGACGGCCAGCGCTTCTCTGCGATAGATGATAGATCGGCTATTGCGTCCCCACATGTATAGCAGTGCGCCGCTGAAGAGTGTGATCGCTATGGAGAATGCAAAGGCTCTGGTCGCCTGCGTTTCGCCGTAAAACAGCGTCCAGCCGATGGACATTATCATGGCGACGCCGAGCACGGCTAATAGCATGCTCAGCAGACGAGCGATTACCCGCAGTCCCGTAGTTTTCGAGCGAACCGGAGAGCGCGGAGGAGTATGCAGCTTGGGTCGTTCCCGTTGTAATTCCAGCGTATGCATAATGGACTCGTATTGCATGCGAGCAGAAAGCGAGACTGCTCGCGGTATGCGCAACGGCACGCGCTGCGCAATGAGTGGCGTCAGTGGATTGTTGAATAGAGCAATCGCCTAGGCGGTGAAGGCCTAGGTGCGACTGTTCATGCAAGGAGAAACGAGCGCTGCTGGGATTAAATCAGGAGGGTTTGCTGCAGTATAAACAGGCGTTGGTCAATCGGTTTGTGCGTCAGGGCAATTGCGTCGCGCGATTGGATGACGCAGCGGTGGTGAGCATGTTCTACGAACCCGTCGTGCACGAACCGTTCGAGTTCGTTGAGCTCCTCGAGGGATTCGCACTCCACCACCTCTGCCCAGAATTGGGCATTGGGATGCGCATTTTGGCTAAGAGCGGCTAGTAAGAGCGCACAGCAGAGGATGAGTAGACCCGTTGATTTCATGGGCTCATGCCATTTTGCACAGCCGTTTTGCGGGCTGTGTCGCTTGGGCGAAGACGGTTTGCAAACCGTACCGGCGAACCGACCGGAACTCTACCAAAATATCGTCTATGTATATGGGTTTGGCCATACCCTTTTTATGCGGGGACAATGCGTGCAGCCGGAGTCGAGTCGGAAGGTAGATGGCTGTCTTTGGCCCTATTGGCTATACATTGGCTATATTGATCCGTTGTCCCGCCGTATAGCGAGGATCAGAAGCATCTGCTTTGGGTTTCTTTCCGTTTGTTAATGCCTATCAGTAGCAGGAGCACCATGACCAATATCGTCGTAATTGTCAGCGATCATTTAACAACTCGTGCGGTGGGTGCCTATGGGGAGAGTGCGTGGGCCGATACTCCCAACATAGACCGCATTGCTGCGCGCGGTACGGTATTTGAGAATATGTATACGAGCTGTCCGCTGTGCGCGCCGGCGCGTGCCTCGTTCTGGACGGGTCGTTTCCCCCATCAGACAGGGGTCTTGTCCAATGGGGTGAGGGCGGAAAATCCTCGCGTCATAGCCAATCGGTCCGTGCCCGAGGATATGCCTACCCTGGGATCGCGCTTTCGCGAGGCCGGGTATCAAACAATCCACTTCGGTAAGACGCATGACTCGGGTGCGCTGCGGGGATTCGAAATCGTTTCGGGTGGAGAGCGCCGGTCCGAGCACGTGCCAGTAGGCTATCCTGAAAACAGCGATACGTGGAAAGACAACTGGGCGATGGACCGCTTTGGCGAGTGGGCCGAGGGCGACCTTGCTAGCCCGTTTTTGTGCGTCGTCGACTTACAAAATCCACACAACATCTGCGGTTGGATCGGTGAGCATAGCAGCCTCGATGAGCCCGTTGTTCACCCTGAGCGCGCGGTCGATCTGCCGGAACTCCCGGCGAATCATCGGGTGGAAGACTGGCAGAGTTTGCCGCTGCCTATTCGCTATATTTGCTGCAGCCACAACCGGGCGGCGCAGACGGCTCGCTACAGCGACGAGGACTGGCGCTACTACATCGATGCGTTTCGCCACTACAGCAAAATGGCGGACCATCACGTGGGTACGATACTAAAAACGCTGGAAGATAGAGGTGTACTCGACGATACGCTGGTCGTGCTAATGGCCGACCACGGGGATGGGATGGGGTCGCATCAAATGGCGACCAAGCAGGTTTCGTTTTACGAGGAAACAGCGAGAGTGCCCTTTGTTGCCGCGGGGCCGGGCGTCCGCGCTGGGGCCCGGGTTGAGACGCTGACGTCGCTATTGGACCTGCTGCCGGGTCTGTGCGACTATGCGGGCATTGGCGTGCCAGATGATTTGGCCGGCGTCAGTTTTGCACCGCTGCTGCGCGGGGAGCAGGTTGAGCGGGCGTTTGTTGCCAGCCAGTGGTATTCGGAGTGGGGCTGTACTGTGAGTCCGGGACGAATGATTCGCAGTGCGCGCTACAAGTACACGTCGTATTTAGAGGGCAGCGGCGGTGCAAGCGATCCAGCTGGGGGCGAAGAGCTTTACGACCTGGCACAGGATCGCGGCGAAATGGTCAATTTGGCGTCCGATCCAACCTATCGGGATATCTTGCTGCAACACCGCGCGCTGCTGCAGCGCCACCTGAACGAACAGAGCGACCCATTCTATTCGTACGAAGTGGTCGCGGATGCGCGCTGGCGCTCACACGAAGCTGGCTATGGGCATCACCAGGGACCCACGGCGCCGATGGCGCTGCGC
>JAYPJE010000090.1:0-12850 GCA_038128265.1 Gemmatimonadota bacterium
ATCTGGCCGTATCGTTTGCGCGGCCCATGCTGCGCATGCACCTGTAAAAGCGCATGCCCTATTCTATATCCGCACAGAGCGCGGCAACCAAAGCCATACTCTGTGCATTTGCTATATCCCTCATTGCATGTAACCACTACACCATTGCCAAGCTAGCAGTATTTCATCCTGCCACTAGCCACGTAACGTTGCTTCGCTTTATTGAAGCGCTGCGCCAAGAATCGCTCTTCGGAACAGTTGATGCGCTACTCATATCATCAGTTCTGATTTTAGCCCTAACTCTCATTGCGATCGAATGGCGCAGTCAGAGCCTGAGCATGTTCTTGCGGGAACTTGTCCAGCGCGAAAATACTGCACGATTCTTTCTTATCGTATCGTCTCTGATTTCCGTCCGCTACTACTTTGCACCTGGTCCTCTGCACTGGGCCGGGGATGCAGCTCAACACATCGTTTATGTGAAACTAACCGCCCATCAATTTGCTCTCGGCCACATACCTACTTGGACTTTTGCCATCGGCAATGGCTCACCCTTTTTGCAAAATTATGGCCCGCTGTTTTTCTATATAGCTGGCCTTTTTACTCTTGTCTTACAAAACCTCGACTGGGGTATTAAAATCACATTAGCCGGTGCACATGTGCTCTCTGCGTTCGGCACCTACTGCTTTGTTCGGCATCTGTGTAACTCGCGCCGCGCTGCGCTCTTTGCGGGACTCGTGTATGGCCTTTCTTTCTGGCATGTGCAGCAAGTGCTGCTTATGGGACGCTTACCACTCGGCCTTTTTTATGCCATTCTGCCCTGGGGGTTTTGGTCTATAGAACGCATGGCATCACCTGAGAGACGTCTACAAGCTGCTGTGGGGGGTGCAGTCGCTATAGCCTCCCTTTTTTTTTCTCACCCTGGCTATGCCGCTTACGCCACACTTTTCACTGTCTTTTATTCTGGCATGCGTCTATGGGAATGGCGTAAACATAACGACATAAAAACGCGTGCTATATGCACTTTAGCTCTCCTATGTGGGGGGGGCCTGCTAAGTACCTACATGACCCTGGGCATGTGGATTGAGCGCGTCTACACCAATATGCACTCCATGCGCTTCGGGATAGGACACACAGCGCTACAGAGTGTACCCGATCCATCCTGGCAGCATATCCTCGTCTGGTCAAACTTTCGTTTTTGGTTGTCTTATTCAGGCGATTTTCACTGGTATGGCGGCTACCTAGGAATCGTCCCTCTACTCATTGCACTCACAGCGAGTGTTTTTGCACTACGCACACGCCGCTATGCGGGAGTTATCCTTTGTCTTTTGCTGAGTTTCTGGATTGTCTTTGCCTATCGAATACCCCCTGTCAGCACGCTGCAGTTCATCCAGAATATGAATGCAGCCCGCTACCTCCTCTTCGCCTGCTTTTTTATTTCTGCAGCCGCCGGAATTGGTGCCCATGTAATCGCTTTAAACACACGCAGCAGGGGCTGGTCCTTCACGCCTTACGCACTGCTTTTTATCGCACTTTTTATCGACCTTGGCTCTACTACGTTTATACAACCCTATAAAGGCGAGGATAAACGGTTTTCCAACGAGGGCTTCGTCGATGTTGCAGACGCAACACGCGAATACGAGCAGCAGGGACAGCTTGCACCTTATCGCATTATTCGATTTTCTTCAGGCAGCAACTACTTAAACGTCGCCAAGACTCTCCACCTTTCCCATGTGCCAACAGCAGACGCATTCCACCCGGGCGAATTACGTGCATTAGGCACCTTCACACGCCCTTTTATCGAAATGGCCAAACGCGCTCTGAACAAACTCGATCGCTTAGAAGACATCACTCACCTTCCCGAATATCCTGCATTGCAGTCTGGTTTTTCTCTGCTGAACACACGCCATTTCGTGGCTTCCTTAGACGGCGAAGAGAATATCTTCGCAATTTATAGCCGACCATCTCCCATCATCGTCGCTCCGAGCCTGCAACCATATTTCGAGGAGGATGTGGACCCGCTCGCATTGATATACTCGATGGAGATCTCGCCAACGGAAGCGCGGAGTCAACGTATCTTTGCGCGCAATATCCCGGCTGCCATTCACCTGGACCCTTCTCCCAAGGTGACCGTCTTATCGCATCAGGTATTTGGTGAACGCGTCACCCTACGCGTACATGTCGACCGTGCCTGTTTCGCACGACTCGCCTACGCATACTTCCCATACTATCAGTTAAAAGTGGATGGACGCGTTACTCCCTTTTACGAAACGGCAGGACGATTCGTAGGCCTCCACCTGTCAGGAGGAGAGCATTTAATCGAACTCGAAGCAGGGCTATCTCCTCTCCGGATTATTCTACTCAGCGTTTCCGCTGCGTTTCTGATAACAACCGTCGTCTTTCTCTGGCGGAGATCTGTAGCGACGGCAATCAAGAGCACTTAGATTACCGACCATTAAGACTATCCACCCACATCGATAGCAAAGGAACGCACATGCACGATCCGCGCTTGGATCGCCTCGCAGAAATCCTCATCCAGCATTCCACAACGCTGCAACAGGGCGAAAAAATCCTCATAGAGACGTTCGACATTCCCGAGGAAATGGTCGTTGCCCTTATTCGCGCTGCACGCGCAGTAGGCGGCATACCGGTCGTATCCTACAAGCGCACGCGCATTCAGCGCGAACTGCTGCGGGCAGCCCAGCGCGAAGGTATGGAACTCATAGGTGATGTAGAGGCACACCGCATGCGCCAGGTCGATGCCTACGTTGGCCTGCGCGGCTCGGGCAATATTGCCGAACTTTCCGACGTGCCCAGCGTGGCAATGCAGCTATACGAAGAGCGCTGGATGAAGCCCGTGCACTACGAAATTCGCGTGCCAAAAACCAAGTGGGTCGTGCTGCGCTGGCCCTCCTCCGCGATGGCACAGCAGGCGCGCATGAGCACCGAGGCCTTTGAGGACTTCTATTTTGATGTATGCACCCTCGACTACGGCAAGATGGCCTCCGCGCAAAAGCCGCTAGCCGACCTGATGCGGCGGACGGATCGCGTGCACATTAAGGGTCCCTCTACCGATCTGCGCTTCAGTATTGCCGACATACCCGTGATCGAGTGTTCTGGCGAGCACAATATTCCCGATGGCGAGTGCTTTACGGCGCCGGTGCGCGATTCGGTGGAAGGCGAAATCACCTTTAACGCCAGCACGCTCTACCGCGGCACGGTGTTCGACCACATTCACCTGCGCTTTGAACGGGGCCGCATCGTCGAAGCACATAGCAACGACGATGACCAACTCAACCAAGTGCTCAATGCCGACGAGGGCGCGCGCTATATCGGCGAATTTGCCATCGGATTCAACCCACACATAACGGACCCCATGCTCGATATCCTCTTTGACGAGAAAATAGCCGGTTCGTTTCACTTTACTCCCGGCCAGGCCTACGAAAATGCGGATAACGGCAACCGCTCGACCATCCACTGGGATATGGTGATGATCCAAACGCCGAAGTTCGGCGGCGGCGAGATCTACTTTGACGACGTGCTCGTGCGCAAGGATGGCCAATTCGTCCTACCCGAACTACACGGCCTCAACCCAGACCAGCTTAAATAACTAGACTGCCTCTCCTCAACCTTTATATCAACCGCACCGACAAGCACAGCACGGTGCTGTGAGACTAGGAACAGCCATCATATGCGCTACCAATCCATCGCCTTTACTGCCCGCGAGACCGCCCAGCTCATCGAAGCCCAGTACGACCAAGAGCTGGGCGCCGACGAGGTCTTTGGCCAGACGCTCTATACGCTCGTCAGCCCCGGCACCGAACTGGCCGGCGCCTATCTGGGTGAGCGCTTTCCCAGCCACCCGGGCTATGCGGCCGCTTTCCGCGTTGAAGCCCTAGGCGCAGACGTTTCTGGTATAGCCGAAGGCGACGTGCTGTTTTGCATGGGTAAACACCAGTCGCACCAGCGCGTGCGCAGCGCAGAGACGGCCCATGTCCCCGCCGACTTAACACCGCATTTGGTTCCCTTTTGCCGCCTTATGGGGGTGACGATGACCACGCTACAAACGACGCTGGCCCGTCCGCCTGCCCAGATTCTCGTCACCGGCCTCGGCCCGGTCGGTCACCTCTGTGCGCAGGTATTTCGCGCCTACGGCTACGACGTTATCGCCGTAGACCCTCTCGAACAGCGGCGCGCATGGGCTGAACGCGCCGGACTGCCGCGCGTGCTGGAAAACGTGCCACACGATGACGAGCACATCGCCCGTCGCATCGATCTGCACATCGAGTGCTCAGGCCACGAAATGGCCGCGCTCGACGGCTGCAAAGTAGTAAAGAAAAAGGGGGAAATCGCTCTCGTCGGAGCCCCGTGGAGCCAGCGCGCCGACGTGCAGGCACACCAATTCCTGCGCGAGATTTTCTTCAACTACGTCATACTGCGCTCGGGATGGGAATGGGAGCTGCCGCATCACAACCTGGACTTTCGCCAGGGCAGCATCTTTGCCAACTTTTCCGAGGCGCTGCGCCTGCTGGCAAACGGCCACGTCGTCGTCGAGGGGCTCTACGACCTGCTGGCCCCAGCATCCTGTCAAAACGTGTATCAAGATCTGTTGCACCGCCGAGCGTCGAACCTATTTCAGGTTTTTGACTGGCAATAACCGCAGGTGTTGACACCGCTGCCGGCGCACACTGCGGCGGTGTCAACGTACCCCTTGATGCATCCCAAACGCCGCACCAGTTTATACGCGCAGCGAAAGGATTACCCATGGATATACTCGTCGTTGGCGGCACCGGGCATATCGGTTCCTATCTGGTACCGCGCCTCGTTCTCGACGGCCACCGGGTGCGTGTCGTTGCCCGCACCCCACGGCCCCAATATGCCGAGGAGCGCCTAGTCTGGTCGCAGGTCGAGTGGATCCAAGCCGACCGACGAGCCGAAGAGGCCGACGGCACCTGGCTCCAGCGCATGCGCTCCATAGAGACCGATGTCGTTGTCGATCTCATCGCCTTCACCGTGCAGGAAAACGCCGCGATGATAGAGGCGTTCAAGGGGCGCATCGCCCACTTTTTGCACTGCGGCACGATCTGGGCTTACGGCCCCAGCGCACGCACGCCCTATCAGGAGCACTTTCCGCGCCGGCCGATTACCGAGTACGGGATTAACAAGGCAGCCATCGAAGCCGACCTGCTGCGCGCTTGGAGCGCAGAGCGCTTTCCCGCCACCGTCGTGCATCCCGGCCATATATCGGGACGCCGATGGCTCCCCATCGATCCGCAGGGCAGCCGCGCTGGGGTCGAGGTGTACGAAAAACTGGCCACTGGGCAGGTCGTCCACTTGCCCGATCTAGGGCTCTATACGATCCACCACGTGCACGGCGACGACGTCGCCCAACTATTTCACCGCGCCATCGACCAACGCCCACAATCTCTCGGCCAAAGCTTTAGCGCCGTCGCGCCTTACGCCCTTTCGCTGGTGGCCTGCTGCCAGAGCGTGGCCTCGCTCTTTGGCCGCCAACCCGCCCTCGAATTCGTGCCCCTGCAGCGCATGGCCGACGTTGTCGGACAAGACGCGTACGACGTTATCGCAGCGCACTGCCAGCACTCGCCCTGTTCGAGCATCGCCAAGGCCGAGCAGCTCCTGGGGTATCAGCCCCGCTATACGACGGAGCAAATCTATGCCGAATGCATTGAATACCTATTAGAAAGCGGTCAGCTGCGCCTTTAGTTCACCACCTAACCTGCGGAAGTTTCCATGGCCGAACCCCAATTTACCGGCGTTTTTCCCATTCTTGTAACCCCTTTCACCGACGACGAAGCCATCGACCTCGAGTCGTTTGCCCGCATCGTCGATTTTATGTGCCAACTCAGCGTAGACGGCGTGACCATACTGGGCGTCCTCGGCGAGTCCAATCGCCTGTTGGACGATGAACGCGAAGCGCTAATCAAAACAGCTGTGGCTGCAGCCGCTGGACGCATCCCTGTCGTCGTCGGCACCAGCCACGCCGGAACGCGCGCCGCGCTGCACCTGAGCCACCAAGCCGAACAGCTGGGGGCTGCTGCGGTCATGATCACGCCCTCGCGTGAAAATGTGCCCAGCGAAGAGCGTATATTCGAGTACTTCCAACGCATTGCCGCCGGCATTTCCATTCCCATCGTCGCACAGGATCACCCAGCCTCAACGCAGGTGCATATGTCGAACGAACTCCTGCTGCGCATGGTCGCTGAGATTCCGCAGATCGCCTGCATCAAGCAGGAAGCGGTACCCACGCCGCCCAAGACGCGCGCTCTGATCAAAGGCATGGCCGGCGACAATAGACCGACCATCCTGACCGGCTTGGGTGCCCTCTACGGCCGCTACGACCTGGAGAGCGGCGCCGATGGGTTTATGACCGGATTTGCTTTCCCCGAGGTCCTGCAGGCGCTGGTTGCAGCCCGCAACGCCGGCGACGAAGAGCGCCTGCGGGTGCTCTACGAGCGATTTTTGCCCCTTATCGTCTTTGAACAGCAGCCCGGCGTTGCCGTCCGCAAGGAGATCTTTCGCCAGCGCGGCCTGCTGGGCTCTGCCAGCGTGCGCCATCCGGCCCGCAGCATCGACGAAGGCACCGCCGCACACCTGCGCAGCGTCCTCCAATCCACCCTGCCGGATATCGATCTGACAGCCCCTCTCACTCTTTAAGGAGCCCCATCATGCGCATAGAACACGTCGAAGCACTGCATATCAACCCAAGGCTATGTGAGCGCAACAAAGGCCATGAAGTGCGCTTTAGCGGTATCGACACCCAGACGGTGTTCCGCGTAACCTGCGACAACGGCGTGATCGGCTACGGCGATACGCGCGGTCACAGCACCCTGAGCGAACAGCAGACCAATGCCCTAGTAGGACGCTCGCCCTTCGACTTTGTCGCCGCCGATCTGAACGTCGGCCTCATGGGTGCGCTTTACGATGCCATGGGTAAACACCTCGACGTGCCGGCCTATAAGGTCATGGGGCAGAAGGTGCGCGATCGCGTGCCGGTGGCCGCCTGGACGCGCCCGGCATCGCCCGAAGACTTTGCGCTTGAAATACAGCGCGCGGCGCAGGAAGGCTACATGTATTTCAAAATGCACACCTGCGAACACCACTGCGTTATTGAGCAAACGCGGGCTGCAGAAGAGGTTGCACCGGATGGATTTAAGGTCCACTTTGATTTTAACCACAATCGAACCGAAGCCTCTACGCTGCGCATTATCGACGAAGTTGAGCGCTCGTCGATTGTCGGTATTCTCGAAGATCCCATTCGCTGGCAAAACATCGACGGCTGGCGCCGCCTGCGCCAGCGCACCTCGCTTCCCCTGCTCATGCACGTGCCGCAGTTGGGCGGAGGACCGGAGATACTCAACGGCTGTGCTGATCTATACATGGTTGGCGAAGTGGGCATTGGAACGTCTTTTAAGCGGGGTTTTGCCGCAGCGGCGGCCGAGCTATCAACCGTTATTCAGCTGACGGGTGGCACCCTATCAAAAGCACTCGCTATGCATCTGGGCGCCGTGCTCCCCAACGTTTCTCACTCGGTCAACTTGGATGATCAATATGCCGAAGACGCTACGGGAGGCCGCCTCGAAATTGACGAGGGCAGCACGCCCGTGCCCGAGGGCCCGGGCCTCGGCGTCGATGTCGATGAGGACAAGCTAAGCGAGCTAGCGGCACGCCCCAAGAGCGAACTCCCGCTGCACATTGGCGTTCTCGAGCTGCCGGGCGGCAGCACGTACTACACGCCTTCTATTCCGTCAGTAGAGCGCATAAGCGGGTTCCCCGAAGGCAACATTCGCGGCATTCGCAGCCGCGTTTGGAACGACGACGGTTCCGCAGAATTCAAAGCGATATACGAACGGGTGCAGCGCGAAGGCCACTTCAAAGCCTAGCCCTCTCGGATGCCTCGGGCGCGTGCTCGAGGCATCTTCAGCGCAGAGCAAAGTCCAGCAGCAACCCGGCGTACGTCAAGTAGGCCGCCTGCTGCAGGCTTTTCTTGTAGGCACTTAGCGAGGCCAGGTCGCGGTAGTCGGCTCGGCTATCGTAGCGCCGGGTCATATACATCGGCAGCGCCGGAGCCAGCGCGGCCAAAACCACGGCGTACATTCCATACGAACCGCTGAGAAAGAGCAGACCGCACCAAATGCGCGATAGAATTTGCGCGCCCCATATGACCCGTTTTACCGCCGACGCTCCAGCCCACACGCAGAGCGTCTTCTTGCCGTTATCGCGATCGGCCGGCTCGTGCTTAAGCCCGCTGGCTAGTGCGGCAATAAGCGCATACAGCACCACCGGTAGGAGCAGCCCGATCGATTCGATCTGCCCGACCCCTCCCATCGCGTAGTAGCCCATTAGCGGCATTACAACACCGGTGCCAGCGACTTCTAGTATTTCTCCACCCCCGCGATAGTTGAGCCGCAGCGGCGCAAAGCTATAGGCCCATATCAGCAGGAGACCTCCTGCCGCCAGTGCCGGCATCAGCGAGTACCCCAACCACCACAGTCCCCCCGCACAGGCAAGTGCACTTGCCCCGGCCAACAAGCCGGCCGATAGCACATGCGCCGGCTCGAGCACTCCTGCGATCAGCACGCGCTCGTCGATCAGTTCGGGAAAAGCCTGGGCGTGGCGCACATCGGCCTCGCGATCGGCGTAGTCGTTGAGCAGGACAATGGCCCACTGCAAGAACACCGCGAGCAGAAGAACAAGAACGGCTGGTGCCCACTGTGCGGTCGCTGTGATGCCATATCCCAGACCCATTCCCACGCAAACGGGCAGCATCGTTTTGGGCAGGGCCTCTATCTTGACAGCAATTAGCCAGCGTTTCACTTTACCCCTCTATCTCTTAACCAGTAAAGCACATGGCACTTTCCAGCGAGCCATATCGCACGCCCCCAGCCCACAGCGCCAAAGGGGCTGCCTATCGCCTCTCCCTAGCCCCTGGTCGGGACCGAGCGACTGCCTGCGTCGATCTGTGTGCAGCACTGCTGGAAGAGGACGAGACCGATACTATCTTCGGTCGCGCTTTTGCGCAAGGCATATGCGCAGTCGAAGCCGCTCTCAGAACACATTTTCCCAACAATATCTTTGGCGATCTCGACTGTATTGCCGCAGCGCTTCTGGCCGAGGCCCGGATCCATAGCACCCCCCTCGCGCATCTGCGTCAGCACCTTGCTCTCATAGACGAACTGCTCCAACTCTACGGATCCAATTCGCCCATTCACTTTCGCTATGCGCACGATTTTCTCTACGGCTTTGACTGGGTCCGGTGGGTTCGTAAAGCACCAGACCAACGGGGTTCGACTGGCCCTTTCGCGACTGCATTTTTGCACTATCTCAGAAAGCGCGGCAACGAACTACTGTTGCTTATCGCCGCCGACGATCCAGCCTATCCTCGCTTACCCCACAATGCGGATCGCAACCCCTTTTCCTTTCTACGCGACCCGACTAGCGAGATGCGCCTGCACGCATCGCTAGCCGCAGATGGCCTCGTTCCCGTTGAAGCGTGGGATTCGCGCGGGCGGCAATGCACCCAACGCGACTATAGCGCCCTGCGCGAACAACGCGCCGACCACCTACTTCACAACCATGGGTAAAAAGCCTAAAGCACCCGTAACAGCGGCCCTGCGCGCCCTGCGCCAACACCATATAGCGCACAGTGAGCACCTGTATTCCTACGAAGAGCGCGGCGGGGCCGAGCACGCAGCCCGCTGTTTAGATGCCAACCTGCATCAGATAATTAAAACGCTGGTATTTGAAGACGAAACGGGACAACCGCTGCTGGTGCTTATGCACGGCGGACGCGAAGTGGCGGTTGGACTGCTGGCGCGCGCGGTTGGCGCCAAGCGAGTAGCGCCCTGCGCGCCGGAAACGGCGACCAAACACACAGGCTATCTAGTCGGCGGCACTTCGCCCTTTGGCACGCGCAAGCAAATGCCCGTTTACGTAGAGAACACGATACGCGACTTGCCGCTCATCTATGTGAACGGCGGTAAACGCGGCTTTTTAGTCGGTCTGCAACCAGCCGACTTAGATAGCATATTGAAGCCCCATTACGTAGAAGTGAGTGCACCGCACCACAGCACCCCATAGAGGAGGATGCACCATGTTAGACCAACTGTCGTCCCTGCGCTGCGGAAGGACGGGCCGCGCCTCATCCTGGGCCCACGACGGCCGCAACAGCGATGCTTGGTGGATCGAACCGGGACAGACGCGCGTGCTGGCCGATATCAAAGGCCCGGGCAAAATCACCCATATCTGGATGACGCAGCCCAACCACTACCGCGAATGCCTGATTAAAATCACTTGGGACGACGCGCGCTCCCCCAGCGTACTGTGTCCGCTCGGCGACTTTTTTGGCTTGGGCCACGGCATCGTTAACTCGTATGAATCGCTGCTCTTTAGCTCCTCGACAAATACCAACAATCGCTTCAATGCCGGCTGCGCACTCAACGCCTATGTGCAAATGCCCTTTCGCAAGCGCGCTGTCGTCGAATTGGTCAACCAGAGCAAAGAGCGCCACCGCCAGTACTTCTACGTTGATTACGAGCTGTGCGACATAGCCGACGATGCCGGCTACTTTCACGCCGAATTCCGTCGCGAAAACCCCTTCGGCGGCTGGGGGCACGAAGTGCGCGTCAACTCACCCGAGGCCAATATCGTCAACAAGGGAAAGGAGGCGTGGGACAATAACTACGTCATCCTAGAAACGGCAGGTAGAGGCCACTACATTGGCTGCAATATCAGCGTCACCAACTTCCAAGGCACCTGGTGGGGCGAGGGGGACGATATGATCTGGGTCGATGGGTACAAGTGGCCCCCCGACCTACACGGCACCGGCAGTGAAGACTATCTCAATCAGGCCTGGGGCATGCAGGACAACGCCTTCCTGCGCAACGGATCCTCTATTCACGAGCGCAATACAGACGGCTACCAGACCTCCTACGTGCACCATATAGAAAACCCGGTTTCTTTCGAAAAGGAAATCAAAGTGACCATCGAGCATGGCCACGGCAACCACCTGTGCAACGAAATGAGCAGCGTTGCCTATTGGTATGCAGCCAAACCCACCCGCGTCGCCAAGCCGCCGTCCGTCGCCAAGCGCATGCCGGTGCTGCGCGACAACCAGGGCAACTGGCTCTACGATGCGAAAAATCAAACCACAACGACACACGTTAAGGTCAATGCGGAAATGAAGCGCATGAAAGCACAGTGGAAAAAGCGGCACGGTTAGCATGGAAGAGCGCTTTATACCCGATGTGGTATCCCCGGTCGAACGACCGGACGGGGCACTCTGCTTTGCCTTTTGCGGCGACCAACTGCTCGTAAGCCAACGAGACGGTCAGCCCACAGTCACAACACTAGCGGACCTGGCCCAGAGCAACCTGATTGTAGAGACGGAGTACTTCCTCGGCCACGACGGCGAGCACGGGCCCTGCTTTGCTGCCGACCTAGGCAGCACGTTTCAAGCACCCGGCGGCATGGCCTTGCACGGCCTGCGCGATCTGGCCGACGCGCTGGGTGACCGGCTCTTTGCCGTCGGTGGACGCGCCGTGCAAATCGTCCAATGGGGCCGCACCCATCGCTACTGCGGGCGCTGCGGCGCGGAGACGCACACCGCGCCATCGGAGCGCGCCCAAGTCTGCCCACAGTGTAACTTGATGGCCTTTCCCCGCCTGTCGCCGGCTATCATCGTGCGCATCCGGCGCGGCGAACAGATTCTATTAGCGCGCAACCACCGCTTTCCTCCGGGCCGCTTTAGCGTGCTGGCTGGTTTTGTAGAACCCGGCGAAACGCTGGAGGAAGCCGTCGCGCGCGAAGTCCGCGAGGAAGTGGGTATCCGCGTGTGCAATATCCGCTACTTTGGCTCGCAGCCCTGGCCCTTTCCCAACTCACTTATGCTCGGTTTCACGGCCGAATATGCCGAAGGAGAGCTCGTCGTCGACGAGAGCGAACTGGCCGAAGCACACTGGTTTACCCGCGACAACCTGCCCGACTTGCCACCGCCCATCAGCATCGCGCGGCGCCTCATCGAAGATTTTCTGGAGCCGTCCGCGTGAAAAAGGCAGAAAAAGTGGCACTCGTCATTGAAACGCTCGAAGCCCTCTACCCAGAGCCAGATATTCCCCTAGACAGCAACAGTCCCTTTACCCACCTAGTGGCGGTGCTGCTGTCCGCCCAGTGCACGGACGCCCGCGTCAACACCGTGACGCCGGCGCTTTTCCAGCGCGCCGATACAGCGAGCGCTATGGCGCGCGTGCCCGTGGCCGATATCGCCGCCATTATTCGCCCGTGCGGTCTGGCGCCGCGCAAATCGCAGGCCATCAGCGATCTGTCGCAGATTCTCGTCGAGCAGTACGACGGCGCCGTGCCGGCCGATATAGACGCACTCGAGCGCCTGCCCGGCGTCGGCCATAAGACGGCACAGGTCGTCATGGCACAGTGTTTTGGCCTGCCGACCTTTCCCGTCGACACCCACATACACCGGCTCATCTTTCGCTGGGGCCTATCCAACGGCAGGAGCGTCGAGCAGACGGAGCGCGATTGCAAACGCCTCTTTCCGCAAGAACGCTGGAACGATTTACACCTGCAGATCATCTACTTTGGCCGCCAATACTGCCCGGCGCGCGGTCACGTTCCGAGCGAATGCCCGCTGTGCAGTCGAATTGGCCGCAAGCGCCTTGTGTGACTCCGTTCAGTGACCACTCATAGACAGCAGCTTTTCATACACGGCTGCGGCGATGATCTCATTGCCAAGAGGCGTGTAATGACAGTGGTCGTAAAACAATCCCGGACCTTCTTCCCGAGCGCGCAGCACCGGCAGCAAGTCCAAATATTCCATATCTAAATCATCCGCGATCTGTGCCAA
>JAYPJE010000091.1:0-12452 GCA_038128265.1 Gemmatimonadota bacterium
GGCGCCGACTGCGCGCGCGACCTAGGCCAGGGCTGGAAGGTGTCACCCTCCGTCGTCGTCGAAGCCGGCAGCACCTTTACCATGGCCGATATCGAGGGTCCGGGCACCATCGAACAAATCTGGCTAACGCCGACGGGCAACTGGCGCATGAGCATTCTGCGCATCTACTGGGACGACCAGGAGCACCCCTCCGTCGAGTGTCCTATCGGCGACTTTTTCGCCTGCGGCTGGGGTCAGTTTGCACAGGTTTCGTCGCTGGCCGTCTGCGTCAACCCCGGCAGCGCCTTTAACTGCTATTGGGCCATGCCCTTTGCCAAGCGCTGCCGCATGACGCTGGAGAACATCGCCGACGAAGACATGCGCCTCTACTATCAGATCAACTACGCCGAAGCGCCAGTTGCCGATAACGCCGCCTACTTTCACGCGCAGTTTCGCCGCACCAATCCGCTGCCCTACAAAGAGGTCTACACCATCGTCGACGGCATCGAGGGCCACGGCCACTACGCCGGCACCTATATGGCGTGGGGCGTCAACAACTCGGGCTGGTGGGGCGAGGGCGAGATCAAATTCTTTATGGACGGCGACGAGGAGTACCCGACGATCTGCGGCACGGGAACCGAAGACTACTTCTGTGGATCGTATAACTTCGAGAACAAAGAGACGCGCCAGTACCAGGAGTACTCCACGCCCTACGCCGGCCTGCCGCAGGTGCTGCGCCCCGACGGGGTCTATCGGTCGCAGACGCGCTTTGGCCTCTACCGCTGGCACATTACCGATCCGGTGCGCTTTGGCCAAGACCTGCGCGTGACTATTCAGGCGCTGGGCTGGCGCAGCGGCAGGCGCTACCTGCCTCTGCAGGACGACATCGCCTCGGTGGCCTACTGGTATCAGACGCTGCCCACCGCGCCGTTTCCACAGATGCCCGGTCGCGACTATTTGGAAATCATTTAAAGGAGCATCCCTTGATTGGCGACGAGTTACTCGACTTAGCCTGTCTGACCTACACCGACCGCGACGTGGCCGAGCGCTACCAAAAGGCGCAGCGCCGTCTCGAGCGAGATCCCGGCCAGTCGGCCGCTAGCATCTTCACGGCCGCAGCCGTCGGCGACGTGCCGGCTGCCGAGGCCCTGCTGCGCGAAGACCCCGCGCTCGTCTCGGCGCGCGGCGGTCCCTACAACATGGAGCCGCTGCTCTACCTGTGCTACGCCCGCCTGCACAGCCCCGACCCGGCGCACGACCCGCTGGAAGCGGCCAAGCTGCTGCTGGCCAGCGGCGCCGATCCCAACGCCTATTTTTCGCATCCCTACGGCTCAATTTTTACCGCCCTGACCGGCGCGCTGGGCGAGGGCGAACGCGGCCCGGACAACCAGCCGCCGCACCGGCAAAGCGAGGCGCTGGCCCGCCTGCTGCTCGACGAGGGCGCCCGCCCCAACGACGGGCAGGCGCTCTACAACCGCATGTTCCGCCACGGCCCGGGCAACCGCTGCCTTGAGCTGCTGTTATCATACGGATTAAAGGCCAGCGACCGGGCCAATTGGCATCCCGATGACGAGGGCGGCGTCGGCATGCTCGACTTCTTGCTCGAGTACGCCGTTAAGCAGGGCTTTGCCGACCGCGTTGCACTGCTGCTGGAAAACGGCGCCGACCCCAACTTTGCCGGCTTTTACGAGCCCAAAAAGACGCCCTACGCGCACGCGCTGGAGCTGGGACACAAGCAGATCGCCGCCATGCTGGAAGAGGCGGGCGCCCGCGCGCCTGAAAACTAGAATATGGCCGATACCGCTCTCTACAGGTGGCACTGCGTGACGGAGCATGCTCCCTTTGCGCCCCGCGACGGGGCCGGCGCGCTGGTCTACGATGGGCGCATGTGGCTGCTAGGCGGCTGGAATCCCGGCGACAAAACCCACTTTCCGCGCATCTGCAACAACGAGGTATGGTCTTCCGAGAACGGGCGCGACTGGACGCTGGTCAAGCCCAACGCGTTTCTCGACGCGCGCTTTGATCCGCGCGCCGATTGGGAGGGCCGGCACACGGCCGGCTACGCCGTGCACGACGGCCGTATGTGGATCGTCGGCGGCGACGTCAACCAGGGCCACTACCACTTCGACGTGTGGCATTCGCAGGACGGGGCGCAGTGGACGCAGGCCAATCCGCACGACCCCGTTCCCTGGGGTCCGCGCGCCCTGCACTATACGGTGGCGTTTGGCGACGCCATCTGGATTATGGGCGGACAGACTGTGCCGCAGCTGGCCGCCGAAGACGAGCGGCGCTACAGCGATATATGGCGCAGCCGCGACGGCGTGCACTGGCAACAGATTGTCCGCCGCGAGCCGGCCTGGGCCCCGCGCGGCATGATCGGCGGCAGCGCCGTCTTCCAAGACCGCATCTGGGTAGTGGGCGGGGGCCTCTACGACACGCCGGCCCATCCCGGCCGCGTCTTTTACAGCGACGTGTGGAGCAGCGCCGATGGCGTCGAGTGGACGCTGCACACCCCGGCCGCGCCGTGGGCGTCGCGCCAGTACCACGAAGTGGCCGTCTTTGACAACCGGCTGTGGGTATTAGAGGGATGGAACGGCGCCAATCGCAGCGACGTGTGGCATTCGCAGGACGGCACCCAGTGGCACGAACTCGAAACGCCGTGGGCGCCGCGCCACGCCGCCAGCGTATTCGTGCACGCCGACGCGCTGTGGGTGGTCGCCGGCAACAATATGCAGAGCGACGTGTGGAAGCTGGTGCGCGAGGAATGAAAAACGGGCCATCTGCCGGTTGCACTAACCGCCCGATGGCCCGTCTGTTGCAGATCGAATCGCAGGCCTTAAAACGTGCTCTCTTTGGTCGTCATCGAGCACCAGCGCGCCGCATTCAGATAGTCGATCAGCGCCGCCTGCGCCTCCAGCGTGCCAATGCGCTGCAGCGCCGTGGCGCTGTGACCGCTAACGTAGCGATTGTCGGTGTCGCGCAGCGCTTCGGCCAGATCGGGCACGGCAGCGGCGGCGCGCGCGCCCAAACGCGCCAAGCCGTAGGCCGCTTCGTAGCGCGTTTGACCGTCTGAATCTTTAAGCAGCTTGCACAGGGCCGGCACGGCTTCGTCTGTCGCAGCGGCGGTGCCCAGCGCCTCGGCCGCGTTGCGCCGCACCCAGTCGGAGTCGTCATCGGCCAGTATTGCCACGCCGCGGGCCGCCTCTTCACCAGAAATAGACCCCATATCGCCCAGGGCAAAGGCGGCAAAACCGCGCGCAGCTTCCTCGCTCGACTGCAGGGCATCGACCAGAGCCGGCACGGCTGCTGCGCCGGTTTGGGCTAAGCCATGTGCAGCTACCAGACGGACTTCTTCGCGCTCATCGGACAGCGCGTCGGACAGCGCGTCGACGGCGCTGTTGCCCGCAGCACTCATGGCATAGGCGGCGCTCGTGCGCACGGGCTCGCGTTCGTCGCGCAGGGCGGCGGCTAGATCGTCCAGGGCATCGACCGCCCCTTCCCCTTTAAAGCCCAGCTCGCTGACGGCGCGCAGGCGCACGGCCGGATCGGCGTCCTTGAGCTCGGCGCGCAGCGCGGCTACGGGACGGCCGTTGCCGACTGGCAGCGCTCCGCCGCCGCAGTGCCAATCCCACAGCTTGGCCCACATGAAGTTTTCCTCTTTGTCTCCCCATACTTTGTCCCGGCAGTTCCACGTCGGCGCCGTCGGCTCGCTCATGCGGGTGAATTGGAACTTCATCATATAGCGGGTGCGCGGAATTTGGCTGGGCATGGCCCGATGCCAAAGGTCGAAATGCACCAGCGCACAGGTGCCCGCCTCGCCGGTGACGGGCAGGTGTACCTCCTCGGCTTCGCTGTCGGCGCGCTGTTCAAAGCACTGCGTGCCCGGCATCACCCCGGTCGGCCCGTTTTCCAACGGCGTGTCCTGCGGGTAGTAAAAGATCATCGCCCAGCGCGTGCGGTGGCTGCGCACCTTGCGAAAACCCCAGTAGCTGTCCTTGTGCCAGCCGCCGCCTTCGTTGGGCCCGCAGTTGACGTGTGGGTGGCGGTGCACGTGCATGACGTAGTCGGGACCCAGCACGCTGCTGAGGGCGCCCGTGACGACCGGGTCGGCAAACACCTTGCCCAATTCGGGCACGCGCGGCAGGACGTTATTGCCCGGATTGCCCTCCCTTTCAAAAACCTCTTCCGTGCGCTCATAAATGCGCTGGTGCACGTCTGAGGGCAGTTCGGTCTTGAGTTTGACAAAGCCGTTGACGATGAATTCTTTCATTTGCTCGTCGCTGAGCAGATACGTTGGATCGACCAAAGCGATACTCTCCCGTTAGGCCAATGGTTAGACTAGCCGGAGCGCGGCGCACGCGGCCGGAGTCGGGGCCGGTTCGACGCACTTCTCTGCGCAAATAAAATGTACTCCATCGGCGGCGACAAGCGCGCCCACGCAACCATGTCTACATCGCCACTCTACGTATCCGACCTGGACGGCACCCTGCTGCAACCCGACGGCACGCTGTCCGAATACAGCCAGACCCATCTCAACCGACTCATCGCAGACGGACTGCAGTTTAGCGTTGCGACGGCGCGCAGCACGGCGTCCATGCGCCAGATCCTGCGCGGCGTCGATCTCTCGCTGCCCGTCGTCAATCTCAACGGTGCGCTGCTGTCCGATTTGCACAGCGGCCATCACCACGCCATGCACGCGCTGGTGCCCGATGTGTGCGAGCAGCTGCACGCGTGCATGAACGCACGCGGTCACAGTCCCTTTGTATCGGCGACCACCGGTCAGCGCGATCGCCTATACTATGAGGGAGTATACAACGAGGGCAT
This sequence comes from Gemmatimonadota bacterium, assembly GCA_038128265.1. GTDB lineage: Bacteria > Latescibacterota > UBA2968 > UBA8231 > UBA8231. The sequence goes on from JAYPJE010000091.1 coordinate 4,804, forward strand.
GCAGTGGTTTGTCGACGAGCGCCAGCGCGTCGGCGATCCGCGCCTGATGCGCGTCGACGATGTGCATCGGTCTTTCGATGAACACGTCCTCGCCCTGACGGTCATCGCCCCTAGCGCGCAAGAAATCGACGCGCTGCGCGCCGACCTGCTGGCCGAATGCGCCGACTCGGTGCAGGTCTACGTATTTCCCAACGGCTATTCGGATCTGGGCGATGTCTGGTTGACGGTCTCCGATGCACTCGCCACCAAAGACCGTGGCATTCGCCTGCTGGCCGAGCACGGCGGCTTCGCGCTCGACGCGCTAACGGTGTTCGGCGATGGTGAAAACGATGTGGGGATGTTCGAGATGGCGCCCAATGCCGTCGCCGTCGCCAACGCCGTGCCACCTATACGCCAGCGGGCCACGGAATGGATCGGCGATCACGGGGAGGACAGCGTCGTGAAGTATTTGCAGAGAGTGCGGGCCTAGCGCTGCGGCCTATTGCACGCCGTTGTTGAGGCCACCCAGCGGCGACGCAATATCGCGCTCGGAAAACTTGATCTGCACTTTCATATAGGGCCCGCGCGCCCAGTAGGAGGCGTTGGACAGCTCGCGGTCTTCGCTGCCGGCCAGATTATAGCCCAGCGCCAGGCGCGTATTCTTCAGTGCGATATAGCCGATTTCCAGCGCCGAGCCGTGATTCAATTTGTCCTGTTCATACTGGTTCAATATGCGCAGTTCGGCCAGCGTGTCCCACCGCTGCGTCCACTCGTAGCGCAGGTGCGTCGACCAGAGATCCGTCAGGGCTTGTGCCTCTACGCGCCCCGTGCGCACCCTGTTCAGTTTGAAGGTGTAGCGCGCATACCACTCCAAGGATGCCAGCGGCTGGACGATCGTCTCTACGGAACCAATGTGCGATGTTTTTTGCGCGTCGCCCTGCTGGCGCTCGTTGCTTTCCGACTTCAGCTCGTACTTGAGAATCGCGTTGATCACATCGTTGCTATACGGACGATGCGCCAATCCCAGCGAGAGCTGGTGGCGGCGAATGGGTTCCATGCGCGACGTAGTGCGGTTGAGCTGGGATTCGTCTAAGAACGTGTGCTTGGCCAAAATGGACCACGTGCGCGCAATGGACCAATCGCCGGCGCTGGTGATGACCATCTTATCCGTGCTGCGCCCGTCGCGTCGCTCAAAGCGCGCGCTGGCTTTGAGCGGATCGGTCGGCAGATACTGGGTGGCAATGCTGTAGGCCGTGAAGTCGTTGGCCCCCGTGCCGCGCAGCGTGCGCATGCGTTCAAAGGTGGTATCAAACGTCCATTCTTCGGTAACGCTGTAGCGGTGTTTCAACCCGACGATGGCCTGATTCTGCTCGCGGCGCAAACCCGAGTCGAGCTGGTATCGGGCATACATGTTCAGATCTTCGACCAGCGTAGACTCAATGCCCCAATTCGTGTAGCTCGACTTCCACAGGCTCTCGTCGCGGAATGCGTGTTCCATCACGAATTCGACCCCGTCGCGCAGCTTCCAGCGCCCGTTGATTCTGTTGAGCGTCGGACGGTAGTTGAGCTCCTCGTCGCCCAGCGTCTGGTCGCGCTCCACGCCTAAACGCAGACGCTCGTTTGCCGCCCACTCCAACCCACCGTTCAGCGTCGTGCTGTTGGCAGTGGCAGCGCCCCCCCCGCTCAGGCGCGTCGACTCAATCGACATCGTCTGCGACACCGCGCCCCAGTCCATCTGGCCGCTCAGCGAACCGCTGCGCCGCTGCTGCCCCGTCAGGTCGCTGTCCGTCTGATAGGCCTCGCCCACGAGCTTGAGTCGGTTGGCAAGGCGCCAGTGCAGACGGCTTCGCATCTTGCGCTCACCGGGCCGAGCCGTGGTGCTGCTGGTGTTCAGGTAGTCACCCTGGGCGTCGCGGTAGTAGAGTTCGTATCCGGCATGGTCACCCAGCGCGCCCTGTCCCTCGACCTTCCAAGCCCAGGCGTCTTCCTGTCCGCGCACGCGCGAACGACCCACCTCGGAGGAAATGGACAGGGCGTCGGAAAAGCGCACTCGACCTTCGAGGCCAGCCAGCAGATAGTCGCCGCCAGGACGCTCTTCGTTGACGGCCGTCGTGCCCAAGCCCCAGCGCTCCCCTCCATCTAGATACACGTGGGCACCGCTGACCCACTGTTCGTCAATAACCTGTTTGGTTTCATAGGTCACGACGATAAACTGGGGGTTTTCGTCGGCGTCATAGCTAGCGACAGGACGCTTGAACAACAGCGTCGCCGCCTGGTAATCCACGTCGTAGTCTTTGTAGCGATACTGCCGGCGCTCCTGCAGCACCTTTTCCGGATGCAGGCGATCGCGCACCTGCAGCACCACCTGTTCGCTGCCCTCGACAATCTCGAGCCCGCGCGCCTGCGCCGACAGATCGTATAAACCCGAGATGCCCTCGCCGCGTATCTGATCGACCTGGGTCGTCTGCTGCGTCTGGGCAGCGAAGGCGCGCGTGATCAGGCGCTGCGTGCGCGTCTGCGCGCTGACGCCGGTGAATACGCGCTGGTATGACGTGAGCTCGGCCTGAGAAAGGCGCGTGGCAAAGTCGCCGTACTGCAGGTAGGTCTGGTCGCGTTCCAAGCGGGCGTAGAGCTTGCTCATCGTCGGCGCTTCGTAGAAGATCGAGCTGGCATCACCGTATATTGGATACACCTGTTCGGGGCGCAGAAAGCGAAATACCTGGCTGTCGTAATAGCGATCGGAATCGTACGACGAGGTGAGCAGCCAGCGATCGCCCAGCGTGCCGCGGGCAAAGTAAGCCAGGCGGCCGTTGGCGTAGGCGCCCTCTTCCAAGTCCGCCGCGCCGCTGCTACCGGCAGGTGCCTCCTTTTCGTTCCACCCGAACTGGCCGTCGGCCATGCCGACGATATTCCACTCCGTCTCGCGCGTGGTGAAGTACAGCGTCTGCGTATCCTCGACCGAACCCGCTCCGACGACCAGGCGCGAAGGGCCCGGCTGCGCCGACGGGCGGATGCGCAGCACTACCTGACCGTTATCAACCGCTAGCTGGGTGCCTGGCTCGTCTGGAAGCAGGTCTTCGTTGGCCAACTCGCCGCGTTCCAGCTGCACGGTTACGGCCTGGCCGGCCCCCGCGTTCTTACCCCACGCATCGCGCACGAATACGAAGACTTCGTGCTGGGCCAGCGTGTCGGCCGGAATGCGCAAGAACGCATCGTCGATCTCCACTTCTGCTACGGGGCCCGCTACGTGCACCTTGACGCTATCGGTCGCGTCGGGCATGCGCTGCTGCTGCACGACCCACAGCGAGGGCCCCAGCGGCAGCTGGACATCGGCAAAATAGGCGCGACCCGCCCCATCCGTTTGTTGGCTGGCGACAATCTGGTCGTTGTGCAGCAGCAGCAGGGTGCTGTTGGCCGCACCCACCGCCTGCACATCGATGCGCTCTTCAAAGAGCAGCCTGTCGTGGGGGGGCGATTCGATGCGAACCTCTTGGCCCCACGCCGTCGCGCTGAAAAATGCCGTTAGCGTCGCAAAAAAACCGCGCAAGATCATCGGCAAAGCGTTCCTCGTCCTCTTCATCGCCCGTCCTCCCTGCCGGCCCCGCCAAGCGGCTCTTCGCACCACACGCCCTCTACTTCGTAGTGAACGAACGTCTCCGGCAGTTCACCCGAAGGGCCATCGACCCGGTACTGCAGCACCAGCCGTGCTCCCGGTGCCACATCGTGCCACACCTTCACGACACGCCCTTCGCTGTGCAGCAGGGATGGGTCGTCGCCGCCCAGCCCGACCTCTCCACTCCAGTATTCGCCCAAATGCACGAGGGACAGCGGCTTCAAGCCGCGGTATGTCATCTCGACGGTGCGCAGATTTGACCCGCCGTCCGCAGCCTGCACGGAAGCGGTCCACTGCCACCACGGCTCGGCATCCACCGGCACCGACAGCGTATCGGCTTGTAGCTGGCGCTGCCCCGATTGGGTGCGCAGAACCGCCGTGAGCACCTCTTGGCCCGCCCGGCGTTCGGCAACGCGTATCGTCGCCTGCTGGCGCAGGGTGTCGGGCGAACTGATCGACCACGAATTCGCATCTCCCTCGCTTTCCAGCGCCAGCGTTGCATCCCGCTGGACGAGCGACGGGCGCGCGCTCTGGGCCTCCATTTCCCATACCCACCGCGAACCAATGCGCGCGACCACACCCTGGCCTGCCGCCGACGTATCCGCCTCGGCGTAGCCGGCAACCCAGCGATCGGCCAACGGCGATGCATCGAGCAAGTGCCAGTTCAGACCCGAGGCCATTGGCGGTAACCAATCGTTCATATCCTCAATCCGACCGGCTGCGCGGACCACGTCGCTGTCGCGCGGCTGCAAGGTGCGCTCGATCGGCGTTGGATAGCCTGTTTTTAGACCCTGCACCAAGTCGATAGAACGCCGCTCGGCGGGCGCGTAGGTAACGAGATTCAATGCGTGCATTTGCGGGGCAACAAACTCGACCTCCACGCGGCGATTGCGCGCGCGACCATCCTCTGTGGCGTTGTCGGCTAGTGGGCGCTCGTCGCCGTAGCTAACGGTACTCAGCTGCGATGGACGGACCCCCAGTGCCACCAGTGCGTCGACTACACCCTGCGCGCGCGCCAGGGCTAGTGTGCTGTTGTCGGCGTGCGAGTGCGTCGGTCGCTGCGCATCGGCATGGCCTTCGACGACCGCGCTTAATGCCGGAGTGGACAGCAGCGGTGCCGCAATCTCACTCAGCGTGCGACGGGCCTCGTCGCTAGCAGCATCCACACCGCTGGCAAAGTGCAATAGGCGCTTCTCAGGCCACTGTATGGCCACTTCTACGCGGCGATTCTTAGCGCGCCCAGTCTCGGTGGCGTTGTCGGCCGCTGGCTGGCTCGCACCGCGCCCGACCACTTCTATGCGATCAGCCGCCACGCCGCGCCACTGCAGTTTCTGCGCGATGGTCGCTGCACGGTCCGTGCTCAGGTCTCGGTTGTCGTAATACTGCGCGTTGAAGATGGGCTCGGAGTCGGTGTGCCCCTCCAGGCGCACGCGCGCAGCCGGCAGGTCGGACAGATACTCGGCCAGTGCGTCAATGCGCGGTCTGTCCTCGCGCCCGACCTCAACCGACGAACCCTCAAAATAGAAGGGAGCCACCGGTTCGACGGGCTGCGGCTGCATGGAGCGCTCTAGCCACCAGTGCGACGCTGCTCTGTGGGGAGCCGGTGCCCAACGCGCTGCAACCGGCGCTTCCGATTGAGCCCGCCCTAAGGCTGTGCCCGAGCGGTGATCTGCACCCCATACGTCCATGACCGCACCGCTGCCCAATTCCTCCCACGACAGCGCTTCGCTCATTGGAGTTCCCAAGCTATCCACCCCGAACGCCTGCGCGGTCACATAGGCCTCGGATCGCTCTCCTGCTCCCAGTTGAAACGTTGCGTGCTCCGGATAAGACCCGGACATAAGTTGTTTTATTTCAATAACTTCTTTTTCTATGGCTCGTGCTCCCAAATCGTCAGCATCCACTTTTTCGCTTTGCAGTATTTCTGTATTACTGTCTTTCTGTGCCCTCCATCGGCCGTGCAATTCAACCCGATACAGTTTCGGCATAACAAAGGCCATTTCTACGCGGCGATTCTTACTGCGACCCAACGCCGTCGCGTTGTCACCTATCGGCGCCTGATCGCTCTGGCCCGTGACCGTAAGCTGCTGCGGACGAACGCCGCGCGCTACAAACCAATCGGCCACCTGGCGCGCGCGGGCCAAGGCCAATGCGTCGTTGTTATCAAACGATGCGCCGACCAAGCGCTGGGTGTCGGCATGCCCTTCTATCGCTAGGTGTAGCGACGGCACGGCCTGTAACTGCCGTGAGATGGCCTCCATGTTCTGCAATGCTGTGTTGCTGATGTTCGGATCGCTGCTCCCGCTGTCAAAGAGCACCGTCGGGCGTTCGGGCAAGAGCGGTTTGAGCTCTACGCGGCGGTTTCTCTGCCGACCCGCACTCGTAGCATTGTCGCCGACGGGGTCTTTTGCCCCGTAGCTGATCACATCGAGCTGGTCTGAATGGACGCCGGCCGCTACGAGCCAATCGGCCACGGCCTGGGCGCGCGCCAGCGAGAGTTGGTCGTTATCGGCAAATGGGCCACCACCGGCGATCGGCCGGCGATCGGCATGACCGCTCACCTCCCAGCGCAGACCCGGCGCGGCCATTAGCAGCTGCGCCGCACGGGCCAACCCGGCCTGGTATTCGTCTCGAACCGCACTCGAGCCGCTGGCAAAGTGCAGCGCTTGCAGCGGCAGCACCGGCACCTCGTCCACGCTGCGATCCAGCCACCAGCGTTCAACGGCGTAGAGCCGCTGGTCTACGTAGCCGCTGTCGATTGGGCGGAAGGGCACGTTGACCTTGGCCATGTCGGCGCGACCAAAGTGCACAAAGCGCGTCCACGGATCACCCGCCGAGCGCGTGCCGTAGGCAACCGGTTCCAAATCGGCCGGAATGTGGTCGGGAGAGAGGCGCAGCACGTGATCGCCGCGCTCCACCTCGGGAATGGAGAAGCGACCGTCCGCATCGGCGACGACGCGCGTGCCGTTTTCCATCGTCAGCACAACGCCCGGCACCGGCGGCTCGCCGGCATCGACCACTCCGTCGCCGTCTTCGTCGACCCACGCCCGACCAATGGTCAGCTGGCCGAGTGAGAACATGGCCGAGGGCCGCACGCGCACATTGATCTGCGTGATGTTCGATGCGAGCGAAACCAAACTCGTGGTGGTCAGCGCCACGCCGGCCGCCTGCGCCCTACCCGAACTGTTCTCCGATCCGACGCCGGCCACTGCGCTGAAACTCAGCAGGCGCTTGTCGCCCGGCACCATGCCGGGGAGATACCATTCGAGCACCTGCTTTTCGGGATTCATCGGGATATTCACCGGCTCTACCAGAAGGCCAGGCAGCGCCGTCGAGTCGGACCAAGTGTCCACGCCAACTTGGGCGCGCTTAGCGCTGGCGCCGGGGACTGTGCGATAGCCGCTTTCTTCGAGCGTCGTTACTTTCTGCCCTTCAAAGAGCGAGGTGCCGTTGACATACTTAAACCCTTCGGGTATTTGCATGCGCACCAACAGCACTTCCAAGGTATCGCGCGGACTGAGATTGGCCAAGTCCAGATCGTAGCGCACGAAATCGCCTAGCTCGATCGTGGGCTGGTCTATGTTAATTGCGATTTCAAAGTAGGCGACTACGGCGGTAAAGGTCACCGGCTCTGACTGGACTGTTAGGCTACCTATCGTCGCAGCAACCCGGCTTTGCATGGGATGCGTGCCCGGCCCCAGATCGTCGCGCGGCTCGACCTGATAGGTCCATTCGACGGCGCCTTCGGTGCTATCAACTTGCCATTCAATGATACCCGTAGCAGAATCGTAGTTGACTGGCCGCGAGCTGCTGCCCTCTACGAAGACTAGGCCACCCGAAAGCGTATCGCGCACGGTCCACGTGCCCGTGCGCCCGTCGTTGTCGCGGATTGAAATTGAGACCGTCGCCCGGTCACCAATGGTTATTTCTGTCGGATTGACCGATATCTGCAAGTCGACATTGGGCTGCCCGGACTGCAGGGCAAGCGCCGCGGAAGCCGCTTGAACAACCTGGCCCCCACCGCCGTCGACTTGCTGCAGAAAAGCGGTGTTATCAA
>JAYPJE010000092.1:0-12442 GCA_038128265.1 Gemmatimonadota bacterium
CGTTGCCGGGAGCGGCTAGCGAGCGCCGCTTGGCAAAGTCGTCGGGCCGTGCGGCGGAAACGTCGTTGGCCGCGATCATCTCGCCCAGCGTCTGGCCCGATACCGTGCGGGTGTCCGGGTTAATTTTGCCGCCCTTGAGCAGCTCGCCGAGAATGGCGGGAATGCCGCCGGCGCGCGCCACGTCCTCGACGTGATATTTTTCGGTGGCCGGGGCGACCTTGCAGACGCAGGGCACCTGGCGCGACAGGCGGTCGATATCGGCCATGGTGAAATCCACCTGGCCCTCGCGCGCCATGGCCAGCAGGTGCAGCACCGTATTGGTCGATCCGCCCATGGCAATGTCGAGCGCCATGGCATTTTCAAAGGCGGCAAAGGTGGCGATGCTGCGCGGCAGCACGGAGGCATCGCCTTCCATGTAGTAGGCCTTGGCCATTTCGACGATGCGTTTGGCCGAGCGCTCAAACAGCTCCCAGCGCAGCGCGTGCGTGGCGAGGATCGTGCCGTTGCCTGGCAGGGCCAGGCCGATGGCTTCGTTGAGGCAGTTCATGGAGTTGGCGGTGAACATGCCCGAGCACGAACCGCAGGTCGGGCAGGCTTCCTCCTCCATCTTGTCTACGTCGGCATCGCTGACGCCCTCGTCGCCGGCGGCGATCATCGGATTGATCAGATCGAGTTTGGCCGCGCCGGTCGACAGCTGCGTTTTGCCCGCCTCCATGGGCCCGCCCGATACAAAGATGGCCGGAATGTTTAAGCGCAGCGCCGCCAGCAGCATGCCGGGCGTGATCTTGTCGCAGTTGGAAATGCAGATCAGCGCGTCGGCCTTGTGCGCTTGCACCATGTATTCGACGCTGTCGGCGATCAGCTCGCGGCTGGGCAGCGAGTAGAGCATGCCATCGTGTCCCATGGCAATGCCGTCGTCGACGGCGATGGTGTTGAACTCGACGCCGTAGCCGCCGTTGGCATCGATGACCTCTTTGACGCGCTGGCCGATCGGGTGCAGGTGCACGTGGCCGGGAACGAATTGCGTGAAGGAATTGGCAATGGCGATGATCGGCTTGTGAAAGTCTTCCGATTTCATGCCTGTGGCGCGCCACAGCGCGCGCGCGCCGGCCATGCGCCGTCCCTGCGTAGTCGTGCTGCTGCGATACGAATGTTTGCTCATCGAGAACTCCTCTTAGAATGCCTGTCCGATAGAAAAATAAAACTTCATGGGATGCGCGCGGTCAAATCCATCGTTAAAAGCGATGTCGAAGCGCAGCGGAAAACCAAAGGTGTAGCGCAGGCCCGCACCGTAGCCGTCGACCATGCCGGCTGGCTTGAACAGGTCGGCCAAGCGCAGCGCGCTGGACCGGCGCCAGACCCGGGCGCGATCCCAAAAGGTGACTAGGCCAAAGGGCCCGAGCTGGAAGCGCAGCTCGCTGCGCACGTTGAGGCCAATGCGTCCGCCGCCAACGGCCTGAATGGCATCGCGGTCGACGCCGCGCAGCGATCCTTCGCCGCCGTAGAGCTTCCAGTAGAGCTGCGGCAGGGCGCGTCCGCTGCGCAGCGATGCGGTGCGCGTACCCTGCAGGGCAACGGCGGCTACAACGTGCTCGGAAAGGCGCGCGTAGCGCCGCGCTTCCACTTCGCCGTCGAGCACGGAGGTGCCGCGCCGGTCTAGCTGGATGGCGTAGAGACCGCTCAGGCGCAGCAGCGAGCCGCTGCTGGGGGCGATGCGATTGTCGCGCGTATCGCGCAGCAGCTCGCTGGTAAAGCTAACCGAGCGCGAGCGCTCGGTTAGAATGTCTGCCCAAAGCGCATTGACGGGAATATTGCCTGCGAAATAGTCAATCGGTGCTTCGGCTGCGTCTTCTGCATCGGTTTCGAAGAGATCGTCCTCGCCGAAGAAATCGTCCCCACCGAAGAAATCGTCTTCTCCGAAGAGGTCGTCGTCGCTCTCTTGTCCTGCTGCGCCGTCGACACTCGGCGCGTATGCGATGGGAGCGGCGCCGTCCGGCTTATTGCGCGAGTGCAGCCAGGACACGGCGAATTGGCCTTGGTAGACCCGCCAAGTGCGCGACAGCGCTCCGCGCACCTGCCACAGGCGCTCCAGAGACTGGTAGTCGTAGGTCACGGTGTTGATGTATTCTTCGGCGGCTAGCGTGCCGCCAAAGAGCAGAAGTCCGTTGAGCACCGAATCGTATGTTGTCAGCAGATCGAATTGGCGCGGATCGCCCGGGTTGCCAAAGACGATTTTGCGGCTCCACTCGTCGGTTAGACCGGCCGACAGCACCAGGTCGGCCCCGCTGTCTACCAGATTGGGCTGGGTAAAGGAAAAGCTGACGCCCTGCAGCGGCTGTCCCCAGCTGGCGTTGAGGCCCAGGCCAATGCCGCGCCCCAGCCAGTTGCCGTGCTGCACGCCGCCGGTCAGGCGCGGTTTGATACGGCGGCCTGCGCTGTTGATAAAGAGATTGCTGCCCAGCTGGATATACTTGCGCTCCTGCAGCTGTACTACCACGGTTTGCACGCTATCGCCCAGATCCGGCCGGGGCGTCGAGAGGAATACGGAGCGAAATAGATTGGTTCGCGCCAGCTCGTTGCGGCTGTGCGCCAGCTTTTCGGGGTCGTAGAGGTCGCCGCGTTTGAAATCGATGTAGCGGTGCACGAGGGCAGGGCGCGTATGCAGGCTCTCCTCGCCCTCTATGCGCAGATCGCCAAAGTACATCTTGGACCCGGGCTCTACGTGAAAGGATACAGAAGCGCTGTGGGAGCGGCTGTCTTCGTCGCTCCACTCGTTGCGCACGCGCGCGTGTGGATAGCCTCGGTGGTTCAGATAGGCCTGTATGGCGCGCTCGCCTTCCAAGACCTTTCCGTAGTCTAACGCGGCGCCTGTCTTTAGCGGCACGGTGGCCAACAGCTCGTCTTCGGCAAAGGGCGCGTCGCCGCGCACGCGCACGCTGCGCACGGTCCACAGCGGTCCATTGTCGATCTCGATATAGATGCGCACACGCTGCCTGTTGGGCTCTACTTCAAAGCGCTTGCGCGCAATGGACGCTTGGCGGTATCCGCGGCTGCGATACAGGTTGATCAGTGCGACGAGGTCTTCGTTGAATAGACGTCTACGAAAGGGCTTTCCCTCCTGCACGCGCATGGCTGCGCGCAGGGTGCGGTTGAGTATGAGCTTGTTGCCGCGGTGCACAAAGTGAACGCGCTCAACCTCGAATCCCTCGGCGTTGCGCACGGAGGCGGGTGTCCACTCGGCGTGCGCTGCCACGGCCAAGAGCAGGAGGGCCCACAGAGTGGCGATCGGCATCAGAATTCCTTTTTCAGGCCGATGCCCAGACCGTAGCGATCGTACTCACTCTGTGCCGAGCCGGTTAGCGTGAGGATCGAATTGAGTCTGTGCTCAAGGCGGACTTCGCCCTGACCCATGCTGTTGATCGCTGCCTCGTAGCGCACCCAGATTGGGAAGGGAATCTCCAGAAATTTGCCCATGCGCAGCGCCGGTTGGCCCTGCTCTACGCCGATGACGTTGCTTGATGGCAGCACCGCAAATTCGTCGATGCCGACGCGTGCGACGCGCTTGCTCAGCAGGCGGCCGGCCGCCGTGCCGAGCGCCGTGCCGTAGTTGAAGTCGCTGACATTGGTGGTGCCGAAGGCCAGCAAGTTGACGATGCGGTTGAAGTCTAGGGCCGGCGTTGACTCAAAGCGCGGCGCCGCGCTTTGGGCGGCGCCCTGCAGGCTCATCGTCACAGTGTAACGCGCATCGGCATCGCCGCGGTCGACAACTTGAGCTGTTGCCCGCAGGTCGAGCGTTGGATCCAATACGAGTGGATCATAGGCCACTTCGAGCAGCGAGCGGGTTGGCACTAGGCTGTTGAGGACGATGCGGCCTTCTTCCAGGTCAAATGGGCGGTTAAGGACGTATATGCTGCCCTCGTCCAAGGCGACATCGCCCTGGAAAATGGGTTTGTAAAACGTGCCGGAGATGCCAATACCCCCCGATGCGCGGGCGTTGGTCAATTCGCTATCGACGTGCAGATCGCGCAGCTGGACGTGCACGTCCAATCCCATATTCTCCAGAAATTCATCGCGCAGCGCCGGTGGCGGTGGCGGCACGGGTGGGCTGTTGAGCGCGACAAATACGGGCTCGGCTACCGGGCTTTGTAGCGTTAGAGAGCCGGACAGCTGCGACCGGTGCGTGCTGCCGGCCATGCGCAGGTCGATGTCGATGTCGTCGTCGCGGAAGGTGTCTGTGTAGTGCAGGTCGAGTCCGCGCACGCGCAGAGCCACATCAAAGGTGGGTTCGCGTAAGTCGCCTAAATCGACAAAGCCGCTGAGAGCCATTTCGTCGTAGCCATCGGTCGATTCGGCGCTGGCGTTTAGCAGCGTGCCGCGTCGTTCGGACCATGCCAAGCGGCCGTCGGGCAGCGTATAGGTTGGCGTTACGTCGAGCAGGGCTAGCTGCACACCGGCAAAGTCGATGTGGCCGTCCAATGTCAGCGTCGAATCCAGCCCGCGCGCGCGCACCTGGCCCAGCGCGCGGCCTCCCAAGGTATCGAGGTCGGTCAGTAGGTCGGCCAGGGCTGATAGATCTACGCCGTCGGAGCGCCCCTCGAGCCAGCCTGCGGCCCAGTTGATACGGCCCGCTGAAATATCCCAGGGCAGGTGTCCGTCGACGGTGAGGCTGTCCCGTAGCAGCGTGTCCCAGCGCAGATGCATATGCGCGCCCGTGCTGTCGCCCGTCAGCACGGTTTCTGCGCGCCCTAAATCGTCGGCCGTGATATCCAACTGCGCCGCCAGCTTGGGTGTGCCATGGGTGCCCGTTATCTGTGCGTGCAGGTTGGCCGTTCCTTCGGGTCCGCCCAGCAGCAGCAGGTCTACATCGGCCATATGCAAGCGCACATCGCCCTCGCCGTCCGTTGGCAAGCGTCCGTCCAGGCTCAGCGCGCCGGCGGGTAGAAAGGCTTCGGCATCGCGGTCGTACCGGCTCATTTCCACCAGCAGATCGTCGAGGCGAATCTCCTGCTGATCGGCCCGTGCGCGTGCGCCCGTTGCCAGCGTCAAGTTGAGCGTCTCGCCGCCGATCTGGGCATCGGCGCTGAACTGCTCTATGTGCACATTGCCGCGCAATGCCCCGCGCGCTAGCAGCGCGTGCTCGTTGCCCATCGGCACATCCATATCGGCGTGCATACTAAGCAGGCCGCGCGCGGGACTTTCGAGCAGATAGGTTAGCGGAGCGCGCAGAGACAGCGCGTCAACGGACACGCTGATATGGGCCGCGTTTTCGTCATTGGGATGCGCCGACCAAAGTGCTTGTGTCGGAGCAGATACCGATGCGGTCAGCGCCGGTCGCTGGCGCTGTCGCAGCGTGGCGCGGGTGACTAGCGAGTCGCGCAGCGTCCAATCGGCGCGCAGGTCGCCCAGCAGCGCGGTATCGAGCCGCACGGCGCGCAGGTCGAGCCACCCGTCTAACTGAGGCTGCGCGGGACGCCCACCGATGGTCATATGCCCAGTGCCTTGCGCCAGGTGTAGGTCTGTAGCGAGGGCGCGCAAATCTAGCTGAGGCCAATCGACGTCGACGGACAGGGTATCTGCTGAGGCATTCCCGGCTACGGTCATAGGGCCAAGCGGCGTGTGTAGCAGCGCCTGCGACAGGGTCAGCAGGCTGTCGGCATAGCGCAGGTGTAGAGGGTCGTGCGCGTTCAGCTTGGCGCTGCCGATGGAGAGAGCTAGTGAATCAATAGCCCATTCAGCCGAGCTGGCGCCCGGTTGGTCCAGCGGCGTGTGCAGCGTGAGCTCGCCGATCAGGGCCAGCGAATCGCCGCTGGTCGAATGCAGCTGTAGTCCGTTGAAGGAGGTGCTTGCGGCCATGTTTTGAGCGCTGTCGACGGAAACAGTGGCCTGCGCATGCGCGCCGCGCGCCCATCCACTGCCCGTGCCCGCGGACCAGATGAGAGCCGCCGATATATCGCCTCCGCGCCAGGAGCCGTAGCCGGCATCGTCGGCCTTGAGGTCGATTTTGACTAGGAGGCTGTCGGCTGTCACAGGACCGTCGGCGCTCAGGTCGAGCGATAGGGTTCCCGCTGCGCTCCGCGCTAGGCGAGATAGAGAAAGGCCGTGCAGGGTTACGCGGAAAGAGTCGGCGCGTCCTGTGCGCAGGTCAAAGCGACCGCTCCCTATCAGCAGGCTGTCTTCCACCGCGATGCGGGTTTCGGCATAGCGCTCTGCGCGGAGGACGACGTCGGCGCGGACGGGGCCGAAGGGGGTGTCGGCGATGGTGGGTAGGTGGGCGGACTCGGCCGATAGCTGCAGCGCGTCGGGGCGCAGGTCGGCGTGCAGGTCGATGGGTGCCATATCCAGACCAAAGGCGGTGTGCGGCTGCAGCTGACCGCTAAGGTGCAAATCGTATTGGCCCTGTAGGTCGGATTGGCCGTGCGCCACTAGCGCAACGGCAGGCGAGTCTAGCTGTAAGTGCGTTGCGCCATCGGGGTGGTGTTGAAAGCGCAGCGATGCGTCGAATGGGCGCCCACTTGGCCAGTGGACGCGGCTAAAACGAAGGTCCGTCTGAGCGCTATAGCGCTGTGTGGCTAAGTCGAATTCGGCGTGCGCGTGGCCCGCGGCGCTGCCCGACAGGCGGCTGTCTATGTGCGATAGGACCAGCTGCTGCGCGTGCAGCGTCGCCGTCAGGCTATCGCCCGCAAGCGCGTAGCGCGCGTGCGCGTGCAGCGAACCGGCAAGGACGGTGGCGCGCAGCGAGTCAACGGTGGCATAGGTGGTGTCTACGCGCGCATCGGCTGCGAAGGGGATAGCGCCCCACAGCGCTGAAGAAAGCTGGCCGCGCAGGGTGGCGCGCAGGTCGAGCGGCTGCAGCGTGCCGTGTACGTAGGCTTCGGTGCGCAGGCTGTCGCCGCCGGTCGTTGCACCGAGGTGCCATGCCGTGCTTAGGGTGCGCTGCGCGGAAAAGTCCCATTGGCCGGCCATCCCTACGCGCGTGCGCAGCGAATCGGCGTGGATGTCTGCCTGCAGCGAATCGATATCGATACGATTGGGATGCAGCGCAGCGCGCGCGGTCAGCGAGCCCGTTACCCGCAGTGAATCGCCGCGGAGATTCCACGTCTGCAAGGCTATGTCCAGTGCGCCCGTGCGCTCGGATGCGCTGCGATAGCTGCCGGAAAATCCCTGGAAGCGCAGGTGGCTGGCGCCTGCCAGCTCAATATCAGCGCTGCCGTCAACTATGTATAGTTCGGGCAGCCATTCAATAGGCAGTTGGACGGCCTGCGGCGCGTGCTGGGCGCTATCATCGGCAGACAGTGCCACGGTGAGGTGCGGCGCTTGCAGGCGCGCGGAAATGGGCCGCGGCGAGATGGCAAGCGCTTTAACGCGGAGTGCAACGTTCTGAGGTTGGTTGTGTACACGGGCCTCGTGCAGGGTAAAGCCGCTCCACAGCGAACCGCTAATCTCTTCTGTTTGCACCGTCCAAGGCGACAGCAAGGGGGCGGCTCCACGGAGTAGCGCCCAAGGGCCGAGCGGCGTATAGAGGATCGCGCCCACCAGGGCCAGGATCAGCAGCGCCGCTGCGTAGAAGCGCCTCCTCATTTACTCGCTTTTACTTGGGTGAGTGTTTTGGGTACGGTAAAGAGCGAGTCGGGTAGGGGGGCGTGTCGCAGTATGTTGATCTGGCGTTCCAGGCGAAAGACCTCCGTCCACCGCTTGCTGCCGGCTTGCTGGGCCGATGCCGTTAGCGTCGAGCGCAGGGCAAAACCGTTGAGCTCTGCTTCCATAGCACGCAGTTCGTCCTGTAGGCGGTCGAGTTCTTGGACCTTGTCGCTAAACTGCTGCATGCCGCCGGCGATGAGTGCCGGATAGGATGTGGTGCTATCCTGCAGTGCCTGGAAGGCGCGCAGCTCGCTCCAGCCGGGAAATTTCTCCGCCACGCAGGCATCGTAGGTATAGCGGTTTTCGCGCTGCGATTTTTTGCCCGCATCGTAGCGGGCGCGCATCTGTGCAACGACGCGCTTGCAGGGAATGGCTGCGACGACCGAGCTATCGCCGGGCACTTTAAAAGCAAAGGCTACTTTGGGTGGGAGAGCGGATGTCGTCTGGCGTGCCGTTTTGGCTGCGCCCGTCTTGAGCGGGGGAACGTTGGTGCGCACAAAGGTCTGCGCGTCGAGGTCGATTTCAAATACTTCGGCTTTGCCCAAGTTGAGTATGGTGCTCGAGCGCAGCGGTTGTCCCTGATCTTTGAGCGCTTTTTCCGTCTTTTTATCGACGATGAGTCGGGCGTCGACTTTCTGCGTCTTGCCCTTGATATATACGCTATGCACGGTCGTGCGCGCGCCCGCTTTGCTCTTGCCAAAACCGGGATTGACCATTTCCTCTTCAAAATATACGTCGGCCTGTGCCGTAGGGGTCGCTAACCAGATGCAGGCGAGAATCCACAGTCGCTTCATAGCACATCTCCCGGTGTGAGCTGAGGTCTGTATAAAATAGGTGATTTTGCTCTGGACCGTACACGGCAAAGCCCCCCACTCCGGAGAGCAGGGGGCCTGTGTCTATTGGCGGACTGAGCGGCGCTACTCGTCTGAGCCGCCGCGGGCCAGCATGACGTAGTAGAGCAGCTGCATGACTGCAGCGGCCGTAGCAGCGACATAGGTCATGGCCGCCGCGTTGAGCACCTTGCGCGCAGAGCCCACTTCGTCTCCGGCCAGATAGCCGCCGTTTGACAGAATGGCCATGGCGCGCGAGCTCGCGTTAAACTCGACGGGCAGCGTGACGATTTGAAAGAGCACGGCGCCGGCAAAGAAGATCACGCCGAGGTTTACCAGGCCCATGGCACCGAAGATCATGCCGGCAAAAATCAGCGGCATGCCTAGCTGAGAGCCGAGATTGGCGACCGGAAGAATGGCGTGGCGCAGGTTCAGCGGGTAGTAGCCCGTGGCGTGCTGAATGGCGTGTCCCACCTCGTGTGCGGCGACGGCCAGCCCAGCCAAGTGATGGCCGTGAAAATTGTCCGATGAGAGGCGCACGACCTTGTCGCGCGGGTCGTAGTGATCGGACAGCGTTCCGCCCACTTCCTCGACGCCAACGTCGTAGATGCCGTTTTCGCGCAGAATGCGCCGCGCCGTTTCCGCCCCGCTTATCCTCGCCATCGAGCCCACGCTGCTGTATTTCTTGAAGGCACTGCGCACTTTCCACTGCGCGAGGGCGACTAGTATCATTGGAAGAATAAAGTAGAGCATTACAGGCGAACTCCTCGATTAAAAGGACGATGTGTATTGGCTTGCAATTGTGACGCCCCACGGCGCCAATCTGTTCACGTTATAGTATAGAAAACCGCGGAATGCTGGCAAGCACCCCGCGGTTCGCATGCTAGTTGAGCGCTACGGGAATGGTGCGGGGCTGTGCACGCTCGGCTTTGGGTAGCGTGAGTGTGAGTAGGCCGTCTTTTAACTCGGCTTGAATGGCCGAGCCGTCTATGGCATCGCTCAGGCGAAAGTGGCGCTCGTAGGCCAGTGCTTCGATGCTGTTGGCTTCGCTCCCTGCGTAGCGGATAGGGCGCGTCTGAGCCCGCACCGTTAGCGTGCTGTGTTCGAGCGTAATGTGCAGATCGTCTGAGGCGACCCCGGGCAGTTCGAGCTGGGCTTGGTAGCCCGCTTCGACTGCGTATATATCGGCCCGCGGTGTCTGCGTGCGCAGGAGGCGCTGTTGGTCTGTCGTCTGAAGGGCATCGGTTGTCATGGTAGATTCTCCTATTGCATTAAGTGAGCTATTGAACGGCTATTTCGATTTTACGCGGCTTGTCCGCTTCGAGGCGCGGCAGGCGAATTTCCAAGATTCCGTCTGTTAAACGGGCCTGTGCGGCATCTGCGTCTACGGCGAAGGGCAGGCGCACGCGGCGGTCAAAGCGGCCGGTCCAGCGCTCGCGGCGCAGGTATTCGCGCTCGCCTTCCGTCTTGCGTTCGCCGCTGATGCGCAGCGCATTGTCGCGCACTTCGACTTCGATTTCGCCCAAGGTAAAGCCCGGAAGCTCGGCACGCACGACGGCTTCGTCTTCGCTGTTCCACATACCCATGGGCGGATGCGTAGCCGCGGGCCAGCCGTCGACGAGGCGATCGATCTCCGTGCGGATGGCTGCAGCGGGATGGGCGATGCGCAGCAAATGGGGGAAGGTCAACATGGTATCAACTCCTTGTTAAATGTATGTGGCACTGTTTGCCGTGGTTCGCCTGGCTTTTTGCAAAGCCCGTGCCATCATATGGGATAAGTCCATATGTAATTAATTTTATTTCACTTACGGCTTATTGAGCCAAAGCGGGCTTGGAGCCTCAAAATGCAATAGAGCCAAAATGGCACTTCATGCCGTATTAAAACTGACCCAAACTGCCATTTTGTCTTTCTCTTATTGTATTGCTGCGCGCGAGCGGAATGCGTATCATCATGCGCACCGGGAGGCCCTATGAACACTGCGTGGACGCAGCTGGATACCGATCTATTCGCCTTTTTTGACGATAGCTGCACCGTCTATCTGCTGCGCTATGGCGATTGTGCGCTGGTCGTCGACTTTGCCACCGGGCGCTTTTTAGACCACCTGGACGAAATCGGCGTTCGCCACGTCGAGCACGTCGTCCTCACCCACGCGCACCGCGACCAGTGCTGCGGACTCTATCGCGGCAAAGAGGGTGACTGGACGCTGCACGCCCCGGCCGGCGATCGACCGCTTTTGGCTGTCGAATCGCACGCGGCGTTTTGGGCTGCCTACCAACACAACGGCTGTCCGGGCAATTACGCTGCGCCGCGCCTGCCGCTTTCCCACGCCATATGCGATCTGCAGGCCGACAGCGAGCGCCAGTTGGGGCCCGTGCGCCTGTGTGCGATCGCCACGCCCGGCCATACGCGCGGCGCGCTCACTTATCTAGTGGAGTGGCACGGACGCGACTTGGCCTTCTGCGGCGATGCGCTGTGCGGCGATGGAACCGTACATCAGCCTTACCACTTGGAGTGGGATCACTGGACGGCGGGCGGTGCGCTAGAAGCGTGGCACGGACTGCAGCGCTTGGGCTACTGTCGCATTGATAGGCTGCTGCCCTCGCATGGGGCACCCATTGTTCAGGGTGCGCGGGCATCTATAAGGAAGACGCAGCGCAACCTGATGCGCCTGCTGCGGGCAAAGGGCTCGGTGTGCGCGGGAGCGAAAAACCGCTGGTGGCCTACGGAAGATGTGGGCTATGCGCGGCGCGTGCTGCCCCACCTGTACCACTTTGGCGCCAATAGCTTTTTGCTGGTCAGCGCGGGAGGCGAGGGACTCGTCGTCGACCCGCAGCGCGCCGATATCGAGCAGCTGGAGCCGCTGGTAAAAGCGCTCGGCGTAGAGCGCATTAGCGCGTCGACGGCCACGCATTACCACTCCGACCATTCCGACGGGCTCAACTATGTGCGCCAGCGCTGGGGTGCGGCCGTTTGGCTGCATCCTTGGGTGGCCGAGCCCATTCGCGACCGCAATCAGTTTGAGGTGCCGTGGCTGCCCGCCGAATCGGTCGAAGCGGATCGCATATTGCCGACAGAGGGACGCTTTCGCTGGAGTGAATACGTTTTCTCTATTCGTCCCTTTCCCGGTCAGACCTGGTGGCACTGTGCGTTTGACGCCCATATCGACGGGCAGCACGTGCTCTTTTCGGGTGACAATTTTCAGCCGCCGTCGCGCTGGAACGGCACGGGCGGTTTTTGCGCCTTTAACGGCAGCCGTTTTGCCGAAGGCTTTGCCCGTTCGGCGCAGGTTGTGCTCGATATGGCGCCCGATCTAATTTGCAACGGACACGGCTGTATCTATCCGTTTTCCGCTGATCAGTACCGGCGCATTGTGCGCTGGTCGGAGGGGGCCGAAGAGAGCGTGCGCGCGCTGAGTGCGAGCGACGACTGGCTGGCGGCCTACGATCCGCGCTCTATGCGCCTGCAGCCCTTTGTGCAGCGCGCGCGGCCCGGTCAGAAGCTGGAACTGACGTTTGTTGTTACCAACACAAGCGCGCAGCGCGTCGATATGATGCTGCATCCCATCGTACCGTCGGGTTGGAAGGTGGGCGCCGTGCGCGGCAGGGCGCGCATCGCGGCCGGTGCTACGCGCACGGTGCGCATGGAAATTGCGCTGCCGCGCCGCGCCGCGGTGGGGCGCCATATATGCAGCGTCGATGTCGAAGTCGGCGGTCAGCTGCGCGCCGAAGCCTGCGTGGCGCTCGTCGACGTCGAGCGTTGAGGAGAGGAGAGCCGCTATGAAATTTATCGTTGCCGTTGACTGCGAGGGCGTTGCCTGTGGTGTGGGATCGCCAGGCGCGTCGCTCAACGAATCGCGCAACCTGGAATTCGCCAAATTGCAGGCTACGCGCGAAGCCGATGCGGCGGCGCGCGGCTTCTTTGAGGCTGGCGCCGAGCAGGTCATCGTCTGGGACAATCACAACGGCAGCCTCAA
>JAYPJE010000093.1:0-12283 GCA_038128265.1 Gemmatimonadota bacterium
TGGGCGCGGGAGGCAATTGATATGACGGGTTGGCAAACGGCGTGGACCGGGATCTTTGGTATAGCGGTCTTTCTGTTTTTTCTGGTGGAAGTCGTGGTCGTCGTTGGCGGAGCGCGCGATATCGGCGATATGATGCGCTCGCTGATGCAGCAGGCCGACGCGGAGAGCGAGGGCGACTGAACGATGCGCGTACTGCTAACGGGTGCGGCCGGCTTTGTCGGCCGCGTTGCCCTCGACCAGCTGAGGGAGCGTCACGAGGTCACGCCGTTTGATGTGCGTCCGGTTGAAGGGTGCGACGACGCCCTCGTCGGCGACGTGCTCGACTACGACGCGGTCAGCGCGGCAATGGAAGGGTGCGATGCGGTGGTCAACACCATCATGGCGCCCAACCCATCCTACGGCGGCAGCGGTCCTGGCTTTACTATCAACGTCAGCGGTATGCACAACCTGCTCGAGGCGGCGCGCGCGCACGGTATCAAGCGCTTTGTCCACACCTCGAGCGGCGCGGTGCACACCGGCTACCCGCCGCCGCCGGCCACGCGCCTGACGCACGACCTCTATCCGCTCAAGGCGTCGGGCCCCTACGCGCTGTCCAAGGTGCTGCAGGAAGAGCTAGCGCGCAACGTGCACGAACAGCACGGCCTGTCGATTGCCGCCATTCGCCCGTGGGGCATCATCGACTGCGAGCGCATGGTGACGACAGATGGTGCTCCCGTTACCGGCTTTTACTTCGGCAGCATCGATCGCCGCGACGTCGCTTCGGCGCTGGTCTGCGCGTTGGAGGCCGACGACATCGGCTACGAGTGCTTTTACGTCATGGCCACGCCCGGTGGCTACGAGGCCACCGATACGGCGCGCACCGAAGAGCGCTTGGGCTGGAAGCCGCAGTATCCATTTGACGCCGATTTATAGCTTGACGCTGCTGCGCGCACAACATACGTTTGGACCAGTGCTCCGGGGGAGCCTCCAGTCTGCGGCAAGGGTATAAACCCACCTTTTGAAGACGACATAGACCTTCTTTCAGCTCGTTTTAAGCAGACGCCGAGCGCATGTGAAAGAGGGTATTTTTATGTCTAAGCAACTACCTCCTCAGCCACACCTCGATTCCCTAAAAAAACAGGCGCGCCAGCTGCTAAACGGCTATCGAGCCGCAGAGCCAGAAGCGCTGCAGCGCGTGGGCGATATGCAGTCCGAACTGCCGCCTTCGGCGCAGGAGGCGTTTAGCCTGCGTCAAGCGCAGCAAGTCATTGCCCGCGAGTATGGCTTTAGCTCTTGGCAGCAGTTGGCTGCATTCGTAGGTCAGCCGATCGACGAGCGCCGAGACAAATCTGCCTATCTCGAATACTTTGTGCGCATGGCAATCAAGCTAATGGACGATCTGGGCGATGAGAATAAGACCTATGTGCTCGATAGGATTCAGCAGGCCCTTCCTCAATACGCAGGGTGTACGCGTCAAGAGGTGGGCGAGGCGCTGTCGCTGCAGGAGGCGCAATTGGTCGTAGCGCGCCTGTACGAATGCGATAGCTGGGAGGCGTTTGCGGCAACGGTGAAACAGTACAAGCACAGCGACGGCCCGCTGATGGATGGACAACAGCTGCGCGGCCTGGAGGCTCTGCACGGCGAATTTGCGTCCGCCCTAGCCGCCAACTTCAGCTCTAATGCTGCTGCGGCACAGCGCGTAGACGTGGGCATGGCCTTTGTCGACCAGACGACATACGGCGAATTCGTCCGTTCAATAGCGGGCCCCACCTGCGGCTTTGTCGTGGAAATGGACGGTCTGAATGGTCCCATCGTCGGAGACATCGCCCTGCCCGTGGCGCGCGGCCTGCTGGGCTCCGGGCTGGAGGATTCCAGTCTAGCGGCGGGAGAAATGCAGCGCATGCAGCGCATTGCCGAGCACATTGCACGCGACGTCAAAAACGCATGGATACCGTTTATAGACGTAGCGGTGCGCACCGTGCAGATGCATACTGACCCGCGCGCGCCGCGCGCCGTGCCGCTGCACGAGATCGTCGGTCTACTTGCCTTCGAGGCCAACGGCACAGGGCCGGAAGCGCCTTTCTGCGGTCTGGTCAGCCTGTGCTATCCGGCGTCGCTGCTCGAAGCATTTTTGCCTGACCTGAGCGAACTGGCGGAGAATCGAGCGACGTAGTACACTGTGCACAGCCGGGGCAACGAGCGTCTCCGCCAGCGCGGGGGCGCTCTTTTTTGGCATCCTCTGGTGCGAAGCGTATGTTTACCCGAATTCACGTTGCCAGGCTGGAGCCTGTATGCAAGCACAGCGCAAAAAAATAGACGCCCTCTTTTCTCGCTACGACAGGGAGAACTCGCCCGGCTGTGCGCTGGCCGTCATCGACGGCGGTCAGGTCGCCTACGCGCGCGGCTATGGTATGGCCGATATCGAACGGGGCAAAGGGATCACGCCGCAGTCGGCCTTTTACATCGCTTCGGTTTCCAAGCAGTTCACCTGCGCCTGCATGGTCTTGCTGGCCCAGCGCGGTGCGATTTCGCTGGACGACGACATTCGCCGCTACGTGCCCGAGCTGCCCGCCTACGGCGCGTCGATTACCATTCGCCACCTGATCCACCACACGAGCGGGCTGCGCGACAACCTCGACCTGTGGGCAGCGGCTGGCCGCTCGTTTGTGAAACCGTTTGACAACGAAGATTGCATGGCTCTGGTGCGCACGCAGCGCGGCGTCAACTTTGCGCCGGGGGAAAAACACCTCTACTGCAATACCGGCTACAAGCTGATGGCCGAACTGGTACCGCGCGTGACGGGACAGAGTCTGCGGCAGTTTGCCGAGGCCGAAATCTTCCGACCGCTGGGCATGCGGCATACGTTTTTTGACGATAGCAACGAAAAGATTGCGCGCCGCGTCGTTAGCTACCGAGAGCGCGAGGGAAAATTCCTGCCGCAGGAAAAGGCCTTTACTATTGTCGGCAGCGGCGGATTGGTGACGACTGTAGAAGATCTCTTTCTGTGGGATCAAAACTTCTACCACTGCACCGTCGGTGGCACTAAGCTCGTCGAGCAAATGCAGGAGCGCGGTCGGCTTAACGACGGCACGCTGCTCGACTACGCCTTTGGCCTGAGCCACGGCGTGCGCAACGGCCTGCCGACCATTGGCCACGGTGGCGTTATGCTCGGTTTCCGCACCCACCTGCTGCGCTTTCCATCGATTGGCTTTAGCGTCGTGGTGTTGGGCAATGTCGATACCTTTGACGCGTATGCTAGCGCGCGGCAGGTCGCCGATATCTGCCTGGCAGATCGCTATCCGCTGGCCCAGTTTACCGGTGCTTTTCGCTGCGACGAGCTCGATAAGACGTGCAGTATATACGCGCGCGCCGGTGCACTCGTTACCTACTTAACTGGCGAACGATTGCAGCTGGAAAGCGCGGGTGTCGATTGCTTTGGCGGCAGCGGATTTACCGTTGCCTTTCGCCGCCGCGCTGGGCGCGTAGACGGCTTTGTTCTCAGCACGGATCGCGCGCAGGGCATGGTGTTCCATCGCGTCGCCGCTCGCCGCCGGCGTGCCGCGAGGAGATAAACATGTCGACTGTGCGCAGAGACTTTTCCATACCGCTGGTCGATCTGGCCGGCGAGGTTGACCGCCAGGTCATCGTCGACCGCGAAGAGGGCCAGTACTTGGGCCATCCGACGACGGCGCTGCTGGACGACGGCCAGACGATGATAGTCGTCTACCCCAAAGGCCACGGGCGCGGTGCGGTGGTCATGAAAAAGAGCTACGACGGCGGCTTGACGTGGAGCGAGCGGCTAGGCGTGCCGGACAATTGGTCTACCTCGCAGGAGGTGCCGACGCTCTATCGCACGGTCGATGCGCGCGGGCAAAAGCGCATCGTGATGTTTTCTGGACTCTATCCGATACGCATGGCCTACAGCGAAGACGAGGGCGAGACGTGGTCTCCGCTCGAGCCGATTGGCGACTACGGCGGCATCGTGGCCATGGCCGATGTGGCGCGCCTGCGCGATGGACGCTATATGGCGCTCTTTCACGACGATGGCCGCTTTTTGCGCAACGGCGGTCAGCAGACAAACGTCTTTGAGGTATATGCGGTGTATTCCGACGACGGCGGTCTGCACTGGGGCGAACCGCAGTTCGTAACCGCGCATCCGCAGGCGCATCTGTGCGAACCGGGCATCGTGCGCTCGCCCGATGGCCGTCAGCTGTGCATGCTGCTGCGCGAAAACAGCCGCCAGTTTAACGCCATGGTCATTTTTTCCGACGACGAGGGGCATAGCTGGTCGACCCCGCGCCAACTGCCCGGCGCACTCACTGGAGACCGTCACCAGGCAATCTACGCACCCGATGGCCGGCTGATTATTTCTTTCCGCGATATGGCACACGAGACGCCGACGTGGGGTGATTGGGTTGGCTGGGTCGGCACCTACGACGATCTAGTCAACGGGAATGAAGGACAGTACCGCGTGCGTTTTATGGACAATCTCAAAGATGCCGACTGTGCCTACCCGGCGCTGGAACGGCTGCCGGATGGCACCATTGTAACGACGACCTACGGACACTGGCAAGAGGGAGAGGCGCCCTACATCGCCAGCGTGCGCTTCACCCTAGATGAGTTAGATGCCAACGCAAAGGAACGGTAAAACACCGCCATGTCTCTGATTACGGTTATTGGCCGCGGCCACTCCGGCACGCGCGCTATCTCGCACACGCTCTACGCCAGCGGCGTCTTTATGGGCAACTGCCTCAATCGCTCGGGCGACAAGATTCCGCCACAAAAGCTTTACGACGCCTGCCGCGTAATGGCTAAATACGTCGAGTGGAAGGGCGGCCTGGAGTGGAATTTTGAGCCGCTGCACACCATGGATATCGATCCGGAATTCACCGACTTGGTCAACGAGTATTTAGACGACGTGCTGCGCGATCGCTCGGAGCACAGGGGCTGGAAGCTGCCGGAGACGACGCTGATCTATCCTTGGATTTTGCGCATGTTTCCCGACATCAAGTACATCCACTGGATTCGCGATCCGCGCGATAGTATTATCGGCGGACATAAAACAGATGACTTGAGCGACTTCGGTATCGATTATCCGCGCACGGACAATGTGCGCCAGCGCCGCGCTATTTCGTGGAAGTACCAGTACGAGCTAATGAAGGCCACGCCCAAGCCGGCTCACTGCATCCACGTGCGCTTTGAGGACTTTGTGCTCAAGCAAGAGGAGACGCTGTCCCGACTCGAAGCCTTTCTCGGCTTTCCACTGGGACGCATCATCGTGCGCACGGATTCAATTGGCCGCTGGAAGACAGACGCGGAGCAGCACACCTTTGACTTTTTCCGCGACGCGATGGACGAGAGCGGCTACGCAGAATAAGTTTGGCGAACGCTCAGCCCTCTTTACGGGCGTTTTTCTCGGCGCGGTAGCGCAGGCCGTGGTGCAGCTCGCGCTTGCGGATGCGCAGCGACTCGGGCGTCACCTCCAGCAGTTCGTCGTTTCCCAAATACTCTATTGCGTCGTCCAGCGAAAGGATGCGCGGAGGCGATAGCGAATCGAGAATAGCTTTGGGCGTGGTGCGATGGCCCGTCATGTGCTTGGTGCGACACACGTTAATCACCAGGTCTTCTGGGCGAATGGTTTGGCCGACGACTTGACCGGCGTAGGTCTCGTCGCCGGGCGAGATAAAAAACGTGCCGCGCTGCTGCAGGTGTTCCAACGCATAGGCGCTGGTCGTGCCCGTTTCGTGCGAGATGAGCGAGCCAAACTGCTGGATTTCGATGGGACCGGCCATGGGTTCGTAGCCCTCAAAGAGCGTATTAAAGGTGCCCGTGCCGCGCGTGGCGTTCAGGTAGGGCTGGCGGAAGCCGAGAATGCCGCGCGTCGGCACTAGAAATTCGGCGTAGACCGTGCCGTCCTCGCCGTGGCGCAGGTCCTGCAGGCGCCCTCGTCGCTTGCCCAGCATTTCACTGACCGCCCCCAAATATTCGTTTAGCACCTCGATAAAGACCCGCTCGATAGGCTCCTGCACGCCGCCTTCGCCTTGGCGAAAGATCACTTCGGGTTTGCTGACGGCTAGCTCGTAGCCCTCGCGCCGCATCGTCTCGATGAGAATGGCCAGGTGCAGTTCGCCGCGTCCCGATACTACGAATTCACCCGAGCGCTCGGTGTCCTCCACGCGCATCGCCACGTTGCTTTCCAATTCGTCGAGCAGGCGCTTGCGAATTTCACGGCTGGTGACAAAGCGCCCTTCGCGGCCGGCAAAGGGGCTGTCGTTGACCTTGAATACCATGCGCACCGTCGGCTCTTCCACCGTTATCGGCGGCAGCGCCACGGGCCGTTCGGGACAGGCGAGCGTATCGCCAATCCCCACGTCGGGCACGCCGGAAACGGCGACGATGGTGCCGGCCTCTACGCCCTCGACCGACTCGCGTTTCAAGTTGCGAAACACGTATACCTGTCCGACGGTAGCCGGCGTCATTTCGCCTCGTGCACTGATATGGACGATGGGCTGGCCGGTGTGCAGCGAGCCGCTGCTCAAGCGTCCGACGGCAATTTTGCCGACGTAGGAGCTGTATTCAAGCGTAGTAACCAGCAACTGCGTCGGTCCGTCTATCGCAACCTGCGGCGGCGGCAAATAGCGGATGATGGTATCGAAAAGTGGCTTTAAGTCATCGGCCAGTGCGTCGGGTTCCAGCCCGGCTCGTCCTTCTAATGCGCGCGTGTAGACGACGGGAAAATCGGCCTGCTCGTCGCTGGCGCCTAGGTCGATAAACAGATCGAAGGTCTCGTTGACTACTTCGTCAGGGCGGGCAGCCGGTCGATCAATTTTGTTGACCACCACCAAGGCCTTGTGGCCGCGCTGCAGGGCCTGACGCAGAACAAAGCGCGTCTGCGGCATCGGCCCCTCGACGGCGTCGACTAGCAGCACTACGCCGTCGACCATGTTCATAATGCGCTCGACCTCGCCGCCAAAGTCGGCGTGTCCCGGTGTGTCGACGATGTTGATCGTGGTCTCGCCGTAGACGATGCCGGTATTCTTTGCCAAGATGGTGATGCCGCGCTCGCGCTCGAGATCGTTGGAATCGAGCACCCGTTCGACGACTTCCTGATGCGCTTGGAATACGTTACTCTGGCGCAGCATGCCATCGACCAGCGTGGTCTTGCCGTGATCGACGTGGGCAATAATGGCCACGTTGCGGATATCGCTGCGCGCTGCCGTCGCCGCGTCGTCGGTTATGGGGTCGGGCTGGGTCATGTCATTCCTATCAAAAAAGGGGCTGCGCCGCGTCTGTTCGCGATGCAACCCCCCAATGTACCTGGTCGCCGCACGAGACAACTCTACGCGGCGTTTTTCGCTGTGCGTTTCGTTTGTTGGTGTGTAATGCGCTGCAAAAAATGTAGGCGAGGACGAGAAAATCAGCAAGACTTGCCCACAGCTCCATAGCTCGTCTATACTAAGGCTCGATCGCATCCGACCACTAAAAAATAGGCCCGTAACGAGGAGGAGTTATACCATGCGCTGGGAAAATTTAACCGTGCCTCACTTTGTCGATGCCGTGGAGAAATGCCAGGGTGTTGGCATTGTGCCCATTGGCGTGATCGAGGCTCACGGTAGTCATCTGCCCTTGGGCACCGATATGTTTGAATCGCATTGGACGGCCTGTCGCGCCGCCGAACGCGAGCCGGCGCTGGTTTTTCCGGCCTACCCCTACGGCATCAACCACGAATCGGCGCACCTGCCCGGCGCCATCGTCTTTAAGCGCGAACTGGTCTTTGCGCTGCTGCAAAACGTCTGCGATGAAATGGCGCGCCACGGCGTGAAGAAGATTATTCTGCTCAGCGGGCACGGCGGTAACCGCTACTTTTTGCCGCTCTTTGTGCAGACGCTCTTAGAAGAAGACCGCGACTACTGCGTGTACTATGCCACGCCCAAGGCCGAGGGCACGGAGGGCGTGCTCGAGACGGGGGAAACGGGCCATGCCTGCGAAGCGGAGACCAGCACGAGCCTCTATATCAACGGCGAATTAGTCGAGATGGACGAGGTGCCCGCCGAGCCCTTTTCCAGCCTCCGACGCAACGCCGAGTTAAAGGAAGCCGGCGCCTATTCGCCGATGGACTGGTATGCGATGTATCCGCGCATGTATGTCGGCGACGCCAGCAAAGCCACGGCCGAAAAGGGTCAGCAGCTCAACGAAGCGCGCGTCGAGGGTCTCGTGCGCATTATCCGCGCCGTTAAAAACGACGAAGTGACAGAAGGCTTAATCGACGAGTTTGTAGGGGGCATTGAAGAGCCGAGCAATCCGTGGCAAGACGCGTGAAGCGCTGGTTTATACCGGCACCCCTTTTACTTATTTTCTGCGCGTGCCCTCTTATTGGTGAAGGAGTCCGATATGTCCAGTGTGCGTCCCAAGGTTTTGATAGCGTGCGACAAAAACGTGCGGGAAAATTACTTGGCGCCCGAAGAAATACAGCGCTTAGAAGGGCTGGCCGACTGGGAGTGGTTTGAATGTGCGGGTGGCGGTATCTACGAGATACCCGACGATCCGCAAAAGGTTGAGGCCATTCAGCCACACTTGGCCGATAAGGACGCGCTGATCGTTTGCCACGGCGCGCCGCGCATCGACGCGGACCTGCTATCGCACGCACCCGGTCTGAAAATTATTGGCGAGCTCGAAGGCGATCGCTTCGCCGCGCGCATTGATCTGGATGCGGCGTGGGCGCGGGGCGTGCGCACCGTAGATACGACCAACGGCTCGTCCTATCCGGTTGCCGAATGGGCGTTGGGCATGATCTTGGCGTGTTTGCGCAACGCCGGCGCGCACTTTCGCCGCCTGATTGCCGGCGATACGCGGCGCGATCCAGACGTGGTGCGCCTAATGGGTGGGATGCTGCACGGCAAGCGCGTCGGCCTGATCGGCGGCGGCCATATGGGACGCCGGCTCATCAAGCTGCTGCGTCCGTTTGAGGGCGAAATCTGGGTGCACGATCCGTATTTGCCGCGCGAGCTAGCGGAGGCGGTGGGCTTTGTGCAGACGACGCTCGACAATGTGTTTTCCCACTGCGACATCGTCGTATCCGTTGCGCCGCTGACGCCGGCCACGCGCGGTATGATCGGCGCGCGCGAGCTGGACCTGCTGCGCGCCGGCAGCGTGTTTGTCAACGTCTCGCGCGGCGCCGTCGTCGATTCGGCCGCACTGATTGCTCGCCTCAAGCGGGGTGACATCGTCGCTGGCATCGAGGCCTTCGATCCGGAGCCGATTCCGCCTGACAGCGAGCTGCTGCAGCTGGATAACGTATTTGTCAGTCCGCATTTTGGCTGGATTACGGGCACCGACTATCCACACTTTTTTCCGCTGATGATCGACGAGTTTGAGCGCTTTTTTGCCGGTCACGAGCCCTACTTTGAGCTGACGCCGCGCGCCCAGGCCAACCGCACGGGCGCCGCGCCCGTTTAGCCTGAAAACCCAGGGGCACCGCGGCGGCGTCCCTGCTGTCGGTCGTAGGGCTGCGCTTCCTCTGGCTCCTCGTCCCCTTGCCAGGAATCCAATCCCAGCAGCTTTCTACCCAGCGGAGTGAGCGCCGCCGTCGTGCCGTGCCGGCGCTCCCAGTGGCGCGGGTCGCCGGGAAAGGCATCGCCCTCGGGTGCTCTGCGATGCAGCCAGGCGTCGATGCGCCAGGCGCGCGTGTCGGCGTTCCCTTCGCTGGCCGGCGCCATCGACAGGTACTGCGCCAGGCGCGGTGCCGCCGAGGTATTGGCACTGGTGCCGTGCGGCAGCAGGCTGTTCCAGATGAGCAGATCGCCCTTCTGCGTGGGTACTTCGACGACGTCAAAGCCGGTCAGGTCGGGGCGAAAGGGGTCGCGGTCTTCCGGCTGGGCGGCAATCCACGCGTCGAGCTGAGCGTAGAGAGCCGGCACGCACTGAAAGCCGCCGGAACCGGCGGGGCAGTCGCTCAGGGATAGGAAACCCTGCACGCCAAAGGGCAGCGGCTTAAGCGAGGTGTCGATATCCCAGTGGATAAAGCCCTCAAACGCGCCATCGCCTCTGTTGGGTGGATTGAAGTTGCAGCGATCAATGCTCACCCACAGCGCCTGCGTTTGCCATAGGGCGGCAAACGCCTCGTGGATGCGCGGCCACTGGCGCGTGGCCCACAGCGCCGGATGATGGTAGAGTTCGACCATGCCGGCGCCGTTGAGTTCGGGCAGGCCATTGGCACGCTCGGGTGTTGGATACCACGTCTGCGGATCGCCCGGATCCATCTCGCCAAATTGCCAGATTGCCTCGGCTGCCTCGTCGAGCAGTGCGCTCGGTGCGGCATCGGCTACGACGACATAGCCGTTGGCGCGGAAAAAATCCAGATCGACGGACACAACGCTAGTCCGTAAAGCGCTGGCTGCCGTCAAAGGACACACGCGGCCAGCGCACGTGCGGCCAGTCGGAAAACCCGTGCGCGATATAGTGGTTGGCCAGCGAGTGACGGTAGGAGCCGGGCTGGCCGATGGGACCCCCTCGGTGCACCAGCACGCCGTCAAAGAACACGACATCGCCCTGTCGCACGCACACGGGGGTCTCCGGCAGCTCGTTGCGCGCACAGAGTTCGTCGACGGCCGCGTTATAGTCCCAGCCGTGAAACTCGCCCCCTTCGGCAAAGTCGCCGCCCGTCAGCAGGCGACCCTTGTGCGAGCCGGACTGCACCCACATGGCGCCGTTGTCCTCGTCGACGTCCATCAGCGCGATCCACGCCGACATGCAGCCGGGTAAGTAGTACTGGTCTTGGTGGCGGCCCTGCTCCGATCCGACCCAGAAGTACATCGTCTGGATGCCGTCGGGCTCGTCGCCGAGACACTGGACTAGCGGTTCTCTGAGTGGCGGTGCAATCAGCCACTCGCGCGCAGTCGGATCATACCAGTGCTGGTTATGGGTGCGCTGGAGCTCGTCGTCGGCGCGCGGCGCAAAGCCTTCTATGGACTTTTTGCCGGCGTGGAGGTCGAGCATATGGGCAACGAGCCCCTCGCACTCGTCGGCCGTAAAGACGCCCTCTACGACGGCCCATCCCTCGCGTCTGTAGTGTTCGGAATCTAGCGTGTTCATCGCGCTCCGTCTCCGCGTTAGGCGGCGAGAATGTTTTCGTAGACCTCGACGTGCTCGCCCTCGCGCTCGTCTGGATCGGCTAGCTTGAGCCAGACGGCCTGGTCCTCTTTGCGCGCGGCGATTTCTCCCACGGCGCCGGCCTGCTGCGGTTCGGCGCCGCTCCAGATCACTTCGCCGTCCTGCAGAAATATGTACTGGCCGGCGTGCGCATCCAGCAGCTGCTCGCGGTGGTCGCGGTAAAAGAGGGCCTGCTCGCTGGCGGTTCGGCGCAGCCGATCGATCACTTCGGGCGGATCGGTTTTGGCCGAGTCGAATTCGGCAACGGGCAGCACGAGCCCGTCCATTTCAAAGTCGATTTCGTCCAGATTGGTCGTGCCGAAGCCGTGCTCGGCGGCCACGGCCACCGGGCTTCGATCGCGGCGGAAGGGCGGGTGCGGCCAGTCGAGCGCGGGATTAGTACCCATCAGGTGTGAGCCGCAGGCGTCGGTGGCAATGACGTGGTCGCCTGCCACCAGGCAGTCGGCGATGCGTCCTTCGCCGTTCCACTCCATGCGCGCTTGGCCAGTTAGCCCATCGATAATATTCAGGCAGGGTTGGGCAATCATCCCTAAATCGGGTAGCACATAGGACAGGCGAATAACGTGGTGAAAGTAGGTGCGCAGGCGGCCGTGCGGTGGAATGGGAGGCAGGCCAAAGAGATTTTTCAGACACAGCGTAATGCCCATAAAACCGTGATTTTTCATTTTGGCGATAGAGACAAAGGCATCGGCTTCGCCCAGCGCAGCCGATAGCTGGTACTCGGAAAACATGAGGCCACCGCCCGGGACTTTGTAGCGCTCAAAGGGCGGGTCGCCCGCTTCGACGTAGCGCACGCCATACTCGTCGAGAATGGGCTTAGTATTGAAGTCGCTACCCGGGCGCTGACCCGGAGGCGCGGTGCTGGTATCGAGGGCAAAGAGCTCGGCGTCGGTGCGCTCGCGCAGCAGGCGCAAGCTGGCGCGCAGGACGTCGTCGTCGACCAACTCCTGCCGGCGGCCGCCGATGTAGCGAATGTCCTGCGTGCGGAACTGCATATTGACTTTGATGCCGACCTTTTTTGCACGCTCAATCTTTTCCCACGAGCGCGAAAGGGGCGCGGTGATTTGCTTTAATTTCTGGTAAATCTCGTCCAGCGACGCCTTGTGCGAGCAGTGCGTAGCGCGGACGGTGTAGT
>JAYPJE010000094.1:0-12088 GCA_038128265.1 Gemmatimonadota bacterium
TCGTTGGCCATATGGCTGGCGGTAGAGGCGCTGCCGCCGTTGCCGCAGAGAAAAACCTGCTGACCGGCCTGGCGCGCCGCGTCGATCATGGCAATGGCCGACTCGACCTGCTCCAAATCCAAGCCATCAAGCGCAGAACGCAGGTCCTGCATGTAAGACGATAAGAAACTCACCTACAACCCCTTTCACAGCACACAGACGATAGACCGCTTGAAAAGGTCCACCATATTGCTTAGTGTCTCTTGCATGAAAAGTTCAGTCCACCCAGCAGGATGTACCCGATGAATCGCACACCTCTAATAACGGCAATTTTTCTCTTTTGCGCCGCCCCGCTGCTGGCCCAGCAGCCGCTCTCGCTGCAGGCGTGCATCGACCTAGCGCTGAGCCGCAACCTGCAGCACCAGCGCAACGAGCAGACACTGGCGGCCAGCCGCACCAGCCTCGAATCGGCGCAGGCGCCCTTCGCCTTCAATATGGACGCCAACTTCACCGCGCCGACCTTTACGGAGGTGCGCGATACGCAGGAGAGCGTCGCGCTGGCCACCCGCGTGCGCGACGAGAGCACCAACTTTACTTACAACGGCAGTCTGCGCATGGCGCAGCGCCTGCCCTACTTCGGCTCGCTGCAGCTGACGACCAATGCCGAGCGCCGCGACTTTTCCTCCAACCGCCGCGCTGACTTCCTCGACTTTTCCGGCGATATGCGCCTCGACTATCAGCACGATATACTCAACCGCGCCGCCGAAGAGGTGACGCTGCAGCGCGCCCGGCACAACTTTGCCAACGCACACCTCAACTTCGAACAGCAAGGCCTGCAGCTCGAGGGCCAGGTCATCGACGACTATTACACGCTTGTCCAGCGCCTGCGCCAGCTGGAAATTCAGAAACAGCGCCTCGATTTGTCGCGCGCAAACCTCGAGCTGGCCCAGCGCAAATTCGAGGTCGGCCTAATCGCCGAAGTCGAAGCCCTGCGTCTGCAGGTCGAACTCCTACAGGCCGAGTCGAGCTTTGCCCAGGCCGAAACGGCCATCGAAAGCCAGCGCGACCAGCTGCGGCAAACGCTGGGCCTCAACCCGGAAGATCCGCTCGATATCAGCACCGAGGTCGAACACCGCCTCTACGCGATTGACGCCGAAAGGGCCATGCGGCTGGGTCTGCAGCAGCGCACGGACATGCGGCAAGCCGAAATTTCCGAAAAGCTGCGCCGGCTCGATCTGGAAGACGCCAACCGCCGCAACGGCATCAACGCTACACTCAACGCCAATGTCAGCCTGCGCGGGCGCGGTGACGATGTGGGCGATATCAGCGGCACGCTCGAACGCAACCAGTGGGGTGTCGGCGTGCAGGTGACCATGCCATTGATCGACAGCGGCGCGCGACGCAGCAGCATGAATCAGGCGCGTATTGCCCTCGAACAGAGCCGGATCACGCGCGAGTTGCAGCGCCAACAGGTCGTGCGTCAAATTCGCGACGCCGTGCGCAACCTCAACGAGGCCGAGCGCCAGATCGCCATACGCCAGGCGGGGCTGAAAGTATCGGAGCGCACCTACGAAGTCGAGCAGAGCCGCTTTGAGCTGGGTCTGGCCCAAAGCCAGGACCTGCTCGACGCGCAGAGCCAGCTAACGCAGTCGCGCATCGACGCGCTAGGCGCCGTCATCGACTACCAGCGGCGCCTTAAGGACCTGCGCCTGGCGACGATGGCCGACTTAGGGGAGTTTGCTAGCGTCGAAGAATAGGGAGACCGACTAGTTGTCGTCGTCCTGATTCATTAGGGGATGGGAGAATTCACCCTCGTCTTCGCCAAACCAGCGGCGCGGGCGCTGGCGCGTGTAGGAGGGGATGCGGTGCTGCTCTTCAGCTTCTTGGCAAGCCACACAGAGCCGAGCCGTCGGCAGGGCTTCCAGCCGCGCTTTGGGAATAAAGGGACAGGTAGCACAGAGCTTTAGCTCCGTTTCCATACAGGCTTCGCAGTGACCGTACGAACCGTTTTCCAGCTTCTCCAGCGCAACCGTCACCTCTTCTAACTCACGTCGCTCTGTATCGCCTAGCGCAACCAGCAGCTCCATGGCGCCCGCCTCGACGGCGCGGTCTAGGTCGTCGGCCTTGGGATCCTGCAGCTCGTCGATCTCCTGCTCCGTGCCGTCCAAGTCGCTCATCAGCTCGGCTCGGCGCTCCAACAACAGCTTCTTGACCTTTTCGCGTTCCCTTTTGTTCAGCGCAGTCTTCTTGGCCATGGTCCTCTCGTTTCGATAATGCGCCGTCGACGCTACAACACGCGGATCGGGCTAAATAATAAAATGGCCGAGGGATCGCTCCCGTCCGGCCGAACTCTCTGTGGCGCTTTTGCTGGAACTATTCTTGCGTGCCGATGGCCTGCTCGCGCTCTAAATCCCGCAGGCGGTCGCGCAAATCGGCCGCGCGCTCAAACTGATCGCCCTCGACGGCGGCACGCAGCTCCTCGCGCAGCTGCTCTAATTGACTCATGGGGCGCGCACTCTCGACCTCGGTCTCCCATTCGCGCAGAAAGTGCAGCTCGGGACACTCTTCTAGCTGGTCAAAACGCCCGGTCTTGCGCAGGTAGTCTTCAATCTCGACAATGCCACCGCGAATCACTCCAAGCGCCTTTTTGTGCTCTTTCCCGTCTAGATGGGAGAGCACCCTCGCCTGAATGCGGTGCGCCGTGACAAACGGCGTGTGCTGTTCGGCCATCTGGCGGTCCTCTTCGGCTTCGGCATACTGATAGCACATGTCGAGAATAGCCAAGTTGTGGCGCGCATCGCGCTCGGCTAGGGCATACTCCTTCAGCTCAAAAAAGCTGATGCGCCGCCAGTAGAACTTCATCGCTTCCTGCGCCAATTCCCAGCAATCGTCGCGCGACAGCGCAAACGTACCGGGCCCATGCTCCCCCTCCCAGCCCTCCAACTTGTCTCGGTAGTAGTCGAGCAACGAGCGATAGCCGTGCGGCCGCTCGCCGTCGGGACGCCCTTCCCACTCCAACTGCATCACGCCCAAGTCCATGCGAATCTGGATCTTATCCAGCCCGTCGCGTCCCTCTGCCTTGCGCACGCGCAGCTCGCCGGGCGCGTATTCCCAACCGCTCAATATGGGGCTGATATCGTTATCCATGCGCGCTAAAAACCCTGAGGGAATGGACGTTTGAGGCCCTGTTGGACGCAAGATCGGCCTTATAATATACGAAGCTCAACCTTTTGTCAACTCACGGCTCGTCGACCGGCGGCACGCCGTTTATCTCGCTGACAATGGCCAGCAATTCCTGGCGCAGCGTCTGCGTCATCATGCCGGTATCAGAGATAAAACGCTCGATGACGGGCACGGCATCTACGCCTACGTTGACGAGGGCTTCGTGCGTCTTTTCGCGCTCTTCCGGCGTCGGATTGTACTGCATTTCGCGCGGATCAATCTGCGTGCCGAACATGCTAATCTGCGGATACTGCTCGTCGCCCAGTAGCCCCCCCATGCTCGGGTTGGCAAAGCCGCGCTGCGGCCGCCCAAGCGAGTCGACCATACCCGGGGCAAAAGGATAGCTCTGCTCTTCGCCGGTAAACACGCCGCGATACGCGCGCTGCTCTTCGCGCATCATTAGCAGATCGTAGTAGCGCAGCGCATTGACGAGGATTTCAGCCGACTTGTCCCCACCCAAATCGCCAAGCGCGGCAACGGCCGTCATGCGGATATCGGCATCCGCGGTGTTGAGCGAGCGGTCCAGCAGACGGCCGATATCGCTCACCGCGCTGGTGTCGCCAATCTGGGCCAGAGCGCGCACGACGTCCTGCTTGAGCGTCGTGCGCTGCTCGTAGTCGTGCAGGGCGCGGCGTAGAATGGGCACGGCGCGCGGGTCGCCGATCTCACCCAAGATCTGAGCGGCTTTGCGCCGCGTGGCATAAGGGTAGTCGGGGCGCGAGACGATCTCCGTGATCCGATCAAACTGCGCTTCGTCCCCCTGCTGGTACTTCGCATACATCTGGTTTATATTTGTGCACCCAGCCAGTGCCAGCAGCGGCAGCAGCAATAACCAACCCATCGTTTAAGCTCCCGGACGCGCGCTGCAGCGCCTTGCAGAAGGCCGCGCAATCCCATATTATCGTTAGCGATAAACGCCTTTAGAAAGCCCGCAACCGTGACCCAAGTACAGACGCACGATCGCCAAGCGATCCCCGGAATTAAAGATATGCTCGCCGTATCGAGCGGCAAGGGGGGCGTTGGCAAATCCACCCTCAGCGCCAACCTCGCCGTCGCCCTGGCCGAACGCGGCCTGCGCGTGGGCCTGATGGACGCCGACATTTACGGCCCGAATATACCGGGCATGCTCGGCGCCAACGAGCGTCCGCAGGCCGACCCGCAAACGGGGCGCATTCAGCCGCTCGAGGCGCACGGGCTGAAGTTCCTCTCTATGGGCCTGCTCATCGAGGAGGGCGTGCCCGTCATCTGGCGCGGCCCCATGCTGGCCAAAATGATCAACCAATTTCTCTTCAACGCCGACTGGGGCGACCTCGACGTGCTCGTACTCGACCTGCCGCCGGGCACCGGCGACGTGCAAATAACCCTGACGCAGTCGGCCCCGCTGACGGGCGCCCTGATTGTCACGACGCCTTCGGCCATTGCCCTCGAGGACGTGCGCCGCGGCGTCGAGATGTTCCGCCAAACAGAAGTGCCGCTGCTGGGCCTGGTTGAGAATATGAGCTCCTTTAGCTGCGACGAATGCGGCCACCAGTTCGCGCTCTTCGGCGAGGGAGGCGGCGCACAGATGGCCGATCAATTAGCCATTCCCCTGCTCGGCCAGATCCCGCTCGACGCAGCCCTGCGCGAGAGCGCCGATCGCGGGCAGCCGGCCGTGCGCAAACAGCCGCAAGCGGCCAGCAGCCAGGCCCTAATCGCACTGGCCGAACGCGTAGCAGCCCAGCTCTCCTAAGGCACGCCATGGCGCCCGTCAAAGCCTACCGCGACCTGGAATTCCTAGCCAGTCCCGATGCCCGCACGCTGCGCATACTAGCCGAATACCTAGAGCCAGAAAGCCGCTTTGAACGCGAGAACATCCGCGACATCGTCGTATTCTTTGGCTCGGCCCGCGCCCCTTCGCTCGATGAGGCGGAGAAAGCGCTCAAAAATGCGGCTAATGGACAGGCCGCGCTGCGCGAAATGGAGCGCCTGCAGCAGCGCAAGCGCCTAGCCCAGTACTACGAAGATGCCTGCGAGCTATCGAGCCTGCTGACGGCCTGGGCGCGCCGCGATGGAGGGGAAGCCTTCGTGCTGTGCTCGGGCGGTGGCCCTGGCATCATGGAGGCGACCAACCGCGGCGCACTAGAAGCGGGCGGCCGGTCCATCGGCCTCAATATCAGCCTGCCCTTTGAGCAGCAGCCCAATCCGTATATAACGGAGGAGCTCAACTTCGAGTTCCACTACTTCTTTATGCGCAAGCTGTGGTTTGTCCATCTGGCGCGCGCCATCGTCGTCTTTCCCGGGGGCTTTGGCACGCTCGACGAATTGGCCGAAGTATTGACGCTGGTGCAAACGGGCCGCGCTGCGCATATGCCCATCGTGCTGTACGGAAGCGCGTTCTGGGACGAAATCATCAATATGGAGGCGCTGGCCCGTTGGGGCACCATCAGCGAGGACGACCTGCAGCTCTTTCACCGCGCCGATACCCCGACGCAGGCCTTCGACTACCTGCGCCAACAGCTGGGAGATATACCGTCTTGAGCCATCTATCAATTGCCTGCGTGGGCGCCGGCTATTGGGGAAAAAACTTAGTCCGCGTCTTTGACAGCCTGCCCTCGGCGCGCCTGACGCACATTTGCGATGCCAGCCCCGAAATACGCGCACGCATGCAGGGCCTCTACCCGCACGCAACCATTACCGACGACTATGCGGCACTCTTAGACGACCCGTCAATTGATGCCGTCGTGCTGGCCGTGCCGGCGAATGCCCACTACGAAACGGCGCGCGCGGCGCTGGAAGCGGACAAGCACGTCTATGTGGAAAAACCGCTAACGCTACAAGTTGCACATGCAGAGGAACTCTGCGCGCTAGCCGACGAGCGTGGCCTCAAATTGATGGTCGGTCACCTCTTGCTCTACCATCCCGGCGTGCAAACGCTCCGCGAGCTGGTGCAGAGCGGCCAGCTCGGCGACGTATACTATCTCTATGCGCAGCGCGTCAATTTGGGCATCGTGCGGCGCGACGAAAACGCCCTGTGGAGCCTGGCGCCGCACGATATTTCCGTCGTGCTGCACCTACTTGAGCAGGAGCCCGACGCCGTTAGTGCACGCGGTGAGTGCTATTTGCAGGAGGGCGTCGAAGATGTCGTCTTTGCCAATTTGCACTTTGCCGACGGCAAGATGGCGCAGCTACAGCTGTCGTGGCTCGATCCACACAAAGTGCGCAAACTGACGGTAGTGGGCAGCCGTAAAATGGCGGTTTTCGACGACGTGGAAAGCGCCGAGAAAATTCGCATCTACGATAAAGCCGCCGAGCCGCGCCAGTATGCGTCCTACGGCGACTCTATCACGCTGCGCTTCGGCGACATCACCATTCCCCACATCGAGATGGCCGAGCCGCTGCGCTTGGAGTGCCAGCACTTTGTAGACTGCATTGCTGAAGACAACACGCCGCGCAGCGACGGGCGAGACGGCCTGCGGGTCGTGCGCGTCCTAGAGGCGGCGCAGCGCTCGCTAACCCAGGGCGGCGCCCCCGTCTCGCTTATTTAACGACGCGAAACGCGCTGCGCACCGCGCGCTCGTTACCCGCCATATCGCGCACACGCACCGTCCACTCGTGCGGCCCCGGCGCCAGATCCTGCGATGGCCGTGCGCGCACCGTCTTTGCCTCTGGATCGTATTCGGCAATCAGCGCCTGCCCGTTTAACTCGATGGTGATGTCCTCTTCGCGACCGATGCCGCTGCCCGCATCGTCAATCCGCGCGCTCAGTCTGGGACGCCGATCTGCTATGCGA
This sequence comes from Gemmatimonadota bacterium, assembly GCA_038128265.1. Classification (GTDB taxonomy): domain Bacteria; phylum Latescibacterota; class UBA2968; order UBA8231; family UBA8231. The sequence goes on from JAYPJE010000094.1 coordinate 6,971, forward strand.
GTGTCCCGGCGCGGGCGCAGTCCGTCGACCTCAGGCGCGCGCGCGTCGCGCAGGAGCGCAAAGCGCCCCAGCCGACGCAGCGACGCGCCAACGGCATCCTCCTGGCGCTCGCTGCCGACCAACCCCCACTGCGCCTCGCCCACCGCTTGATAGAGACCGACCTGGGCGTCCTCGCAGACATTCGGCGCACAGCGCAGCCACACGCCCACGCGCGCATCAAACGGCACGTCTTCTGGGCCAAGCGCATAGCCCGAGCCGACGGCGACTAACCCGTCCGGCACCTGCGGCACAAAGCGCTCGGCCTGCGGAAAGACGATTTTGTAGGCCGAGCGCTTGGCAAAGTCCAACGCCACTTCCCGATTGGCCAATTCAACGCGCCGCGCCGCCCCCGGCCGCACGGCCACTTGGTCCAATTTGATGGAACGACGCCGGTCGCCCAGCGCAACTGTCACTTCGATGCGATCACCCGGCTCGTGTCCCAGCGGCACATATACCTCATAGGTGCGCTGGGCGACCTGGCGTGGCCACAGCACGCGCTCGCCCACCAGCACGCGCGGCTGCCGGCTGAGCACATCGCTTGAGAGCAAGCGCAACTGGACCGCATCGGCGCGCGCACGGCGCTCGATTTTCATAGCGTCCAGCGCGGCTGCGTTCGTAGGCGGCACCGCGCAGACAAGCGAATCCACTCCGCCCTTTGCATCGCGCACCAGCAGCTTCCAACGCCCCCTTTGCGCACCGACATCCCAGCGCTGCAGGCCAGCCGATGCGGCCACTTCGCGCGCGCTGTGCAGCTCCCATATACCCTTCTTGCTCTGGCGGTAAACCTCACTGCGCAGCAGGGCGTCATCGTCGTCAGCTATACTTCCTTCTATAGCCCAACCATCCTGGCGCTCTACTACGGCAACGGCGCGCAGGCTCGGCACATCGTTGACGGCAATATGCAGACGCGCACGGGCGCGGTTGTCATTGGCGTCAACAGCAAAAACCTCGATCTCATGTATCCCCTCCGAGAGAAAGCCCGGACCGGTGCCCGCAGCGCTGCGCAGCAACCCGTCGCCGGGGCTCTGGTAAAATTCCAGACGGCTGCCGGGCGGACGAAAGAGGGCGTGGAATCGCCCGGTGCCACCGGGGTAATCGATGGAGAGGCGATCCAACTGCACCTGATGTCTATCGGAATAGGAGACGCGATCGTAGGACACGAGAAACGCGTCCTGACCATCGACGCGCAGTCCCAATTGGTGCGGTGCCAGCTTGTTGTTTGCCGCTTCGGCGCGATCCCACACCATGGCCGCTACGCCCACTCGACCGCGCACCTGCAGCGTATCGGACGCGCGATAGAAACCACTGGATGCGTCCCAGCGCAGCGGGACGCTGACCGGCTCAGCCCTCCCCTCGACCCGGCTACCTCGCCCCAGTGGAACCAATGCCAGGCGCTTTAGCACCGGCGGCGTCGAATCGTCTATCGAATAAGCACCCAGCAGCGGGTTGATCGGGATATTGTTGCTGTCGCGCAATTCTAGGTGGAGGTGCGGTGGGCCGGCGCCGCTCTCGCCGCTGCGGGCTATGACCTCACCGCGCCGCACCGGGATCTCGCCTTCCTCAAACCATAGGTTAACGCTGTAACGACCCGATTCTTGCTGCGCTGCCCTGACGCGCTGCAGCGCTGGGCCGACAAAGGCCTCCAAATGGGCATAGACGGCAATCCGTCCATCGGACAGTCGCTGATACACCGCGCGCCCGTAGCCCCACGGCGAGGTCCGCACGCGCTCAATATAGCCATCGGCGATCGCCTGCACTTCGTAGCCGGTGCGACCCCACGTTTTGATATCGATGCCGGCGTGAAAGGCCGTCGTGCGCGACTCGCCAAACGAAGACGAAAGCGCCGGCGCTATGGGCATAGGCCACGGCAGCTCGTTGGCCAGCGCGGCAGCCGTCGACCAGCCCATTAGCAGCCATGCGGTCAGCGCGCACAACCCCTTAGGCATCGTCCGATTTGCCTTCGTAGACACAGAGCTCCATATGCTCGCCCTCGACGCGCACATAGTGCAGCGGCTGCTCGGTCCAGGCACCCGTATTGAGGTAGCGATGTCCATCGCGCTCAATATCCATGGCCGCGTGCGTGTGGCCGCAGGTAATGGCGGTAAAGCCCTGTTCGGCGGCCGCACGCAGCGCATTCCGCGCTACGCGCTCGTTGAGCACGCGGTATAGCAACCCCCATTTCTTGGCGTATTCGGCCACGTGCATATCGCGCCAGCCCAGCGCCACAAAGAGATGGTGCACGCGGCGAAACACCCATTTAAACACGCCGTGGCGCGGCATGACGTCGTCGAGGTCGTTGCCGTGCACGACGAGCAGCTGCCGCTCGATTGACCACTCGTCGACAAATTCGATCGCACCGGCATCGTCAATATGAAAATCGGCATCGTGGTTTCCGTAAACCCAGACCACCCGGCGCCGGTGCGACTCGGCGATCAGCTCCTGCAACACGCCGTCGTGCGCTACCGACAGCGCACGGCGGGGGTCGTCAATGACATCGCCGTTGAGAATCAGCGTCGCCCCCTCGGGTAGTTCCCCAAGCCAAGCGCAGAACGCACGCTGATGAAAATAGCCATTACCCAGGTGTAAATCGCTAACTATATAGTAGAGCTCGTCCGCCATTTCCTTGCCATAATACGCATACCTACTGAGTTTCTATTCTCTATGAATAACGGCACTGCCCTACTAGGGCGCAAAGACGGCGAACCCGATCGCCTGCAGCCTCTCTTGGACCACTTGGGCCTGCTGCTACCCGACGAGAAGGAACGCCGCGCCTTTGCCGACTGCTCGCGCACCCCGCTGCCGCCGTCGCTGCGCATCAATCCGCTGATCGCCCAGGCCGAGCAGCTTCACCCGACGCTGGCAGAGCGAGGCCATCCCGTTCCCTGGTGTTCAAACGGCTATGCGTTTCCCGCAGCTGAGACGCGCCTGAGCCACACCGTCGAACACGCAGCCGGCGCCTATTATCTGCAGGCCACGGCGCCGATGCTCGCCGTCGAAACCCTCGCCCCCCGGCCCGGCGAACGCGTCCTCGACCTGTGCGCGGCCCCCGGCGGCAAAACAACCCAACTGGCCGCGCATATGCGCAACAGCGGCCTGCTCATAGCCAACGAAATGAGCAAGAAGCGCATCCCCGCGCTGGTCGGCAATTTGGAGCGCTGCGGCGTCGGCAACGCCGTTATTACGCAGGCGCAGGGCACGATGCTTGCGCGCCACTTTCACAACTTCTTTGACCGCATCCTCGTCGACGCGCCCTGCAGCGGCGACGGCATCGTGCGCAAGGACCTGAGCATGCTGCGCTACTGGTCCCCGGACGACGCCCAGCGCCAGGCACAGACGCAAACCGGCCTGCTGCGCGCCGCCTTTCACATGCTGCGTCCGGGCGGCACGCTGGTCTACTCGACCTGCTCGCTGTCCGTAGAGGAAAATGAACACGTGCTGCTCGCCCTCCTCCAGCGCTACGGCGATGCGGTGGAGATACTCCCCGTTGCCGACGTGGCCGCTCCGCCGCTGGCCAGAGCCATCGCCGCCGACCTGCCGCCGGCGCTGGGACATGCCGCGCGCGTGTGGCCGCACTGGCACGACAGCGAAGGCGCCTTTGTCGCCCACCTGCAAAAACGCGCGCCCACCGAGTGGCCCCAGGTCGCATCCGATGCGCACGCATGGCTGCGCGAAGCGGCCGACGATAGACAAACGCTGGACGCCTGCCGCACGCTCGAACACCTGTGGCACTTCGCCATACCGCGCACGGCCGACCAGGTCGTCGCCAGCCGCGGACGCCACCTCGTCATGCAGCCAGCCGCCAGCGACAGCATCGAAGAGCACCTACCCTTTTTCGTGCGTGGGGGCATGCGCTTTGGTCGACGCCACCGCACGCACTTCTACCTGACGCAGCAGGCCGTAGCGCTGTGGGGCCATCTGGCCACCGCGCGCTGCGTCGACCTGGAATGGCCACAGGTATGCGCCCTCTTTGTCGGCGAGCCCATAGCACTGGACAGAGCGATCGACCAGCGCGGTGAGATTATCTGCCGCTATGGTCCCTGGCCGCTGTGCCGCGCCATGGTCGAGGAGGAAGGCACGCGCCTCAACGGCATGCTTCCACGACCCTTTTACCGCAGCGAACTGCGTCAACTCGTCTAAGCAGGAAAATACTTCCCTAGACGCAGTCCCTTTCTCGTCCGAATGCATTCGCCATCTGCCGCATTCCCCCTTTAAAACCGCACCACACGCATACAAGGGAAGCTTTTTCTCCCTACCCGCACATTTTTTCCCTCCCATGCCGTTGATCCCATCGACGCGCTTTCAACATCTTGTGTCCTATCCGTAATCTAGCCCAACATAAGGCGAATAATCCCATGAAAAATTACGTGGTATTACATAGTTTTTTCAAATTTATTTTTCATCATAAATAAAATAAAATCAATATTTTATGATATTTTTGGTATTTTCTCCAACACAGTGGGCACACCCCTTGCAATAGCACCGGCAGACAGAATGGTCCTCTTGTCTGGGACCCGGAGGCGGTCCTCCCCTCCCCATCATCTGCCGCTCCTCGCGCAGATGGCCTCCGGGTCCTGTTTATACATGGATTTGGTGAGAATATGAACCGCACATACACGACTTATGCGGATCGCATGCGCCTACTGCTGCTCTGCATCCTATTTACCAGTTTGAGCGCACTCTTGATCGAACTGGCGGTGCAAAATACGCCATTCGAACAGGCCCATACTTCGGCAGACATAGCCCACTTGGGTGGCGCTGCCGACCCATAGGCAAAAAGAGAGGGCCGGCCTCCCGCTCCCCGGGTAGGTCGGCCCCTTTCTCCCCCGCATCGGCCTCCCCCTCCCCGGGCAGGTCGATGCACCAGCTAAGCGCCGGCCTCCCACTCCTCGGGTAGGTCGGCGCCTATTTTTTTAGTCCTCTGCAGCGCCCTTCGAACCGGTCCAGCGCGGAAAGAGCGCGTGGTCAATATCCAACAAACTACAGATGCGCCCGGCAATAAAATCGCCCAGATCGTCAAAGGTCTGGGGGCGCTGATAGAAGGCGGGCATCGCCGGCAGCACGACAGCCCCCGCCTCTGTT
>JAYPJE010000095.1:0-11873 GCA_038128265.1 Gemmatimonadota bacterium
TGGCAGGCCATCGCTTCCTATATGGAATGGCTCGGCCCCATGCGGCTCATCGATGTCGAACTCGTGCAGCTGCAGATTGTGGCCAAGTTCCGCGGCGAAGCAATCAGCGACGAAGAATTCTGCTAGGGAGGGTGTGATATGACCACGTCACGGGAATTGCCCGATCGCCCTAGCCTAGAAAATTTGAGAAAGCAGGCCAAGGCGCTGCACCGACAGATCACGGCCGGCGATGATGAGGCCGTCGCTCGGGCACGGCAGCACCTGCCGCGCCTGGGCCGCATCGACGCGGCGGATGTAGCCCGAGCGGGCGTAACGCTGCAAGAGGTCCAGCACATTATTGCCGTCGAATACGGCTATGGCAAGTGGCAGGACCTGCTGGCCAGCCTAGACGGACAGCGTCCCAAGAATTGGCCGCGCGCGATTCCCATCCGGCCGGGCTTGCCCAACTTGGAGCGCGAAGCGGCTATGTTGCACCGCGCTGCTCAGGAGGGACGATCTTGGTGTGCCCTGCGCTTCAGAAAAAGCGTCGCCCGCTTGGCCGATGTGCCCGACGATGAAATCGGCCGCGCTGGCGTAACCTTAGACGAGGCGAGGCTAGTCATCGCCACCGATTACGGCTACGCGAGTTGGACCGATTTGGATGCAGAGGTAGGTCAACTGCGTCCCGTGCACGCCTTCGAGAGCTTGGCCGACCTAGAGGACGACGAGATCCGCGAGATCATCGTTCGCGTGGGACGCGATCGCCTCGCCATCGCTTTCAAGTCGGTGAGCGACCACTTCAAGAATCGCTTCTCAACCAATATGACCGCTGCAGAGTGGCGGGCTCTGGTAGAGGCTACCGAAGCGCTCGGTCCCATGCCGCAGACCGCAGTAGAGGCGGTGCAGTTGGAGATCCTGCGCAAGTTCCGCAGCGACGACCCGCTGGTGTGATGGACAAATAGCCGCTCGGGTGGGTCGGTCTACAGCCACCCGCCCGAGCGCGTCGATCGGTGTGCCTTTTTCGAGTCGGATATAGAGCGCCGTCGTCGGGCGCACGATATCCGCCTCGTAGCGCCTCTTGGCAGTACAGCTCCAATTTTTCAACAGATAAATGCCGCTGAGAGCGCCAACAAAAAAGCCCTCTGAACGCGTTGGGTCGCTTCCAGAGGGCCGTATAAATGGTGGGCGATACTAGATTTGAACTAGTGACCTCCTGCATGTCAAGCAGGCGCTCTAACCAACTGAGCTAATCGCCCCCAAACAGCCTCTTTACAGGCCATTTTAAATTCTCTTAATTGCTGACAGGCTGAATAATGTAGAGCATAAAATACGCAGCGTCAAGCCTGTGCTCTCCCCTCATAGGAGCTATACTATGCCCGTCACATATCGCGTTGGATTGGTCGGCTGTGGGCGCATGGGCGCCACTATTGACGACGAAGTAAAGGACCGCCCTAACTCCCATATTTTCCTGCCCTACTCGCATGCGGCAGCCATCGTCGCCAGCGAGCGCACCGAGCTTGTAGCCGTATGCGACCCCGTTCCCGAAAAGGCCGAGACCATTCGCCAGCGCTACGGTGCGCAGAAGGCCTATTCGGATCACGAGGCGATGATCGACGCCGAAAATCTCGACATAGTCGCCGTTGCTACGCGGCCCGGTCCGCATGCGGCCATTGTATGCTATGCAGCAGAGAAGGGCGTTCGGGGCATCTACTGCGAAAAGCCGCTGTGCAATGCCGTGAGCGAAATGGATGCGATGCGCGCCGCTTGCAGCAAGGCCGGCGTAAAGTTTAACTACGGCACGCAGCGCCGCTATATGCCGGTTTATTCGCGCGTGCGCGAAATGGTGGCCGAAGGAGCGATTGGCGACGTGCAGGCTATCGTTGCCCACTGTGGCGCCAGTGCGGCGCAGTGGGGTCTGACCCACGCTGCCGATATGGTGCTGTTCCTAGCCGGCGATGGCGAGATCGAATCGGTGCAGGGGGCGCTGGTTGACGCGGAGGGCGATTGGCAAGGCGATGTGCTGAAAAAAGACGCGGCCATTAGCAGCGCCTACGTGCGCTTTAAAAACGGTATACACGCCTATCTCACTGCTTCGGGCGGGTGGGAGTTTGAGGTCAGCGGCAGCAAGGGCAAGCTGCGCACGCTGAGCAACAGCCTCGACTATCAGCTGCGTCAGATCGATGAACACGGAGAGCTCAAAGAGGTGGAAGTCGCGCCGGTCGAAATCGGCAGCGGCACGCAGCGCGGCATCGAAGATTTGGCGCGCGCGCTGGACGATGACGGCGATACGATGGGCAATTTAGAGCTGGCCTGCCGCAGTCAAGAAATGATCTTTGCCGTGGCCGAGTCGCATCGCCTGGGCGGTGCGCGCGTGCCGCTGCCCTTGGCCAATCGCCAATTGGCCATTGCGCCGGACCATTATTGAAATGGGACTGCTCTGAAAATTTCCATCGTCACGTTTCAGAAGAACAGAAACGCAGACGTCGAAGCGGCCGAGGGCGAGTACGTCAAACGGCTGTCTCGCCACGCCGACGTGGAGCTCTGTCCAATTAAGAACTGGAAGGACGACGACGGACTGCCGGCGCGCTTTCTCAAGGCCGGTCGCATCGTCGGGCTCTTTGTCGAGGGGCGCTCGTATTCTTCGGAAGGATTGGCCGATCAGCTACAGCAGTGGATGAACGGCGGCGTGTCCCATATCGTGCTGGTAATCGGTGCAGCCGAGGGCATGCCCAGTGGCGTGGTAGGGCAGATCGGCGAAAAGTGGTCGCTGTCGAAGCTGACGTTTTCGCACCAGCTTATACGCCTGCTGCTACTGGAAGCGCTCTATCGCTCGTTCGATATATTGCACGGCGGTCGCTACCATAAATGAGCTTAGAAATAGCTCATCAATTTGTCCCATAGATCCATGCGGCCGACGCTCTTCTCGGCGACGATGGGCATCTCGACCAGCAGGCTATCGCCGAGCGAGATCGTTAGGCGACCGAGTGCATCCCCTTCTTCTACGGGAGCGGGTAGCTGTGCGGGCAGCTCGAGCTGGCGCTGCAGCGCGCGCTCCTGATCGGGGCTCAAGATGGCGGTGGCGACTTCGGGCACGAGCGCGCGCACGTGCGGCTCAAGACCCCAGTCGAGCGCAACGCTACCCATCACTTCGCCTGCGTCGGCAAGGGGCACGCGCGAAAACGTATCGAAGCCCCAGTCTATCAGGCGCCGCGTCTCGCGGTCGCGCAGCCGTTCGGAGCGCGCGCCAAGCACGACGGAGACCAGGCGCATATCCCGGCGCATGGCCGTGGCGACCAGGCAGGATCCAGCGCGCTGTGTATAGCCGGTTTTGAGGCCGTCTAGCCCTTCAAATTTGCCGAGCAGTTTGTTGGTTGTATAGAGCATAAATTTGCCATCGCGAAACGGCTTATAGCGAATAGACGACCACTGCAAAACCTGCGGATAGCGCAGCAGGGCGCGCGCAATCTGCGCTAGATCGTGGGCGGTAGTTAGGTTGCGGTTGTCCATCGGCGTGTCGTCTAGGCCGTGTACGTTGACGCAGCGCGTGTTGCGCAGCCCGAGCTGCTGGGCTTGGGCGTTCATCATGTCGATGTAGCTCGCGACGGAGCCGCCGATATGCTCTGCAACGGCGACGCAGGCGTCGTTGGCGGAGGGAATGACGATCGCCTCCATCAGCTCTTCGAGGGGAAATACCTCGCCCTGTGCCAAGAATACCTGAGAGCCGCCGATGCGCGAAGCACGCGCCGATACGCGCACCGAGTCGCTCAGCGAGAATTGGCCGCTTTCCACCTGCTGCATCGCGACTAACTCGAGCAGCAGTTTTTGCGTGCTGGCCGGTGAGCGCTGTTCGTGGGCGTTGTGCGAAAAGAGGACGGTGCCCGTTTCGGCTTCTACGAGAATGGCTGCGGCATAGGGTGGATTTTTACCCGGGTCGAATTCGATCGCGTGGGCAGCCACGGCAAATAAATAGGCAAAGAGAAGCCCTCCTGCATGGAATGCGCTGTGCATAGGCATGGCGTTGGCCTGTAGAAAATTCGATGTATGCGGGGAGCTGGGGGTGAGCGATAGAAACTACGGCTTATGGATTTTTGGTCAACTAGTGTGGCCGCGATGCGCTGCATAAGGGAGACGATATGAAGAGGGTGCTGATTGCTGGTTTGGTGCACGAAACGCATACGTTCCTCGCCGAGCATACGGAACTGGCGCGCTTTGAAGAGATGGTATGGCGCTGCGGACAGCCGATGCTAGACTATTGCCGCGGCGACCTGTCGCCCATGGGCGGAGCGCTCGAGGTAGCCGATGCCTTGGGATGGCAGCTCTACCCTTCGCGATACGGGGCTGCCATGCCCTCGGGAACGGTCGAAGACGAAGTGCTGCGCGTGTGGTGGAGCGAAGTCGAGCGCGATTTGGATGCGGCCCTGCAGAATGGACTGGACGGCGTGTTGCTCATCTTGCACGGGGCCATGGTCTGCGCGTCGTTTGCCGATGCCGAGGGCGAGGTGCTGCGGCGCGTGCGCGCCAAAGTTGGTCCGCATATACCAATTGCCGCCGATCTCGATCTGCACGCCAATTTCAGCCCTGAGATGGCAGAGTACGGCACCCTCTTTACCGGATATCGGGAGAATCCACACACGGATGCGCGCCAGGCCGGCGTGCGCGCTGCAGAGCTGCTCCATCGCACCATGCAGTCGGGCGAGCGGCCGCGCGTGGTTTGTGTCAAACCCGGTGCCCTGTATGCGCCGGTGGGTACGGGCACGGCCAACGAGCCCATGCGCAGCTTTCAGGCAGCGGCTCGCGCCCTCGAAGCACACTATCCGGAACTGTTGGAGGTGTGCGTGCTGCCGGGCTTTGCCTACGCTGATATCCCCTGTGCCGGTTTTGCGCTAGTGGCCACGACTACCGGCGATGCGGTCAAGGCACAGAACCTACTGGCGCCGCTCGCTGAGGAAGTGCTGGCCCGCGTAGAGCAGGGCAATCCACTCGACCCGCCGGTCGATGAGGCGCTGCCCAACGCGCTGCGCCACAAAGCGGGGCCCATTGGCCTGATCGAACCATCGGACAATATTGGCGGGGGCACGCCGGGCGATGGCACGGGTATCCTGCAGGCCCTGCTGCGCTACGAAGTGGACAATGCCGCTGTGGTGATAAACGATTCGCAGGCCGTGCGCGCCTGTCACAGCGCCAGCGTTGGCGATCGTCTGCACTTGCCTGTCGGCGGCAAGGTCGACCGCCTGCACGGACCGACGCTCGATTTGGATCTGCAGATCGAAAATTTAACCGATGGAAAGTTCGACTTAGAGAATCCCCATTCGCATCTAGCCTCGCTCGTCGGGCGCCACGTCGATATGGGGCTGTGCGCTGTGGTGCGCCACCGCGGTGTGCGAATATTGCTAACGACGCTCAAGACGCCGCCGATGGATTTGGGACAGCTGCGCTCGCAGGGCATTGTGCCCGAACAGCTCTACGTGGTCGGGATCAAGGCAGCGGTTTCGCACAAGGCGGCCTACGACCCCATTCTAAAGGCCAGCTTTTACGTCGATACGCCGGGATTGGGGTCGAGCGATCTGAGGCGTTTTGCCTTTCGCCACGTGCCGCGCCCTATTGCGCCGCTGGACTAAAGTCGGCTTGACCGGCGGCGACGTATCCGCTTAGCTTTTGTACTCTATCAGACAGAGGAGAAGGCGATGAGCGTTGTGGACATACCGCAGTTGACCTATGGGGGCAACGCGCTCGATATGGAGCAGGTCGGTCTGCTGCGTCGGTCAGATGATGCGCTGCACGATCGCGATGAATTGCATCGGCGCATGCGCGAAGACGGCTATCTGTTTCTGCCGGGTTTGCTCGACCGCAATCAGGTGATTGAGGCGCGCCGCGAACTGTGCGATCGGCTCTTCAAGGCGGGCATGTTGGACTATGCGCGCCCGGCTATGGAGTGCGTTGCCGCACCGCAGGCGCAGATAGACGCGGCCGCTACCGGGCCCTTTATGCCGCAGCTAGCGCGCGACAATGCGCCGCTAGCAAAGGTGATCTACGATGGGGCGATGATGCAGTTTTATGAGTTCTTTCTCGACGGTCCGGTGCGCCACTTTGACTACACGTGGTTTCGCGCCAAACAGCCGGGCACCCACACGGCGACGACGCCGCACTACGACTTCGTCTATATGGGACGCGGTACGCCGGACCTCTATACGGCGTGGACCCCGTTCAGCGACGTGCCCTTTGCTATGGGCGGTCTTATGATGCTGGAAAAATCGCACGAGCACGAGGAGTTGGTGCAGGGCTACGGGCAGACGGACGTCGATCTATACTGCGAAAACGAGGGCGATGCCGGCGAAGTCGTCGCTGCCGCGCAGGCGGCCGGTCGCGAATTGACCGGCGAGGAGCGGCAGCAGATTCGCTGGAATTCGACCGGTGCCTACTCGTCGGATGCTGTTGCTACGCGCCAGCAGTGGGGCGGCCGCTGGCTGTTGGAGGAATATCAGATGGGCGACGTGCTCGTATTTTGCATGCACATCATGCACGCTAGCTCGGACAACCAGACGGAGTATATTCGCCTGTCGTCAGACTCGCGTTATCAGCTGGCTAATGAGCCAGCTGACGATCGCTGGATCGGCGACGACCCACCGGCCCATGGCATTCGCGCCAAGCGCGGCATGGTCTGCTAAACGCGCCAGATATATATTGGATGTGGAGCGGTTCGGGTGCGCTATGCCCGGACCGCTTTTTTTATGCCGCTAGTTGACCGACGGGTCGACGGGTAATTCGGCCATTGCGCGGTACTTGCCGCCGAGCGAATAGAGCACGTCGCGCCACATTGACTCCGTGCTGGATGAGAGCACGAGGCCAACGTCGCCGGGCGCTAGAATCCAGGCACCCGTTGCAATTTCTCGTTCTAGCTGGCCCTGCTCCCAGCCGGCGTATCCTAAATAGAAGCGCAGCAGCGGATCTTCGGCAGCAACTACTTCGGGTTCGGCTCGCACGGCATCGAGATCGCCGCCCCAGTGCAGGTCTTCAATAACCGGATTGCCGTTAGCAATGATATGACTGAGGCGGTGTAAGTAAAACAGGTAGCTGCGGTCGACGGGCCCACCCTCAAAGAATAGGTGGCTAACGCCGGTGTCGGTCTGCGCGCTTTCGGCAAAGCGCAGTAGCTCATCGCTCGACTCGATCTGCACCTGTTCGCCCATGGGGCGGTTGAGAACGAGGCCCATGCTGCCGTCGTCTGCGCTGTGGTGGATAATGAGTATGACCGAGCGCGCAAAATAGTCTTCTTGCAGCTCTTGGCTGGCTGCCAGTATAGTGCCTTTTTGCAGGGGAGCCGGCATAATAACCCTTGAAAAGATGCGAAAAGCGCGCGCCCGATTTGGCCGTATTCGGGATGCGATCTACTATGAATGTGCTGCCAATCGGCGCGGCGTCAACTGTCAGTAGAGGAGATAGCGTTCGCGCACGGCAGCAAAGGCGTCGAGGTCGCTTTGCCACGCGGCCAGCAGCTGCTCGAGGTCGCATCCGTCATCAATGGCACGGCGGATGTCGTCGCCGCCGGCCAGGCGGTCGAAGTTGTGAATGCCGCCGGAAGGAATGCGCCAGGAAAAATCGTCTGCGCACTGGGCGCGCAGTTCTATAAGCGCAGCAAACCCGGTGCGTATGGGGTCAAACGAGGTTCGCTCTACCACGTGCAGCTGCACGCCTTGGCACACGTGGCCAGCGTGCTTGCTAGCGCTGGGCTGGAAGTAAACGGGGCGAAAGCGCGCACCTGGTAACGGCATCTCGTTGAGCGCAGCGGCGAGGCGATGACCGTCGACAAAGGGTGCGCCAAATTGCTCAAAGGGCCTCGTCGTACCGCGTCCTTCTGAGATGTTTGTTCCCTCAAAGAAACAGGTGCCTGGATAGGCTATGGCCGTGTCAAGCGTCGGCATATTGGGCGATGGTGGCACCCAGGGCAAGTCGAGTTCGTCCCAGTACTGGGCGCGCTGCCAGTGTTCTAACTCGACGATATGCAGGTCGACACCGATGGAAAATTCTTCGTTGAAAAGCCGGGCGAGTTCGCCGATGGTCAACCCATAGCGAATGGGAATGGGGTAGCGCCCGACAAAAGAAGCAAAGGACGGATCGAGCACATTGCCCGCACAGGTCAACCCACCGATGGGGTTGGGGCGGTCGAGCACGGCAAAGGGGACACCGTGCTGAGCGCAGGCCTCCATACTCATGCTCATCGTATACAAGTAGGTGTAAAAACGCACGCCGACGTCCTGAATGTCGAAGAGCATCAGATCAATGCCCTCGAGCATCTCGGCGCTGGGCTGGCGCGTCTCGCCGTACAGGCTATGGGCTGCTACGCCGGTCTGCGGATCGCGGAACGTGCCGACTTTTTCGCCGTCTTGGGCCGCACCGCGAATGCCGTGTTCCGGGCCAAATAGGGCGACTAGCGTGCAGCGCGCGTCGGCGTGCAGGCGGTCGGCCGTGGCGACCAGTCGGGCATCGACGCCGGAGTGGTTGGTTATCAGCCCAACGCGACGATGGGCAATTAAATCGACGGCGTCGTCGAGTAGGCGTTGGCAGCCGAGGCGCACGGCGTTCATGGGCGACCTTCCGATGGAGAGGATTCGACGCGGCGCACGATAAAGGCGATGCCGCCGAATAGACTAGCGAGAATACCGGCTAGGTAGCCCAGCAGCGACATAGCGGTAGATACCTCGGGGGCAAAGCCGAGTCCACCGAAGAGACCTACCAGCGTGTTTTCTCGCACGCCGAGTCCGCCAATCGAAATGGGCAATGAGGCAATAACGGCCGCAATGGGTTGGAAGGACATAAAGTAGAGCAGGCCAGGGAACATGCCGATGGCTAAGCCGGCTGACCAGTAGACTAGGATCCGGCAAAACTGCACGCCGAGCGAAATGCCCCAAACGCCGGCTAGGAGTGGGACACGGTCGCGGTAGACGACGACGCTGCGTCGCAGTTTGCTCACTAAACCGGCGATAGCGCCTGGCAAAAAGCGCGTGAGAATGCGCTCGATCAGCGAGCCGATGCGCCGACTCAGGCCCATGGCCAGCACGACGACTAGGCCGAGCCATACGGGGATTAATACAGAGACGAGCAGGCTGCTTTTGCTCGCCGTAGCGGCGATAAAGGGATAGGCCGCCAGCGCCAGACAGCAGGTGGAAAAGAGGCCGATCAGGCGATCCATCATAGTGGCCGCTACGCCACCGCTGCTCTCACCGGTCAGGCGGCGTATGTCGTAGATGCGCATGGCGTCGCCGCCGATATTGCCCAGCAAGACGTTGTTAAAAAAGACGCCTACAAAGTAGAATAGCAGGGCTTGTGCAAAGCGTATGGGCAGGTTTTGCGCGCGCAGCAGCAGGTACCACTGAACGGATCCCAGCGTATTGCTCAAGAGAAAAAAGAATACGGCTAGGGCGAAAAAACTCGGTGAAAGCTGAGCGAAGACAGTGCCCAATTCGCGCCAGTCCATGCCCGAGGCCAGGTAGGCGATGAGGCCTATACTGACGACGAGTTTGGCGATTACGTTGAAGGCGCGCTTCACGGAGCGTCCTCCTCGTCTACTAGGTCGGCCGCGCGCCGCACGCCGCGCGCGTGGTACTGATAGAGCAGGCTGCCGGAATACATGCCGTCGCGCGCGGCGGTTTGGCGCAGGCGCTGGCTGTGGCGGCGGCGGCGAAGAATATTGAGGGGGTGGCTAACGCACCAGAGCAGGGCGACCAGCGGCGCCGGCGCACTGCTCCAGCGTCGCTGTGTTAGGTAGCCGATACTGGCTAGTAGCTCGAGCGGCAGGCGCAGCGCCAGCAGCCACAGCAGGCGAAAGAGCGGTTGGTTTTTACAGTGCATAACCAGGTTGTTGCGATGGTTTAAATAGGTCTTGCGAAAAGAGGCTGGCGGCAGCGAGAAGCCCGAGTGGTGGTAGACTACGGACCGGGGCACGGCCCAGATGCGATACCCGGCCAGCTGCAGGCGCCAGCACAGGTCGATTTCTTCAAAGTGCATAAAGAAGTCTAGGTCGAGAAAATCCAGCGCGCGCGCCGCATCGACGCGCAGGAAGAGCGCTGAGCCGCACGCCCAGAACAGCGGAACTTCCCGATCGTACTGCCCGCAGTCTAGCTCTCGCTGGTCGAAGAGGCGTCCGCGGCAAAACGTGTAGCCCAGCGCGTCGATATAGCCGCCGGCTCCGCCGCCGTAGTCGAAATATTGGTCGTCGGTAGCCGAGAGCAGCTTGGGTTGGCAGGCGGCGATTTGCGGATTGCTATCGGCTCGCTCAACGAGCGGCCGCAGCCAGCCGGGTGCGACGCGGGTGTCGTCGTTTAACAGCACCGCGTAGCGACTCCGCGCTGCTTTCAATCCGCGGTTGCACGAACCGGTGAATCCCATATTGCGCTCATTGCGCAGGATTTCGATTTGTGGGAAGCGCGCTGCTGCCTGCTGCATGCTGGGTGCGTTGCCACCGTCGTCTATGACTAACACGCGAATCGGCCAGTCGCTGTGTTCATAGAGCGACTGCAGGCAGTCGAGTAGAACCGCGGCGCGATAGTGCGGTATGACAATGGTTACGGGCTCGCTCACGGCAGGGCGCTGCTGTCGCCTCCCTCTCCTTGTTGCAGGGCGTTTTGCAGAATGCGCTCGGCGTCGACCAGGCGCTGTTCCTCGCCGTATTCGGCCCGGTAGTTTTGCAACAGAGTCAGGGCAGCCTCGGCGTCGCCCTTGGCCTGCAGCGCCGCGGCCAGTTCGTAATAGGCATTCCAACGGGCCGGTTCTATGGCGATGATGCGCTCATAGAGGGGGATGGCGCGCTCAAACTGCGAGTAGGGTTCGTTGAGCAAGACGCCGGCTAGTGCGAGTATATTATCATAAGTTGCCAGGGCACTTTCGCCATACTGATCAATCAGTATGTTGGCGGCGTTGCCCACATAGGAGCCAGCTACATCTTTCTGGCCAATTTTCAGCAGAAAATCAGCGGCCGTATAATAGCCCTCCCAGCTCATATAAATCGTTTCCTCGGCCCAGCGCATAAGGCGCCGCAGGTCGTCGTCGCGCCCTTCCTCATTGTAGCGTTCGGCCAGATGCAACACGCAGGCGCGGTAGTTGCCCAGCAGGCGCCGGCTGTTCTCGTCCTTGTAAACGTGCGGATCGGTCAAGCCACGGAATTGATATACCTCAAACAGGTGGCGTTCCAGCGTTTCGATATCCGAGATGGGATTGCGCTGCGGCGTGACTTTCATCGTCATACCGGTCATCTCCATATAGGGCAGGAGGCCGGTGTAATTGTTGCTGGGAATAGTAATGGCAAAATGAAGCGGTCGTTTCCACTGGTTCCAGTATACGATGCCGATGACCATGATATCCTGCACGCGCAGCAAGTCGTGTCCGGGCTGCGCGTCGACTTCGACGTCGAGGCCGAGCTTTTTGTATTCGGGCGGCGTTTTGGGCTGCTGCCACAGGCGCTTGTAAAGGTCGACCAGCTGCGTGTCAGTTAACACCGAGTCGATGTATTCGTCGGAGAGCTTGATATCGACTTTGGGTTCGCGGTCGCGCAACTGCTTGATGTACCAGTTGGTGTTGAGCAGACTCAGATTGACCACGCGCACGTCGCGACGCAGTCCCTCCACTTCCTGTAGATACCACAGCGGAAACGTATCGTTATCGCCGTTGGTGAAGAGGATGCTGTTGGGTTCACACGTCTGCAGGATATTGTAGGCATAGTCATAGGCGATGTAGTCGCCGGTGCGATCTTGTTCGTGGTAGAGCTTGTAGATCGTACCAATGGGCAGTGTCAAACCCACGACCGCGACGGCTGTCGTTATGGCCGTAGACGAACGCGCTCGAACCCACTCGACGATGGCGACCCAGCCCAGGCCAATCCACAGCGCGTAGGCCAGATACAT
>JAYPJE010000096.1:0-11324 GCA_038128265.1 Gemmatimonadota bacterium
ACACGAAGCTGGCTATGGGCATCACCAGGGACCCACGGCGCCGATGGCGCTGCGCCCACCTCGCTAGCGCATTTACTCGGCTTTCTCCCCCTCTGCCGCAGCGCGCTTCTCCACCTCGCTGCGCCACCCCAGCACCTGCCCCGCTCGGATGTGCTTGATATCCCACGGCGTGTAGCGGTCTTCCAATGTATCGCCGAGCTTTTCGGTGGCGGCCCAGCGATCCCATGCCGTCTTCATCCACTCGTGCGGCATGGCTTCGCGCACGGCCGGATCGAGCTGCCAGGCCCAGCGCGCATCGGCGACCTTGGGTTCTCCTTCGAACGGTCCACCCCACTTTGACCAGCCCAGCACGAGCGTATTGCGCTCCCGTTCGGGCACGGTATGTCCGGTGTGGATATTGGTTCCAATGCGGATGAGGGCTTGCCCTGCTTTGAGGCGCACGGCCGTTTGGTCGGGCAGCGGGCTTTCGCCGTCCCAACTCGGCGTGTGGGGCACGCCGGCTTCTTTCATGCGCTTGGGCAGCAGCACGTCGTGTTCAAACGGCGTGCGCCAGCGGCTGTGGCTGCCGGGGATAATTTCGTGGCACTCGTCGTCGACCAGCGCCAGAAAGATGCTGACGCCGTTGCGCTCGTCGACCTGCTTGTTGTTGCGTTCCTTGATCTTTTCCCACACGGCGCGTTCGGCCTCTTCGGAGTAGGCCTCCGGGCCGTCGGGGCGTCCCTCCTGAGAATTGCGGCTCTCGCCGCTGCCCCACCAGGTGGTGTCGCGATGCCAGCCGAGCGCGTGCTCGTGCTTGCGGTTGTTGCACCAGAGCAGCATGGTGCTCAGCGTGAGGTCATCCGGCTGCAGGCCGCTGCACCAACCAGAAACAAACTCCAGCATTTCGTCGGATCCATGGAACTGGGCAAAGCTCGGCTCCTCAAACGCTGGGTGTATAATACCGCGTATGGCCCAGGGCTCGTCCTGCTCCGTCCGGTGCACGTAGCCCTTGGATACATCGAGCACGCTGTAGGCTTTTTCGGGTCGACACGCTTCCGTCACGCGGCGGCCGGCCTCGCGCAGTGCCGGTATCCATTCGCTATCGACGAAATCGTCTATAATGACGACGCTGAGCTCGCGCAGCGCCTCTAGGCGAGCTTCAGTGGCGCCTTTGCCCGACCATTCCGGTTTAAAGTCTATAAACGCAGGGGCGCGGTAGGGCGCTGGACTGGGAGATGAGACGCTCATGAGTTGCTTCTCCTCGGAGTGACGGTCCAGTTGGATCTGGACGCGCATAGCGTTATGCTGTGTGGCGATACCCCTCAAGGATACCGTACGCGTGTCGCCCCATCAAGATGTCCGCATGCGGAGGCCACGCACTGCATAACTCAGTCTATCATTTAACCTATTCTCGGATACATTCTTGCGCATGGCTATTGAATTTCCCACGCGCTACGAAGATATACAGGCGCGCATGCACGCCGTGGATCCGGTGGCCTATGCGCGCACCCGCAACTATGTCGACGGCGCTGTATCCTACTTGTCGCCTTACATATCGCGCGGCGTGCTGTCGACGCGTCAGGTCTATCAGTCGCTGCGCGCGCGCGGCTTCGGTCTGCAGTCGGCCGAGAAATTTATTAGTGAACTGGCTTGGCGCGACTACTGGCAGCAGGTGTGGATACACCGAGGCAACGCGATCGATCGCGATGTGCTCCACGCGCAGCCTCGCGGCCAGCGGCAGGGTGTGCCAGCGGCTCTGCTGCGCGCTGAGACGGGCGTTAAGGCGGTTGACAGCGCCGTGCAGGATCTCGTTCAGACGGGCTATATGCATAACCACGTGCGCATGTATGTTGCCTCTATTGCGTGCAATGTGGCGCGCTGTCATTGGATGCAGCCTGCGCGCTGGATGCACTATTTTTTGCTGGACGCAGATTGGGCGAGTAATGCACTGAGCTGGCAGTGGGTAGCCGGTGCCAACAGCAACAAGTGCTACTGGGCCAACCAGGAAAATATCAACACGTTTTGTCACAGCGCTCAGCGCGGCACCTTTCTCGACGTGCCCTACGAGGCATTTGAAAGCCTGCCTATTCCCGACGGCCTGACTGACTGCGAACCGCCTTCGCTGGAACTCCACCTGCCTGCTACCGCAGTGCCGTGCGTGCGTGCGGAGCGACCAACGCTGGTCTATACGCTCTATAACCTCGATCCGACCTGGCATAGCGACGGCGACTTTAACCGGGTGTTTCTGATCGACACCGACCTGTTGCAGCGCTATCCCATGGGGCCTAATGTGATCGACTTTTCGCTGCGCTTAGCGGAGAATATCGCCGGTATTCAGCTCTTTGTTGGTTCGTTCGCCGAACTGGCAGCCCGGTGTGGAGAAAGCATGCTCCATTTCCGTGCCCATCCTACGCAGCTGCACTACGAAGGCTGTGAAGAGCCCCATACGGCGATGACGGATACGTCGGGTTACTTCCGTTCGTTTTTCAAATTTTGGCGCCAGTGTCGACGCCGTCTAGCCGACGCAGAGCGCGTCTGAGTGCTGAGTGCTGTGACACGGACTTTTGCTGCTGTGCTCGATCCACTCTTTATTTAGCCTCACCCGTTTGGCACGGCACAAACCTGCTACCAGGAGTACTCCGTTTAGATATGCTCACGATAGATCAGATACAGTCGTTTAAAAAAGAGGGCCATCTTATTTTACGCGGTTTTATAAGCAACGAAACAATCGACCAATGGCGCGACCAGTTTTGGACGCATCTAGGCTGCACGATAGACCAACCCGATCAGTGGCCTGATCGCGTCGAGGGATTCCAGCCCGCTCCCCTATTCGGCGATCTGCCCGAACTGCAGGCTATTGCTCAGCAACTTGGTGGCGGTGCGTTTAACGGGGGTGGGTGCGGCGTGTTGGTGCGCTGGCCAGAGCGCGAGGAGGAGTGGTCGATGCCCGACAGCGGACACTTGGACGGCTATCCCGGTGAGGGGTGTCAGGCCGTCCTTATGCTGGGCGCAACAACCTACTTACACGACGTGGCGTCGCGCGGTGGTTGCTATGTCTATTGGCCGAGTAGTCATCACGGAGCGCATCGTTATTTTCGCGCACACCCCGACCGCATAGAGGGCACTTTTCGCGATACGCCGGAGTGGGCAGAACGCGGTTGGGGCATTTTTACCGACGGCTGTGACGTAGAGCCGCGCGAGTTTGTCGCGCATGCTGGCGACGTTATTCTCTGGCACGGTTGGCTGTGCCACACGGGCTCGAAAAATATTAACCCCTCGCCTAGAGTGGGCCTTTTCGCGCGCTGGATACATCGGGATGATGCCGGCGTGCGCAAGGCCATCCACGCCGACCCGTGGCACCACTGGGGGGTATAGAGGCACTAGCGAAACTGCGCGAATTCCTCTAAGCCGCGGCGATGGATATGCGGTACTACTGCGTCTTTATGCGGATAGCCGACGACTAGCAGCAGGTAGGGGCGCTCTTCGGCTGGTCGATCGAGCAGCGCGTGGAGAAATTTCATGGGGCTGGGTGTATGGGTCAGGGTCGCTAGTCCCGAAAGGTGCAGCGAAGCAATGAGTAGGCCGGTTGCAATGCCGACCGACTCCATTGCGTAGTAATTCTTTTGCCGCGTGCCATCGCTCTCGACGGTGTTTTTCTTCAGAAAGACCGCAATCAGACACGGGGCTTCCTCGAGAAACGGTTTGTTCTCGTCCGTGCCCAAGGGAGCGAGTGCCTCTAACCAATCCTCGGGGGCGCGCTCGCGGTAGAATGCGCGCTCCTCTTCCTCTGCGGCAGCGCGTATGCGCGTTTTTAATTCGGGCTCTGTGATTACGACAAAATGCCACGGCTGTCGGTTGGCTCCGCTCGGTGCCGTGCCGGCGGCGCGCAGGGCGTTTTCTACGACTTGCATAGGGACGGCTTGATCAGAGAAATGGCGCACCGTGCGGCGGGTGCGCATCTGCTCGTAAAATAGAGCCGATTGATCTACCATGTCTTCAGGGCTCTTGTGCGTAAAGTGCAGCGGGTGAAAATGAGCCGGCGATCCATTCATTGGCAGTGCTCCCTATCCGTGTGCAGATACAGTATAGGCAATGGGTGGTGCAGCTTCCACCGCAATGCGTGACAGCAGCATCAAAGCAGATTGCTTGCTACCGACTATAGTGATCGTTAAGATGAGGTCGACGCGGGCAGCCGCCCGCACGGCAATAATCTAGAAAAACGCACGCTGAGGTTGCAATGAAAGATACGCGTCATCCGCATCCACACATAGATCCGCGCCAGCCGCGCAACGCAACGCAGGTTGGCACCAACCCGCCGGTGTTTGCTTGGAAACCAGCGGGTAAAGGAGCGACTTTCCGCCTCGAAGTGGCTCGCGATAAGGATTTTGAGACAGTTTGTATATCCGTCGATTCGTTGGACGATCCTGTCTTTCTACCCGAAACGGCCTTGGCTGAAGGTGCGTACTATTGGCGCTGGTTTGAAGGTGCGGCCGTATCCGAAACGTTTCAGTTTGAGGTGACTGATGCGGCGGTAACGCTAGAGGTTCCGTCTGCCGATGTGTGGCTCGAACGCTTTGCATCTGGTCACCCGCGCCTGCTAATGCGGCCTGAAGAAGTCGACTCGTTTCGACGGAATAACGCCAATTCGGACGAGCCGATTGTGCGCCGCCTGATCGACGATGCGGATCAGCTCCTGGCAGAAGCACACCAGATAGAGGAGCCTGCCTATTTGGCCGATCGAACCGTCGACTATGCCGCTTTTTGGAACGTGTGGTATCCAACGATGTGGGGGTCTAGGCGCTTTGTCAAAGGGGCGGAAACGTTGGGTATGGCCTGGCTGGTTACGGGCCATGCACCCTATGCTCGCGCCGCGTGTGAGCGGATGGCTTCCATCGCCGAATGGGACCCGATGGGTTCGAGCTATCTGGGCCACAACGACGAAGCACATATGTCGGTTATCTGGCACGGTTGCCATGCCTGTGACTACGTATGGGATCAGTTCACCGACGCCGAGCGCGATACGGTGATCGAGCAGTTTCGACGGCGCGGTGAAATTACCTACGAGCACATGCACGACCGCGGCACATACGGCATTACTCGCTTTGACTCACATGCCGGGCGCGAGATTGTATTCTTAGCCCATATCGCGCTGGTCTTTCACGAGCATATTCCCGCGGCGAAGACGTGGTTGGCATGGCTGCGACCTGTTTTATGCGGACTATGGCCGAGCTGGGGTGGCGACGACGGCGGATGGGCGCAGGGGCCATCGTACGGTTTGGCCTACGTGACGATCATGACCATGTTTGCCTCGGCGCTCAAGCGTGGCGCCGATGTGGATTTATACCGCAGACCGTTTTGGAAAAATCACGCACGCTGGCGTCAGCACATTCTACCGCCGTATGCACAGTGGATGGGTTTTGGCGATCATTCAGAGCGCTGGCGGGACGCGTGGCTGCGCGGGGCCGACCTGGCCGAATTGATAGGGCGCGAAACGGCAACCTCTGCGCTGTTGCCCTACGCTGATGCGCTGCGCCAGGAGGCGGCTGAAATGACGACGCCGGCAGAGCGCGCCATGCCGGGAGTTTCTTCGCAATTGCTTACTGCGCCCAGCTGGCCAGACGCTTCTGAAGGCGGAGTACAGGACCCGGCGTCAACGCTGCGCGTGTTTGGCGATGTTGGCTGGGCCGCTATACGAACGGACTGCGAAGACAAGCACAGGGACATTGCCTTTATCTTTCGCTCCTCGCCCTTCGGTTCGATCAGCCACTCGCACGCCAATAACAACGACTTTATTCTACACGTCGCCGGCCAGGTGATGGCGATGCCAAGCGGCTACTACGCGGGATATGGCTCAGACCACCACGCCCATTGGGTGTGGCATACAAAGTCTCACAACTGCGCGACGCTTTCCGATGCTTCGCAGTTGATGCGATCGCCCGAGTCGGTCGGAGCCGTTGACAATGCATATGAAGACGAGCGCGTAGTCTATTTTAGAGGCTTAGCCGATGCCAGCTATGCCGATCGAGCGCAGCGCTACCGGCGGCATGTGGTATTTGCCAAAGCGCAACAGTACTTTGTACTCGTCGATGAATTTGTAGCCAAAGCGGGTGTAGCCTCTGCGCTACAGTGGAATATTCACGCGTGGGCACCGTTTGAAACCGACCAGCGGCGCACTTTTTGGACGCAGCGCGGCGATAGCGTGCTGTGCGGTCACTTCATGTACAGCCGAAACGGTTTTTTCTCCCTGAGCGAGGGATGGGATCCACCGCCGATGGGAGGTAAAGACAGTTCGCAGTGGAAACCGCAGTACCATCTGCGCTTTACGCCGACCGGCATTGAAGCACCCAAGCGCAATCTGGCTGTTGTACTGTGTCTGGAGTATGCGGGGCACCCAAGACCCGCAGTCGAAACGAGCTTACAGGGCGAAACGGAAGAGGCCCAAGTGGGGGACGACCGCATCCTCGTCCATACTGGCAGCGGCGTCGACACGGCCGAGTGCACATCCGCCAGCCTTATGTGGATGTCCGTTGGCGGCTACGCCTACGAAGTCGACGACGACGGTATTCGCTCCGTTTAGTCTCTGCGTGCTATGGTCTGAGCTCGGTGCCGTCCCACTCAAAGCACTTGCCACTTTGCTGCGGCGTTACGTCGTCCAGCACGGCAAGCATTTTCTCTACCGCGAAGTCGGGTGTAAATAGCTTGTCTGCCGGTACGCTCCTTTTAAAAGGCTCCGATAGGTCGCTGTCGACTGTGCCGGGATGCAGTCCGACGATCACGGCCTGTTTGTTGCGCCGTCCGATCTCAATAGCCGCATTCTTGATGAGCATATTGAGCGCGGCTTTGGCGGCGCGGTACGCATACCAGCCGCCCATGTCGTTGTCCGAGATACTGCCTGCGTGGGCCGAAAGAGCGGCAAAGACCGAACGGGTGTCTCTCGAAAGTTTGGGCAGAACGTGCTTGGCTACCAGCGCGGGAAAGACGGCGTTGGCCGCGAAGAGGTAGTTGAGCTTTTCCGCCGATATATCGCGGAGCGATTTCTCGGGCTGTATATCGCCAGCGTGTAAGACGCCCGTTGCAACGATGGCCACGTCAATCGGGCCGCTGGAAGACGCCTGTAAAGCAGCCTGCTCAATAGACGATTCGCTGGCGTAGTCGACGACGAAGTGGGATGCATTGGGCGGGAGTGCCGCTGGCGGACGGCGCGAAAAAGCGCAAATGGTTGCGTTCGGGTGGCGGGAGGCCAACTGCTGCGTGAACGCACCGCCAATGGCACCAGAACTGCCGAAAACGGCTATGCTTTTTGTCATGTGTTTCACCTTTTTCTCGCGTTTAGAGCGTTTCCAACAGATTGTTGGCCATCGCGAGGCCACTGGTGAAGGCGGCTTCAACGCGGCCCTGAATAAGCCAGTCTCCGCAAACGCCAATGTGCTGATCGGGGCTTATGAAATGGGTTGGTCCCGCTTGCTTTTCGATATTGGCAAAGCGCCAGGCGTGAACGGCTTTGTGCGGAGCGTTGCCTACGTCGATCCCGATGACGGCGCTGGTCTGATCGCATAGGTAATCCATAACCCAATCTCGGTTGTCCTCCATGTGCTTGTCGGCCCATGCGTTGGTCGAATGGACCAGCAGGCTGCACGCCTCGCCTCTGCCGGGCTTCGAGCTGTTGAGGGATATCCAGCTGATGTCTCGGCCGCGCACTAGCGCCGCGTCAAACTCGATGGGAATGGGTCGAGGAAAGCCCAGCATAAGGGCAAAGCACCCGCGCATCGGAGGCGCAGACAGCGCCGAATGGAATGGCAGTGATGCGGGCAATAGGTCGGAGGCCTGCTGCGCGGGAACACTTGATATAACCCCATCGTATGCGCCCAGCGAAATGCCCTGTTCATCGAGCAGTGTCCACTGGTCGCCCTGTCGCTGCACAGATACGACGCGCGTGCCGAGTCGAATGTCGAGGCCACGGCTCAGATATTTGCCGATCGCGCTCATGCCGGGCACGCCGACGTAGTGGGGAAATTCTTCGTCCCACTGCCGACTTTGAACGATGGTCGTGTCATCAATCTCAGCGAAGCGCGCGTCCCATCGTTGCACGGTACCGTCTCGCAGCATGGGGTCTATGCAGGCGCGGAATGCATCGGATCGGACCTTAAAAAACTGTGCCCCGTGATCAAAGGCGTATGGGTCCGCCCGCCGCGTTGATAGCCGACCGCTCACTCCGCGCGATTTTTCAAAGAGGGTTACGTTTGCGCGCTGTTGTAATTGGTTGGCAGCAGTGAGCCCCGCAAGGCCGGTCCCTATGACGGCGAGGTGTTTCATGTGTAGACTTTCCCGGTGTGAATCGCGCCGCAACGCATAGTTGCCCCGTTTGCGACCAGATCCTTACTTAGCTACGTCATCTCACACGGTGTTGGACTAGTGCCGCACACCGTTTCTTCGCACGCTACGAATCTACTCGAAAGTGATGCAGATGCTATGAGCGAGAACGCGATCAGTCCACTATGCCTTCGCTACGAACAGCCAGCCGAGCAGTGGACGGAGGCTCTACCCGTGGGCAATGGTCGCCTCGGTGCCATGGTGCGCGGTGGAGTGCATACCGAGCACATTCAGTTCAACGAAGATACCGTATGGAAGGGACGGCCCCACGACTACGCACGCGCGGGTGCCCATGCGCACGTTGACGAACTGTGCCAACTGACAGCGGACGCGCTGGCGTGCGAACGAAACGGGGACTGGGAGCGAGCCGCGCTGTTACAGAAGCAGGCGGAAGCGCGCGCAATGGATGTGTTTATGTCGCAGCCGCTCGGACAAATGGCTTACCAGCCCACGGGCGACCTCTTTATCGACGTGCTCGGCATTGAATCGTATGAAGCATACGAACGCACGCTCGACTTGGACCGAGGTATTGCCGAAGTATCCTATCTCAGCGGCGGCACGCGCTACCGCCGCCGGGTCTGTGCATCGCATCCGGATCAGTGCATTGTCGTGCAGCTATCGGCCGATCGCGCTGGGGCACTTAGCTGTGCTCTGCGCTTAGTCAGCCCGCATCACAGCAGTCTGCGCGTGGTAGACGAGGGGGCCGTGCTGAGCGGCTGGGTGCAGGAAGACGGTATCCACTTTGCCGCTCATTTGGCCGTGCAGAGCGACGGTGCGGTTGAGGTCCGAGGCGATCAACTGTCGATACATGCGGCGAGCGAAATCGTGCTCTACTTGGTTGCCGCGACAAACTTTGTCGATTTTCGCGACCTGAGCGCGGATGCTAACA
Source organism: Gemmatimonadota bacterium (assembly GCA_038128265.1). Lineage (GTDB taxonomy): Bacteria > Latescibacterota > UBA2968 > UBA8231 > UBA8231. The sequence goes on from JAYPJE010000096.1 coordinate 9,239, forward strand.
GTCGCTGCACCGCGTATATGGCACCGCTGCGAACGCGTGCGTGCGAAGCGGTTATCGCTGATCACGTGCGCGATCATCAGGCGCTCTTTCGCCGCGTTGATATCGACTTGGGCAATTCCCCCTCCGCCAATAGCCCCACCCTGGAGCGCCTACTCAACGAGGACAAGGCCGGCGACCCGCAGCTAGCCGCGCTCTATTTTCAGTTTGGTCGCTACTTGCTAATTGCCAGTTCGCGGCCCGGCGCTCAGCCGGCCAACCTGCAGGGGATTTGGAACGACCAGCTACAGCCGCCTTGGGATAGTAAGTGGACAGTTAATATCAATACGGAGATGAACTACTGGCCGGCCGAGTTGACGAACCTGTCCGAATGTCACGAGCCGCTCTTTTCCATGCTGGAAGACCTCAGTATGAGCGGCGCGCTGACGGCTCAGCAGCACTATGGTGCGCGCGGGTGGGTCCTGCACCACAACGCCGACCTCTGGCGTGGCAGTGCGCCGATCAACGCCTCTAATCACGGTATTTGGCCCACCGGCGGTGCCTGGCTGTGCCAACACCTGTGGTGGCGCTACGAGTTTACCGGCGATCGTTCGTTTCTATCTCGCGCCTACCCCATTCTCAAAGGGGCGAGTCTGTTTTTTGTCGACGTGCTGCGCGAAGATAGGGCGACTGGCTGGCTTATTTCGCCGCTGTCCAACTCACCCGAGTTGGGCGGTCTGGTCGCCGGGCCGACGATGGATCACCAGATTATACGGACGCTGTTTGGCCACACGGCGCAGGCGGGTCGCTTGCTGGGTATGGATGATGATTTTTGCCAGCAGCTCGACGCACTGTGCCAGCGCATTGCGCCCAATCAAGTTGGTCGGCACGGACAGCTGCAGGAGTGGCTTGCAGACAAAGACGATCCGGAGGAAACGCATCGCCACGTTTCGCATCTGTGGGGTCTGCACCCCGGCGAGGAAATAACCGAGCACACGCCGGATACCTTTGCGGCGGCCGAGCAGTCACTGCGCTTTCGCGGCGATGCGGGGACTGGCTGGTCCATGGGATGGAAGATTAATTTTTGGGCGCGCCTCAAAGACGGCGATCACGCGCTGGAAATGCTGCACCGGCAACTGCGTCTGACGGGCTCGAGCCGCACGGAGTACGACGGTGGTGGCACCTATGCCAACCTGTTTGACGCCCATCCTCCCTTTCAGATAGACGGCAATTTCGGCGCGACTTCGGGCATGGCTGAAATGCTCTTGCAGTCGCACGCCGGCTACATCGAGCTATTGCCCGCTCTGCCCCGTCTGTGGTCGGCCGGGCACGTGCGAGGGCTGTGCGCGCGCGGCGGGTTTGTCGTCGACATAGCGTGGAGGGAAAACCGCCTCGCGTCTGCTCGCATCGAGGCCAAAGTGGATGCTATTTGTCGTCTGCGCACGTCGGAACCAATAGTCATTCTACGCGGTGAAGAAACGGTGGCGTCGGAGCGCGACGAGCATGGTGTCACGGCGTTTCCGGCGCGTGGTGGCAGCTCGTACGCTATTCGAACGGCATAGAAAGTTTGTTGTATGCATCAGCCAAATCGAAAGGAACGCCGTGAGTCAAAACAATGAACCGATCGCCGATAGCGGCCTAAGCGCTTGTATGGGCGCACCGCAGATGGACATACAGGATCTCTTTGCCGACGAGCGCTTTCCCAACGTCGTCGTTGCCCTCGACGGCTCGGTCGTGGCGACCTGGGGCGCTAAGCACTTGGTGGTGCGCCGTAGCGAAGATGGCGGTGCCACTTGGGGATCTGTTATTCCCGTGGGCGATGGCATTCACGCCGGTGGCACCACGGTCGACGAGGCAACGGGCGAGATTCTTTTCTTTGGGCACCCCGAACACCCGCCCAAAGAGGGTATTGCGGCGCCGCGCACCCTCTACTGCAGCGCGGATGGGGGCTGTACCTGGCGGGAACGAGCGGCAGAATACGCATTGGATGGGGATGGCTTCCTGCCCTCTCTGCATTTTGCCGAGCACGGTATTGCCCTGCGCGCTGGAGAACATGCAGGTAGGCTGCTGCGCCCGGCGCGCGTATACAGCGTGCGCGGCGGCTATAACC
>JAYPJE010000097.1:0-11290 GCA_038128265.1 Gemmatimonadota bacterium
TAGCGCCCTTCGCGCACGGCCTGCGTAGACCCCTTCACGTCCGTTATAATGACCCACCAATCCTCCGGCACCGGCCGATAGTGGTCGTCTTTGCTAAACAGAGCAAAGTCGGAAAACGACGTCAGGTCCTTAAAAAACGTGTTCATAGCGGTCTATCTCTGCCGACTGCGCAGGTGCGCGGCAATCTCGGCCAGCGGCGCCGTCCAAATATCCGCCTGCCCGCCCAAGTACTCGACCAGCTTGCGGTGCTCTTCCGGATCGATAAACAGTCCGTGCGTGCCCTGTCCCACGCCGTGCATCATGTAGATGGTCCACCCGCCCAAGGCCAGACCGGCTTCGATCTCCGCACGCATGTCGGCAAAGGAACGCGCGTCGCCGCTAAAGTGGCCGAGCGCGGACAGGTTGAGCGCATCGGCCGTGACGGTGCGATCGCACCACGGCCCGCGGCCGGCGACAAAGAGCTCGTCGATCAGTGGCTCCAAGCTGTGCACGGCATCGCCGTCGCCGATTTCCGTATTGCAGCAGGTATTGCCAAAGCTGCGCTCGGTGCGCCCATCGACCAAATTCAACACAATATTGGCCGCGCGCATCTCGTCGGTCCAGCGCCGCGCCGTATAGGTCTTTAGGTCAAACGCCTCGTCTAGCCAGCCGTGGTTTGGCCCCTTGCGACACGGATGAAAGATGCTGTGGTTGCCCAGCTCGTGGCCGCGCGCAGCGACCTGGCGCCACGCCTCGGGATTGGCGCCCAGCGGCAGCACGTTGGTGTAAAAGGTCGCGCGCAAACCGTGCTCTTCTAGCAGCGGGGCCACCTGCTCGTAATGGACGGGCAGCGCATCGTCGTACGTAAGCGAGACGGCGCCTCGCTTGCCTTCGGGCCAGTTTAGTGCAGTCATACCGCATACCTGCCTTCCGTTGTGCTATCGCGTGTGCAGGCGGCACTCGATCCGCCTGCGTTTCTTGCCCAGCTATCGGCAAACGCGTATGGTTTCCGTGCGTAATATACTGGACGCACCGTGCCCAGTCGACCGGGCGCGCAGCCCATCACCGCTTTTGTGGAGAGACGACATGATCCACCGATTTGTTCTGGTAATTATCTGCACGGCCCTGCTGTCCACCGCGCCGGCGCGCGCCGAACAGGCCGCGGGCGAAGCGCTCAACGAGGTGCCGCTCTACCCGGTGCCAACTGAGATGACGCTACAGGAATACCGCGATGCCAACCGGCGCCTGGGCGTGGGCCTGCTCCTGGCTACGATCCCCATACCCGGCATGCTGCAGTTTTACGCCGACGAGCCGCGCTCTGGCTGGAAGCACGTCGGCGTAGCCGGACTCGGCCTGGTCTCCGTTGCGCTGGGCGCGGCACTTATGGACGAGGCCGAGGATTGGCCGGATTCCGACTATGAAATCGTCGATATAACGGGAGAAAACGGCACGGTCAAGCGCTACGAAAAAATTCCCGTAGGCGTAGAGGCCGGCAGCACCCACTACAAGCTGCGCGCGTTGGAGCGCGAGCAAGAGGGAGGCGGCGCGCTGCTGGTCGCGTTAGGTGCCGGCCTGTTGGTAGGGCAGTGGGTGCACGGCTGGGTCGACGGCATACGCACCATCGAGCGCAAGCGCGACGCCGTGCGCTATCGCTACGGCAAGTCGCTCTCCCTGCAGCCGCAGGTCGACGCCGAAAGAGAGCGCGTAGGTCTGCAGCTGGCGCTGCGCTTTTAGCGGGCCCAACATATTCGCGGCGCCGCTATACCGGCTATTCAATCGCCACGCGCGCCAGATAAATCTTTGCCTTGCCCTCGTGCGCTGAGTAATAGCTCACCCACAGCCTATCGCCGTGCCACACCATGCCCGGATAGCTGCAGTCGCCGCCGCTGGGCAATTCCAGCGCGTATTCGTAGGTGGTGGGCGTCATGCGCGCAAGCCACATGCGGCCACCTTCGATATATCGCCGACCGCCGCCCCACATTGCGCCGTTGGGCAGCACGACAAAATTGGGTCCGCCAATGGCCTCGTCCATCCGCGTCCACGCCCACTCGGTGTACGGGGGGCGACTGCGACCGATCCACTCGGGCCGCACCAAGGCGATCAGTGCTCCGTCGGGCATAAAGCGCAGCGTCGTCTCCGAGGCGTTCCAGGTATTTTCCGGCAGGTAAAACTCACAGATCCAGCGCCAATCAACGGCGTCATCGCTAGCGTACAGCATACCGCGACGCGGGTTGTTGCCCTCGCCCAATTTGGACACCGCATAGGCTCGGCCTGCGTGCCAGGTAATGCGCCAGAGCCAGTGGTCCTCAGCCAGAACGCGCACCGGAGTGCTCCAAGTATGCCCATCAGCCGAAAACGACAGGCGCGGCGAACGCGTTAGGTAGGTCGAGCCGCGGTACACAGAAGCCCCCATCACCAGCACCAGGCTTCCGTCCGGCGCCGCGCTCAGTTTGGGGTCGCGCAGATCAAACCCCTCTTCTTCCAACAGGGCGACCGACTGCCAAGACGCGCCGTCTTGCGAACGGAGGATTCGTATCGCCCCCAGGCTGCCGCCGCCGTGATCGGCGGCCTCGCGGAAGGTGCACCACCACTGACCGCGCCAGTGCAGCAGGTCGGTGAAGGCGCTGTGCTCGGCCTCCGACCATATGCAGTCGAGTTGTTCGATAACGAGACCTGTCATGTGCTCACCCTCTGGCTTTCCATCGTCGCCGGCTCACCAGTGCTCTGCCACGGCCTGCAAACTGAGCCCCTCGGGCATCTCCTCAAAAAAGTACGGCATGGGCCCCGACTGAAACCCCGGCGTAAAGCGTTCCTCTTCGCCCTGCAGCTGTGCGTCTAACCAGGCAAAGCGCTGCCACAGTTCGGTCCACTCGGCTGGCGAAAAGCGCGGACCCAGCTCGGGCTCCTGCGTCCAGTCGCCGCAGTAGCCAGCGCGGTAGGGGTGGTCGCCGTGCGCCAGCTTATACGCCACTTTCGACAGCAAGATGGCCGTGACCTCGCGCCCCTCCTGCCCCGGATGCAGTGCGGCGATCCCGGCGTAAAACGCTTCGGCGTCGCCGGCCAGCATAGCGCGGTAGACCGCTTCAACCCGATCGCATTCTTCCAGGTACAGCCGGCGGTGTTCGGCCACAAGCGCCTGCAGATGCGGCGGCAGGTGCGGCGTGGCGTCGCCGCCGCGGTGCAGTCCCGGCACGTAGGGAAAGAGATCGCCTCCCAAACAGCGGTACCCTAGGTGCACCGTGCGCCGTAGCGTGCTGCTGTAGTTGCTGCCCCAGTGCAGAATCGTATTGGTGTAGACCACGCCGTCGCCCGCCCTGAGCTTGACCTGCAGCGCATCGGGCAGGGCGACCCGGCTGTCCTCGGCCAGCTGGGCGTTTTCCGCTGCGGTGTTGGGCCGCCGGTGACTGCCCGGCACCACCTGCAGCACGTCGTCGTCATAGAGGGCGACATTCCACTGCAGATAGCCCGGCCCGTTGGCCAGCAGGTCCTTTTCCAACCCGCACAGCGGCGCCTGGTCAATGGGGTGAATGTCGCGGTGCCAGGCGGCCGGCCCGTGATCGCTCTGCGGGCTGCACATCAGCATGTAGGCCGTGGGGGCGGCCAATGCCCCCATAATGCGCTGGCTGGCATCCAGCGGCCCGCCCTCGTCGAGGCACCAGGCCACCGTCGCCGCCGTTTGCGCATCGTCGACGTGCCGATCAAAGCCAGACAGCCGCGGCTGCGCGCTCGTTTCCCAAGCGCCCCCCGGCGGATCGTCTGGTCCGGCTTCCCGCACCCACTGCGCGCGCTGGCGATCGACCAGCGTTTCAAAGGCTGCGCGCAGTTCGTCCAAGCGGCCGGGCGGCACGACATCTCGCACTACGACAAAACCGTCGCGCAGCAGCATCTCGCCGTCGAGCGCCTCGAGGGGCACGCCCGCTGTGTACTCGCTCATCGCATATCTCCTCTCGCTCTAACCCGGCCGATTCGCACGCTGCGCTTACGCCCTACCCGCGCGCGAAAAAATAGCAGCGCCGGCCACAATGCCCACAAAGCTGAGGGCAAAAAAGGGCGTATACGGCCCGACGGGCAAGCCGAAGAGCTCCGTGCGCAATCCTCCAACTTGGTCCAAACCCCAGCCGGTTAACAGCGGACTGAGGACCGCGGCCATCTGCGTCCACGTGTAGAACAGCGCCATGTACTCCGTTTTCTTTTCGACCGGCACCAGATCGACGTTGAGCTGACGGTCCTGTCCGATGCTGAAGCCAATCGACCCAACGCCCCACAGCGCGGCGGCAACCGCTGCCCAAAAGACACCCGCTTCGCTGTGTCGGGGAATCGCCATCCAGATCAGCGGCAGCACGCCCATGGCCAGCACGCCGCTCAGCAAGACGAGTCGCCCGCTGAAGCGATCGGCCAGCCAACCCCAGCCGTAGCTGGAGATCAAGGTGCCGATGAGCAGGAAGGTCTGCATCTGCACCACGGTGCCTGCGTCGAGGCCGACTTCGTCTTTCAGGTAGAGCGGTATAAACGCACCCCAAGCGTGCGTGGCCAATGACATAATGACTAGCCCCCACAGAAAACGCCGAAACGGTGCATCGCGCAGCGCCTGTCGCAGCAGGGAAAAGTGAGCGCGCTGGGAAACGGCTTCCCGCTGTGGGCCACCGCCGCCAATGGGCATCTTGACCAACACCGAGATCAAACCAAACGACGCGGCGAGCAGGACGAGTATTTGGTAGGCGCGCAGATCGGCACCTTCCAATAGGAAGTGGCCCATCCACGCGATCACGCCCAGCCCAAAAACGGTGGAGACAATATTGTTGACGGCTGAGAACTGACCGCGCACGCGCCGTGGCACAAACTCGTAGGCCCATGGATAGAGGGCCGTCTCGGCAATCACCCGCAGCACACCGAACGTACCCATCACCGCCGTCGTGAAAATCATGACTCCAACGAGGCCGAACTGGTGCAGCACAAAGGGGCAGGCCGCCAGCAGAGCAAAGACGAATTTGCGCGCGCTGTAAAAGGCGAGATAGGTGCGTTTACAGCCCCAGCGGGCGGCGATGGGCGCGACAAAGAGGGCCAGCGGTCCCGGCAGGAAGATCAGCGCATTGAGCAGGCCAATATGCGTCTTGGGCAGACCCAGCTCGTCGTAGTAGAGCACGAGGACGGAGCCCAGGTTGCCGTACACGCTGCCCAGCGCCGCGCTGAGCAGCGCCCACGGCAGGCGGCGAATTTTGGCGCGGTCCTCGTCGGCTGCACCGTCGTATGAAGGCGGCGACGAGTCGTCGCTCACTCGATAACCATAAGCGCCGAACGGGCCACTTCGTCCCAGTCCGGCTCGACGACGGGCCGGTCGCTCCAGGCGATGCGGGCAACGCCGTCGCCTACTACGAGTTTGCCGCGACAGTCCCGCTCCGCTGCGGGCGGCTCCGGCTGCAGGCCCATAAACGCCTCAAAGAGCGGGTCGTTGGCCACGCCCAAGATCACGTGCGGATCGCCGCCGTGCACCGGCACGCCCATGCTCTCGGCCATCTGCGCAACTTTGAGCTGGCCGGTGATGCCGATGCCGCGCTGACGCACGATGTCGGTGGCGCCCAGCGCCACGTAGGGCGCCGCGTTAAAAGGCTGACCGCCGATGGCGCCGATCCACTCCAGGGCGAGCACGGGCAGATCGACCGCTTTACACAGCGTCTGCAGACCGAGTATGTCGTAATCCTGCAGCGGCTCCTCAATCCACTCGTAATTATACTTTTCCAGCACGCGGCTAATGCGGATGGCCTCCTCGCAGGTGTAGGACTCGACCGGATCGTGCAGCAGGAGAAAGTCGTCGCCCATCGCCGTGCGCAGCTCGCGCGCCATTTCGGCGTTGCCCTCCACGCCGCGGTACCAGTGGTCCTTGCCGCCAATAAAGCCCTGCGCGCGCTTGTCCATGGCGCTCTCGACGATCGCGTCGATCGTGCGCCCGCCAATCAGCCCATAGGCCGGCACGCTTTCCCGCGCACCGCCCAACAGCTTGTAGATAGGCTGTCGCGCGTGGCGACTGGCCAAATCCCACAGCATGCGATCGATGGTGTCCAGCGGCTGGCGGCCCGTGTAGAAAAAGCGCTGCGCGTACCACATCCGCTGCCAGATATACTCGCGATCAAAGGCGTCCACGCCCACGATCATCGGCATGTAGCGGGCCAGCGCCAGCTTGGCGTTCCACTCCAGCTCCGAGGCGCTGTAGCCGCTGCCCCAATCCGCGTATGCGTCGAGCGGGCCGTCGGTGTGCAAGCGCAGCTGGAGCTTGTACATCGGCACGGGCTCCGGCGTGGCATATTCGATGTGCAGATCGGGTTCGGGGCCCATACCCTCGCAGTGGGTAAACAAACCGGACAGGCCGGGCGGCACTTTGTCGATGCCGCCGCGGTCGGCGTAGCGCACCTGGCGCACCTGCGGCTCGGTCTCACTCAGATAGAAGGTCGCTTTGGTAATCTTCATGCGTGGCCACCTCCGATTAGACGCAGTCCGAGGCCGGGCTCAGCCGGCAGCTGCAGATGCCCCTCGCTAAGGGTTAGCGGTTCAATGCCTTCGAGAGCAGGACCAACCGCCAGCAGCTCGGCGTTGCGCACGGCGCCCATGAGGTGAGCCGCCGCGTGCAGGTTCCCGTGCATTTCGCAGTTCATCTGCAGCGCCTCGGCCCCGCGCGCCAGCTTGAGTGCTTCGGTAATGCCGCCTCCGTCGGGCAGTACCATTCGAACGCGGTCGACGACCCGCGTAGTCAGCGCCCGGGTGCCGGCCAAAATGGAATCGCCCATAAAGGCACCGGCCACCACCGGCAGCGACAGCGCGTCGGACAGCTTCTGCAGGGCCGTAACATCGCCGTCGCGCAGCGGCTCGGCAAACCAGTGCCCGTCGATCGCTTCCAGCGCGCGGCCGATGCGCAGCGCCCCTTCCAGGTCAAAGCGCTGACCGCCGTCGCACAGGATGCGAAATGCGTCCCCCGCTTCCCTTCGGATCGCACGCAGCAGGTCTGGGGTCGCCTCGGCGCACACGGCCTGCAAACCGTAACCGAAGGCGCCCGCGTTGCGCGCGGCCAGCGCCTCGCCCACTACGACATCGATATCGGTTGTCTGCGAACCGATGCGGTAGATGGGAATCCGATCGCGAAAGCCGCCGATAGCGCGAAACAGCGGCAAACCCTGCGCCTTGGCAAACAGGTCCCACAGAGCGATATCGACGTGCCCCCAGGACGCCGGTGTGAGGCCGGCCTGACGACCGGCCTCTCGACAGGCGCGCCAGAGGCGGTCGCGCTCCCATACCGAACCGCCGGACAGCACGGGCTCGTAGGCATCGACGATGGTCTGGGCCAGGGGCGCGGGCACGCCGGGCGCCCAGCCTTCGGTTCCGTCGTCCGCGCACAGGCGCAGCAGGCCGTCTTCCGCTGCGTAGATAATTCGAGTCAGTTGCATAGGCTCTCTTCCTCTCAACGCGCTGGTCTAGCGCGGTAGGCGTAGCGTTCGGCCAGGGCCATGGCCAATATGCCAACGATGATCAGACCACCACCGCCGGCTATATGCCAGCCCAGCGGCTCGCCCAGCACCTGGTTGGCCAGCGTGATTTGTGCAATGGGCGTAGCCGTTGTAATGGAGCCGGCCAGCGTGGCGCTAAGCCGCTTCATACCCTCGGAAACCAGCGTGAACGACAGCCCGGTGCCCACCACGCCGAGGGCGACCAGTGCCAGCAGGTCTTGGGCGTCGGGTGCGGCGCGCAGCTGGAAAGACATCGTCGAAAGCACGCCGATGATCACGGCGCCGATCCCCATCATCGGCGCGAGAATCGCTCCGCTCGACGCGCGCGGTGCCAGCGCTTTGTTGGCCAGGGCGTAGATACCCCAGCCCAGGCCCGAAAAGAGCATCAGCGCATTGCCCCGCATGTAGTCGGGTGCCAGCAGCTCGCTTACGTCACCGCCCCACGCCACCACCGCAGCGATACCGGCTAGTACTAACCCCATGCCTGCGGCTTTGCCCCACCCAATGCGCTCGCCCAGCACAGCAACGGCCAATAGGGTCAGGGCGACGTATTGCACCTGTACGATCAGCACGCCAACGCTGGCCGTCGTATAACTCAACGAGAGCGCATAGAGCGCGTAGTTTAGACCGATGCCCATGCCGCCCACTGCGTGCCAGCGCGACCAGGCGATCGAACGCGCGCTATCGCCGCGCGCATAGAGCAGGGCCAGGGCAAATCCCGCCCCCTGCGCCGAACGCAAAAACGCGATGGTGAACGGGTCGAATACAGCCAAGAGCTGTTTGATCAAAATGGGCACCATGCTCCACAGGGCGACGACGCCGACCATGCACGCTATGCCAATCCCCACGCTGTTCCCTCCCCGTCAGGTAGATGGGCACCCCGCAGGAACGCGCCCGCCGCTAAGCTATATAAATACACGTGGCGAAGAAAGGCACACGCGCATACAATTGGTAGCATACCCCGCAGACAGCACGGCACTACACGGAGACCATCATGCGACGCACGGCACCCCAACCCTTCAACCCATTTTCTGCAACCTACTGCGGCGGCGCAGTACGGCGCTTCGTTCTCGGCGCGATGGCACTCGCCCTGCTTGGCTGCGGCGGAGACGATGCGACCGGGCCGAGCTACGACCATCTGCCCGAGCGCTATCGGACCTTAGCCGAAACGGTCGACGCGCAGAGAAAGCGCTGGGAGGCCAACGAATTTTCGAGCTATCAGTATACCTATCAGCGCACATGCTTTTGCGCGCCCGACTGGATTCGCCCGGTTGTTATCGACGTAGTCGACGACCGCATCGAGCGCATCGCCTACGCCGACGACGGCGCCCTCGTCGACTCGACGTTCTGGGCAAGCTACCACACGGTCGACGGGCTCTTTGCCCTTATCGACCAGGCCATGACCAGCGACGCGGCCCAAGTAACCGTGCAGTTTGACGACCCGCTCGGCTACCCGACCCAGCTGTATATAGACGAAGACGTGCGCATCGCCGATGAAGAGTTGAGCATCACCGCGTCGAATGTGCGCTCCCAACCCTAAAGTCCGTCCCAACGCGGCCGTTATCATTTGAGAATGCCATGAGCAGCGCCCCATACCGACTGAAACCCGAGCAAGGAGCCACCCTCGACCTCGCCTTACCGGCCACGGAGACCCTGACGGTAGCCGCGCGCGTGCACGCACCCATCGCCCGCGCCGAGGCGCTGCAACCGCTCGTTTCGCAGTGGCGCCCGCGCCGCGACTTTGGCGACTTCAGCGCCTACGATGCCGGCTCCACCGACGGGCTGAATACCAAGGGCTACTTTGGCGCCGTCGGCGACGGGCGCTATATCTACTTCTGCCCGGTGCGCGATCACCAGGACCGCCATTCGGTGCACGGGCGCGTGCTGCGCTACGATACCCAGGCGCCCTTTCACAGTGCCGCCGCATGGGCCGCCTACGACGCCGGCCACACCAACGGATTGCGCACCGTCGGCTTTTACGGCGGCGCCTTCGACGGGCGCTACGTCTACTTTAACCCACGCGACGACGGCCGCGGTCATCACACGCGCCTGCTGCGCTACGATGCACACGGTGACTTTAAAGACCCCGCCAGCTGGTCGGCGCACGACGCGCAGTTTCCCCACTCCGGTCAGGGTCTAGCCTTTGACGGGCGCTATCTCTACTTCTGTCCCGGCTATACGACATCGCCCGATTTCGACCCAACCAATCCGTCCGCCTCGCTCGACAGCGAGCCCAGCGGCCAGATCCTGCGCTACGATACCCTGGCCCCGCTCGACGAGGCGGGCAGCTACCAGATCTTTGATGCCCGTGGGCTCTCGCCGCAGGCTACCTGCTTTGACGGCGCGCTCTACGACGGCCGCCACATCTACTTTGCCCCGCTGACCAGCGGCCTCGTGCTGCGCTATACCGTCGGCGCCGACTTTGCCGATCCGGCCAGCTGGCAGACGTTTGACGCCCGGCCGCTGGGCATGCACATGAACGTCGGCCTGGTCTTTGACGGGCGCCACGTCTATTTCTGCGCCTACGCCAATAGCCGCATGCTGCGCTACGACACCGAAGGACCGTTTGACGATCCGGCGAACTGGGACCGCTACGATGCCGCTGGAACACAGGGGCTAGACACGGGCGGCTTTGACGGCGGGTTTTTCGATGGGCGCTACGTCTACTACATGCCCTTCACCCGCAATCCACCGCCCGGCGAGAGCATCTTCCACTGCAACTGGCTGCGCTACGACACGGCCAAGGCCTTTGACGACCCATCGGCATGGGACGCCCACGACGCCAGCTTCACCGATGGGATGCACACCACGGCCTATAACGCCGGTGCCTTTGACGGGCGCTTTATCTATACGGCCCCCTGGCGCGGCGACAGGGACGGCGAGCACGCCCACGGCCGCGTACTGCGCTACGATACGCTTGGAGCCGATGGGTCTTTCTCCCTGCGCTTTAGCGACTTCGGACACAACGGCGGCCTCAACGCCGCACTGCCCGGTCCGCGCTTTGTCGTCAACACCGATCGAGGACCGGTATCCGTTGCCGCCCACCGACCGCTCGACGCGGGCGACCACCACCTAGCCGGCGTCTACGATGGCCGCCACATCAGGCTCTATATAGACGGCACCCTCGCCGCAGAGCGGTCGGCCGGCGGCCGACCGATTCAGCAGACGAACGTGCCCGTAGACGTTGGGCACCTAGCCGGCGGCAGCGCGCGCTTCACCGGCTCGATATCCGAGATCTACCTAGCGGCCGACGCCCACAGCAGCGAGTGGATTGCCGGCGAAAGCGCGCAGTCCGCATAGGTCGAACACCCCTCTAGTCGCTCCAATTCCCGCCAACGCCCACTCCAGCCAGCCCACCCCGGCTGTAACCGCCCAAGATCCCCCGCCAGCCCTGAGCTGATTCCGCACATTTCGCCTCCTTATAGACTGGCAAAAACGACCAAAACAGATACATTATATCTCGTAGGGATAAATTTCCCTCTTACTCAACTCCTATCGAAAGTCGGTCATGGCATCACCTTCCGCCCTGCAACAGCAGGTTGACGAACAGCTGTCCTCTCTGCGCGTAGCGCTGCGCACGCACGACGTCTACGGCGCACTCAGCACGCTGGACGACATACGCGCCTTTATGGAACTACACGTCTTTGCCGTATGGGACTTTATGTCGCTGCTCAAGTCGCTGCAGTCGACGATCACCTGCGTCCGCGTGCCCTGGACGCCTGGCCCGCACCCTGCGGCCGCACGACTCATCAATGAAATTGTGCACGGCGAAGAGAGCGATATCGACGCCTACGGCGCGCCCAAAAGCCACTTTGAAA
>JAYPJE010000098.1:0-11267 GCA_038128265.1 Gemmatimonadota bacterium
TACGGCTATCTCTGGTGGCTGCGCGGCGACGGCTCGTACCGCGCCAGCGGCGTCTTCGGCCAGGGCATCTCGATCCATCCGCAGCAGGGTATCGTCATTGCGCTGCACAGCGCGCGCCCCAATGCCAGCACGCCGGAAGATTCGGCCCGGCAGGAAGCCCTTTTCACCGCGCTGGCCGGCGCCCTAACCGCTGAGGCAGACCGGTGATCTCGCCGCATCTCCACGCGCCTGAGAACGGTCGCGCGGCCGCACCCAGATGGCACGTTAACTGCATCGGGATTTCAGAAATAGCCCTCCAGTTTGCGCACGGTGTAATGGGCCCGTCCCATACACAACGGCTATTGAGAAAGTAAAGCCCCATGACGGTTGAAAACGAGGAAGCGCGCTGGAGAACGCTGATGCTTTTAACTCAGCAGGGCGAAAAGGAATCGTACAGCCTGCTTCTATCCGAGCTGATTCCCATCATTGATGACTTTGTGACCAGTCGCTGCGGCATATTGGGGGATACCCAAGAGATAAAGCAGCAGTGCCTCCGCACGCTGCACAAGGCGAGAATGAGCTACGCACCAACGCAACCGTTCTACGCGTGGCTCTTTTCTATCTTGCGCTACTCCATCATTGCAAATCTTCATAAGATACCCAAAGAGAGTTATGCCCGTGGCTCACATATTCAAACCGACTATAATACGCCCTTTTTCCAGTCTGCTGTAGAGCGCCTTCCCTCTCACTATTCCCATGTCGTTCGCGTCACCCTATTCACCATGGAGCCGATGGCAAGGATAGCGGAAAGACTAGGCCTGACAGAGAGAAAACTCCGCCAAGAGTGTGGGCGTGCCATCAAACTCCTGCGCAAAATCATAGGAAAAATGCTACGTGAGCTTAGATGAGTTAAAAGACGAACTCGTCTCCGAGCTAGATGCGAGAAAACCCGCCCTACGTTCCACACGACTGATTTTGCTGTGGGCCATACTATCCTATTCCCTAGTTATTGCATTAATACTTGTCACAGGCCCGCTGCGCCCCGGCTGGTTTGAGCAGCTTGCTGCCTCTCCTCGATTTCTAATCGAATTTGCGCTAGGCCTATCCATATCGCCTGTAGCTATCTACTTCGCCGTCGTGCTCAATCGCCCAGAAGAGAGCCTGTGGCAAGACCGACGTATATTTATCCCCTTCGGATTGGCTGGTGCAACTATTCTACTCGTAGTGCTTGCCATCGGCTTTCCACTCTTTCACGTTTCCAACGTAGGCTATCGACCCCACTGCCTGAGCGAGACCATCGAATTCACTGTTCCACCGATGATTCTATGGCTGGTCTTGGCCCGAGGCGGCTATTCTATTCGACCTGCCCTAAGCGGTCTATTGCTCGGTTTGGCCACCGCCAGCCCGCCGGCGGTGGCCATGCATATCGCCTGTAAATACGATCCTCTACATATGCTGCTTTTTCATTTTGTGCCCGTTTGCGTTTTGAGCGTTATACTGTCCATTGCATTTTGGGTATTTCGCAGGCGGGCGTACTGAACAACCCATCGCGTAGCGGCGATTTCATACGCCCTTTAGCAGGAGCCTCTCCATGAGCATCGGTCGCATCTGGCCCAGTGAAACGGTAGAAATACGGGATCCGCTCAGCGGTATCGCGCTGCGCCAGCTAACGAACTACCGCGCCCACAGCCACCACTTCTACTTTACCAATCCCGGCTGGTACGACGGCGGCCGCCGCCTGCTCTTAGCGTCCGACCGCGACAATCGCACCAACCTATTTGGACTCGACCTAGAAAGCGGCCAGCTCCAGCAGCTGACAGATCTGGAGCCGCTACCGCTGCCGCGCGAAGTAGAATTCCTGCGCGCCTGTGTGAGCAATACGAGTGACGAAGCCTATTTCTGGTACGGCATGGAGCTGCGCGCGCTCGATCTGCACAGCCTGGAAAGTCGCGTGCTCTACCGCATGGAAGACGGCTGGGACGTGTCGATGATCAACTGCAGCGCCGACGGACGCCACGTCTACGCCAGCGTCTCCGAAGACATGTCCGCGCGCTTCCGCGTCGACTATCTGCGCGGCTACGTCGGCTTTCGCGAGACCTGGGCCGCCCGACCGCTGAGCCGCATTCTGCGCATCGCCGTCGATGGTTCGGGCGGACAGTCCATCTTTGAGGAGTCATACTGGATCGGCCACGTCAACACCTCACCGACGCGCAACGAGCTGCTGACCTTTTGCCACGAGGGACCGTGGAACGAAGTCGATAATCGCATTTGGGGTATGAACGTCGAAACCGGTGCGGTGTGGAGAATTCGCGCGCGCCAGGAAGAAGGCGAGGCCGTCGGACACGAGTACTGGCACGCCGACGGCGAGCGCATCGGCTACCACGGCCGCAGCGTAGACGGCGCGCAGTTTATAGGCCACGTGCGCTACGACGATACGGACCCCATCGAAACGGCCTTTCCCGGCAAAACCGGCCACATCCACTCCAATGACCCCGAGCTGATCGTTGGCGACGGCGGCCGCGTCGTGCGCCTGTGGCAGCGACAGGGCGATGGCTACAGCGCGCCGCGCGCCCTGTGCTGCCACGATTCGTCGATGAAGATTCAGCAGCTACACGTGCATCCGCGATTTTCTCCCGATGGAACGCACGTGCTCTTTACCAGCGACGTTTCCGGCTACGGCAACGTCTATCTGGCCGAGGTGCCCGATGTGGCCAGCTTGCCAGAGGTGGAAGACTAGCGCTCAGGGGCTGCGGCGCTCGGCCCACCACATCAGCGCGCGAACACCCAGCGGCAGGCCGATGCAAAAATAGGTTAGCCACCAGAAGCCCGAGACGACCTGTTGGCGGTCAAACGGCGCGCGGTCGGCATTGACCAAAAAGAGCGCCCAGGCGGTCAGCGCAGCTATCAGCATCCACGCCAGCCAACACACAGCACAAAAGTAGGTAAACAGGCGCCGTGGACTGTCTTTGGCCGTCCGCTCTTTCTTTTGTTGATCACCCATTTGCCGTCCTTTTTGCCGCGCTGCAGTTACCACTTCTCTGCCAACCAAAACCACCGATATTTGAGTGCGTGCCGATAGCGCAATATGTTTGCACGTATTGCACCCTCTACCAGGAGCCACTATGTCGCACAATTCCCGCGCCACGCTAGCGGGCAATTCCGTCCGCATGATTCGCCCGCACCTGGACGACATTCCCCAGGTCGATTTCCCCGATGGCTACTCCATTCGACCGCTGCGCGTAGAAGAGGGCGCCGTGTGGAGCGACGTCGTTATCGAAGCCGAACCCTGGCTCGAGCTATCAACTGATCTCTTCACAAACGAGTTCTCCAGCGATCTGTCTTCTGTGCCGGAGCGCTGCTTTTTTGTCGTTGACGGAGCCGATACGCCCATTGGCACGATCAGCGCCTGGTATAAAGGAGCCGTGCGCGGGCTCGACTACGGCCTCATCCATTGGGTTGCTGTGCGCCCCGCGCACCAGGGCAAAGGCCTCGGCAAAGCGGCTCTGTCCTTTGCACTACAGAAATTAGCCCTCTGGCACGAACGCGCCATGCTCGGCACCCAATCCAAGCGCCTGCCAGCTATCTCACTCTACCTCAACTTCGGCTTCCTCCCCGACCTTGAAGAAGCTGGCGCCGTTGAAGACTGGCGCCTGCTGCGGGACCAGCTAAACCATCCCGCGCTGAACGGCATGGACTTATAGCAATCACATCCGCCGAACAAACGGTGATTTTTGTTGTGTCGGGTCGCGCTTTTTCCTTAGGTTCCCTATCGCACCGCTCACCTGGGAAAGGCGTCATATGGGCTGTCTCTTCGCCATTTTCTTTCTCCTTGTCGCACAGAGCCAAGCGCAAAGTCCGGCGTGGCAGCTAGGGGGCAGCGGTAACGCGTGGGGCGAGCGCGACTCGCTGCAGGTGCTGATCGATTTTAACCGCACCCCGGGATCCATCCAACCCGTTTACTTAGAGCCCGATAAAAACGTTCTGCACCTGCTGGAAAACTGGCAGTTCTGGCGCGTGCCATCCGACTACGACCTCGGTTTTGAAGACGGGCAAAAGCCGCGCTTCTGGAACCGCTGGGGCGGTGCCGGCGGCGATCCCACGCAGAGCGGTATCTTTTTAATCGATAACGACAGCACCACCTACAATGCACCCAAAGTCGTCAATATCGACAATACGTTTTTCACCATAGACACCGCCGTGCCCATTCCCGCCTACCGCTTTGGCTTCTACACGCCGGACGAGGGCTATCGTTCCGACGGCACGCCGCTGCGCACCGACGTCATACCCGCCTTTGACGCTTCTATCGGCGACGATTCCGAACCGGCCGTCAACTGGGGCGGCAACGATCCATTTCAACGCGTTATTGCCAACGTCGGCACGAACTTCGAATCCGATGTCCGCATCGATTTTTCGCGCCAGTATGCGCGCTTTTTCCGCTGGCGTCGTCGCGAATCGCCCGTCGATGCCGAAGCGCTCAACCGCTGCTCCGGCTGCGGCGGCCAGGGCAATCAAGCCATTCCACTCAAGGGCACGATCGGCGGATTTGAGCTCTTTGCACACGGCGTGCCCCAGCGCGCCTTCTACCTGAGCCAAATCATCGACCTGGGACGCATCGTGAATTTTGGCCACCTACACTGGCGTGCCACGCCCATGCGCCGCGTCAACGGCGTTGCTATAGAAGACGCCAGCGCCGACGTCTGGCTCAAGGCCGAGGTGCGCGTTGGGCGTGACGATGACCCAGCCGTCTACCACGAGTACACCAATACCGGACGCGAAAAGGAAGTCTCGCGCGCGACCTACGAATCGCTCTCCGCCGTGCTCGGGCGCGATCCGCGTCCCGGCATCCGCGCCTCCGTCGGCTACGATGCTGAAAACTGGTCATTTTGGTCGGTGCCCTTTACGGAGTCGGGACAGCTCGTGCGCCTGCGCAGCGGATCTCATCTGCAGATCAAGCTATCGCTAGAAAGCCGCGATTACGACGCCTGGATTCGCGTCGATTCACTGTGGCTAGAAACACCACCGCTGCTAGTCGACGAAGCCATTGGCGAGGTGGCGCGATCCGACGACCTACAGCCACAGCGTGGCTTTACCGAAGTCGAGCTCGGCCAGAGCACGGAGTTTGCCTACGACCTGCGCACCGTATTCACCAGCGCCAGCGCGCCCGGCTTTGACGCGCTGCGCATCTATACCGGCGGCGATGCGGCGTTCCTTCGCCTTGAAATGGGCACACCGCTGCGCCCGGTCGAACCGGCTGCCGTTGTGCAGGAAGAGGGCGCGCTCGTCATCCAACTGCCCGAGCCCATGACGCGTCGCAACAACGCACCCGTGCGCGTGACATTTTCCACGCGCCTCTTTGAGTTTGCCTCGACGTTTGAAGGCGAAGTCTTTGCCCGTGACAGCGATGCGCTACCGCAGCCCATTTTGCCCGGAGATGCCAGCGAAGCGATGTCGACCAACAGCCTGCGCGTGCTCAGCGCCGAGAGCGGAGCCATCGGCTTTGTGCAGGCACTGCAGCGCTCGACGGGCGTGCTGACGCCCAACGGCGACGGCGTCAACGACCGACTAACGCTCACCTACTCGCTCTTTCGCCTGCCCGGTCCCGTGCCCGTGCAGCTCGAAGTTTACGCGCTCGATGGCCGCCGCATCGCCCGGGTTGATATTGGCCTGCAAGACGCGGGCCTGCGCCAGTTCGTCTGGGACGGGCGCGACGAACGGGGCCAGCTGCTACCACCAGGGCTCTACCTCTTTTCCATCGCATTAGAAACGCAGGCGGCGCAGGCGCGCGTCCTGCACTCGCTCGGGATCGCCTACTGAGATTCTCTATGCGCGCGCTGTTACTCATCGCACTCATAGCCACGGCACTGGCAGCCGACGAACTGCGCATCGATACGCCGGCAGAATGGTCCGGCTGGAAGATGCCGCGCGACCTCGTGCGCTTTGACGCGCGCGGAGCGCTGCAGCTAACCAAGTTTCGCAAAGAAATCAACGCAGTGACCAACGCGGCGCAGTTTATCCACCCGACGCGTGCGCGCGGCGACGCGGTGCGCGGTGGGCTGTGGGAAGCCGGCTCCAATCCGCGCACGGCAGCGCGCATAATTGACGGCGACGTGACCACCTACTGGCAGGCATCGCCCAACGACGTGCTGGGCGATTGGTTTGTGCAAATCGATCTAGGCCGGGCCGTGCTGGCCAAGGAGATTCGCCTGCACTTTCCCAACCGGAACGGCGTGCACCCCTTTCGCCAATTTACCGTCTTTACGGCTACGGGCATTACCTCAGATGCACTCGACGACCTATTTATCTTCAGCCCAGTATACTTCACGACGCAGCCCAACCGCTCGACCGAGGTCGTCATTCCCCTCGCTTTTGACCTGCAGGACAGCGCACAGGTCGTCGACGCGGAACTCGACGTCGACTTACAGACCATCGACCAGTATCGGCTCGTGCAGTATATCAACTTCACCGTTGAGGAATTCGATCCCGAAGGCGCCTTGAGCGAAATAGAGGTGATCGCCGTCGGCGACAATATCAGCATCGGCACAGTCGGGCGTGGCGGCAGCGTCATCGACGGACTCACCGCGCGCTCCAACGAGAACATCCTCGACGCCGATATGAACACCAGTAACTCGATCCTGCCCGTCGGATTCGAGGGCCGCGTGCGCACTTGGGAAGAGCAGGGTACCTGGTTCTACGTCGATCTGGGCGCCGTGTTCTGGCTCGACGAGCTCTTTCTCTACGTGCTGCGCCAGCGCGAAGGCACCGTCGGCACGGTAGCCGGCGCACCGCGCGCCTTTAACTTTCTCTACTCGGACGGCACGCGCGCCATCCGCTCCGGCCTCCCCATTCCCGAATCCTTCGACTTCACGCCGCTCATCGTGCAGCCCGACCCCAGTCCGGTACGCTACTTTCGCTACGTTTTTGCCCCGCGGCGCATCCGCTATCTTTTCTGGCATGCCCACATTCCGCAGGGCTGGGGTTCGCGCTGGACCGAAATGATGCTCTACTCACCGGGCTACCCGGCCGAAGTCGTCTTGCGCTCGCCCTTTATCGATTTGGGCGCACTGGCCGGCGACGAGCGCCCCAAAGTAATCAACCGCATTCGCTGGGATGCGGACTTGCCGGCCGGCACGCGCCTGCAGATGCGCTCCCGCTCCGGCAATACCCAAAGCGCCGTCTACGCGTTTTATAACAAGATTGGCGAGGAGGTCACGGAGAATAAGTGGCTAAGTCTGCCGAAGGTGCTGCGCGGGGCGGTGGATACGACCATCGTCGTTGGCGAAGACTGGGACGAATGGAGCGAGACCTACACCGTTTCGGGCGAGGCGTTCAAGTCGCAAAATCCGCGCCGCTTCGTCCAATTGGAGATGGTGCTGCAAACGGACGATCCGAGTGTCGCACCGCAGATCGACGCGCTGTCCATCGAGTACGAAGAGACGCTCCTGCAGGGCGCTGTCGGCAGCGTTGCGCCGCGCCACGCCCTGCCCAACAGAGACACGCGCTTTACCTACGCGCTGTGGCCGACGGCCGACCCGCAGGACGACGGCTTTGATCGGCTGCGCTTCGCCCTGCCGGCCTCCGCGCAGGACGTCGAGGTGCGCGTGGGCGACCAGATTGTCGCGCCAGCGCAGCTATCCATTAGCGCCGACTCGCTGCACATTGACCTGCCGCAGGCCGTGCGCGGCGATTCGCTCGAAGTCGCTTTCACAACGCGCATAACGCGCAACGGCACCGTCTTTTCGCTGGAATTGGGATCGACCGAACACCCCGGCCTCTGGCAGTCGGTCGAAGCGGCGGCGCGACGCGCCAATATCGTTATGCTGCCCGAAGCTATTGGCGCCCGCGAACTGATCGGCGAGCTAGACATCTCCTCGCCGGTGCTAACGCCCAACGGTGACGGCATCCACGACGAGGTGCACATTCGCTTTGTCACGTTTAACGTGGACGGCGGCACACCGCACGTCGAACTCTTTGATTTGCGGGGTAAGCGATGGGCGCGCATGGAAGCCACCGCAACCCAAGGGGCCAACTATGTATGCACGTTCGATGGGCGCGATGCGGCTGGCCAACGGCTGCCGCCAGGCCTCTACTTATATCGCGTTGACCTCGGCGCCGATGCGGGACAGGACACCGCGCTGCGCCGCATTGCCATAGCCTACTAACGCAGACCCAACCGCTCCACCTGCCAAGCCGGTGCACGCAAGCGCGCCAGTTCGCCATACAGCCTATGCTGCATAGTCCGCAGCATATCGGGCTCGCGTTCGGCCACGTTGACCAACTCGTTGGGGTCGCTCCGCTTGTCGTGTAGCGAAGTGGGCGCATCCCACGACAGACAGTTGCTAACGGGTCGTCGCCCGTTTTCAAACGGGCCCAACTCATAGCCAATAAAGCGCGCCAGATGGTAGCCGTGCCAGTAGAGCGGCGCGTTGTCATCGACCGGCGATTGGTGCAGCGTCCAATCGCCGTCGGTGATCGTCATGCTCTTGCCAAACATCCCCATCAGCGCGCAGTCGCGCGTCGGCGCGTCGGCGTTTTCGAGAACGGGCAGCAGGTCGATCCCGTGCAGGGGCCGCTCGTCGGGCAGTTCCGGCAGCGGGCGGCCCACCGCCGAGAGCACCGTCGGGTAGAGGTCCATCAGCTGCACCAGCTGGCTGCGGCGCTGGCCGTGGCCGGCCTCTGGGTGACACGCGATAAAGGGAATGTGCGCACAGCCGTCGTACTGGTGCGTGCCCAACTTGCCCATGCGGCCGTGGTCGCCGTTCCAGGTGCCGTGGTCCGTCGTCAACACTACCAGCGTATCCTTCCACAGATCGAGTTCGTCCAGCGCGTCAAAAACCTTGCCCAGCCATTGGTCGAGAAAAACCACCTTGGCCGCGTAGCGCGCGCGCATGTTTTCGAACTGTTCCTCGCTGTAGTGATCGCGCCACGGCGCGTAGGGTGCCGCGGCGCGCAGGCCCTCGACGGCATAGCCGCGCGGATCAAACTGCTTGAGGATCTCTTCGGGCGGATCCCACGGTTCGTGTGGATCAAAAATATCTAGGTGCAGGTAGAAGTTCTCATGTGTGTGGTTGCGGCGCAGCCAGTCGGCCGCCTTGGTGCACACCTGCGCGCAAAAATAATCCTCGGCGCGCTGGCGGATAAAGTGCACGTTGCGCCAGTGGCGCTCGTTTTTTCCCATGCGGTCGCCCGGTGGACAGGGAAAGTCAATCGGATCCGTATAAAGCGCGTCCGACTCGATGCCGCGCACAAACTCGAATCCCGTATAGCCCATGTGGTAATTGCCCGAGCCCTGCTCCCACAGGTGGAAGTGATCGGTCAGCAGGCAGCTGACGGGATAGCCCTGCTCCATCGTCCACCGGATCGAGCGATTGGGCGGGCCCGACACCTGGCGCGGCAGGTCGCAGTCTTCCTCTTCGAGCGGACCCCAGCCGCGCTCCAAAAACTCCAGCCGACCGGTGTAGATATCGCGCCGCGCCGGCATGCAAGGCGTCGAGCCGATATAGGCGTTGTCAAATACGGTACCGCGTTCAATAAGGCGATCCATATTGGGCGTAGGCACAGACCAGGAGGGTGCCTCGGCGCTCCAACACCGATCGAGCGGACGGCCGCCGCTGTAGGCACCGACGTGGTCGCGGCGCAGCGTATCGCAGAGAATCGTAATGACGTTCATAGCAATCCTTTACCTAAATGGCCTCTCAGCGCGCGTGCGGGTCGAGCAGAGCGCTCTCCCCGGGAAATAGACGCAGCCAGTCTTCGGCACTCTGCGCCACGCTGTCCGGACGCTCTATACTGCGCGCTACAAAGCCGGGAATGTCCGGCCGACCCGTCGGCTTGCGCCAATCGCAGTAGCGCAGATCGAGGCTCCAGCGCACCCGGTCCGTGCTGTTGACCACAGAGCGGTGCACCGTGCGGCCCTGAATCATCAGCACACCCCCTTTGCGCACCGGACAGTCTACAACGCGCTCGTAGGCCGGCATGCCCTCTTCGCTCAGACCGTCGTAAAAGCCGATGCGCTCGTGCGGTAACGTCTGCCAGCGATGGCTGCCGGGAATCACCTGCATGGCACCCGTTTCCATCGGCGCGTCAACCAGTGGAATCCAAAAGTTGACCATAAAGGTGTCGTCAGCCTCGCGCTGTAAATAGCCCGTGTCCTGATGCCACGGCACCACTGTCTGCTCGTGATCGGGCAGCTTGGCACGCGAGTTGAACTGCGGGTGAGCGAGGATCTCCGGGCCGATCATCTCTTCGACGATATCGAGCAAGGCCGGGCAGGTCCACACCGCAAACATGCCAGCCGTCTTGTGGTGCTTGCCCTGACCGACGCGCCACAGTTCTTGAGCAGCTTCCCCTTCGGCATCGGCGTAGAGCAGCGCCAGGCGCGTCTCAAAGGGCGCCCCTTCGTGCAGTTGAGACAGCTGACCGGCCGCGTGCAGCGCGCGCGCCTTGGCGTCGATGGCTGCCTCAAATTCGCCAATCAACGGCGCCAGCACTTCGGGACCTAACACATCTTCAACGACGAGATAGCCCTCGTCTAAATACTGTGCCCGCTGTTCATCGCTCAAAGCCATATGCTATGCGTTCCCCATGCCTGTTTTAATACCGATACTGCGCTGCCCAGTGCTCCATGCGCTGGTCCTCGTGGTACATGCGCCAGCGCAGCATGCGCTGACACATATCGAGCACGACGGCGGCGTTTTCGGGCCGGTCGGCTACGTTGTCGAACTCGCCCGGATCATTCTGCAGGTCGAACAGCAGCGGCGGCATGCGCGCGTCGGCAAAGTGCACGTACTTGTAGCGACTGTCGCGCAGCACCCAAAGCAGATGCTGGTCCATATCCGTATCGGTCTCAATGGCGCGCGCGCCCGACCTGTAGTCGAATTCGTAGTGGATCTCCGTCTTGCCCTGGTATTCCGCATTGCCGTGCAGCGCGCCCAGCAGGCTCTGACCCTGGAAGCGATCCGGCTGCTCCACGCCGAGCCAGTCCAACACGGTCGGACCCAGATCGACCGATTCGACAAACGACTCGACCGCGCTGCCGCGCGCGCCGTCGCCGGCCGAGTGCGGATCGCGCACTATGCAGGGAATGTGCATCGCGCCATCGTAGAAGTGGCCTTTGCCCACCAGGTAATGTTCCCCCAACTGTTCGCCGTGGTCGGCGCTAAAGACGATCAGCGTGTCTTCCCACTGACCGCTCCGTTCAAGCTCGTCAAAGAGCAGGCCGAGATTGTCGTCCAGTTCGGCGATCATGCCGTAGTAGCAGGCGCGGAACTCGCGCAGGTGGCGCTCGTCGA
>JAYPJE010000099.1:0-10284 GCA_038128265.1 Gemmatimonadota bacterium
GGGGACACAGGGATTTTCAGTCCCCTGCTCTACCAACTGAGCTAAAGAGCCACCCAAGTCGGAGGTTTAAATTAGCGCCCTTCCATAATCTTGTCAAGGATGTGCAATGCCCGTTTCAATCATTCCTTTTGCAATGCCCGCACCGGCGGAAATTCCCGCACATATCATAGATGCTCTGAGGCAAATGCCGCCCGACGAAGCGGCCAGAAAGACAGTGGAACTGCTAATGCAGATCGAGGTGGCCGAGACCATCGTTTACGAGCGCGTCGATAGAGAAGGCGCTATCGCCGTGCGGCACGTCGCTGGGCATCGGTCTGCCGATCTCGAGGCGACCTTGGAAAAGGCGGACGGTTCGTTTGCCTCTGCGGCAGCTGCGCATAACTCGGCGCTGCTGGTCATGGGGCAAGCGGGCGCGGATGAGGAGAGCGCGTTGCCTGCAGGCGTGGTCGGCTTCTTGTTAAACGGAGCCGGCAGTGGCAGTATTGGCTTCAATTACGTGCTGCCACTGGCCAGCGAGCATGGCCAACGTGTGGGCGCGCTGACGCTTATGCGCTCGGCAGGTGAAGGGCCGCTCAATCACGAACAGCCCAATATATGCGAGGCGATGCGCCGCGAACTGAGTGCTATATTGGTGGGCTGATGTTGGTACTCGTCAGAACGAGAAAGAGGCGCCGACCGCACGTGTTCGCGGTGGGCGCCTCTTTCTTTTAAGATGAGTGAGGCTCAGGCTGCGGCCGGCGCTACCACGCCGTTTTCTATCATCCAGGCCTCGACTTCTTCGCCGCTCACGTCGGCCAGCATCTGTCCATTGATCTCGACGCAGGGCGAGAGCGGCTGCCCGCTCTTTTGCACCATTTCGGCGTAGATATCAGGGTTGTTGATGATATCTCTGTCCTCGTATTCGAGCTGGTATTTGGCGAACGTCTCGCGCACGCTATTGCTCCAGCCGCAAACCGGCTTCAGATAGGCTACGATTTTGGGGGCATCAGCCATTTTTCTATCCTTTCCCCAACGTGATGAAAGCGTTGCTAAAAGAGCGCGTATTTTTTCTTTTTGACGAATGCTTGGGAATATAGATAGACCGGCGTATCTGTCAAGCGGGCAAGCCTTTAGGCGAGTTTCTGTTTGACGCGAAGATGCCTTGCCGTTACATTGGGAAAACCCCAGCTGTTCTCAGTGTCGCACCCCCTCTCGCCGTCAAAAATTACAGTTTAGGACGAACATGGCTTCTGAAGAAGTGCTCTATGTGGAAGGTGGCCGTGCGCTGCGCGGTGACGTCGTGGTGCAGGGATCGAAAAATGCGGCGTTGCCCATGTTGGCCGCTTCGCTTTTGGCCACTGAAGGGCAGACGGTTTTGCATCGGGTGCCGCCGGTGAAGGATGTGCTAGTAGCCATGCAAGTGCTGCGCCAACTGGGGGCCAAAGTGGAGTATGACGCGCAGAGCGAAGTGGCAGTTATCGATGCGACGGGGACGATATCGCATCGCCTGCCGGAAGACCTGTCGGTGCGTTTCCGCGCTTCGGTGCTTTTTGTCGGACCGCTGCTAAGCCGCTTCCGCCGCGCGTGGATACGGGAAGTGGGAGGATGCACCATCGGTTCGCGTCCGACCGACTACCACTATCGCGGTTTTGCGCGTTTGGGGGCACAGGTTAAGGGCATTCGCGGCGGTGGGTTTGACGTGGTGGCCGAAGAGCTGGTCGGTGCCTATATGTACTGCGATTTGCCCAGCCATACCGGCGTGGAAAACCTGGTGATGGCTGCTTCGCTGGCCAAGGGTGAGTCGATTATAGAAAATGCCGCTTCCGATCCGGAGATCGTCGACTTTGTTGAGTTGCTCAAGAAAATGGGCGCCGATGTCGAAGGTGCGGGTACGCGGTCGGTGCGCATACGCGGCGTGCAGAAGCTGCGCGGTGCCGAACACGAGGTCATGTACGATCGCCTCGATGCCGGCATGCTGATGATGGCTGGGGCGATTACGGGTGGTGATATACGATTGAAGGGCGTCGAGCTGGACCACTTGGGCATCTTTGCCGCCAAGCTGCAGCAGATGGGCGTGCACGCCGAGGCAGACGGAGACTGGGTGCATGTGAAGGGGCCGCAGGCGCTGTCGCCAATTAACGTCGTCACCACGTTCTACCCCGGCTTTCCCACCGATTTACAGCCGTGCATTATGGCGCTGGCCTGCGTAGCGCACGGCGATAGCTACGTGCGCGAAACGGTTTTTGAGAACCGCCTTGGACACGTTAAGAACCTGCGCGCCTTTGGTGCTAAGCTGTCGCCGGAAAAGGATAACCTGGTTATCGCACACGGTCCGGCGCGCCTGCAGGGCGCAACGGTGCGCGCACTCGATATACGCGCCGGTGCCGCCTGCGTGTTGGCTGGTCTGGCCGCCGAGGGGCGCACGAGCATTCACAATCTGTATCAGCTAGACCGCGGTCACGCCCATCTCGAAGAGCGCCTGCGTGGTTTGGGAGCCGATTTAGAGCGGCTCTAGCTGCATTGGCCGTCTTGACTGCTCTTTCTCGCGCATACATCTTTGCCCCAGAAAAATGCGGATAAAACGCTCTTGCTGTGCGTTAAACGCCATAGTACTGCCCGTTTGGCGTTTGATGGCACTGGGCGATATCTATTCGATATGGCGAAAATGGATTCTTTCACAATGAGATACCGCTGCGCAGTGGCTCGAGTTGGATTGGCACATAATGTCTGAGCGGACCTTGTCTTCCTGTCAGCGCGAAGTCGACGAGTGGATTCGCACGGTTGGGGTGCGCTACTTTTCCGAGCTGACCAATACGGCGGTGCTGATGGAAGAAGTGGGCGAGTTGGCGCGCCTAATGGCCCGCACGTACGGCGAGCAGAGTTTTAAGGAAGGCGAAGAGCGCGACCTGGGCATGGAAATGGCCGATGTGCTCTTTGTGCTGATTTGCTTGGCCAATCAGACGGGCGTCGATTTGGAAGAGGCCTTCGCCCGGGCGATGGAAAAAAAGACGCGGCGCGACCGCGAACGCCACGCCAACAACCCCAAGCTGCAAAGCGAATGAGGAGGGGCTGCCTGTGGTTGGCGCTCTGTGCATTGGCGCTGGGTGTGACGTCCTGTAGTGCCGTCAATCCCACGGCTAGCCTCGATTACGTTCCGAGCCGTTTGCCCATTGGACCGGTGCTCGTTGGCACGTGGTTGCCGGCGGGTATGAATAGCTTTCGCTTTAGCGCGGAAGATCGGGCGCTGCTGGAAGAAGTAGGTATCAACTCCCTGCAGTGGCTGCAGCGCCACGAAGACGAATTTGGCACGGCCGAAGCACAGCTGATGCGCTTTGCCTCGGAGCGCGGCTGGCACATGCCAGCCTATTATGAGCCGGCCGACCTAACTCCATACGACAAGCTGCACAACTGGGCTACGCGCGCTGAGGAGATAAACGTGGATTCGCTGCGCTTGGTCGTCGATGGCGTGCGCCAGCAGTGGGCGTTGGCTCCTGCGTTTGCCGGATACCTCGTAGGACACGAGGACTATAATGGAGCTTACTATCCGGCGCTAGCTACAGTAGTGCAGGTGCTGGGCGAGAGCGATCCGCGGCGCCCGGTATACAGCGTGGGGCGGCTGCGCGACTACCAAGATGCGCGCGCCTTTTTCGATGCGCTGTTTGATGCGGGTGCGCCGGGCAATGTGTTCCAGCAGGAGCACTACGTATTTCGCGGTCAGGTGCCCGAAGAGGGGCGTGGATTCCAGCGGCGCATAGCCGATTTGGTCGATGGCTACGACGAGGTTGTGCGCGGTCTGGAGGGCCGCGCTGGGCGCTGGCACGCCATCGTGCAGGTGCAGAGCGAAGTGCGCGGCGGCAAGGTCTACTATCGCAAGCCAACGGCGGCCGAAATACGCCTGCAGGTGGGGTTGGCCCTTTCGCGCGGAGCATCGGGCATCGTCTACTTTCTCTATAGTTCAGGTGTGGAAGAGCTGCGCGATGCGCAGGGCAATCTCGTTGAGACGCGCCTCTACGAAGGGCTGGTCGACCTGGACGGACTGCCGACGCCCAGCTATGCGGCCGTGCAGCGGCTCAACGGCGATCTGCATGATCTGAGTCGTGCGCTGGAGGCGCTGCATTTTCACGGGGCGCTGTCCTCGCGCTTTCTCCTGCAGAACGAATGGGTGAAAGGCCTTGACGGCGATGCGGAAGTTGGACTTTTTGGCGATGGTCAACAGGTTAGTCACTTGCTGCTCGTCAATCGCTGGGGGCATGCCGCCCAGCGCGTGCGCCTGCAGCTGGGTGCGCACTGGACGGTAGACGGGACAGAGGGACGCGTTGAGCTTGAACTGGCGGCAGGCGATTTTCGCCTGCTGCGCATTGAGCAAAGGAGCACTGGTAATGGGTAAGTTAGAGGGCAAAGTGGCGCTAGTAACGGGAGGCAATCGCGGCATTGGTAAGGCCATCGCCCGCGCGCTGGCAGGGGAAGGCGCCGCACTGGCGCTGGCCGCGCGCAGCGCCGATACGCTTGAACAGGCTGCCGCGGAAATTGCCGCAGAGTTTGGCGTCGAGGTATTGGCGGTGCCAACGGATGTCTCATGCGATGAACAGGTACGGGCCCTGTTTGCGCGCGCGCGTGAGAAATACGCACGCCTGGATATTCTCATCAACAACGCCGGTGCCTTTGACGGTGGCCCGATCGAGGACATTAGCCTAGAGGCGTGGAACAACGTCGTCGGAGCCTGCCTGACGGGGCCCTTTCTATGCACGCGTGAGGCCTTTCGCATCATGAAGCCGCAGGGCGGCGGGCGGATTATCAATATCGGCAGCATCTCGGCGCAGATGCCGCGCATGTATTCCGTGCCCTATACGGCGACCAAGCACGGAGTTTGGGGGCTGACTAAAGCCGCTGCCCTAGAGGGACGCGAGCACGGCATCGTCGTTTCGGCCCTGCATCCGGGCAACGTGCGCGTCGAGCGACGCATCAACGAGGGCAGCAATACGGCCGGCAGCGGCATGGTCTCGGACGGCGGCGAGCCGATGATGACGATGGAGGAAATTGCCGACGCCTGCCTGCACATGGCGGCGCTGCCGCCGCACGTCAACTTTCTCGAGGCGATTGTCCTGCCCACCGAGCAGCACTACCTGGGGCGCGGCTAGCGCGCCCGCACACAGGGGCGCTGTCCAAAGTGAGGGCGCAGAAACGAGTCCCGCTGGTCTATATGGCCGGCGGGATTTTTGTATAGCAGCACATAAAATTAGCCATATTACGTGGTATGAGCGTTGAGCCAGATATAGAGACGACGAGCAACGACGAGCGACCCAACAGCGGTCTGCGCGAAGGGTCTATATCGCACGCCGAGGTCAATGCCGCGCTGCGCGCCCACGAAAAGACCGTCGTCTTTGGTCAGCAAAACCGCCTGCGCGCCGGCATGCTGATGGCCGACGACAAGCTGCCGCGCTACCACGCTGGCCATGACGTGGTAAAGTTTTTTTACGGCGCCATTCGCCAGCTGCCCGAGTCCTACGTAGACGCACTGCTCCACTGGGGCGTTAGCGTGACGATGGTCAAAAGTCCGCACTTGCTGGCTTTTCACCACTGTCGCGCCCACCAGGCCTTTCACGTGGGGTATACGCGCAAGACCGTCTACATGCCGGAAATGGTCCTTACGGAAGCGTATAACAAGGGCTACGACTACTGGGCGATAAGCGAGACGCTGATAGCAGAGACGACGCCGCTGATGGACTACCTGATGCTGCTGGAATTCGTCCAACGCGCGCGTCTACGCCTCCACTCGCACTATACGTTGGGCCACCATTTTGTGCGCAGCACTATGGAAGAGCTCAACAAACATCTGCTGCATACAGAGGATCCCGAGTGCGAATTCAATCTGTTCTATAACACGTACGAGGAACACCTCTACTCGGTTCAGAGAGAAGACGCGCGCGATCCCTATGCGTGGGTAGACGAAATTTTTGACGAGGAAGTCGAGCGCAAATGGGCACGCCTAAAGCTCTTTTCTATTCGGGTCGACTTAGGATATCCGCGCTACTACGACATTGACCGCGATATTGTCCATCCGGCGGCTTTTGCTGCGGCCGAGCGGTTGGGCCAGTCAGTCAAACCGGAGAGCGTGGCCGATCTTCAGCACGACCTGCAGGACGTAGCGCGCTTTGGGATCAGTGCGCAGATCAAGGGCGACGCGCTGATGGACCAGCTCCTTGAGCGCGGTGCGCCGGGCATTAGGGGGTTTGTCGAGTTGGGATGGACCGAGGGCGAGTACTGGGGAGGGGGCTACTATCCCGCGATGGCGTTTAAAGACAAGCTGCTGCGCTATTCGAGCGGGCCGGATGAGCCGAAATATGGTTGTATTGCGCTGGATTTCCGCCAGCTGCTGCATTTAGACCAGCTCGACGATCTGCAAGGGCTTTTTGCCAATCGCCATCGCCTGTCTTTTCGCAAGATGAAATCTGCCGTATTTGGCCTACTCAAGCTGGCTGGCAGCGATGTTATACAGCTGGTCATCGAACGCGATGCGCTGCTGGAATATTCGCAGGACGACGACGAGCTCATGGTTGGGTTGATGGAAATCCTTTGGGATCACTATCTGCGCTTCGAAAGAGATACGCCAGCATTTGCCAACTTTCTGCTGGGGGAAATCGTGCGTAAGCTCGACCGCCATCCGCTGTATCACGACGTGTTTTTGCCGCAGTACGCGCAGCTAAGCGGCGGTCAGACACTCGTTGTGCGCGAGGATGCACGCGAGATTATTGACGATTTAGCCGCGCGCGTGCCGGATAGCCCATCGCGTTTTTCCTACGACCCCCAGCGCGTGCGCGCGCGCTGGCACGTCTTTGTCGACCGCAGAAAAGTGGACGGAGGCAATCCAGACTTGCTCAACCTATTGGCTGGAGTGCTGATCCGCTTGGATCGGCTGGATACCTATGGAGAATTGGTCAAGCTCGTCGGCCAGCTAGGAGAGCGAGGGGCTGCAGCCTGTCGCGAAGTCGTCGAGAGCATAGATCCCAAGGACGCGCAGCGCCAGGCGATTTATCGCGCTGCGTTAGACGTGTTGCAGGGGGGAACGGATGAGGGTGCGCAAGACTCGGCGCCGTCCGTACATCGCCCGTCGCTGTTGGCGAGCTTCTATGCGGTGATAGGCCGTCCCAAACCGGATGATCGCAATCAACCGCTCATTGGTTATATGCGTGATGAAGGGCTGAACAAGGAGCAGATACTGCACATGCTAGGGATGCGCGGAGACCACGTGCTGGCAGCGCATCGCGCTATCATACAGCTGCTATTCTCTGCGCAATAGGCAGATATTACAACGTGGACTGCGGTTGCAAGGAGTAGTATGGAGCGCGCCGGATCGATTGCTCGATGCCAGCGCGCCCCACGGGAGGGTAATGCGCAACCCGAGTATGCCCACGAAAGTGCATTTGTCAATATTTACTCGTAAAAAAAGCGTCTTTTCTCGCGTTCTCCAGCGTATTGACAACCCATGTGCACGCCTTAGATTTTGCTCGCATATTCCCCCTAATAATCCTGCGCGAAGCCACGGCGGGTCCATTCGCACGCGGGCTTTTTCGCATCCCTGCAAAAGGAATGTAGATGGGTAAAAGCAAAGAGGCCCAGATGGATTTACTCGCTGTCGATGCGGCCGCCGCTGCCCCGCGCAGCGGGCGCAACGGCAAGGCCACTGCGCAGTCGATGGCGTCGCGCCAGCGCGAAATTTCCGTCTCGGAATTTTTTAGTCGCAATCGCCATTTACTCGGTTTTGATAATCCGCGTCGCTCACTGCTGACGGGTATTAAAGAGGCTGTAGACAATAGTTTAGATGCCTGCGAAGAAGCGGGTATACTGCCCGATATTGAAGTGCAACTTACGCAGGTGGCCGATGATCGATATATCATGCGCGTGTGCGATAATGGTCCGGGCATCGTCAAGGGCCAGATTCCCAACATTTTCGGTAAGTTGCTCTACGGGTCAAAGTTCCACCGCTTGCGCATGTCGCGCGGACAGCAGGGGATCGGCATATCGGCTGCGAGCATGTATGGTCAATTGACGACGGGGAAAGCGACGCGCGTCATTTCGCGCACCGGTGTTCGTCGCTCGGCTAACTGCTACGAAATTCAGATCGACACTGCGCGCAACAAACCGCAAATCGTGCGCGAAGAACAGTGCGAGTGGGATCGTGCGCAGGGCACGCAGGTCGAAATCGAAATGGAGGCCCGCTATCAGCGCGGCCGCCAGTCAGTTGACGAATACCTGCGCCAGACCGCGCTGGCGAACCCGCATTTGCAGCTCTTGTACAAGGCGCCGGACGGGCGTGAAGAACTCTACGAACGCAGCAGCCAAGAAATGCCCGACGAGGCGCAGGAGATTAAACCGCATCCACACGGCATTGAGCTCGGTGTGCTGATGAAAATGCTGCAGGGTACTCCGCATCGCACGCTGCAAGGCTTTTTGACGCAGGAGTTTTCGCGGGTATCGGTGCGCGTAGCCAAAGATATCTGCACGAAGGCCGATCTCAAGCCGAACGGCCGGCCCAAGAGCATTGCGCGCGAAGAGAGCGATCGCCTCTTCAAGGCCATTAATGCGACCAAACTGATGCGCCCGCCAACCGACTGCATCGTTCCTATTGGCGAAGAGCTGTTGCTCGACTCATTGCGCACCAACGTCAACGCCGCGTTCTACGCATCGACGACGCGTCCGCCGTCTGTCTACAGGGGCAATCCCTTTCAAATTGAAGTAGCGGTGGCCTACGGTGGTGACATCAACCCAGAAGGCGCCGTGCAGCTCATGCGCTTTGCCAACCGGGTACCGTTGCTCTACCAGCCTTCGGCGTGCGCTATTACCCGCAGCCTGATCGACACGGACTGGCGCAATTACCGCATCAGCCAGAGCAATAATGCGCTGCCTACGGGGCCCTTGGTCGTGATGGTGCACGTGGCTTCTGTATGGGTTCCCTTCACATCGGAGAGCAAAGATGCCGTCGCACACTACGACGAAATTATCAAAGAAATCCGCTTAGGCGTGCAGGAATGCGGCCGCAAAGTTGGGGAGCATATTGGCAAAATGCGGCGCGAGGCCGAGGCGGCGCGCAAAAAGGATTATATCGCTCAGTACATAGGGCATATCGCCGCTGCCTTGCAGGAGATAACGGGCGATAGTGATAAGAAAACGCAGAGCGTTGAAAACAATCTGCAGGGTCTTTTGGAGAGGAGTCGCTCGTGAACGAAGAGCTATTAAAGCAGATTGCCAAAGAAGCCAAGAGCATCCGCGATAAGATTCTGCGCAAACAGAAACCGTCCATGAAGTTTCCGCTGCGCAACCTGAGCAACGTCAAATTCGATCCCAAAGCCGGATTTTTTCAAATTGGCCGCAAAACTAAAGAGCGCACGCTGGCCGTGTCGACGGTCAAGACCTTTGCCCAGTCGCTCAAGATGATTGCGCTGTCAAAAAATCTGATTGAGACGGATGATATAGCGACCAAGCGCGAAGCCTATTATGTGGCTAAAGGCTGGTCGGACGAAATTCGCTTTGCCGAACAGACCGAGTCCGATGCGGTGCTCGATGACGTAGAGGCTTTTTTCTCGGTCAATCGCGAACAGCTGGGTTTTGTTCCCGAGGAAAAAGGCGGCGAGGTCGCCGGCCGCCTAGTCGTGTACGACGTCGATCGCGACAGCGGCGAGGAGTTGGCCATCGACTGCACGCGGTTTGGTTCGGGCGCCTACTCAATTCCCATTTCAGTCGAGCATCTGCGCTTCGAGTCAGACGCCAAATTTATTCTCGCCATTGAAACGGCGGGCATGTTTCAGCGTTTGGTAAAGCATAACTACTGGCGCACAGCTGACTGCATATTGGTCTCGATGGGGGGCGTGCCGACGCGTGCGACCCGACGCTTCATACGCCGTCTCAGCGAAGAGCTAGATATTCCCACCTATGCCTTTGTCGACTGCGACCCCTACGGCATCTGCAATATCTATCGCACGCTCAAAGTCGGTTCGGGCAATGCCGCCCATATAAACGAGGCCTTTTGCGTGCCGCGCGCCCACTTTCTAGGCGTGACGCCCGACGATATCGAAGAGTATGGCCTGCCGACGCACAAGATGACGGATGTCGATATTAAGCGTATTGACGATGCCTTGAAAAACGATCCCTTTGTTCAGCACTACAAGAAATGGCAGGACGCGCTGCTGAAGCTCAAAGAGATGGGGTATCGCGCCGAGCAGCAGGCCTTTGCCGTGCACGATCTCAATCACGTCATCGACACCTACCTACCGGAGAAATTGGAGAAGGCCAACCAGTTTTTGCCCTAAG
>JAYPJE010000100.1:0-8819 GCA_038128265.1 Gemmatimonadota bacterium
CACAACGGTTTTCGAGACCGCCCCGTTCGACCACTCCGGCACCTCTCCACTATTTTTTGCTGCGGCGCAGACGGGCAAAAAAGGCCTTCAACAGCGCGGCGCTTTCGCCTTCCAACAGCCCCCCGGACACCGCACAGCGATGATTGAGGCGCTCGTCCTGCACTACATTTCTCAACGACCCACAGGCGCCCCCCTTGGGGTCGTACGCCGCAAAGACCAACCGGGGGATACGCGCCAGCACAATGCCTCCCGCGCACATGGCACAGGGTTCAAGCGTGACGTATAAAGTCGTTTCTAAAAGCCGTTTGTCGCCCGCCGTTTCCACCGCCTGGCGCACGGCCAGCAGTTCGGCATGAGCCGTAGGGTCGCCAAGTTCTTCAATGGCGTTGGCGGCCTGTCCCAGCGCACCCTGAGAGCCGACGACGACTGCGCCCACCGGCACTTCGCCGCGCCGTCCTGCCGCTTCAGCAAGGGACAGCGCCTGGCGCATCCAACGGACGTCTTCGCCGCTAAACTGCTCTGAAGGCGCCGCTCCACCACGTTGCGAAGAGCTCATTAACACGGGCCTAAAGGGATAAAAATATAAAGTCTGCGTACGACAAGATCAAGGCTTGATCAGAACTGGCGTTCGTAGTGCGCGCGGTCGAGCAGCGGTTTCTCGCGTCGGTGCCAATAGGTCTTGGCCGTGGGCGACAGTTTGCGGTCAATCGGATCTCGGCCCAGCAGGCGCATGACGAGGCCGATAACGGTGAAAAGCGAATAGAACACGAGGGCCAAAATAAGGTGCGTATTGACAAATGCCAGCACGCGCGCCAGCGCCATCCAGACGATATACAGCGGTTTCAGCACCACGGGAAAAAGCAGGCCCGTAGCCAGGAACACGCCGGCGACGCCCCCCGCAATCTGCATGCCCTGCAATCGGTCGTTATACCACAGCAGCCCGGCCACTATTCCGGCTGCAACCGCCATGACAACGGCGAAATTGCGCAGGTCCTTTCGCTGCGGCGTGGGAACGCCCCACCAGCCAGCGCCTTGCTCAGTCAAGTTCAAACTCCTCGCGCCAGTCTACCGCCTCGTTCCACTGCGGCTGCTCCCGTTTGTCCAACACGTAGTTGCCCAACACCAAATAGTCCATTTCCGTGCGCATAAAGCAGCGGTAGGCATCTTCTGGCGTGCAGACAATGGGTTCGCCGCGCACGTTGAAGGACGTATTCACCACGAGCGGATAACCCGTTATGCTGTGAAATGCACGAATCAGATCGTAGTAGCGCGGATTGTCCTCGCGGCGCACCGTCTGCACACGCGCCGAATAGTCGACGTGCGTTATAGAGGGAATATCCGAGCGCGGCACGTTGAGCTTTTCAATACCAAATAGCTGCTGCTGCTCGTCGCTCATGGGTATCTGGCGCTCGCTCTTGACCGGAGCGACCTGTAGCATATAGGGCGAATCGGCATCCAACTCGAAGTACTCGTGCACGTGCTCGCGCAGCACGGACGGCGCAAAGGGGCGAAAGCTCTCGCGAAACTTGATCTTCAAGTTCATTACCGACTGCGTTTCCTTTGAGCGCGGATCGCCCAATATGGAGCGACCGCCGAGCGCGCGCGGACCAAATTCCATGCGACCCTGAAACCAGCCGACGACTTTGCCCTCGGCCAGCGCCTCAGCAACGCGTACAGACAGTTCCTCGTCGTCGAGATGCGTTGCAGCGGCACCCTGTTCCTCAATAAAGGAACCTATTTCTTCTCGGTTAAATGCCGGGCCCAGCAGGGAAGCCGACATGGAATCGCCGCTGCCGGACACTGCGCGCTCGTTATTCAAGTAGCGATACCACAGCGCCAGCGCCACGCCCAGCGCACCGCCGGCATCGCCGGCCGCCGGCTGGATCCACATATTTTCAAAGGGCCCTTCACGCAGGATGCGGCCATTGCCGACGCAGTTAAGCGCCACGCCACCCGCCATGCACAAGTTCTTGGAACCCGTTTCTGCATGCGCCTGGCGCGCAATGCGCAGCATGACCTCTTCCGTGACGACCTGGCACGAACGGGCCAAATCCATTTCGCGCTGGGTCAGGGGCGATTCCGGCTGACGCGGTGGGCCATCAAACAGCGCATCCATTGCCCCGCTCGTCATCTTCAAACCCGATATATAGTCGAAGTAGCGCGTGTTCAGCTTAAACGAGCCGTCGTCTTTTAGGTCGATCAAATTGTCGAGAATTTGCTGGACGTATTTGGGCTCACCGTAGGGTGCCAACCCCATCAGCTTGTATTCGCCGGAGTTGACTTTAAAACCCGTGAAATAGGTGAACGCCGAATAGAGCAGCCCCAGCGAATGGGGAAAGCGCGTCTCGGCCAGCGTGTGGATTTCGGCGCCGCGCCCGTGGCCGTAGCTGGTCGTCGTCCACTCGCCTACGCCGTCTAGCGTCATAATGGCCGCTTCTGCAAACGGCGACGGGTAAAAGGCCGAAGCGGCGTGCGATTCGTGGTGTTCGCCAAAGAGCACGGGCACGTCGCACTGCAGCTCTTCCTGAATGATCTGCGGTATCCACAGCTTTTTCTTAATCCACACCACCATGCTCTTCCAGAACAGGCGAATGCCTAGCGGTGCGGTACCCAAATGCGTTTCTAGGAGGCGTTCAAAGGTGAGCAGAGGTTTGTCGTAAAAGCCAATGCAGCGCACATCGCCCACGCCAATGCCGGCCTCGCGCAGGCAGTAGGCGACGGCGTGGTGTGGAAACTCGGGATCGTGCTTTTTGCGCGTAAAGCGCTCTTCCTGGGCGGCGGCGACGATTTCTCCGTCGCGCACCAGACAGGCAGCACTGTCGTGATAAAACGCCGATATGCCGAGAATATAAGTGCTCAAATGGGATCTATACCTTGACAGGAATGCCGATCATAGCGATAATTTTTGACTTTCAAAAGCTACCAATTCTCTTAAAAAATATCAAGTTACGGCACGTATGGAAAAGTTGCGTTTTCTCTCGGAAGAGCAGGTTCGGCACATCCAAAGCGAATACGGCACGCCCGTGTTTGTCTACGATCAGGCTACGCTCCAATCGCAGGCGCAGAAGGCGCTCGATTTCCCCAACGCCTTCGGATTGACGGCGCGCTACGCCATGAAAGCGTGCCCCAATATCTCCGTTATCCGCATTCTCAACAGCGCCGGACTGCACATCGATGCCAGCAGCGGCTACGAGGCGAGGCGCGCCATGCGCGCCGGCGTGCCAGCACAGCAGATTCAAATCACGGCACAGCAGCTGCCCGACGACCTAGAAGATCTCGTCGGGCAAGGCGTGCTGTTTAACGCGTGCTCTCTGCACCAGCTGCGCACCTATGGACAGCTCTTTGCCGGCGGCGAGGTCTCCGTGCGCTTCAATCCAGGCCTGGGTTCGGGCCACAGCAACCGCACCAATGTCGGAGGCCCCTCGGCCAGCTTTGGTATCTGGCACGAGTATATTGAAGATGTGATGGCCATCGCCGGCCAATGTGACCTGCGCATAACCGGCCTGCACAGCCATATCGGCTCGGGCAGCGACCCCGAGGTCTGGCAGCGCTGCGCGCGCATGACGCTAGACGTAGCCGCGCAACTGGCCGATGTCGAACGCGTCAGCCTCGGCGGCGGCTACAAGGTCGGCCGCATGACCGGTGAAAAGTCCACGGATTTGCAGGAAGCGGGCAAGCCCATTGTCGGCGAGTTTGAGCGCTTTGCCCGCGAGCACGGACGCCAGCTGCACCTGGAGATCGAACCAGGCACGTTCTTTGTGGCCAATGCCGGTGCACTGATCGCCACCGTCATGGACATCGTCGACACCGGATCTGAGGGCTTTCGCTTTCTCAAGATAGACAGCGGCATGACCGAGGTACTGCGCCCCAGCCTATACGGCGCCCAGCATCCCATCGTCGTCGTGCCGCGCGAGGACGGAGCGCGCGAGGACGTCGAGTACCTCATTGCCGGTCACTGCTGCGAGAGCGGCGACGTGCTCACGCCAGCGCCCGACAATCCCGAAGGTCTGCAGACGCGCCTGCTCTGTGAGGCGAAGATAGGTGACCCCATCGTCATCGGCGGCAGCGGAGCCTACTGCGCCGGCATGGCGGCCAAAAACTACAACTCGTTTCCCGAAGCATCGGAAATCGTGCTGGCGGCCGATGGCAGCTTGCACCTGACGCGCAAGCGCCAAACGCTGGAGCAAGTGCTGTCTAATGAGGAGTTGCCAACGTTCTTAGCGTGAGCCGCGCAGCTTGGGATCCAGCGCGTCGCGCAGGCCGTCACCGAGCAAATTGTAGAGCGTAACCGTCAAGAAAATCGCCAGTCCCGGCATTACGACGAGCCACCACGCCGCCGTATTGCTGCGGGCACCCGCCAGCAGCGAACCCCAAGTGATGGCCTCGGCCGGCACCCCCACCCCTAAGAAGCTGAGTCCCGATTCGGCCAAAATGGCACCCGCTACGCCGAATGCGGCCGGAATGAGAATCGGACCAATCGCGTTGGGCAATATATGGCGAAACATGATGCGGCGGTTGGAGTAGCCCAAACTGCGCGCCGCCGATACGTAGTCGTAGCTGCGCACCTGCAAAAACTGCGAGCGCGTTAGGCGTGCGATACCCACCCAACTCGTCAGGCCAATAATGATCATGATAAAGAACAGGCTCGGTGGAAAGAAGGCCGCGGCTGTCAGGATTAAGAAGAAGCTGGGAATCGCTGCCCATAGCTCGAAAAGGCGCGATAGCGCCAGGTCAATCCAGCCGCCAAAATAGCCGGCCGCCGCCCCCAAGATCAGACCGATGCACATCGAAATACCAACCGAAACTAGGCCGATGGTAAGCGCATAGCGCGAACCGTGCACCAGACCGGCGAGCACGTCGCGGCCCAGGCGATCGGTGCCCAACCAATGCTCCCTGCTCGGCGGTGCGTATTTCTCCGCCAGGCGTATTTCACCCGGTCCATATGGAATGGGCGGAAAGACCACCGCGTCGGTCTTGAGTTTTTTAAAGTTGCGTCGGCGCTTGAGCTCTTTGGGCCAATCCATCACGCCCACATAGACGCCATACTGGCGAAAGGCTGGATAGTAACTCTCGCCCTTGTACTCCATGTAGTAGGGCTTATCGCCGGCTATCAAGTCAGCCGTGAGCGCTACAAAGGCGAGCAGGCCAATTCCCCACAGGCTGGCCAAGGCGGGCCTGTTCTTTTTAAACTGGTGCCATACGATTTGGCCGTACGACTGCCCCATGTTAATGGCATTGTCGTCATCGACGCGCGCTGCTTCGGCGACCTGACTCATGCCTGTGCCCGCGAAAAGTCGATGCGCGGATCGACGGCCTTGAGCAAAATATCCGCTACCAGTATGCCCATTAGCGTCAGCACGGCCGTCAGTGTGAAGAGCGCCATG
The DNA here is from genome assembly GCA_038128265.1 of Gemmatimonadota bacterium. GTDB lineage: Bacteria > Latescibacterota > UBA2968 > UBA8231 > UBA8231. Next base: position 5,385 of record JAYPJE010000100.1, read on the forward strand.
GCCACCGGATAGTCGCGCACGATAACGGACTGGAACGATAGAAAGCCCAGGCCGGGAATGGTAAAAATAGTCTCGATAAATACCGAACCGGCAATCATGCCCGGCAGCAAACCGGCCATCAGCGTGACGACGGGAATCAGCGAGTTGCGCATCACGTGGCGCACGACAACCAGTTGAAAGCGCAGCCCCTTGGCCTGCGCCGTGCGCACGTAATCTTGGCGCAGATTTTCCAACATACTGGTGCGCATATAGCGAGAAATGCCGGCAAAGCTCGAATAGGTCGACGCCAGTATTGGCAGCACCATGTGGTGAGCGTGGTCGGTAAGCACCTGCCACGCACCCCAGGTCTCATCGACCTGTAGCGACTGAACGCCGGAAGCGGGAAACCAATAGAGAAATTCCTTGTTGCAGAGAAACATAATCAGCAGCATGCCTACCCAAAAAGACGGCATCGACCACAGCATAAACGTCGCGGTGGTCGCCGCCCTATCGACGAGCGAATTTTGGCGCACGGCCAGAAGAATGCCCAGCGGCACGCCAACCAAATAGGCGACGATAAAGCTGATGACGTTGATCTCTATCGTGACGGGCAGGCGCTCGAGAATGCGATCAATTACCGGCTGTTGGTCTTTGAATGACCGTCCAAAATTCAGCGTGACCAAACGCCAATTATCCGTGTGAAAAAGCTCGATGCCCGCTCCCTCGTACTCGTAATTCTTCTGCGAGGAGAAAAGGGCGCTCTGCCAGAAATCGCTGGCGGTCAACTCGCCGACGCGGTCGGGATGCAGCTGACGAAAGACTTCGAGAAAAGCCCCTTTGGCAGCGCTCTGCTCCATTTGCATCAATTCGGCACGACGCGCTGTGTCGAGCTCTTCCAGCGCTGCGTCGGCCAGCAAGGCACCGCGCTCAAAGCCGTCTAAGTCTTCCACGCGCAGCACGATATTGGACAGCCAACTGAGGTATTGAACGTGCAGCGGTTTATCTAGGCCGAGCTGGCGACGCAGCTCTTCGCGCGTCTTCTCCATATCTGATTTGCGGTCTGTAGAGATCCCCTCGCCGCTCGCACCGCCCGCGCCGCCACCCAAGAATAGATCGACCGGATCACCTGGGGCCAAGTGCATTATCAAGAACGAAATGAGCGATATACCCAGCAGCGTGGGGATGGCTAGCAGAATGCGTTGTAGCGTGTACTGAAGCATATAAGATGAGCGGAAGGGCTATCCCGCCTATTGAGACTCCGTTAGGGCTTCTTCGCGCGCGTAGGCCTCTTCGCTCTGCTCGATCTGTCCCTTTATAGCATACAAGCGTCCCAATTCGCGCCATACCGATGCGCTGTCGGGCATACGCACAGAGAGCTGCTCCAGCAGGGGCAGCGCAGCCTCGGAATCTTCTAATGCCAAATGGGTTATTGCCAAATTGTACAGCGCATCGTCGTCGCTGGGATCGATCGCTGCCGCTTTGCCATAGGCCTGCAGCGCCTCTTCGTAGCGGTCCTGCTGCCAGTAAAGATTGCCCAGGTTGTAATGGGGGTTAGCCGCGTCGGGGGCAATCGCGATAGCCTGCTTGTAGCTGTGCTCAGCCCCTTCGAGATCGTTCACGTTGACTTGGGCGACCGCCAAATTGATGTGCCCTTCCAAATGGTTCGAGTCGATTTGCGTCAGGCTATTGAGCACGTCGACCGCTTCTGCGTGACGTCCCTCGTTGAGCAGTAAAACGCCCAAACTATAGAAGGAGTCTGTATCATCTGCCGCGCGCTCTGTTATGCGTCTGTAGGTCGCAATGGCGTCTTCTGTGCGCTCCGACTGATAGTACACATAGGCCAAGTTGCGCCAGGCCTCTAAGCGACTTTCGTCGACGCGCGTGGCGTTTACAAAGGCCACCCCAGACCGGTCGAGATCAATTGAGTCGCCCTGCGCATAGGCCACGCCCTCGTTGTAGGCGCGGGCCCAGTAGTTCTGGCGCAACACGTCGATTTCCGCCTGATGCGAACTTCCAGCGGCCGCCTCAAAATGGACTACCATTTCCTCATATGCACCCTCTGCGCCGTATAGCTTGCCCAGCAGAAAGTGCGCCTCGGCGTTTTGCGGCTCTGCCTCAATCGTCAGCAGCAGCTGCTCCTTTGCTTTCAGCGGCTGGTCCTGTTTTAAATACAGCTTGGCAGCCGTCATCGTGGGGCTCTGACAGGCACCGACAAAAACGGACAATGCGACCAGCACCAGACAGGCCATGCGAGTGCTCATCGGGAATCTCCTCTCGAGTGAAAACGCGGGAAAGACAGAAGACAGAAACTGCAGCAAAGCACGCGTTAAAAAGTATTTAGCGGGCAGTAAAAGTCAACAGCACAGCAGAGGACGGCGCGCAAAGCAAAACGCCGCGCACCCTGCAGTGCGCGGCGTTTCACGTGCTGTGCTAAACGGACTTTGCTTTAGAAATCCAGCTTGAAAGCAAAGGTGTTCAGCGCATCGAAATACTCGGCTCCGGTGTAGGCGTAGTCGAGCTGCACATCGCGTCCTGCGACCGGCAGCTTGAGACCGATACCAAAACTGGTGCCGAAGATATAGGTATCGTCGTCTGCGCTGGCCGGCAGGTCAAAACCGGCGCGCAGCGAAACCATGTCGTTAAACGTGTACTCAGCACCCAAACGATACTCGTCGTAGTTATAGTTCTGGTGCTGGAACAGCGTGTTAATGCTCAGCGCGCTATCGCCCATCGGCATATTGTAGCTCAGACCGATCTCGAACAGCGACGGCAGGTCAGCCGAGCTCGCCTCTACCCGATAAAACGAACCGGGACGGCGCGAACCGTTGACCTGACCTGCGTAGAGCAAGCCCGGCCCGCCGTAGGTCATGCGCGTGCCGATGTGCTTGATGCTGATACCCAAGTCGAGCCCCTGCACGGAACCGAGGTTCTCGTACTGGGCACCGGCGCTAAAGGAAACACCGCTGGCATTGCTACGGCCCATGCTCTCAGACACGAAGTGGACCGTGGCTCCCATGCGGATGCGATCCGTCAGGCTGTTGGCATAGGTCGTTCCCAGCACGAAAAACGTCGGCGAAAACGTACCGCCCGTGCCGTCCGGAGCAGCCGTCGTTGTCACGGGAATATCGCCGACCGACAGCGCTTTCATGCTGACGGCCAAGTGACCAAACGAACCCAGGTTCGCACCGACGGCAGCGTAGTTCAGCTGCATATCGGCCAAGTAGCTGGTCGTTTGCGCCAAGATCGTGGCCGACGACGTCGTGCTAGCCAAGCCGGCGGGATTCCAGTGCAGCGACTCGATGCCAGAGGCACCTGCAGCAGACGAACCGCCGAGCGCCATATCGCGCGCGCCAACGGGAATGAGCAGCTGAGACGCCGCACTAGTGCCGACGCGATTGCGGCCTTCGGCTTCCACTTGAGACGAGCTCCAGAGGAGGCCGACCAGCGCTAGTGCCA
>JAYPJE010000101.1:0-7539 GCA_038128265.1 Gemmatimonadota bacterium
TAAAACGAGCTGCCGATACCCGTGTGCGGACACCAGCGCAGCGTCTGCAGTATATCGAACGCTGCCTCGGTAGCGGCCGGCGTGCCCATGCGCTGTAGTGCTTCAAGCGACTTGGCCTGCACGTAGCGGTTGGGGTCAGAAAGAGCGGCCTGTTTGAGCTGGGGTACCGCATCGGCCGCGTCGCTTCCCAGACGCAGCAAGCTCAGTGCGACGTAGCGCCGCACCCACTCGTCCTCTTCACTCTCGAGCGCGTCGGCCAGCGCGCCCGCGCGCAGTCCGTTGCCGTCAATAGTGCCGAGGGCATGCGCGGCGTTGAGACGTACCACTTGCTGTTCATCGCGCAGGGCGTTGACAAGCATCGCCTCGCTGTCTCTTGCTGCGCGACCGATATCGCCGAGCACATCGGCGGCTGCAGCTCGTCTCGTCGTATCCGTATCGCTCAGCCCTTCCATGAGCGCTGCAACAGCCTGTCCATCCATAGCCGATAGCGCGTAGCCGGCGTTGCGCCGCACGTAGGCCGATTCGTCGCCCAGGAGATTGCTCAAATCGGCAGCGACGTCCCGTCCTCCGCGCGCCAGCCCGTACGCGGCCTGTAGCGCCTCCGTTTCGTCTTCTGATCTCAGTGCCTTTAGAAGCGCGCTGCGATCACCCGTAACGCCGCCGTTAGCCGGGCTTGCTCCTCGGTACCAATTCCACACGCTGTTCCACATCGGATTGTCTGTATCCCACGCCGCGCCTTCGCCGTCCCACGTTGGCGCTGTGGGCTCTTCCACGCGCACAAAGAGAAATTTTACCATGTAGCGCGGCAGCTCGACTAGGTTGGGCGTGGCGCGATGCCACAGGTCGTAGTGGACGATGGTCACGCTGCCGGCCTCGCCCCACAGGGGTGTTTCTTCGCCCACGTCGGCGCTAGGCTGGTTGTTGTAGTAGTGCGAGCCCGGTACGATGCCCGTGGGGCCGCGCTCGACGGGGGTGTCCTGCGGATAGTAGAAAGCCATGGTCCAGCGCGTGCGGTGCTGGAAGCGCGACCAGCTGTCCTTGTGCAGGATTTGCCCCTCACTGCTCGGCTTGTTGAAATGGCAGTGGCGGTGTGGGTGCAGATAGTAGTTTTCGCCGAGTATGCTGGTGAGGGCTCCGCTGATCTGCGGATGGTCGAACACCTGCTGCAGTTGCGGCACCATCGGCAGGATGTTGTTGCCCGGATTGCCGACGCGCTCGAAAGCTTTCTCTGTTGTCTCGTAGATTTCGCGGTGAAACGACTCGGGCAGGTCTGGCTTGAGGCTGATATAGCCGTTGGCGACGAAGTCGCGCATCTGCGCTTCGCTGAGTAATTGCACTGGTTTGCTCATGCTACCTACTCCCGTGTGAGCGTTGGAATGCTGTGCAGCAGAGAATGTGCTGCAATCGAAATGTAAATCTAAGCCAATGCCGCTTGGTCAAAACATTTCTGTGCCGCTATTGGCCCTCAGCACTATGTCTACTTTCCTGAGGATCAGCGTGTAATCCGATGGTTTTCGATGTAGTCCCAGTTGAGATCGTAGCCCAAACCGGGCCCGTCGGGCAGCAGGACATTGCCGTCGTCATCCATCGGATCGCACGGCGATTGTAGATAGGGGGGCGTTGATGTATGGACCTCGTCCAGTTCCAACAGTCCGCGCTCAAAATACTCGCAGGTATCTTCGGTCGTTGCTGCGAGAATTTGAGCATTGCCGAATCCTCCGACGTGCATTTCGCACTTCATGCCGAGGGCTTCGTACATATCAACCGTTTTGCGAACCCCGGTAATGCCGCCGAAATTGATATCCGTTCGCCCAATATCTGTCGCGTGTTGCAGCGCCCATTCAGCGCGGCTGAACACTCCGCCCGGTGCAAGCTCGGGGCCGCACACCGGTATCCGCAGCTCGCTACACAGCTTGCGGTAGGGTTCGATGAGGCGCTCGTGCATCGGGTGCTCTAGGAAGTAGTAATCCAACTCTTCTATTCGTCGACCGACCCAAATGGCCTCCTCAAGCGTGTAAATGCCCCAGGGATCGAGCATCAGAACCATTTCGTCCCCTACGGCCTCGCGCACGGCCCGGCAGATCTCCACGTCTTCCTTTGGAAAGGCCGGTCGCCCAGGTGCGGCTTCTTGTTTTATCGGATCCCAGTAGATATTGGCGTGCACTTTGTACGCCTTGTAACCCGCTTGTTTGCAGTCCAATGCGTGCTGTGCGTATTGCTCTGGCGACCCGAGGTTGGGTGCCGTGCTCGCATACGCCTTGACCTTCCCCCGGGCGCGGCCCAGGAGTCTCGAGATAGACAGGTTGGTCATTCTACCCGCCAGGTCCCATAGGGCACAGTCGATATTGCCTATCAGGCCCTCCGTAAAACCCATATGGCGCGACATAAGCTGCCACAGTCTCTCTCTGTCTAGAGGGTCTTCACCGATTAGCAACGGCTTGACGAGACCGTCCATTTCATCCTGCCGAGGCGTGTAGAAGTAGCCGGGCCAACCTTGCTCTGAATACCCTTCCAGCCCGTCGTCGGTAGCGATGCGCGTGATGCTATGCGGCACTTCTCGCTCTGGTCCCGGCTCTCCGTAACCCCACTTGGTCCTGATACCGCTGCCGGTGACTGTAAACGCAACGAGCTCAATTTCAGTGATTTTCATTTTGTCTCCCAGGTTGAGTTCAGATAAACGATAGTCATAGTTTTCCAGTCGAATCTCTCTTAACGAGGGGCAGAACGGGCAGAGTATGTCATATCAATACTGTAGGCCAAACGCCAGCCCAATCGCGTGAATGGCCTTAAGCATGCGTAGTTCCCTACTCGGGCAATAACTACCCTAATCTTTCTGGGTGCTCAGGTTTTGCTCTCGATCCGGAAGCCAGGCACTCATTCGCGCATCATATGGACCATAGGCACGGATACGTTTCCTTTTTGAATGGTATCTCGACCGGTTTCGACAAATCCGAACTTCTCGTAGAAACCAACAGCATTAAATGTGGCTCCGATGGTTGTAATTTGGTTGCCGAACGATTGCACTAGCCGGTCAGCGTGCTCCATGAGCCGTCGACCCAACCCTTGGCCTGTATAGTCGGGATCAACGAATAGAGCGACAAGACCCGTCGCACGAACGTGACTCCATGCAGCTATTTGGTCGTCCATTTCGATTAGGTACATCTCACCACGGGCAATACCAGTATACCCATCGGGGCTGCGCCCCTCTAACCATCCGTCAATAATTTCTGATGGGTATACACCCGAACAAATCGTTCGAACGGACCTCGTGTGCAAGTCGTGGATGGCTTGCGCATCCTCTGCAGTAGCTTGTCGAATTTCCATGATGGCCTCCCCTGGCGACGTACGCCCTGTCGGCGACAACATTGCGGCTCTCTGTCTCTGGAGAGAGGAGAGATGGGGAAACGCTGCCGGGCTTCATTTTTTGGACACCGTTCCAAGCCTCATGTTTTTTGCCTCGCTAGCGGTCTTCAGCTACTTAGCTGCGCCGGCCGCCGTATATTGGGTCCCGCTTTGGTATTGACAAAGCGCCGCTCGCGATGGGGATTGCGCCAGCTGCGCACGCCGTGCGTCGTAGTGCCAGCATACATGATTACCGTGCCAGCAACACCCTGCATATGCTTGACCTGCGGCAGATCGCAGCTGGTTTGCCTCGGGCGCGGCAGCGGCAGCCGCGCCTTGTGGCTTCCAGGGACTAGCATCAACCCGCCATCGCCCGTCGCCGTCTCCACGTCTTGGAGCAGCCAGCCGATGTTCACCTGCTCTGTACGAGGCTGTCCATCCCGGAAGTGATAGGTATGGCCGGCGCCGTAAAACCAGCCGCTGTGCAGGGGCTGTCCGGCCGCTCCGTTGCGGCTGACGATCGTATAGCACGTCGTCATGACGAAGCCCGGGTCGATCATCCACTCCAGTCGCGCATTGACGAGCGGATTGTCAATCATGCGTCGAAAGCCGTCGCTAAAGGGAGAGGGATGGGCCCAGGTCTGCGAGACGCGCTCTTCGGTGCAGCGCGTGCCCGGAGCCGGGGCAATCGTCTGCGAACACCCCTCGTAGTTCGGATACTCGCCCACGACGCTGCTCGATAGGTGCACCGGCCGACGGTTGGCTTGGGCAAACGGCGAGTCGAGTGCTGCGTTGCACTGATCCAACCACGCGCGGTCCATTACGTTCGGCAGCACCAAGTAGCCCCTTAGATCCCAGAACCACACCTCTTCTCGATTCGGAGCGTCTGGCCGCGCGTTGACGCTCAGCAGCGACGGCGCCAGCTGTTGCTCGTTGCTGAGGGGCTGGCCGTCGTGACCGAAGCCGCGCGGTGGGCCGGCCACCAGCGCTCGGCGCGCTGGCGTCAGTTCGTCGATCCAACTATTCGCACTTGTCGCGCTGTGGCCCGAGGCCCTTCCAGGGTAGCGAGTGTCATCACAGAAGATGCACTCTTGCAGCGACGAGCCTGGGACGGCGCCGACTAGCGTGGTGGCGACAGCGAGCAGACAGTCGCCCGCGCGGAGCTGCACGCGCTCCGTCGCTCCGAGCTCCTCGGCGCGGGCCATGCTCGGAGGGGGCAGAACGTTGGCCTTGTGCGACGCCGGGCACACCACCACGCAGCTATCGTCTACGGCCCACAGTGCCCGCAGTCCCCAGACATATGCTCGGTCGGGTCGGCTGGCCGTGTCGTAGCCTAGCCGCCGCTGCTCGTCGATCGTCAGGTCATTGGCCCACTGATCCTCTTTGGTTAGGCGGCGCACAGGGCGGTCCAGCACAAACTGGATCGTGTGAAATGCCTGATCCTTGCCTTCGGTACCGTCGTATGCAGCGCGGTGCCAGAGGGGTACTTCTCCGCCCCCTAGTTCATTAATCGCAGCTAGTAAGTCCGGATGCTCGGCTAAGGTGGCGGGTGTAGCGCGCGCTGCTGCTGCCGAGCCGAGCAAGCCCGGAAGCAGGATATAGCCGTCGAGCTCGAAGGCCCACCTCTGCTCGTCATTCATTAACGCCATGGATTCGCTCCTAGCATATCAGCGAGATGTGTTCCTATTTCGTTCATAAAGCGACGCGTAATTTTATGGAAGCGATACGTTCTGCCGCACATGATAGGCTGCGAAAACTATCGGAATTCCTAGCTGGATAAAAACTATGTGAGACATGCACATCAATGATGTCCGGTCGCAAGACATTATAGTATGGTATTTGTTTCATCTCATGCCACGCAACGATTAACCCTTACGGCGTCTAGTAGAATATTCTCTCATGGATGAAAGCATGGCGTTGCGATTAACGCTTAGATTCAAAAGGTTAAATGGGTCTTTCAAAAGCAAAAAGGGCTATTCAACGCCTGTATTTGAAACGCCCTGTTCTGGACAAAACGCGCATAAACTTATAGGTGAAAAAGTTGAGTGAATCAATGACCGAAAAGACCGTTGTAATAACCGGCGCAACCGCAGGCATTGGCTTCTACAGCGCGCTTGAGATTGCCAGATTGGGGGCCGAAGTTCTCATTGTTGGTAGAAACCCAGCGCGTGCTGAACAAGCAGTTAAAAACATTGCACAAGATACGGGAAACTCTAAGGTGGCGTATCTAATCGGTGACGTATCGACACTGGATAAACTTGAGCAATTGGGCAATGATATCAATCAAAGAGTTTCACGAATAGATGTTCTGATCAATAACGCAGGCTATCTCGGCAACGTGCTCGAATACAACCAAGATGGTATTGAGATGCACTTTGCAGTGAATGTTTTAGCACCGTGGAAACTGACTCATGCACTGCTACCAGCCCTGAAGTCGTCACATTCACCAAGAGTATTGAATATCAGCGGAGGAGACAAACCGGCCGCTGTAGATTGTGCGAATCTTCAAGCAGAGAAGGCGTTCAAGGGCCTAATGACCTATACACATTCAAAGAGCATCCTGGAGGCGATGTCGATTGCGCTGGCTAAAAGATGCGAATCCGATGGAGTATGTGTAAACATTGTTTTCCCTGGCAGAGCTTCTACGACGATGACTCGTTCGCTCTCTGCTAAAGGGTTGCCTGGTCCGATGAAAATTATGATGCCATTCTTTAAGATTTTCTTTAGAGAAGATGGGGGAAAGAGTGCATGGAATGCATCCAAATCAACGGTTTTTGCGGCGACCGATCCATTGTTGGAAGGTATTACGGGGCGTTACTTTAATACCCATTCGAAGGAAGAAAAATTGCATCCCTCTTCGTACGACGAGGCCGTCCATCAGCAAATCATCGACGTAATTGAGCGCTATTGAACTAGCCTATTCCCTCTGTGTATGCGTTTTATGGTAGCAATCCGCCAGCGGATGGGTGATTCGCTGAGTAGGTGTATTGGGAACGCGTCTATGGGCGCAGCGCGGCGCGGTCTTCGGCGATCATCGCCCGCCACGCCGCCTGTTCGCGCTCGGCAAAGAGTGGATCTTCTCCGAACAGCCGCAGCGTGCGGCGGTCGTTGCGCGCGCGGGCCGCTCGGCAGATCGCCTCTACGGCGGGCACGTCAAAGCGGTCGCGGTGCGGCAGGCCAACGCGCTGAAAGTAGGCGCTGATAAAATAGCGCGTGTGTTCTGAAGTATTGATGGATCCAGCGTGGAGTAGCTCGTTGTGGGTGAAGACCATATCGCCTGCGGAGAGTTCCACGAGCACTTCGCGCGGGTGCGGCTGGTTGCGCTCCTGTGCTGGAATATGGCTGAAGTCCAGATGCGAACCCGGCACGACGCGCAGTGGACCGCTCTCGCCCGTCATGTCCTGCAGGTAGGTCAGGCAATTACAGGCCGTGGGCGCGGTGTAGGGGTGCGGCTTGAAGTGTGCGCTCGATGGATGGTTGGCCCACATATCCGAGTAGTTAAACGCGTCGCGGTGCCAGTCGGCTACGCGATTAAACTGCTCGGCAGGTCGGCTGGGAAACCCCGTAATTTCAAAGCTGTCGAGCTGGACAAAAGGGCCCATGACCAGCTCGGCAAAGTCGAGCAGGTGTGGGTTGAGCAGGTGCTCTTTGAGCAGATCGGCCAGCGCGGGATGGGCTAGAATGCCGGCAATGGTCGTGCGCGCCTTCTCGGGCTCGGCGGCAAAGCGCTGTGCAAACTCTGGATCCACTTCCGCGCGGACGGCGCGCAGCCGCTCGCTCGGCATAAAACCGCGAAAAATGGTGTAGCCATCGCGCTGATAGTCGGCGAAGTGGTCCGCTAGCGTGCGCTCCATTGCACCGATTCCTACGGCGTCGCCAGCGATGCCAGCACGCGGGCCGGGCTCATAGGCAGCACGTCGATGCGCCGGCCGATGGCTCGGTAGACGGCGTTGGCGATGGCGGCTAGTGGCGGTACGATGGGCACTTCGCCGACGCCGCGCACGCCGTAGGGATGGCCCGGATTGTGCACCTCGACGATGACGGTGTCGATCATCGGTAGGTCGAGGGCTGTCGGCATGCGGTAGTCGAGAAAGCTGGCGTTTTGCATGCGGCCGTCCTGAGCTAGAGCGTACTCTTCGTTAAGCGCCCAGCCGATGCCCTGCACGGCACCGCCTTGAATTTGTCCCTCCACATACG
>JAYPJE010000102.1:0-7393 GCA_038128265.1 Gemmatimonadota bacterium
GTCTGAAGTGTTCTGCTTCATAGGTAAGCGATATTCCGCGCGGGAAGTGGCACGCGGAGCAGCGCTAAGATAAGACTGTCCAGCGTAGCTGACCAAATTGCGGCGTGCGAACCTACCTTATTGCATCTCGGCAGCATGGTGTAATACCAACTCTCCAGATAAAGCAAATGTTTCACTGTGTTGCAAAATAGCTGCAAGACGGCAACGCCTAATGCAACAAATGCAACATCGGCCTGCTGAATTGCGTTGAAGAAAAAAACATAAATCTATATTTATTAATATTTTACACTGATTTTTATGCTTCGGCACGATGCTTGCGTAAGCATGCAGAAACGCAGTGTGTGACGTCTGGATAAGCGATATGTCTAATTCGGTGTGCGTAGTAGATGACGACAACTACAAAGGGGAGCTTGTAGGCGCCGAGTGGGTCCTGGTGGATCTGTGGGCGGCGTGGTGTGGACCCTGCCTGCAGTTTAAACCCGTCTTAGAGGCTGTGGCGCAAAAGTACGCTGGGCGCGTCAAAGTGTGCGGCGTCAACGTCGATGAGGCACCGCTCCTTGCAACCAAATACGACATCCACGCCCTACCGACGCTGCTAGTCATGCGCGGTGGCGAGCTAGTCCATCGACGGGTAGGCGTGCTATCGCAACGCGAGTTGGAAGCGACATTGGATTCGTTCCTAGAGGAGAGTGTTTCGTGAACTATGGGCTGTTTCTCAAATGGGTGCTGTCGGTCGCTGCGCTGCTGTGGGATGTGGGCGCATCGGCCCTTTCGCTGGAGGAAGCGGTGGCGCGCGCCCAGCGGGATAACGCGCTGCTGCAGGCCGCCTCGAATCAGGTAGAAGCGGCGCGCGCGCGCGCGCTGGAAAGCTGGGCTGGGTTTCTGCCCAGCGTGCGCATCAGCGAACAGGTGGTGCGTAGCAACGACGCGGTGAACGCCTTTGGTTTTCGCCTCAAGCAGGCGCGCTTTAGCCAGGCCGATTTTGCCGTTGATCGCCTCAACGCGCCGGATGCGCTCAGCAACTTTCAGACGCAGATAGCAGTGTCTCAACCGCTCTTTAGCGGCGGGCGGGCGCTGCACAGCCGGCGCCAAGCACAAGCAGGCGCGCGCTTGGCTAAGGCCCAGCTTGCTCAGCAGCGCGCCGAAGTGCGCCAGCAGACGGCAGCCGCCTATTGGAATCTCGTGCTGGCGCAGGCCGCTCTAGAAACGGCGCGCGAAAGCGCCCAGCTGGCGCGCGCCGATGCCGACGTAGTGGATGCGCGCTATGGGCAAGGCATGGCCCTAGGCACAGAGCGGTTGGCCGCCCAACTGCGCGCACTGGAAGCCGACGTGGAGACGCGGATGGCCGCCGATGGGGTTGCCGCCGCCAGCGAAGGTCTCAGCCTGCTAATGGGCTTGGAGGCAACCGCACCGCTTGCGCCCACGCAGGGGCTATCCGGTCGCGTCGATCTGCCGCCGCTCGAAGAGTTGGTCGAAGGAGCGCTAGGGATGCGGGCCGATCTGCAGGTGGCTGAGCACGGTCTCGAAGCGGCCCGCCGCGGCGTTGGCGCAGCGCAGGCGGCCCACTGGCCACAGCTGAGCGCCTTTGCTAGTGCGGCTCTCGATGCCGATGCGCCGCTAGCGCGCCAGGGGGATAGCTGGACGGTGGGGGCGATGATGGTTTGGGAGCTGCCAGCTGCTTCCACCATTGGGCAGGTGCGGCGCGCGGTGGCTCAGCGCGGTCAGGCCCAGGCCCAGCTAGATTTCCAGCGGGCCCAGGTAGAGCGTCAGGTGCGCGCGGCCCATCGGGCGCTCGCGGCTGCACTCGAACGCGTTGCTGCGCGCCAGCGGGGCGTGGAGCTGGCTGCGGAGCGACGTCGCATTGCCCAGCTGCAGTATGACGAGGCCATGGTTACTGCTACAGAATTACTCGATGCGCGCACGGCGCTTACAGCGGCGCGTTTGGGCTATTTGCAGGCCCAGTGCGATGTGCGCATCGGTCTGGCTACCCTAGAGCTGGCTGCGGGCAGCATACTCGAACATCAAATGGGAGATCAACAGTGAAGCCGATGCACTATGCGACGACAGCGGTCGTTGTCAGCCTTTTGTTTTTGACGGCCTGCGGAGGCGATTCCGAACGGGCGCTACCAGGTGAAGAAGCTGCTCTGAGCGTGCGCGTGCAGTCAGTGCAGCGCAGTCAGATTGCTTCGACAGCGTCCGTCGTCGGCACAACCGAGCCCTTTGCGCGCGCCACGGCCGCTGCCCAGCTAATGGGACGGGTAGTCGCAGCCAATTTTGACGAGGGTCAGCGCGTGTCGGCCGGACAGGTGCTCGTGCGCTTAGAAGACGCGGCGCTGCAGGCCGCTCGCGGTCGCGCTCAGGCTGGGTTGGGCGAGGCGCGCAGCGCGCGCCAACTGGCTGAAAAAACCGCGGCGCGCCTGCGAAACTTATTTGAGCAACAGGCGGCCTCGCAGCAGATGCTCGACGATGCCGAAACGGCCTTTGCTCGCGCCGAGGCAGCCGAAAGAGCGGCGCGTCAGGCGCTCGTCCACGCTGAGGTCCAGCTAGACTACAGCGCCATTGCCGCGTCGATCGACGGGTACGTAGTGAAGAAGTTTGTTCAGGTGGGCGATATGGCTGCACCCGGAGTGCCGCTCTTTGCCATCGAGCAGCTCGACTCGCTGAAGGTAGAAGTGCTGCTGCCCGAGAGTCGGCGCGTCGCTGCCGGTGAGCGGGTCCAGGTGGAGATTGCTGCGCTCGACAGGCGGGTCGATGGCCGCGTGCTGGCGCAGGTGCAGGCAGCGGACCCGCGCAGCCGTACGTTCCGCGCTAAGATTGTCATTGGCAACGGAGACGGGCGCATTGGCTCGGGTATGTTTGCGCGTGCGCTGCTGCCGGAAGCACCGCGCACCGCGCTGCTCGTTCCTTCGGCCGCCCTCGTTCGCAAGGGTCAGTTGGAGGGCGTCTACGTCGTAGCCGAAGGGCGTGCCCAACTGCGCTGGCTGCGCCTGGGCGATCGCCGCGGCGACGACTTCGAAGTCCTCTCGGGGCTCAACGAGGGCGACCGCGTAGTCGTCGCCCCGTCCGCCGATGTGCGTGCGGGCCGCCTGGTGGAGGTGCGCTCCAATGGCTAGTACAGGTGTGGCCGGACGCCTAGCCGGCTTCTTTATCAACTCCAAGCTGACGCCTCTCTTGATTATCGCCTCGCTGCTGTTGGGCGGATTCGCTCTGCTGCAAACTCCGCGCGAAGAGGAGCCACAAATTATCGTGCCGATGGTCGATGTATTTGTGCAGGCTCCGGGGCTTAGCGCTAAAGAGGTCGAGCAGCGCGTGACCTACCCGATGGAAAAGCTGCTGTGGGAAATACCCGGCGTAGAGTATGTCTACTCCACGTCGAGCAACGGTCAGAGCATAGCTATCGTGCGCTTTCTCGTTGGAGAAGACGAAGAGGACAGCATTCTCAAGACCTATAATCAGCTCTATGCCAATTTCGACCTGATTCCAGCGGGCGTGTCAAAGCCGCTAGTCAAGCCGCGCTCGATAGACGACGTGCCCATCATGGCCCTCACCTTTACTAGCGACACATATGACGGTTTTGCCCTGCGACGCATAGCGGCCGAAGTGGAGCGGGAAATCAAACAGATTGTCGATGTGTCGCAGACTCGGCTGATCGGCGGGCTGCGTCGACAGCTGCGCATTGAACTCTCCGTCGACCGCTTGGCCGCCTACGGTATCGCACCCGCCGCTGTCGCTAGCGCACTAGAGGGAGCCAATTACCAGCTGCCGGCCGGTCGCATCAGCGAGTTAAACAGGGAAGTAATGGTCGAAACGGGGCGCTTTCTAAAGGGCGCCGACGAGATTGGTTTGATCGTCGTCAGCGCATACGAGGGACGACCGGTCTACCTGAGAGACGTGGCGCAGATACTGGATGGGCCCGAAGAGCCCAGCAGCTATGTGCGCTTTGGCCGCGGTAGCGGTGAGACGCAGCCGGCTGTAACGCTGTCGGTTGCCAAGCGCAAAGGGACCAACGCCACCGTACTGGCTCAGCAGGTGCTGAGAAAGGTGGAGCTGCTCAATGGGGTTATCGTGCCCGATGATGTGCAGGTGGTAGCAACGCGCAACTATGGCGAAACGGCGCGCGAAAAATCGGACGAACTGCTCTTTCACATGGGCTTGGCCACGGCATCGGTTATCCTATTGATCTGGCTGGCGCTAGGTTTTCGCGAATCCGGCGTGGTTGGCATTGCCATACCCGTGACGCTGGGCCTAACGCTTTTCACGTTTTACCTGTATGGGTATACCCTCAATCGCATTACGCTTTTTGCCCTAATCTTTTCCATCGGCATTTTGGTCGATGATGCGATTGTCGTGGTCGAGAATATCGTGCGCCATTTCCGCTTACCCAGAAACGCAGGGCGGCCGTTGACCGATGTTGCAGTCGAGGCGGTAGACGAAGTTGGCAATCCGACGATTCTGGCGACGATGACGGTGATTGCCGCGATTCTGCCGATGGCCTTTGTTGGCGGCCTGATGGGGCCGTATATGCGACCCATTCCCGTGGGTGCGTCGGCGGCCATGCTGTTTTCGCTAATAGTTGCCTTTGTCGTAACGCCGTGGGCTGCGCTGCGCCTGCTCAAGCGCGACGGCGCGCACGGCGACGAGGCCGAAGGGGGGCTGACCAAGCTCTATCGGCGCGCTATGCAGCCGCTGCTGCGCAGGGCGAAGACGCGTGCGCTCTTTCTTTTTGGCATGGTCGTCTTGCTGCTGGGAGCAATGGCACTAGTCGGCGTGAAGTTCGTAGTGGTCAAGATGCTGCCCTTCGATAATAAGAGCGAGTTTCAGGTAATGGTAAATGCGCCGGAGGGCACGACGCTCGAAGAGACGGCGGCCATGGCCCAGGAGATGGGAACCTATTTAGGGAGCGTCCCCGAAGTAGTGGATTACCAGGTCTACGCGGGCACGTCGGGGCCGTTCAACTTCAATGGGTTAGTGCGCCACTACTTTCTGCGCCGCGGAGCCAACGTCGCCGATATCCAAGTCAATTTGCTGCCCAAGGACGAGCGCAGCGAGCAGAGTCACGATGTGGCCAAGCGCGTGCGCCCACACCTGACGGCAATTGCTGCGCGATACGGTGCGCGGGTCGAAGTGGCCGAAGTGCCGCCAGGACCGCCCGTGCTGCAGACGCTGGTCGCCGAGATCTATGGGCCCGACTACGAGCGCCAACTGGAAGTAGCACAGCAGGTGCGGACGATCTTTGAACAGACCGAGGGCGTGGTTGACGTGGACTGGTATGCAGAGGAAAAACAGGACAAGTATCGCTTTGTTGTCGACCGCGAGAAGGCCGCGCTCAGCGGCCTTTCCTCACAGGCTATTGCCCAGACGCTGGCTATCGCCGTAGACGGCTATTCGGCGGGTTTAGTACACGAGCCGACGGAGGTCGAAGATCTCGATATACAGCTGCGCCTTCCGCTGGTTGCCCGTTCGCACGTGGACGAATTAATGGGTATAAAGATGCCGACGCCGAGCGGCGAGATGGTGCCGCTAGGTCAGCTGGTGCGCATGGAAGAGGAAGAGAGCGAACGCAGTATTTTTCACAAAAACCTGATGCCTGTCGTCTACGTAACGGCCGACGTAGGCGGCGCGTTCGAGAGCCCGGTCTACGCGATTATGGAACTGGGTGAAAAGATCGACGCGCTGGAGCTGCCTGAGGGATATGCACTGGAGCAGTTCACCGGTCAGCAGCCTTTTTACACGGACAAGCTGGCGATGAAGTGGGACGGCGAGTGGCACATTACCTACGAGGTATTTCGCGACTTGGGCATCGCCTTCGGCGCAGTATTAATCCTCATTTACATTCTCGTAGTGGCGTGGTTTCAGTCCTTTATTGTTCCGTTGGTCATTATGTCGGCCATTCCCTTCTCGCTGGTGGGCATTATGCCGGCGCACGGTGGACTCGACGCCTTTTTCACCGCCACATCGATGATTGGATTTATCGCCGGAGCCGGTATCGTCGTGCGCAACTCGATTATCCTCGTCGATTTTATCGAACTGCGTCTGAGTGAGGGCATGCCGCTGGAAGAGGCCGTTGTCGACGCCGGTGCGGTGCGCTTTCGCCCGATGCTGCTGACGGCTGCGGCGGTGATTGTCGGTGCGTCGGTCATCCTCTTCGATCCGATCTTTCAGGGACTAGCCATTTCGCTGATGGCCGGGGAGGTGGCCTCGCTGCTGCTATCGCGCATGGCGGTACCCGTGCTATACTTTATGGTAGAGAAGCGGCAACAGCGGAGCGCACAATGAGCGTAGAGCACATCGGGAAACATGTTGAGCAGCTGCAGTCATGTATGATGCAGCGGCAAAATTTAGAAGCCATTTTTAATTCCGTCGCTGACGGCATTATCGCGGTCGATATCGACCTGCGCGTCAGCAACCTCAACGAAGCCGCGCAGCACATTATCGGCTATACGCGCCAGGAAGCCGTTGGCGAGTCGTGTGCTGACGTGTTGGGTGACGGAAGCCAAGAGGGGCTGTGTGCGCTCTTTGCTCAGCGCTGCGATGCCAACGGCGTAGAGGTGGCCATCGTCGACCGGCAGGGCCGTCGCCGCCACTTAACTGTATCGACGCGCATCCTGCGCGACGAAGATGCCGAAGAGCGAGGCGTCGTTGCCATTGTGCGCGACAATACCGAGTTGGAAACGCTGCGCCAACAGCTAGAGGCGCGCGGTAGCTTCCACGACATGGTTGGCAAAGACCATCGAATGCGCGAGGTGTATCAGCTGGTGGACGACCTGTCCGACAGCGATGCAACTGTGCTGATTCTGGGCGAGAGCGGTACGGGCAAGGAACTGGTTGCGTCAGCTGTGCACGGGAGCAGCCATCGCAAAGACGGGCCGTTTGTAAAGGTCAACTGCTCTGCGCTGTCTGAGAATCTGCTCGAGAGCGAGCTGTTTGGCCACGTGCGCGGTGCCTTTACCGGTGCAGTGCGCGACAAGTTGGGTCGCTTTGAGCGCGCGCACGGCGGCACAATTTTCCTCGATGAGATCGGCGATATTAGCTCGGGTGTGCAGCTGAAGCTGCTGCGCGTTCTGCAGGAACGCGAAATCGAACGCGTCGGTAGCAGCGACACGATAGCAGTGGACGTGCGGGTTATTGCGGCTACAAACCGCGATCTGCGCACGCTCATTGCCGAGGGGCGCTTTCGCGAAGATTTGTTTTACCGGCTGCACGTTATGCCGATCGAGCTGCCGCCGCTGCGCCAGCGCAAGGAAGACATTCCGCTGCTCGTGCAGCATTTCATAGATATCTACAATGCGCGCACGGGGCGGCAGATAGAGGCCATTGACCACGCTGCGCTAGCGGTGCTGCTCGACCACGAGTGGCCCGGCAACGTGCGCGAGCTAGAAAACGCCATTGAGCA